>QCCX01000001.1 GCA_003278845.1 Prochlorococcus sp. AG-347-O22
TAAGCTATTATTTACTAATTTGTTTTTCAGGTTTCTCTTAAGAATTTCTTTCTGATAATCATTTAATACTTTGGAATCCTCTAAATTAAAAATAATCTCTACTCTGCTTTCAATTTTATTTACATTTTGCCCTCCAGGACCGGAGGATCTGGAAAATCGCCATTTAATTTCGTTGGATGGGATTACTAATGTTTTAGTAATTTTTAAATCCATTTTTAGTTCTTTTTGATTTAAATTTTTAGAAGCATCTCCTTAATACTTTAAAACATACCTTAAAATTTGATCGGTAAATACTGGGCGGTTATGTTATGTAAACCGAAATTCGGTGTATTTGCCGTATCAATATCTTCGGTATTTATCCTTTCATATTCCAAAGAATTATCAGATATTGAATTTGTACTAATTCAAAGGTCACTTATGTATTCAATGTTTGATCTTCTTTTTGAAACACCTTCATATCGCCCTGTATATGTTATTTCCGATAGTGAAATGAAGGAGTTAAAGAAAAACCAACATCAAGAAGAGCTTGATGAAATTACAACACAAAAAGTAAGACTTGAAGATGCTTTTAAAGCTCAACTAAAACATCTTGAAGAGAGAGAAAAAGAAGTAAAAAAACAACTTAAAGTACTCTCAGTCTCAAAAGATAAATAATTTATTTTTAGAGAAATTACTTTTTTCAAAGACGGTTAAAAACCGTCTTTTTTAATTCTTCTGATTTTAAGGTATCTATTAAATCCACAGATTTTAAAAATATTTTCCATAATTAAAAAATGAATAACAATAAAGAAAAAATAAGAATGTTCTTACCCTTTAGTTGGGTAATTTGTGCAGCAATATCTTTTGCTTATATAAATTCACATTTAATAAATACCTAACATAAATGTCTTACCCCTCAAGAGACGAAATACTTGCATCTTCAAAAGGATGGGTAGCATCTTTTTTGAATTTTCTTCCTGGTTTAGGATCAGGTTACTTATATCAAAGAAGATGGAAACCCTATTTTTTTACCATCACTGCTGGTACTGCATGGTTCGCTTTAGGTATTTTTTTACAAGGTGATTCAGAACCTTCTCAAAATGAACAAGTAATTGGAATTTCTGGTCTTTTTTTCATATCAATAGTTACAGTTATAGAAGCTAACTTGGCTTTCAAAAAAGCAAGTAATAAAACAAAAGCTGAAAAAGAGAAAATAATTTCCCCTAACAAAAAAGGATGGTTTAAATAATTCAAAAAATTAGATCTAAAAAAATATTTAATTAGTTCTCAGTTTTTAAATTTAGGTAAAATTACCATATATAATTTTAAGATAATTATAATTTTTTTAATTATAAAAAAATAAAATTTCCTTCTCTTTTAGACCTTCCCATCCCGAGTCTATTAATAATTGATTCAATGTTTCTTTATCAAAATGCTTAGAACCCGTTTTGACGCATCTATTTCTCATTGATTTTTTAACACCACTCCTTTGTCTTTTATTCTCCTCATCCATAATTCTATTGTATAGATCTAGCATTTTTTGAGGGATTGGAGTACCGTCAAGATCAACTCCATTTTGAATAGCAAGATCAACAGCCCGCATACCCATTTTCTTCATATATAAAAAAAAGCTGAAACTATAATAAAACAAAACTTATTAAACTAAAATTCTTTGATTAATAATTTATTGATTTTGAATTTCCTTAAGTACTCTAATAGCCTCTTTAATGTGTTCAGGACCATTCAATAAATCTCTAAAAATATGCCTAACTGTTCCTTTGCGATCAATAACGTAAGTCACCCTACCATCCATAAAGCCTAATACTTTAGGAACTTTAAAAGTTTTCCTAAGAGAGTCATTCGTATCACAAAGTAATGGATATTGTAATTTATTTTTATTAGCAAATGCCAAATGACTTGAGGTACTTCCATTACTTACTCCCCAAACTTGTGCACCTAATACTTTAAATAAGTCATATTTATCTCTGAATCCGCAAACTTCTATAGTGCAACCCGGCGTATCATCTTTTGGATAAAAAAACAAAACAAGGGGATTTTTTAAACCCTTATTTGATCTTTTAACTCCATTTTGATCCAATAAAGAAAATTCTGGAATTTTATCTCCAATCTGCACAATAATTCTTGTAAAGTTCCATATTAGAGGTTAATAAGTTTTTTTTGTGGCTTTACAGTAAATAACTGATATTAAAGTCAGTTTTTTTGTTTTAAAAGATACTAAAAAATTATTGAAATAAACTAGGGTGAGCTTAACTCTGGTGAATTTATTAATTCAATATGGAATTAATAATTTATATTTTTTTATTTCTTATTCTTTTTTTTGGAGTTATTTTTAACTTAAAAATAACTAATTTTAAAAAAGTTAAAGAAATACGAAACAAGGCTAAAGATTATTCAAAAAAGAATAATTAAATATGTATTGCTAAGATTAAAATTCAATTTTTTCATTTGGAGTAAATACTGAGCAATATTTTTTTACTAGGTCCTTTGGCTGACTAGTTGAAGAATTCGTTAATTTTAATTTTAGTTTTTCTGTAGCCTCATTAGCATTAATCTCACCGAGTCGATATCTTGCACAAGTATCCAATACTTTAAACATTTTTGTGGTAACGGCTTCAGCTGGATAAATTAGAAAAAATAGGTAAAAAACAACAAATAAGTACTTCATTTTTTAAGAAAGTAAGTATTAAGCGAATAGTTTCAATAATTTGGAAAAAGATTAAAATTCAACAGGATAATTTAATTTGAGTTGAATCTAGGATTTCTATAAAATAATAATAAAAGAAATTAGGATAAAATAAGTGATAGTAATAAAATTATCTCAGTGAAAATTAGAAAATTAATAGATAAACATAAAACCCTTATAAATTGGTACCAAAAAAAATTCAAATTGAGTGATTATCAATTGCTTTGGTTAGTTTTCTTTAAAGGAGTATTAATAACAATAATATTTTTCAAAATTTTTTAATATTAATAAGTCCGTTCCGAGAATGAAATTTTCACATGATTTGACTATATTTAATAGTAGATTTCCTAATTAGTTAATAGTTATCAGCTATGAATATTTTTGGTGTAGGTTTACCTGAAGTTACTGTAATACTTATCTTAGCTCTTTTAATTTTTGGTCCAAAAAAGCTCCCAGAATTAGGCAAACAGCTTGGTAAAACTTTGAAAAGCCTTAAAAAAGCATCGAATGAATTTCAAAATGAAATCGATCAAGTTATGAACGAAGAAGATAAAGATGAATCTCCTAAATCCATAGAAGGCAGTCAGACCAATGAAATTAATCAAGAAAAAATAGATTCAGAAAACAGCAACAACTAATATCTTGGATAGGCCCATAACCCCCATAGACGAATTTGAAAGAGCATTAGATAAAGCAGCTCTTACTAAAGAAGAATATGAATTGATAGACTACATTCGCTATACAAGTGTATTTACTCAACCTAGTCTTATTAAAGATCTAAAAAGGCCATCAAAACCTCCTCTTTTATCAGTTCTATGTCAAATTTGCAGAAAAATTGGTTCGGAGATGCCAGATCATTTCAAAAAAGTAATTGAGTGGTCAATCGAAATAAGTGATCACGATACAAAATGGGATGCTCATTTAATTTGCGCAGAAGCATTGAATATAGACAAAATCCCATTAAGTCCTATTCATGGAACAACTTTATTTGATGTTCTTGTTGTACACAAAGAATTATTTCTTGGATTTGATTAAATTAATCATCTAAAGGCACAGAATCAGTATCTATAACTTCCGAATCACCATAATTATTTATTTTATTTTCAATCCAGTTATTTATATAACTAACTAAAGGTAATGAACCTCTAAAGATAAAAATAGAGGTAGGCAAAGCGCTTAATAATCCGACTACAGGACTTTTAAAAAGTAATCTTCCGGCTTTTATGTTAAATAAAATAATAAGCGCTGAGGGGACTATAACTTTAACTACTGTTTTGAGCGCCTCAAGCCAACCGACACGATATATCCACCATATTAAAATTATGCCAACTATATATAGGAATAAGTAAGTCATAAAAATAGTATAATGTTTATCTATTTATCTTGTTCTTGCTAAGAAAAAGATTTTATAAATTTCTTTAACATCAATCAATCAAATTCTAGTAATGAGTTTTTCTGAAATAAGAAAATTTTTAATTAAGATGCAATCTGATGAAGAATTAAAAAAGCAGGTTACGACATCCTCTACAGCAGATGATGTAGCCCTAATAGGTCAACGCTTAGGTTATGACTTTTCAGGAGATGATCTCTTAAGATTTAATGGTCAAAAAGTTGATAAAGTTACCGTAAGAAAGGTAGATCATCCAGGAGAATACCACTAAATTAAGACTTAACCCATATTGCAAGCCCTCCACCTCTGCCTCGAGCACACAACCAATTATCTTTAATACTAATTCCTACAAGTGAGAAAAAAGGCATTCTTTTATCTTCTGGTTTTTTTAATTCCTTATTAAATATAGGAAAACTACTAATACTAATTTTTAATTCTTCAAAATAGAAAGCCAATAAAGGTCTAATCCCTTTTAATTCTGCGTTGCCTATAAAAGTGATATTTAATAATCCGAAATTAATTGAATTTTTTATTTCATAATTTATTTGATCCTCTTTATTTTTACTTTTCAGTTCGAGTCTTGCCGACAATACTTGGAGAATGGAACTGGGTATATTTTTGATTTCATCTGACTCCTTTCCCCATACATACTTAAACTTCCATATTCCTAACAATTCCTCATAGGCAATTCCGCTACCATTTTTTTGGGAATTTTTTTCTAATAGTTTTATCTCATTAATATCAGGAAATTGTTTCATAATAGATTTTAATCTAAGAATCAAATACTAAGATAACGCTATAAAAAATGTTCTTTGTTAAAAATATCTCCAAAAAGATTTCTTTATTTCAAAATATTTCCAAAAAAATAATTTTGCGGCACACATAAGGAACAAGATCTCGCTATTATGTTTACATAAAGTAACTAAATCAATGGATTTTATTTCTAAAAGTCAAGGATACATCCCTCTTAAAGCAGTCCCTTACATATTTTTCTTAGCTGTTGTACTAAGTATTACAACTTCAACTAATACATTTGTCTAAAACTATTTAGTTGCGCGAGAAGAGTAAAGTAAATATTTAATGGAAAAGTATGATGTTGTAATAGTAGGTAGTGGAATAGGGGGATTATGTTGTGGTTCGATTCTCGCTTTATCAGGCAAAAAAGTACTTATATGTGAAGCTCATAGCCAGCCAGGTGGTGTTGCCCACAGTTTCAAAAGAAATGGTTATACTTTCGAATCAGGTCCTTCCTTGTGGAGTGGAATAGGTAAATGGCCGACAACTAATCCCCTAGGGCAAATTCTTAAATTACTTGATGAAGAAGTTGAACTATGTCAATACAAAGGTTGGCAAGTAATTGTCCCAGAAGGCAATTTTAATCTTGATGTGGGGGAAGAACCTTTTAAACAAACAATTAAAACTTTAAGAGGTGAGAAATCTGTTAAAGAATGGGAATCATTTATTTCCGGAATAAAACCTCTTAGCCAAATAATAAATGAAATACCATTACTCTCTTTTTCTCCCGAATCAATAAATTTCTTAGATCTAATAAATTTAACACCAAAATTTTTACCTAATATCAATCAAATATCAAAAATTAATAGAGGCTTTGGGAATTTAGTAAATAATCATCTAGAGGATCCTTTTCTCAGAAATTGGGTTGATTTATTGAGCTTTTTGATAAGTGGTATGTCAATGCATGATACAAATACAGCTGCGATGGCTACTTTATTTAACGAATGGTTTGAACCAAATTCATATCTTGAATACCCCAAAGGAGGTAGTGAATCTATCGTAAAAGCCTTAATTAATGGATTTAAAAAAAATGGAGGAGAATTAATTCTTTCTTCGAGAGTAAAGACAATTAACTTCAATAAAAATTTAGCTACAGGTATAACTCTTAATAATGGTTCTCGTTATAGTTGTGAATCTGTTGTCACCAACACTGATGTTTGGAATTTAAAAAAGTTAATTCCAGATGAAATTTCAAAAAGATGGAATACAAAAGTTTTGAACCCTAATAAATGCGATTCTTTCCTTCATATACATCTAGGTTTTGATGCTGATGGTCTTGAAAATTTGCCAATACATGCGATATATGTTGATGATTGGGAAAAAGGTATAACCGCAGAAAGAAATATAGCTGTATTTTCAATCCCATCTGTTTTAGATAAAAATATGGCCCCTCAAGGAAAACATGTTCTTCATGGATATACTCCCGCAAATGAACCTTGGGAAATTTGGGAAAACCTAAATCCAAAGGAATTAGAATATAGAAATTTGAAAGAAGAAAGATGTTCAATATTCCTTAATGCAGTGCGAAAATTCATCCCTGATATAGATGAAAGGATTGATTTAAAGATGCTAGGAACCCCAATCACTCATAAAAAATTTACCAATACCTATTGCGGTAGTTACGGCCCTGCATTATCTGCAGCAAAAGGTCTTTTCCCAGGCTGCAAAACTCCAGTGAAAAATTTATTTACTTGCGGTGCAAGTACATTTCCAGGTATTGGAATTCCTGCTGTTTCAGCAAGTGGCGCTTACGCAGCTGAGCAAATCATTGGTAAAAAAGAATTTAAAACTCTTCTTAAGAAAATAAATTTATGAATCAAGTTCTTTTTATAACTCTACAAATTCTTAGTTAAGAAATAACAATAAAGAAAGCAAAAACTTTCAATAATGATAATCTTTACCTGAACATAAACTTAACTTATAGCTCTTATATGTTTTTCTTATCAATTCCTCAAGCGTGGCATTTAGTTGGCACTTGGTCAGAACAACTTCCAAACGAGTCAAATCTTATAGGAATGGGCCAAACAGAATTAATGATGACTTTACATTCAATATTCGTTCCTCTCTTACTTGTAATTTCATATTACCTATTCAATAGACTTAATAAAAACGAATCAAAGAAAATTAAAGGATGATCGTTTAAGGTTTATTTAGCTGAGCTTCTTCTAACTACTTTTCTGCCTGTAGAAGTATCAATTCCGCTTGAATCTTTAGTTTGTGAATTAGTTTCAATATTATCAACATCACTTTTATCCATTTCCGCGCAAACACCTACTACCATGGCAGCTTGCATTTGATCAGGTAAATCTCCAATAGTTAATAAAGCCTTTAAAACTAATTGAAGTCGAGTTTGTCGATCTATTTCAGGTCTTAGTTTTTTTACGGTATTCCAAAGTTCTTGGGTAACTTCTTTTAAAAGTTCTCGATCTACAGCCAAATTAAATCCTTCTTGTATTTCTACTAATCTAACAAATAATTGGATCTCGTAAAATAATATTCGATAAAAAGATTGTTAGTTAATATTTTTTCTATCCAAATACAAGTTGCATTTGTTTATGCAATTCATTTTTCTCTTGCGATAGTTCATCTTTTTCAATCTTTTTTAGAGCAAAAGTTTTATAAAATTTTTTTTGAATTTTTATTGGAGTATTTTCAAACTTTGCATTTTTTCTTATTAGAGAATTCCACTCTTTTGAATTAAAAGGGGCATAAGGAGAAGATGAAATCACTTTCATATCTTATAATACATCTGTACTAATATTAGTACATTTTTACTATTATGCAACAGCTGCATCCATCTATCTTAATTTCAAAGTATCCTTATGAATGGATTGATTTTTTTTATCTAATTTGTGGGAATTATAAGTTTAATAAATGAATAAAAGTATCATAAGTAACTTATTGATCCCTTTTTTTAGTGTCTTAAGACTTTTATTGCTTAAAAACCTCTTAAAATAGTTAATTTGTTGAAATTAACATTGACAAGATATATTTAGTAATCCTTCCTATAAAAAGAATAATGAATTGATCGCAAAATGCTTCTTAGTAATTCAAAAAGACTAAAAATCCAAGGAATAATTAAAAGAATTGCTCAAGATAAATCAATTACATTAGAAGAAAGAATATATGTCGAGAAATTTGCACACCATAACTCTACAATTTCTCTTTGGTTGAAAAAAGCTAACAGTTTTAGAAGGAATGGTACGAAAAATGATGGGGGGATTGATAACCTCTTACAATCATTTGGGATAGATGGACTAGATAAAGAAAATCATTTCAACCCTAATGAAGATGACATATCGGATTGGTTTGGCGGTGCTCCAGGTTGGCTAAGGAGAAGCTAGATCCATTAATTATTCAATTTACCCAGGCTATCTTACACAAATATAAACTCATAAAAGATATAAATACCCAAAAAACCCATGGTATAAATTTAATCGGAACTAAATATTTTTTTGAAAAGGTTTTCATATTTATTTTTCTTTTAGATTATTTCTTCCTTACAGTTTTTGAAAATAGGTTTAATTGCTCTATTTATAAATTAAACAATATTCGAAACCTCAAAGATATTAAATCACTTTAAGTAGATAAAGTTAATTAGCCTTAATCTTCACAATCTAAGCAACTTTATTTTCAATGTTCTTTGAAAAATTTACTATTTTTGCCTCATCATGGTCTGAATCATTCCAAAATTTTATAAGTCTTTCTAATTCATCAATCCTTTTTTTTGCATTTGCAATTTTTTCAGTAGTTGTCATATAAAATTTTTATCTATCCAATTAATGCATGAAAAAAAAATATTTCAATGGAAGTAACAATTTTTAGACTATAAATATTAATTTTTGGTTAATTACTTCAATACATAATGGTCCTCGAGCGGCTGAGTAATTATACTTAAAGAAAAACTAAATCCATGAAGAAATTAAATTCTTTGATTTTGAACAGCACAGTTAACTTCTTAGACTTCATATACTCTGGTAGATCTTTACAAAGATTTTGGGTTTTAGAAGTTATAGCTAGATCACCTTATTTTGCATTTCTTTCAGTTCTTCATTTTAAAGAATCTCTAGGAATTAAAAATGAGAAAACAATGATTTTAATGAAAGAACATTTTTATCAAGCTATTAACGAAACTGAGCATCTTAAAGAAATGGAGAAAAGAGGAGGTGATAGGTTCTGGATTGATAGATTTTTTGCGAGACACCTTGTTCTTGTCTATTACTGGATCATGGTTTTTTATTATTTCCTCTCTCCAGCTAATGCTTATGATGTAAACATAAAAATCGAAGAACATGCATTTGAAACTTATTCCAAATATTTAATAGATAATCCAAATGATCAAAAAATAAAAGAAATTGCTCAAGATGAATTAAATCATGTCCAGGAACTTAACGAAGCTTTGTCAATGCTTACAACAGTTTAGATTAGTGCTGAGAAATCTATCAGCAATATTGAGAGTATCACCGAAGAAGAAATTAATCCTAGACTAATCATTAATGAGACATAACCTTTTTTTCTAGGCAATTTATAAAAAGATATTCCAATAATTAGTATCATTATTAATGAGAAAAAAATAATAATTTTTTCATTTACTAAATTGAGATGTATAACTAAATTTTTTTCTTCAAAAAATTTGAGAAATTCAGATAAAACTAATTCTTCTTCTATTTTCTTAAAATAGTCAAATGAGCTTATAAAAGCAGAACTTAATAAAGATAATGCAACCAGTGCAGTAACTGGTTTTGTTAACCTGTTAAGTGTTCTGTTAAAACTTGCCAATAAGATAAGAATAAATAAAGAGGTTACTAAAGGTATTAAAGGTATAAGAGTTGTTGAATTTATGAAATTTCCCACGGAAATAATATGTAACTAACTTAGAATTTTATATTATTTCGACGCGTTATTTTATTAAATAAGATTTTTTAAAATCTAAAATGTAATTAGTACCTATTGCATTCTGTGTAAATTGATACCAAAATTAAATTAGTATTGAAAAATAAAATGTTAGCCATTTCTGAAATTATTATTGCGAGTGCTATCTTCCTAGGAATTGTATATTGGGAAGTTAAATTCCTATATACCAAAACTACTGTAGCGAAATAAATTCACTCGAAGCGGGAAAATTAAAAACGTAGAAAATTTAAATAAAATTTAAGAATTTAATTTAACAAAAAAAGCTCTAAATATGAGAGAATAAACACACATTTCAAATCTCTCTAATGAGCGAAGTCCAAAATTCTAATACTAACTCAACTCAGCAACAACAACAGCAACAGCAACAATCCTATTCAGACAGCAAAATTAATTCTGCTGAGAGCGAGAGACTTTATCTTGAGATGAAAGAAGCCTGGCTTTAAATTTAATTCGTGTTTGAAATAATATTTCTATATTTTTTAAATATTTTTTTATTTTGAAGTAATCAATACTTTTTTATTTTTTATACCCTTTAAATTTTGTTTAACCGCAAGATTAATTGTGAGAAAACTAAAGCAGTTAGAAAAAATTAACGGAAGACTCGCAATGGGAGGGTTGATCTATTTAGTTTTTACAAAATTAGTTTCCAACCGTGCCGACATATTAGACCAGCTTAAATCTTATTTAATTTAAGAAATGAATTGGAAATATCATCCAGGAATATTTCTTTCTATATAAGCGTCAGTTAAAGCTAGAATTAACCCCAATAATGTTGAAAATATAGCAATTTCAGTTGATTCCATTTTATTTTTTAATTACTCCTAGTTTGCTAAATAATTCAAAGCTCGGCAACAAAACTAATAACTTACTATAGTACGTATATACTACAGTTATTTATTGTGAGCTCAGCAACTCCTGAGTTTCTTTTCGTTAGGCCTGGTGATTATGTCGCAATTAAAAAAAGAAAATTGCGAAAATACTAATGAAAAGAATAAAAATTATTGGATCGGTCAAGTTATCGACTGTATTGGAGGAGCTAGAAATCCAAATTCATGGACCTTGTTTCAAGTTGCCAATATTGATAATGGAGAGATTACTATAATCAACGCAGATATTGTAGAAAAAATTTTGAAACCCTCTGAAAGTTAAGCTTATGGATAATCAAACCAACTTCCTTTAGTATTACAAAAACAAAAGGTAAAATGCTCGCTTTAAAGGGAATTACCCCAGTTCCAAACAGGCAAGTCCGTATACTTGATTCATTGGGCAGGGAGGTTGAATGCCTTTATACATTCTGTAAGTTTTTGATATTTCCTTAAATCCCAAACTTGATAAAAGATAATTTGCATATGGATTGAGATTAGAGCAATCCAATAAGATTTGGGCATCTAAATCACCAACTAACTCCCTTATTAACAACTCAGCAAGTGGTGGAGTATCCGCTAAAAGAGGTCCGATTCTCCAGCCTTGCTCATTATCCTCCAATACACAAGGTCTGATTCTGCCAAATCCATGACACATCCCATTGTTATCGACAATTGCACTGACATTACCATGAGAATTTTTCAACCAGTCATTTAGAAAATGTGGTCTGGGACTAGGTTCTCTTTGATCATCATAAATTAAGACCGCTTCAGAGGAAATTTTATTACCCGGGACAACTTTAAAAGAATGAACTTGATCTTTATAGAAATTTCTCAATGGCAAATCTTGAGACCCATTTAATTTCCATCGATTTGTGATAGAAGATTTTCTAAACCCCCACTTTGCGTAATCATTCAATCTATCTGGGGCGGCCTCAAGACCAATACAATCAACATTCTTCAAATATTCGAGGGCATGTTTCCATAATCTCACTCCATATCCATTATTTCGGAATTCTTTTTTAACGATAAATAAACCGATAAAACCATACGAGGAATTATATTTTATACACGCAATAGAACCTATAGGATTATTGTCGAGACAAGCTACCCATACTCCTTGTTTATCTGTATTTCTATAAATTGATACGTCATCCATTCCAGGAGAAAATCCCTCTAACCTTGCCCAGTTTGTGACTTCTGGTATTTCATTTATAGATATCAATCTAATTGAAAATTTTTCCCTCATAAAATCATACTAACCAAGAAATTTTTGAATTTTTAAAGGCAATATTAATAAATTTGATTATTTCTCATAAATCATTCACTTTGATTTAACTGCCTAAAAACCTTAGTTATTTACAATTTATCCTCTGATATATTTAATACTATTCAAAGGTATAAAATGAAAATTTCTGATAAATTTCATTTAGAAGACATTAATAAATTAAAAAATACAGTTCTCACTGGTAAAACTGAAGATATAAAATGGCGGATCCAACATATCAATATAGTTTCTAAACTTTTGGATGAAAATAAAAAAGAGATAATAAAATCACTTTTTGTTGATCTAGGTAAATCTGAAATTGAAGGACTTTCAGAAATCCTTTTAGTGAAAGAAGAAATTTCGCTTATAAAGAAGAAACTCAATTCTTGGATGCGACCCAAAAAGATTAATACCCCATTTTATCTTTTTCCATCATCCTCCAAAGTTATTTATGAACCTCTTGGGTGTGTCTTAATTCTTGGTCCTTATAATTATCCATTACTTTATATTTTAAAGCCATTGGTAAATATTTTCTCAGCAGGAAATACTGCAGTTATAAAGCCATCAGAGAAATGTCCTGCGACTTCAAAACTTATTAAAAAGCTTACTTCCAAATATTTCCGTAAAGATGTCCTAATGACAGTAGAGGGGGATAATAAACTATCCATAAAATTAATTGAAAAAAATTTTGACCACATTTTTTTTACAGGAAGTACTGAAACTGGAAAATCTATAATGAAATTAGCTTCAAAAAACTTAACTCCATTAACTCTTGAGTTAAGCGGAACAAATCCTGTAATTGTTTTCAAGAATGCAAATTTAGAAGTAGCTGCAAAAAGAATTGTTTGGGGTAAATTTTTTAATTCTGGTCAATCCTGCATGGCTCCGAATCATATCTTTGTAGATAAAGAAATTGAAAATATTTTTATAGAAAAATTAAAGAAAAACATAGTAAGTTTTTACGGAGATAACCCAATTATTTCCGAAAACCTATCAAAATTGGAAAAAAAACAATTTACATCAACTGTAGAAATTCTCAAACAATATGAAAAAGAAAAAAGAATTTTATTTGGGGGGACTTTTAGTAAAAAAAAGTTTAAAGTATCTCCTACAATTTTGAGAACTAAATTAAATGAAAAAGATATTTTGCAGAAAGAATTATTCAGTTCACTACTTCCTGTAGTTGGAATTAATGATAAGGAATCAGCTTTAAAACAGATTAGTCAAACATCAAAACCCTTAGCAATCTACTTATTTGGAGGCAATAAAAAAATCCATAATCATATTTCAAAAGTAACCAGCTCTGGAACAATTTGTATAAATGATGTGATGTTGCCAGTCCTTATTCCAAATTTACCGTTTGGAGGCGTTGGGCAAAGTGGTATTGGTAAATTTCATGGAGAAGAAGGTTTTCGAAATTTTTCAAATCAAAAATCTATTACTTTTAAAGGTTTTTTATTTGATTCAAATCTGCGGTATCCCCCCTATGAAAGAGTAAAGAAATTTTTAAAGTTTATTTTTCAGGTTTAAATTACTTAAATTGTTTTCAAAAACCTAGCGATTTTAAATTTAAAGATTATCTTTAAATAAATAGTGAGTTTTATGAAATTTGCATTTTTAGTAATTGCCTTATTTATTAATTTTTTTAATCACTCATTGACAAAATCAGAAGAAAAAATATTTTCATCAAAAAATAAAATTGAGAATATTGCTAGAAAAGAATCAATTACTGAAGAAAAAACTGAAATAAAAAAAATTCATATTGTAAAAAGTGGAGATACAATATCAAGTATTTCAAAATTCTATTCAATTAAAAAAGATTTAATTATTAAATTGAATAACTTAAAAGATGAAAATTATATCTTTGTTGGCCAAAATCTTATTATCTCCGAATCTTCTGAAAATCTTACAAAACAATCAGATTTAATAAATTCTTATCATATTGTTCAAACTGGTGAAAATCTTACTGACATATCGAACAAATATAATTTAAAAGTAAAAGAACTGATAGAGATTAATAATCTCAATAATCCTGATTCAATAAAAATTGGTCAAAAACTCATATTAAAAAAAAAGAACACAATTAATTCAGAAAAATCTGAAACAACTGAAAATAAAAAAAATAATGAATTAATTGAGTTAGATAAAAAAATATATGGTCCTTTAATTATCCAAAGTAAATCATATAAAGATATTAAAGGTAGAAAAGTCTTAAACGTTCTAAATCAAGAAAATAAAAAACTGATTATTTCAATCAATTGTGAAACAAATGAATTAGATGTAAGAATACCTGGCAGGAAATGGATGGGAAGTAAGCCTGTTAAAGAAGATTTCGAAAATAATTTAATAAATGATTTTTGTTAAAACTTTAATTAATATGTGTGAATAATTTGTCTAAGAATATTAATGATGAGTTATTCTACAAAAAGTTAAATTAATAGTAATGGCTATTTCAAGAGGAGATCTCGTAAGAGTAAAAAGACCAGAATCATATTGGTATAATGAAATCGGTAAAGTTGCTTCAGTTGATACCTCAGGCATTAAATATAACTGTGTAGTCAGATTCGATAAAGTAAATTACGCTGGGATAAGCGGAACTGATGGTGGAGCAAATACAAATAATTTCGCTGAAAATGAATTAGAGAAAGCTTAAATAATTGCCTGAATTACCAGAAGTAGAGACTGTTCGTAAAGGTTTAGAGCAAAAACTTAATAACTTTATTATTAAAAAAGTAGAAGTCTGTAGGGATTCAACTGTTGCATTCCCAATAAACAAAGAAGAATTCATTGAAGGACTTCTGAACTCACTTATTTATAAATGGGATAGAAGAGGAAAATATTTAATAGCTCAATTAAAAGAAGTTAAAAATGAGAATGCCCAATTTCTTGTAGAAAATTCAAAAAATAACGGATTTCTTGTAGTTCATCTAAGAATGACTGGATATTTTAAATTTATTGAAAACCCAAGTCATCCTTGTAAACATACAAGAATAAGATTTTTCGATAAAAATAATAATGAGCTTAGGTACATTGACGTAAGAAGTTTTGGCCAAATGTGGTGGATTAATAAAGACCTATCGCTTAACAAAATAATAAAAGGATTAGGTTCATTAGGACCAGAACCATTTTCTAAAGACTTTGACGCAAATTACCTTAAGAAAGTTATTTCAAAAAGAACAAAATCTATAAAGGCTATTTTATTAGATCAAACAGTGGTGGCAGGTATAGGTAATATTTATGCTGATGAAAGTTTATACTCTGCTGGCATCTCCCCTTTTAGGGAAGCTCGAACAGTAAAAAAGAATGAGTTAATAAAGCTTAAAGAATCAATTGTAACTGTATTAAAAAAAAGTATAGGTTCTGGGGGTACTACATTTAGTGATTTTAGGGACTTGGAAGGAGAAAATGGAAATTTTGGTTTACAGACAAATGTCTATAGGAGAACTGGAAAAGAATGTCGTAAATGTGGAAATTTAATTAAAAGACAAAAAATTACTGGAAGAAGTACCCATTGGTGTCCTAAATGCCAAAAATAAAAAAGGGCTTATTCAATAAGAATAAACCCTTTTAAATATTTTTACCTGGCATCGAGCTATTTTCTCAAGGGGCTACCCCCTAAATATTTTCGCCGCTGATGCGTTTCACAACCGAGTTCGAGATGGATCGGAGTGGTTCCACATCGCCATGAACACCAGGATAGGTTGAACCTTGAGAACTGCATAGAAAATTATATAAATTAAAAACAATAAATTAAGTTTATTTGGTCAAGCCCTCGGTCTATTAGTACTCCTCCGCTGCACTTGTTACCAAGCTTCCACGTAGAGCCTATCAACGGGTGTTCTTCCCGTGACCTTACTGGCTTAAGCCATGGCAATACTCATCTTGAGGTGGGCTTCCCACTTAGATGCTTTCAGCGGTTATCCACTCCGCACATGGCTACCCAGCGTTTACCGTTGGCACGATAACTGGCACACCAGAGGTGCGTTCCTCCCGGTCCTCTCGTACTAGGGAGAAATCCTCTCAATATTCCTGCGCATACACCGGATATGGACCGAACTGTCTCACGACGTTCTGAACCCAGCTCGCGTACCGCTTTAATGGGCGAACAGCCCAACCCTTGGGACCGACTTCAGCCCCAGGTTGCGATGAGCCGACATCGAGGTGCCAAACCTCCCCGTCGATGTGAACTCTTGGGGGAGATCAGCCTGTTATCCCTAGAGTAACTTTTATCCGTTGAGCGACGGCCCTTCCACGCAGAACCGTCGGATCACTAAAACCGACTTTCGTCCCTGTTCGACTTGTAGGTCTCACAGTCAAGCTCCCTTCTGCTTTTGCACTCAACGACTGATTTCCAACCAGCCTGAGGGAACCTTTGTGCGCCTCCGTTACCTTTTAGGAGGCGACCGCCCCAGTCAAACTGCCCATCAGATACTGTCCGCTTCCCGGATAACGGGTAAGCGTTAGAACCCTAGCTCTAAAAGAGTGGTATCTCACCGATGACTCAATAGTACCCACAAGCACTATTTCAACGTCTCCCACCTATTCTGCGCATTCAGAGCCCGAGCACAATATCAAACTACAGTAAAGCTTCATAGGGTCTTTCTGTCCGGGTGTATGTAGTCCGCATCTTCACAGACAATTCTATTTCGCCGAGCCTCTCTCCGAGACAGCGCGCAAATCGTTACACCTTTCGTGCGGGTCGGAACTTACCCGACAAGGAATTTCGCTACCTTAGGACCGTTATAGTTACGGCCGCCGTTCACCGGGGCTTCAGTCGCCAGCTTCACTAAAAGCTAACCAGCTTCCTTAACCTTCCGGCACTGGGCAGGTGTCAGCCCCCATACATCGTCTTGCGACTTAGCGGAGACCTGTGTTTTTGGTAAACAGTCGCTTGCGCCTCTTCACTGCGACCAGCTCTCGCTGGCACCCCTTCTCCCGAAGTTACGGGGCCATTTTGCCGAGTTCCTTAGAGAGAGTTATCTCGCGCCCCTCGGTATTCTCTACCACCCCACCTGTGTCGGTTTCGGGTACTGGCATTTGTGTCTTAACGAGTATAGGGCTTTTCTTGGAAGCATGACATCACCAACTTCGCTGCCGTAGCAGCTCGTACTCACGCCTTAGCTCAAGATGTTTTCTCCATCTCTCAAAGCCTCGAACGCTTGAACCAGTAACCAACATCTGGCCTGGTTAGCCTTCTCCGTCCCCCTTCTCAAAACACATCTGGTACAGGAATATTGACCTGTTATCCATCGACTACGCCTTTCGGCCTCGCCTTAGGTCCAGACTAACCCTCCGCGGACGAGCCTGCCGGAGGAACCCTTAGGGTTTCGGGGCATGGGATTCTCACCCATGTTTTCGCTACTCAAGCCGACATTCTCACTTCTATGCTGTCCACGTCCGCTTACGCTAACGCTTCACCCTACATAGAACGCTCCCCTACCATAAATAAATTTATCCGCAGCTTCGGTATAACGCTTAGCCCCGTTCATTTTCGGCGCAGGATCGCTCGACCAGTGAGCTATTACGCACTCCTTTGAGGATGGCTGCTTCTAGGCAAACCTCCTGGTTGTCTGGGCAATCCCACCTCCTTTATCACTTAGCGTTAATTTTGGGACCTTAGCTGGCGGTCTGGGCTGTTTCCCTCTTGACTATGGAGCTTATCCCCCACAGTCTGACTGCCTAGTTACACACAGGGTATTCAGAGTTCATATCGATTTGGTACCGCTTTCGCAGCCCGCACCGAAATGGTTGCTTTACCCCCCTGCTGGAGCACTAGACGCTACGCCTCAACGTATTTCGGGGAGAACCAGCTAGCTCCTGGTTCGATTGGCATTTCACCCCTAACCACAGCTCATCCGCTGAATTTTCAACTTCAGTCGGTTCGGACCTCCACTTGGTATCACCCAAGCTTCATCCTGGCCATGGTTAGATCACCAGGGTTCGGGTCTATAAACACTGACAAACGCCCTATTAAGACTCGCTTTCGCTGTGGCTCCACCATTTCCGGTTTAACCCGCCAGTGCCTATAAGTCGCCGGCTCATTCTTCAACAGGCACACGGTCACCCGATTAGTCGGGCTCCCATTGCTTGTAAGCTCACGGTTTCATGTTCTATTTCACTCCCCTCCCGGGGTTCTTTTCACCTTTCCCTCGCGGTACTGTTTCACTATCGGTCACACAGTAGTACTTAGCCTTACGAGGTGGTCCTCGCAGATTCACACGGAATTCCACGTGCTCCGTGCTACTCGGGATGCAGCTAGGTCAACTTATCTTTCGATTACGGGGCTTTCACCCTCTGTGGCACGCCATTCAAACGTTTCTTCTAGACTTGTTGATCCATATTGCTGTCCCACAACCCCGATAGTCAAGACTATCGGTTTGGGCTATTCCCCGTTCGCTCGCCGCTACTGAGGGAGTCGTTATTTACTTTCTCTTCCTCCAGCTACTAAGATGTTTCAGTTCGCTGGGTTAGCTCGCACCAACCTATATATTCAGTTGGCCGTACATGGGGTTGCCCCATTCGGAAATTCCCGGATCAAAGTGTGCTTCCAACTCCCCGAGACTTATCGCAGGTAACCACGTCCTTCATCGCCTCTGTGTGCCTAGGTATCCTCCGTGAGCCCTTTGTAGCTTGACCAATAACTTCAAAAATTGAAGCATCAGCTTAATAGAATTGTTATTAATGCATTCGCACAAATAATAAATCTGCATCATTAAAGATGCTTATTGTCTTTAAAAATAATCTATGCAGTTGTCAAGGTTCTCTGAAAACAATGAAATTAATTCAATGAGTCCAGCATCTTAATGATTTCATTAGGAAGCTAGATTCTTTCAGGGTTTGATCACAACTCAAAACATTTCCTTTCTACCGGTTATGGAAGAGGTGGTAATCAGTGGAGGTAAGCGGACTCGAACCGCTGACATCCTGCTTGCAAAGCAGGCGCTCTACCAACTGAGCTATACCCCCAACATAGAGATATGGGCCATCCTGGACTTGAACCAGGGACCTCACCCTTATCAGGGGTGCGCTCTAACCACCTGAGCTAATGGCCCAGGAAAAATAATGGGTGTGACCTAGAAAAACTTAGGAAAGGAAATTCTTAATAAATTAAAAATGTGAGATACCGATCGACCTAAGGTGACAAAATAATAATATTAAACATTTTGTTGTCTCCCTGTTAGGAGGTGATCCAGCCGCACCTTCCGGTACGGCTACCTTGTTACGACTTCACCCCAGTCATTAGCCCCACCTTCGGCGTCCTCCTCCACAAGGGTTGGAGTAACGACTTCGGGCATGGCCAACTTCCATGGTGTGACGGGCGGTGTGTACAAGGCCCGGGAACGTATTCACCGCAGTATGCTGACCTGCGATTACTAGCGATTCCTACTTCACGTAGGCGAGTTGCAGCCTACGATCTGAACTGAGCCACGGTTTATGGGATTTGCTAGCTCTCGCGAGTTTGCTGCCCTTTGTCCGTAGCATTGTAGTACGTGTGTAGCCCAGGGTGTAAGGGGCATGATGACTTGACGTCATCCACACCTTCCTCCGGTTTATCACCGGCGGTCTTTCTAGAGTGCCCAACTAAATGCTGGCAACTAAAAACGTGGGTTGCGCTCGTTGCGGGACTTAACCCAACATCTCACGACACGAGCTGACGACAGCCATGCACCACCTGTCACTGCATTCCCGAAGGCACCCTCAAATTTCTAAGAGGTTCGCAGGATGTCAAACCCTGGTAAGGTTCTTCGCGTTGCATCGAATTAAACCACATACTCCACCGCTTGTGCGGGCCCCCGTCAATTCCTTTGAGTTTCACACTTGCGTGCGTACTCCCCAGGCGGAACACTTAACGCGTTAGCTACGACACCGAAGGGGTCGATTCCCCCGACACCTAGTGTTCATCGTTTACGGCCAGGACTACAGGGGTATCTAATCCCTTTCGCTCCCCTGGCTTTCGTCCATGAGCGTCAGTAATGGCCCAGCAGAGCGCCTTCGCCACTGGTGTTCTTCCCGATATCTACGCATTTCACCGCTACACCGGGAATTCCCTCTGCCCCTACCATACTCAAGCCTTTCAGTTTCCACTGCCATGATGGAGTTAAGCTCCACGCTTTAACAGCAGACTTGAAAAGCCGCCTGCGGACGCTTTACGCCCAATAATTCCGGATAACGCTTGCCACTCCCGTATTACCGCGGCTGCTGGCACGGAATTAGCCGTGGCTTATTCCTCAAGTACCGTCATATCTTCTTCCTTGAGAAAAGAGGTTTACAGCCCAGAGGCCTTCGTCCCTCACGCGGCGTTGCTCCGTCAGGCTTTCGCCCATTGCGGAAAATTCCCCACTGCTGCCTCCCGTAGGAGTCTGGGCCGTGTCTCAGTCCCAGTGTGGCTGATCATCCTCTCAGACCAGCTACTGATCGAAGCCTTGGTGAGCCATTACCTCACCAACTAGCTAATCAGACGCGAGCTCATCCTCAGGCGAAATTCATTTCACCAGTAGGCATATGGGGTATTAGCGGTCGTTTCCAACCGTTATCCCCCTCCTGAGGGCAGATTCTCACGCGTTACTCACCCGTCCGCCACTAACCCGAAGGTTCGTTCGACTTGCATGTGTTAAGCACGCCGCCAGCGTTCATCCTGAGCCAGGATCAAACTCTCCGTTGTGTTCAAATCCTTTTGTAGATAAATCTACTCAAATTGAATTGCTTTATCCAAATAAAAACTTGAGTTTTTGAATTTAGTTTCAGCCTCCTTAAATTTTAAGGATTACTTTGAGTGCACATTAAAATATTTCTAAAGTGACTTTCCAAGATCTCAGATCCGTTTGCATCAAAGCTAAAGTTAGCAATTGATGACATTTTTATATATTCTTGACGGGACCTCACACCTTTATTGCATATACATCTTGAAATAACTAAAAAAAATTTGGTTATTCTTGACGCAATAAAAGCATCAGTTCCTAAGTTTTTAAATTTTCTAGGTGCAGAGTTAAACAACAATTGTATAACTCATTTAGAAGGGTAAACCCTTCTTCTGGCTGAAAATAATGATCGAAATCAAATCTTCAAAGAATTCATTCAATTACCAAAAATTAGATTTGAAGTAACTGCTTGAATAATGCAAAAAGAATATTTCTGCCCAGAAGAAAATACTAAACCATCCGACTGTAATTGTGCAACCTTTTATACAAAAATTTTTTATTAATTTTTTATTTGATCAAAGTCTCATTAAACAACTAGGCTTAAATAAAGGGATATAAATGAAATGGCAGAAAGATTTAGTCAAAAAAACTTAAGAGTAAGGCCAAGTTCTGATGAAGAGAAAATTGTAACAAATGCAAAAAAACACTTCGAGAAGACTTTGGTTGAAATATCGGGCGAGTTAGTGGGAAGCGTTGCTGCACTAGAACACCCAACAAAAAATAAAAAATTAAATTACGGAGAAATATTTTTAAGAGACAATGTTCCTGTAATGATTTACCTCATTACCCAAAAACGGTACGAAATTGTCAAAAAGTTCCTAAGTGTATGCCTTGAGTTACAAAGCTCTAATTACCAAACGCGTGGGGTATTTCCTACTAGTTTCGTAGAAGAAAATGGACAGCTCATTGGAGACTATGGTCAGAGATCAATAGGGAGGATTACTTCAGCTGATGCAAGTTTATGGTGGCCCATTTTATGTTGGTATTATGTCAATAAAAGCGGTGATTATGCCTTTGGAAAAAGTCAAAGTGTTCAAAGAGGTATTCAACTTCTACTAGATCTAGTTCTACATCCAACATTTGAGGGTACTCCAGTACTTTTTGTTCCAGATTGCGCATTTATGATTGATAGACCTATGGATGTATGGGGAGCACCACTAGAAGTTGAAGTTTTACTTCATGGATGTTTAAAAAGTTGTATTAACCTAATGGAATTAAGTAGAGCAGATCATGTTAGTAGACTTCTAGACCAAAGACTTATTCTTACAAATCAATGGGTTAAGGATTTAGGAAGTTTTCTTTTAAAGCATTATTGGGTTACCAGTCAAACAATGCAAATTTTAAGAAGAAGGCCGACTGAGCAGTATGGTGATGATCAACACTTCAATGAATTTAACGTTCAACCTCAAGTGGTTCCCTCATGGCTACAAGATTGGTTAGAGAATAGAGGTGGTTACTTAATAGGAAATATTAGGACAGGAAGGCCTGACTTTCGATTTTACAGTTTAGGTAATTCTTTAGCATGTATGTTCGGAGTACTGCCTCCGGAAGAACAAAGAGCTTTATTTAGATTAGTTTTACATAACAGACAGCATTTGATGGCTCAAATGCCAATGAGAATTTGTCATCCTCATATGGATGTCGAGGAATGGCAAAATAAAACTGGATCCGATCCAAAGAATTGGCCTTGGAGTTACCATAATGGTGGTCATTGGCCCAGCTTACTTTGGTTTTTTGGTACAGCTGTCCTATTACATCAAAAACATTATGGTTCAGACGATGTAATCCTCATGGAAGAAATGAAATCTTTAATAGAGGAATCATATTGGTGCCAACTTAATCAATTACCTAAGCAAGAATGGGCAGAATATTTTGATGGACCTACAGGTACTTGGGTTGGACAACAATCAAGAACATATCAAACTTGGACAATTGTTGGATTTTTATTAATGAATCATTTTTTAAGGAATGAGTATAACGATCTAGATATGTTTAAAATTTGAGTCTAAAATAGTCCTAAGGTTAGTGATTTATCAATTGGCAAGCAGGCCCCAATACCTAGGTATATTGTTAGAAAAGTTCCGAATAAGAAAACAGACATTGCTATTGGTCTTCTAAATGGATTAGAAAATTTATTAACGTTTTCTATAAAGGGTAAAATCATTAATCCGAGTGGGATTAATGTTTGAAGTGCAATACCCAAGAGTTTATTAGGAACAACTCTAAGTATTTGAAAAACTGGGTAAAGGTACCATTCAGGAAGTATTTCAAGGGGTGTTGCAAAGGGATTAGCTTTGTCTCCTAACATTGCAGGATCAAGAACTGCCAATCCAACTACACAGGCAATAGTTCCTAAGATGACAACCGGGAAGATATATAGTAAATCATTTGGCCAAGCTGGTTCACCATAATAATTATGGCCCATACCTTTAGCTAACTTTGCTCTCAATTTTGGATCAGATAGATCTGGTTTTTTTAAAGTAGACATATGGAGAACTAATAATGGTTTAAGTATAAGAGTTTATAAAGGACCTGAAATACCCTGTTTACGAATCATTAAAAAGTGCATCAACATGAAGACTGCTAATGACCATGGCAATACAAAGGTATGAAGACTATAAAATCTGGTTAGAGTGGATTGACCAACACTTTCTCCACCTCTAAGTAGTTCAACCATAAAGTCACCTATTACTGGTATTGCAGCAGGAACACCTGAAACAATCTTTACTGCCCAATAACCCACCTGATCCCAAGGTAGTGAGTATCCAGTCACTCCAAAAGCGACAGTTATAACTGCCATTACAACACCTGTAACCCAAGTCAATTCTCTTGGCCTCTTAAAACCTCCAGTAAGATAAACCCTAAAGACATGAAGGATTAACATCAATACCATCATTGATGCACTCCATCTATGCACAGATCTTATTAACCATCCAAAACTTACATCGGTCATTAAATAACTGACTGAACTATAAGCTTGTGTAACTGTTGGCTTATAGTAAAAAGTCATTGCAAAACCTGTTGCAAATTGAATTAGGAAGCATACTAAAGTTATGCCTCCTAAACAATAAAAAATATTTACGTGAGGGGGTACGTACTTGGAAGTTACGTCGTCAGTTATGTCTTGGATTTCAAGTCTTTCTTGAAACCAGTCATAAACAGATGAAGAATTCGCCATCCAAAAAAAAAATTAGCTTTGATATAAAGAGCTTACTTAAAATTCTTATACTTGGTGTTAACACTTAACCCAATGAATTCATCTTTTAACAAACTTTTAACATTCAAAACTTTGATCACTGCATCAATGATCATCGTTTTTTCTATCAATCTTTTGTTGATGGAAAGAGTGGATGCTCTCAGTGATAGCAGGCAATTAGTACTTGACGCTTGGACCTTGGTAAACGAAGGTTTTTATGATCCAGAAAAGTTTGATGAAATCCAATGGAAAAGAATTAGACAAAAAACGTTACAGAAACAAATTGAAACAAGTGAAGAGGCTTATTCCGCAATTGAAGACATGTTAAGACCTCTAGATGATCCCTACACGAGAGTTTTACGCCCTAAAGATTATGAGCTATTGAAATCAAGTAATTTTGGAAGTGAAATTAATGGTGTTGGGCTTCAATTAGGTGAAGATGATAACAATAAAGTTAAAGTTATTTCTACTCTTGGGGGGTCGCCAGCTGAAGAAGCTGGAATAGTAAGCGGAGACATTATCGAGACAGTGGATGGAATCTCATCAGAAAAATTAGGGCTTGCAAGTACCGCCTCTAAGTTAAGAGGTGAATCAGGGACAAAAGTTTTAGTTGAATTATCAACGGAATCAGGAGAAATTAGGGAAGTCGATTTAGAGAGGAGATCAGTAGATCTCAGACCAGTTAGAACAAAAAGATTAAGAGACGATTCTCACACAATAGGATATTTAAGGATCACTCAATTCAGCGAAAGCGTACCCAAAAAAGTTGAAGAGGCTCTTCAAGAGTTAAAAGAGAAAGAGGTTGAGGGCTTAATCTTGGATCTTAGAAATAATTCAGGGGGGCTAGTAAGCTCAGGTATTGCAGTTGCAGACTCATTATTGGGTGAGAAAGCCGTAGTCGAGACAAAAGATAGAAATGGAATCAAAGATGCAATTATTTCTCAAAAAGGGACATCTTTTGATGGACCAATGGTGACTTTAGTAAATAAGGGCACTGCGAGTGCCAGTGAAATACTAGCTGGTTCTTTACAAGATAATGAGAGGTCAATTCTTATGGGAGAACAAACTTATGGTAAAGGTTTAATTCAATCCCTAAAAAGTTTGGGAGAAGATAGTGGTATTGCTATAACAGTGGCTAGTTACTTAACACCAAATGGTAATAATATTCAAGGCCAAGGTATAACACCTGACAAATTACTTGATCTACCGGATGCAAGTGATTTTGGAAGTACTGACGATAAATGGGTGAGGAATGCGGAATTGTTTTTAGGGTCGCTCCTAGAAAAAGAAGAAGTTCCAGTTCAAACAATTGAATTAAACAATGAAGAAATTAAATCTTTAAATGACTAAAGATTGAAAATAAAAAATCTAAAAAATATGAGTATTAAAAGAATTTTTCATGACCCAATTCATAAAGAAATAGTATTTGATGCAGGAAAGCCAGAAGAATTAATGATTATGGAATTAATTGATACAGTTGCTTTTCAAAGACTAAGAAGAATAAAACAACTTGGAGCGGCATCATTACTTTTTCATGGTGCAGAATCGAGTAGATTTACTCACTCAATTGGTGTTTTTTGTATAGCTAGAAAAATTTATAGGAGATTAATTGAAAGTAAATCTACTTTCAGAGAAAATAAATTTGTTCTTTATGGAGCAGCTCTACTACATGATTTAGGTCATGGACCTTTAAGCCATACCAGTGAAACAATATTCATGCATGATCATGAACAATGGTCTGAAAACTTAGTGACAAATTATTCTCCAATAAATTCAATCCTCAAAAAGTATGACAACGAATTACCCAGCAAAATTGGTGAATTATTTAAATCAAAACAACTATTTTCAAAACCTTTAAGAACATTAATAAGTAGTGAGATAGATTGTGATCGTCTTGATTATCTTTTACGCGATAGTTACAACACAGGGACTAATTATGGCTTAGTAGATTTAGAGAGAATAATTTCAGCTCTTACCTTTTTACCTGATGGAAATATCGGAATCAAACCAAAAGGAGTGATCGCTATTGAGCATTTCCTTGTACTTAGAAACTTAATGTATAGAACAATCTACAACCACAGGATAAACGAAATATCAACATGGATTCTGGGAAAAATATTACACACAATAAAACATAATTATGAAAAGAATATTTGGTTAGATAATTCTCTACATAAATGGATTTTTTCACCATCAAAGGTTGATTTTGATGATTTCATAAGAAATGATGATATAACCTTTTATTATCATCTTATTAGATGGAAAGATGATTCTTTTGAACCACTTTCTACACTATGCAGAATGTTTATTGACAGGGATTTATTAAAGGCATCAGACATAAGTTTTTTAAGTAAAATTAATAGATTAAAAATCCTTGCATTTGCCACAAAATTATGTGAAAAGAATGGTTATGATTCAGAAA
Organism: Prochlorococcus sp. AG-347-O22; assembly: GCA_003278845.1. GTDB lineage: Bacteria > Cyanobacteriota > Cyanobacteriia > PCC-6307 > Cyanobiaceae > Prochlorococcus_A. Next base: position 26,230 of record QCCX01000001.1, read on the forward strand.
TATTTTGCGGGATTAAGGAAAGGTCTTTCAAAGGTTTTGAATCTAATAATGCTTTAAAAATATGGGACGGCACTTATCAAAGCGCATTAGAGAATAGTTCCGCATTAATAAAAACTTTAATGAGATCCGATGAAAGCTCTTTTATTATTTATCCAGATATTATCAAAAATGAAATTAAAAATGAAATTTCATTAATAAAAAACAATTCCTAGATTAAATTCAATGGAAATCGTTTTAAAAAACAGTAAAAGTAAATATTTAGAAATTTTTTCTTTGTTAGATTTAGATAATCTCCATGAAACTTTCAAAAAATTTTCATCCATCAAGGAACCTTTAGAAGCAAAAATTTTCGCAGTCAATGAGTCAATAAGTTCTCATAAATTATTAAAATTAAAAAATCATTTTGACGAAATTAATATTTGTTCCTTACGCATTTACTCAAATAATAGAGATACAATAATAAGTGGAAAATCCTTAAAAATAGATTCAGCTTATATAGAGGAGCAAGAGATTAAAAATCAGTTACTATTATTCAATTCAAAAAAGAAAGACGATATTCTTCATAAAGGAACAGTACGATCGGGTGAAAGAATATCTTCAAACGGAAACCTATGCATTATTGGAGATGTTAATCCAGGAGCAATAGTTTCAGCTAAGAAAAACATTTACGTTTGGGGCAAATTACTAGGGATCGCATTCGCAGGGAAAAGCGGAAATAAAAATGCCTCTATTGCATCACTTTATCTAAACCCTTTACAGTTAAGAATTGCAGATGTGATAGCTATAGGACCAAAGGAAAAGCCCAAAAATTGTTATCCAGAAATTGCGGTAATAGATAAACAAACGATAATTATCAAACCACACTTAATCGAAAATAAAAATTAATCAATAATTTGCAATAAAATTAATTCAAACTAGACAAACTTAAGAATTACTTAATCTTTAAAATATTTAACTTTCTGCAAGTGGCTTTATTATTTGTAAAATCCTAAAAATCGTGGGGAAAAATACTCGCACAATATTAATTTGTTCAGGCAAGGGAGGGGTTGGTAAAACAACTTTAACTGCAAACCTAGGCATAGCACTTGCTAACAGTGGAGCAACAACTGCTGTATTAGATGCTGATTTTGGCTTAAGAAATTTAGATCTACTTCTAGGATTAGAAAATCGCATCATTTATACGGCTCAAGATGTTCTAGACAAGAATTGTCGTCTTGACCAAGCATTGGTTAGACATAAAAAGGAACCTAATCTTGCTCTTCTACCTGCTGGAGATCCAAGGATGTTGGATTGGATGAAGCCAGAAGATATGAAAAAAATTAGTGAGCTACTTAGTGAGAACTTTGATTTTGTCTTAGTAGATTGTCCTGCTGGTGTAGAAGATGGCTTTAAAAATGCTCTTGCAGCATGTAAAGAAGCAATTGTTGTTACTAACCCAGAATTATCCGCAGTGCGGGATGCGGATAGAGTAATAGGGATTCTTAATACTTCAGATATTGAGCCTATTCAACTTGTAATCAATAGAGTTCGCCCTAACATGATGGCTAGTCAAGAAATGTTATCTATCGAAGATGTTCAAGGGATACTTTCTTTGCCCCTGTTAGGTATTGTTTTGGAAGATGAACAGGTAATAATAAGTACAAATAGAGGCGAGCCACTGACACTTTCAGATGGTAGATCTCCTGCAAAAAAATGTTATTTGAATGTTTCTCAAAGACTTACAAATAAAGATGTACCAATTATCGATCTTAAAAAAGAAGGCAAAAGTCTTAAAGATAAATTCATGAGATTAATGCAAACAAAGGTTTTTTAAAATGATGACTCTCAGAGATCTTATAAATAAATTACTAGGCAGAGAAACGTCTAGTGCAAATACAGCTAGAGAAAGATTACAACTTGTACTTGCTCATGACAGAGTTGATATGAGTTCCTTAACAACTGATCTTTTAGATAAAATGAGGAAAGAGATCCTCGATGTTGTTGCTAAATATGTTGAAATTGATTTTGAGGAGGTGGCAGTAAGTTTAGAGACTGAGGATAGAATGACTGCACTAGTTGCCAATTTGCCAATCAAAAGAACTATTTCAGGAGAAATAAAATTCAAAAAAACTGATAAAACTGATAAAGATAACAAAGATATCAAAAAGTAATAAATTGAAAAAAAGCTGAAAAAATCATCAAAATTGACCCTCCCTAATTGTAAGATGAAGAGATTGCCGGCTTAGCTCAGCGGTAGAGCAGCGCTTTTGTAAAGCGAAGGTCATCAGTTCAAATCTGTTAGCCGGCACTTTGATTTATTTAATTCTGTTCAATATTCTTTGCTGAAAATAAAAAGATTAAGCCTATCAGCGCAATGACAGGAAAAAATCTTATTTCCAGAACATACACTAAAAAAGATGCAAGGGGTTCAAAAATCCAATAAGTAAAGAATTGAATTAATAAAACAAAAAATAATAATAAAAACATTAATACAATTCCCTAACTATTACTTCTCCTTCTCTAATCAGTTTCCAATTTCCACTGTTCTTCCAAAATATAATAGTACTAGCTTTTCCACTACTTTTCCCCCAGGGGATAGGACCCACAATTTTTACAGATGGGAAGTCTAGAGCAATACCTTCAGCTGTAATTGATCCTTTAAAACCTGAAATATTTGCACTTGAAGTTAACAATGGACCTGTTTCTCTCAAAAGAGATTGTGCGATACTTGAATTTGGAATTCTCAACCCAATAGTAAGATCATTACTGGTAAGGTTTGCAGTCTGCTTTGCTGAAGCAGGAATAACAATTGTCAGAGCTCCAGGCCAATATTTTGAGGCTAAATTTTCGTAATCTTCTTTTGCTGATTCGTGAACAAAATCAATTAAATGTTTATGTTCTGATCCCATAAGAATTAAGGGTTTGTTTCTATCTCTTTTTTTAAACTCATAAATAATATTTGAAAATTTTGGTAAGCATCCAATTGCAGGTAAAGTGTCTGTTGGGAAAATTATAGGCGAACCACTTTTAAGGGTCCTCATGGCAGTTTTGCAGTCTACTAAATTCATTTAGATTATCAACCTATAATAATTTTTTATATCTTCCAATGGTAAACCTACCAATACCTGAGAGATCTTTCACAATTTCTATTGATGTAAATTTATTTTTAATAAGTAGTTGTTTTACTTTTTCACTTTGATCAAAATGATTCTCTAAAATTAACCAACCATTCTCTTTTAAGAATAATGGTGCTTTATGTACGATTTCCCTAATATGTTTTAAACCATCTTCGCCACCTAGTAAAGCAACTTTAGGTTCGAAATTCTTAACTTCTTTAGGTAATTTTTCATAAGTATCTCTGGGAATATATGGCGGGTTTGAAATAGCGAAGTCTAATTTCCCTTTAAAACTTTCAAGAGGTGACCACCAATTTCCACAATAAAATTTCAAATTTGATTGTTTAGAAGAATTTATAAAATTTTTATTGGCTATTTCTAATGCATCATGTTCTATATCAGTTGCTACTCCCTTACTTAATGGATAAGCCAATGCCAAAGCAATACTAATTGCACCTGATCCAGTTCCTAATTCAGCAAAAAATAATTTTTCTGATTTCTTCCGAAATATATTGAAGACGATATCAACTATGAGCTCAGTTTCTGATCTGGGAATGAGTACTTTGTTTGTAACTTTTAATTTTAAATCTCTCCAAAAAGTTATGCCACAAAGGTATTGAATTGGGCAAGATTTTAGTAAATGATCATCCCAAACAGATTCTAAGAATTCTAGATTTTTTTTTAAATGTATGTTTTCCTTAGGATTTATACTTTTCAAGTTTAGATCGCTAGTCGATATACCGCCTATACAATCAAGTAAAACGGCAAAAGATGGTTGATCCCCTCCTTTAGAAAGTTGCTTTTTTTTCCAAAATAAAAATTCTTCTACAGAAATGCAAAGCATTTATTAAAGTATTAGCGTTTTGGCCCAAGCCTACCTTTACTAGAGTCAGAGTAGAAGCTTGATTTTTCTCCATCTTGTGTAGAAATAAATAAACCTATCAGGAATATTGTTGGCACCCCTACAAATAAAAGACTAGCTACGAATCCAAAGTTAGTTGTTTCCATTTAATTGGTAGTTCTATATTTAAGTATTAAGACTATAGACGTATAACTTGGAATAAAGTGGAAAAATAAACAAATTTTATAAACTGATTAACAGTCTTAAACAATTTATCGCGGTAATTTTTTATTTTCACTAATTTTTTTTAGTTCTTCCAAATTTGAGGGGGGGGATTGAGGTTTTGTTAAAATTACGGCAGATGATTTTATCAATGTTTGACATGCAAGGCGCCAATTTTCTGGTCTATTTTTTAGTTTTTCTTCTTCAACAGATGTAAGAGGACTCAAAGAATTTTTATTTCCACCTTCAACTGAAATAAAACAAGTACTGCATTGTCCTGCTCCTCCGCAATTTCCTAAAATACCTTTTAGTCCATAAAGTTGTAAGTTTTCTTTCATTACCAATTCCCTTAAATTTTCGCCAGGATTACATTGAACCTCTAAATCCTCACGGATAAATCTGATAGTTGCCATTTTTTTAGTTATTTTTCTTATTTTGGCGTTTTACTTTGAGAATTGTGACCAAAATATTAACAATTTTTAGCTAAATATTCCTTGTAAACTCAGTCCTGCAAATTGATTTACCCAATTTTTACAAGAAAATAAATTTATTTACAAAAATCCCTCAAAGACTAAAAAACCCTTACTATCGTGATGTTTAGCTGTTTATTCAGCATAGTTACTAGAAATTAACCGATGGGATTGCCTTGGTATCGAGTTCACACGGTAGTTATTAATGACCCAGGTCGACTACTCGCTGTGCATCTTATGCATACTGCATTATTAGCCGGCTGGGCCGGTTCTATGGCTCTTTATGAATTAGCCATTTTTGATCCTTCTGATGCTGTTCTCAATCCAATGTGGAGACAGGGGATGTACGTTATGCCTTTCATGGCAAGACTTGGTATTACAAGTAGTTGGAACGGATGGGATATTACAGGTGCTACAGGAGTTGATCCTGGATTCTGGAGTTTTGAAGGTGTTGCAGCAGCACACATAGTTTTCAGTGGACTATTGATGTTGGCATCCATTTGGCACTGGACATATTGGGATTTGGATCTATGGGAAGATTCAAGAACTGGTGAGCCTGCTCTTGATTTGCCAAGAATATTTGGAATTCACCTTCTCCTAGCTGGTCTTACATGCTTTGGTTTTGGAGCTTTCCATTGTGCAAACGTTGGGATTTGGGTTTCAGATCCTTATGGTTTAACTGGTCATGTAGAGCCAGTTGCCCCTTCCTGGGGAGTAGAAGGATTTAATCCCTTTAATCCGGGAGGAATTGTTGCTAATCATATTGCTGCTGGACTAATGGGTATTATTGGGGGGATTTTTCACATTACCAATAGACCCGGAGAAAGACTTTATAGAGCATTAAAACTTGGAAGTCTTGAAGGAGTTCTAGCTAGTGCACTAGCTGCTGTTTTATTTGTTTCTTTCGTTGTTGCAGGAACAATGTGGTACGGTTCAGCTACTACACCAGTCGAATTATTTGGTCCTACCAGATATCAATGGGATTCAGGTTATTTCAAAACTGAAATCAATAGAAGGGTTCAAGCTGCTATTGACGATGGTGCCACTAAAGAAGAGGCATATGCATCGATTCCAGAGAAATTAGCATTCTACGATTATGTTGGTAATAGTCCTGCAAAAGGTGGCCTATTCAGAGTTGGAGCTCTTGTTAATGGTGATGGTTTACCAACTGGTTGGCAAGGTCACATTGCTTTTCAAGACAAAGAAGGTAACGAATTAGAAGTTAGAAGAATACCTAATTTCTTTGAAAACTTTCCTGTCATTCTTGAAGACAAAGAAGGTAATGTAAGAGCAGATATTCCATTTAGAAGAGCTGAAGCAAAGTATTCATTTGAACAAACTGGAATTACTGCAACTATCTATGGAGGCGATCTGAATGGACAAACATTTACTGATCCTGCAGTAGTAAAAAGATTAGCTAGAAAGGCTCAACTTGGAGAGGCCTTCAAGTTTGACAGAGAAACTTATAAATCTGACGGTGTATTCCGAAGCTCACCAAGAGCGTGGTTTACATATGCACATTTATGTTTCGGATTGCTATTCTTGTTTGGCCACTGGTGGCACGCTTCAAGAACTCTTTACAGAAATTCCTTTGCTGGTATTGATGCTGAGATTGGCGACCAAGTTGAATTTGGTTTGTTCAAGAAGCTTGGTGACGAAACCACAAGAAGAATCCCAGGAAGGGTTTAAACTAAACTTTATTATTTAATCTTATGGAAGCTTTTGCTTACGTTCTTATTTTAACTCTCGCAGTTGTTACCTTATTCTTTGCTGTCGCCTTTAGAGACCCACCTAAATTTGATAGAAAATGAATTAAGAAAAAAAACCTCTTTAACAAGAGGTTTTTTTTTACTTTTCATAATCAAGATATTACTCTACTATTAGAGTTGAAGTGCAGCTTATTTCACCACATGCAGTGTCCAACCTGTCAAAACACAGATAGCAGAGTTTTGGAATCAAGATCTGCTGATAGTGGTAAAAGTGTTCGAAGAAGAAGAGAGTGCTTAAATTGCAGCTTTAGATTTACAACTTACGAAAGAGTAGAATCAATGCCAGTTTCAGTTATAAAAAAAGATGGTGGCAGAGAATTATTTGATAAACAAAAACTATTTACTGGTATATCAAGAGCTTGCGAGAAGACTAACTTCAGTAGTGAAGCAATTATTAATTTCGTAGATGGAATTGAATCGCAAATCGTCCAAGATTCTAATAAAGATATTAAGTCCTCACGTATCGGAGAATTAATACTTAAAAATCTTAGGAAAGAAAACGAAGTCGCTTATATAAGATATGCCTCAGTTTACAGAAAATTTAATGGTGTAAAAGATTTTATTTCTACTCTTGAATCCTTAAAAGGAAGTTCTAAAAACCAATTCGCTTCAATTTCATAAAATACAGCATCTTTAAGTGTAGAATACATAACACAAATGTTTTTGCTACTGGTTTGCAGGCTAGTAACATTCCTTTCTAACTACCTTAGGTAGTCTGCGATACGACAAATGAACGAAAATTCTTCCCAAACCATTAAAGAACTTTCTGAGGATCAAGAAATTAAAAATTCGTCTGAGTTAGATAAAGATTCAGCATCCCAAAATGAGGAAGATTTATCATTCGAGAAGAGCGATATCCCTTCAGCAGATTCTTCCTCTAGCAGAACAAATACGGATTTTGACAACGCAGGATTCACACAAGAAGAATTTGCTTCACTTTTGGGTAAGTATGACTATAACTTTAAGCCTGGCGATCTAGTTAAAGGTACCGTTTTTGCGCTAGAGCCCAAAGGGGCCATGATAGATATAGGGGCAAAAACAGCCGCTTTTATGCCTGTTCAGGAGGTCTCAATAAATAGAGTAGAAGGACTTAACGATGTTTTACAACCTTCAGAAAGTAGAGAATTCTTCATAATGAGCGAAGAAAATGAAGATGGCCAATTAGCCCTCTCTATTAGAAGAATTGAATATCAAAGAGCATGGGAAAGGGTAAGACAACTCCAAAAAGAAGATGCAACTATATATTCTGAAGTTTTTGCAACAAACAGAGGAGGAGCTCTTGTCAGGGTAGAAGGCCTGAGAGGTTTTATTCCAGGCTCTCATATAAGTGCTCGAAAAATTAAAGATGACTTAGAAGGAGAATATTTACCTTTAAAATTTCTCGAAGTTGATGAAGAGAGAAATAGATTAGTACTAAGTCATAGAAGAGCTTTGGTTGAGAAAAAAATGAACCGACTTGAGGTAGGCGAAGTTGTTGTTGGTTCTGTAAAAGGTATTAAACCTTATGGAGCCTTTATTGATATTGGTGGAGTTAGTGGACTATTGCACATTTCTGAGATTAGTCATGAACATATTGAGACTCCACATAATATTTTAAATGTGAGTGACCAAATGAAAGTTATGATAATTGACCTTGATTCAGAAAGAGGACGAATTTCATTATCTACTAAAGCACTTGAACCTGAGCCAGGTGATATGTTAACAGATCCTCAAAAAGTTTTTAATAAAGCTGAAGAAATGGCTGCGAAATACAAACAAATGTTATTTGAACAAACTGACGATAACGAAGAGATCTCCACAGCGTCCGCTGAAACAGTATAAATTTACTTTTTTTGCGCACTAATATCAGAATTTAAACATCATTATTCTTTTTCAAGCTTTATTTAATTTACAAAAATTGATTTGTAAAGATAATCTATTTTAGGATACTTTCTAACTTCAAAATTATTTGTAAATGAGTGATTTCATTTTCACTTCGGAATCCGTTACTGAAGGGCATCCTGACAAAATATGTGATCAAATTAGTGACGCTGTTTTAGATGCTTTATTGACAGAAGATCCTGAGAGCAGAGTTGCATGCGAAACTGTTGTTAATACGGGTCTTTGTTTACTTACTGGAGAAATAACTTCAAAAGCAAAAGTCGATTATATAAAACTTGTTAGAAATGTAATTAAAGAAATTGGATATGAAGGCCATAGAGCAGGTGGTTTTGACGCGAATAGTTGTGCTGTTTTAGTAGCACTTGACGAACAATCACCTGATATTTCGCAAGGAGTAAACGAAGCGGATGATATTAACGATGATTTGGAAGTTAATACCGGAGCTGGAGACCAAGGCATAATGTTCGGCTATGCATGCGATGAGACGCCTGAATTAATGCCCTTACCGATTAGCTTGGCACATAGATTAGCCATTCAACTTGCCAAAGTGAGGCATGAAGAAGTGCTTAATTATCTACTACCTGATGGTAAAACTCAAGTAAGTATTGATTACGAAAAAGGTTTACCAGTCTCTATTAACACGATTTTAATTTCAACTCAACATAATCCTGAGATTGATGGAATAACTAATGAAGAAGAAATACGTCAAAGAATAAAAGAAGATTTATGGACGCATGTTGTAATTCCTGCTACTGAAGATTTAGAAATCAAACCAAACATCAGCAAGACAAGATTTCTAGTAAACCCCACTGGAAAATTTGTCGTAGGAGGGCCTCAAGGAGATGCAGGGCTAACTGGTAGAAAAATTATTGTAGATACTTATGGTGGATATGCAAGACACGGAGGAGGAGCATTTTCTGGTAAAGATCCTACAAAAGTAGATAGATCAGCCGCTTATGCAGCACGTTATGTAGCTAAAAGCATAGTTAAGGCAAAATTGGCAAAAAAAGTAGAAGTACAATTAAGTTATGCAATTGGAGTAGCAAAACCAATATCCATTCTCGTGGAAACTTTTGATACAGGTGTTATTTCACAAGCTAATTTGACTGAGCTAATTAAAGAGCACTTTGATTTAAGACCTGCAGCAATAATAAAAGAATTTAACTTAAGAAATCTACCCAAAAAAATGGGAGGTAAATTTTTTCGGAAGACTGCTTCCTATGGACATTTTGGCAGAAGAGATCTAGAGCTCCCTTGGGAAAATGTAGAAGAAAAAGCAGCCCAATTAGCAGAGGCTTCCAAAATCTTTTTATAAAATAATTTTTCTATGCCTTATGATTTTTATGGAGGGTTAGATTTTGGAACAAGTGGTGCAAGAATATCAATAATTAATCCGCATAAGAAATTAGTATATTCCAATTCAGTACCTTATTCATATAGCTTTAAAAATCCAAATTCTTGGATCAATTCCTGTGAAAATCTCTTAGTTAATTTGCCTATTGAGGTAAAAAGTAACCTTAATAAATTGGCTATCTCCGGCACCTCTGGAACTTTAACAGCATCAAATTTGCAAGGAGAACCCATAGGAGAAGCAATACCTTATGACCAAGCATGTAATGAAAATAAAATCCTTCTTGAATCACTAACTGCTGAAGAAGATCATCTGCGAACTCCATACAGTAGTCTTGCTAAAGCGTTAAAACTAATAGATAAATATGGGTCAAATATACTTTTACGACATCAATCTGATTGGATCACTGGTTGGTTTTTAAAAGATTGGACTCATGGAGAAGAAGGTAATAATCTAAAACTTGGTTGGGATCTAACAAAAGAATCATGGCCAAATAGCTATCTCAATACTTCATGGCAAAAATGTCTACCTCAAATAATAAAAAGTGGAAAAATTATTGGACAAGTGAATTTTGATTTAGCAGAGAGACTTAAATTGAATAAGAAATTAATATTAATCTCAGGCACCACTGACTCTAATGCAAGTTTAATAGCTGCAGGTTTAGGTAAAGAAGATGGTCTCACAGTGTTAGGAACAACTATTGTTGTTAAAAAAGTTATTGATAACCCTATAAAAAAACCAGGGATTACAAACCATAAAGTAAACGGCAACTGGATATGTGGAGGGGCATCAAACGCAGGATGCGGTATCTTGTCTAAGTTTTTTTCTGATTTAGAAATAAAGGAGCTCAGTCGACAAATAAATCCATCAAAAAACACTTCTTTAAATCTTTTACCTCTTAATAGTAAAGGAGAAAGATTTCCTGTTAATAATTCTAATTTAGAGCCGATACTTGGTCCAAGGCCAGTAAGCGACTCACTTTATTTACATTCATTATTAGAAGGGCTAGCTAAAATTGAATTGAAAGGATGGGAAAAACTAGGAGAACTAACAGGTTCACTTCCAAAAAAAATTATTACTATTGGTGGAGGTTCAAAAAACCCTCAGTGGAGAAAAATAAGAGAACAAATTATCAATATACCAATAGTTTCATGTAAAAAAACTACTTCATTTGGTACTGCTTTATTAGCGATTGACTCAAAATAAAAGTTTTTTTGGATATTTGATAAAGATTTAAAATTTTTAATTAAAAGGGTTTCACAAACTACACATCTTAATTTAGAGTATATAGGTTAGAGCCGGGATAGCTCAGTTGGTAGAGCAGGCGACTGAAAATCGCCGTGTCCCCAGTTCAAATCTGGGTCCTGGCACCTTTAAAACCCCTTCTATGAAGGGGTTTTATATTTTTAAATCGTTTAGAACTCGTTATTTTTTCGTATTTTTTTATAACTTAAAATTTTTAGTTTTCGACTCTGCAGACTTGACTAATAACACCCAAAATTAGTTTATCTCCATTTGGATCTTGCCAATTAGCTAAATCATTGAAATTACTATTTGCTTCATCTATTGAGACATCAACATCTCTAAATGATTTTTCAAAACAATTTATATCCATTGTATAGAGAATATCCTTAGTAATTTCACTTTTTGTTTTGGGAATAAATTTACTCAATACTCTTACAGAACCATCCTCATTCCTTTTTATACTTTGCCTATCCCATAACTGCTCTCCGTATTCACTTTTAGGGACTCCAACCCATTCATGAGGCAAAGCTTCTGATTTTTTTATTGAAATACAAAAGAAAACTATAATAGAAAGGACTAAATTAATGATATTTCTAAAAAATATTGAATTAACTTTATTCTTAGAATGAATCATGACAACTTATGGAATACAAATATTTTTATTAGTAGGAAAAATAAGATTAAAAATTTGTAAAAATTTTTATTGATTAGTATTTCTATTATAGATAGAATCAAATATTAAATTAAGAATTTACTTCCAATAAATTTATTAGAAAAATAATGAATAAAATACAGAAGTTTCTCTCAGTAGTTTTTTTTATAGCAATATTTGTAGTATTGATTTATTTAATCCAAAATTATGGGATTGAACCTCTAAGGAACAAAATAGAAAGTATGGGGATTTGGGCTCCTTTTGGAATATTCATACTCAGAGGAGTAAGTATTATTTTACCTGCCCTTCCAAGTTCAGCTTATTCTCTGCTAGCTGGTTCATTACTAGGATTTCAAAAAGGTTACATGACAATAATCTTTTCTGATATCGTTTTTTGCCAAGCGGCTTTCTTTATCGCAAGAAATTATGGTCGGGTTCCTGTACGTAATTTAGTAGGCCCGAAAGCAATGCAAAAGATTGAAAGTTTTAATCAAAACCAGCTAGAAGAAAATTTCTTTCTTATGACTGGTCTACTAATGACTGGTCTTTTTGATTTTCTAAGCTACGCAATTGGTATTGGAGGAACTCGCTGGAAAATATTTACTCCTGCATTATTAATAAGTCTTCTAATTAGTGACTCTATACTAGTAGCAGTAGGCGCTGGAGTTAGCCAGGGAGCAGGATTATTTCTAGGGATTGCCTTATTAGGAATGTTTGCTTTAGCGACTATTTCAGGATTGGCAAAAAATAAAATACCTAAATAACAATACAGTTGATAATTCTGTAATCAAAGAAAAAGATATGACATTTTCGCAAACAATAACTATATAAATAATGATTCATGCAAGAATAGAAATCGATTAATTTTAAAGTTATAAGATGACTCCATTTAGACCAACATCATATGATCGCCCTGGAGAACAAATATCAACTACTCCTTCTGGATTAAGAGTGACTTCTGCAAAGAGATTAATGGTGGATTCAATGGTAAGAATGATACAAAAAGCAGAAAATCATTCCGTAGAAGATAAACTTGACGAAGAATCTAATAATAATTAATCAATTCATTGATAAAAGTATAGGAGAGTGGAAATCTATTAGAAGTACTCACACTTTAGCTTTTCAGGAATTTGAAAACTCAACTAGTAAAATATATATAAAGCATATCAACCCGAAAAATAAAAAAGTCGTTGAAATTTTTAAAAACTACAAATTAAGTTTAAACCTAGAGAGCATAGCCATTTCTATAGACTGGCAAGCTATTAGTGATTGGGGAAATGATGATATCAGTAAGGCAGATGAAACTATTCTGATTTTTTTACCCAAAGATGAAAATTCAGGAATTGTTTTAAGAAATAAAGGTTATACAGAATCCTTTATTTCATCATCCAATTATTTTGTTGATGAACAAAATAATTTACACATTAAAACTATTTATAAATCAAAAGTTTCCGAAGAAAGAATTTCCTTTTTATCCACTCATGTAAGATCCAGATTTTCTACTATTAGAAATCTGGAAAATAACTCAGTTATACAGACTTCCCATACTTCAGAGATAAGGAATTTAGCTAGTTTAAAAGATTAATTATCCTTTCAAATTGAGACTCTGTTTCAGATATTAATTTAGGAAGAAATCCTCTATTGCCACGCATTTTATTAACTGTTGAATTCAAATCAGAGATAGTTGAATCTCGCATTAATTCAAAAACCCTTCTTGCATTTCTTAAAGGTACCCCAAGAGCAAGATAAGTATTTTTAAGATCCTTCAAACAACTTTTTTCTAAAACTGATTCGTCATTAGAAATTAAAAGATAAGCAACAATCCTTAAGATTATTTCTCCATCTCTTAAACAAACCGACATCTTGTTAGTTGTATTTAAAGATATTTTTGAATTAACTGAATCTTGATTTTCGCAAATCATCGCCGTTACAGCATCTGCTGCGATTGCATGAGAATTATTGGTTATTGAGGTTATTGCATCTAATCTTGAGTTTGCAGTATTAATAAATTCTTTTATATTGCTTAAATCATTTAATTTCTTATTGGCTGACAATAGTTGATTATTCTTTGAAACTGACATTCCTATAGTAAAAAATTTTATTGATAGATTTTAAGAATAATACAAAGCTAGTAAAAACAATACAATTTCAAACTTAACGCAACGCTTCTTAATTAATAACTTCATTCCAAAGTGATAGTTGAAATAATTCAAATAAAAATTTTTTTTCCGCTAATATAAAATTACATTTTTAATAAAGTTTTGGATCAACAAGATTTAAAATTATCAAAGAAACTTATTTCCTCATATAAAAAGAGATTGGAAAAAGAAATTCTAGATAGAAGTATGAAATTAAAGATGCCTCAAAATAAATTTGAAGAAATAATTAATAACAATAATGAACTTATAAATTTAAAAAAAGCGTTAAAAGATCTAGAAACGGAATCTGAATCTCATAGTAAAGTCTGATTTTTGAAAAACCCTTCCAAAAGTGCCTCAAACCAACAATTTCCTTTTTAAGTCCCTAAATAATCAACAACTTCAAGCAGTAAAACATGTTTATGGACCACTATTAGTTGTAGCAGGTGCAGGTAGCGGAAAAACTAAGGCTCTTACTCACAGAATTGCAAACCTCATTGAGGGTAACTCCATAGATCCCCATAACATACTAGCAGTCACTTTCACTAACAAAGCTGCTAAAGAAATGAAAGCAAGATTAGAGGTTCTTCTAGCCCAAGAATTAGCTTTTAATCAATTTGGTCAGCCTTGGACAACTCTCAAAGAAATTGATCAAAATCAATTAAGAACCAACGTTCACCAAGAGAGGCTTCAGAACCTTTGGATCGGTACTTTCCATTCTTTATTTTCAAGACTTTTGAGATACGATATTGAAAAATATACTGATCCAGAAGGCCTAAAATGGACCAGGCAATTTTCAATTTATGATGAAACAGATTCTCAAACATTAGTAAAAGAAATTATCAGTCAAGATATGAATCTTGACCCAAAAAGATATGACCCCAAAAAGATTAAAAGATTAATAAGTAATGCTAAAAATCAATGCTTAACTTCTAATGATCTTTTAGAAAAAGCAGATAATAATTTTGATAAAACAGTTGCAGAAGCCTATAAGAGATATAGAATTTCGCTCTCAAAAAATAATTCTTTAGACTTTGATGATCTTCTACTTTTGCCTGTTTTCTTATTGAGACAAAATGATATAGTCAGAGATTACTGGCACAAAAGATTTAAACATATTTTAGTTGACGAATATCAAGATACAAATAGAACACAATATGAACTTATAAAATTAATTACGGCTGGAAATACTGAACCAAAAAAATTTTTCAATTGGGAAGATCGGTCAATTTTTGTAGTTGGGGATGCTGATCAAAGTATTTATAGTTTCAGAGCAGCTGACTTCAGAATTTTAATTGGTTTTCAAGAAGATTTTAAAACTTCACTCAACGACGATACAAAATCATCTTTAATTAAATTAGAAGAAAATTATAGGTCATCTTCCAATATCCTTGATGCTGCAAACTCACTAATTGAAAACAACTCTGAAAGAATTGACAAAGTTTTAAAGGCTACTAAAGAAAAAGGGGAACTTTTAACGTTACTCAGCTGTGATGATGAAATTTCCGAGGCAGAAGCAATTACCAATAAAATAAAATCACTCAATAACCATAACCAAAACCCAATTTGGAAAAATTTTGCAATTTTATATCGAACCAGAGCCCAGTCGAGAGTATTAGAAGAATCTCTTGTAAGGTGGCGCATTCCTTATACAATTTTTGGAGGATTGCGTTTTTATGATAGAAGAGAAATTAAAGATGCAATAGCATATTTAAAAGTTCTGGTTAATTCTTCAGATAACGTTAGTCTTTTACGAATCATAAATGTTCCTAGAAGAGGGATTGGTAAGACTACTATTCAAAAACTTAATGAACTATCTAATAGGTTAAATATCCCATTATGGGAGGTTCTTAATGATAAACAAAGTCTTGAAGAAACAATAGGCCGATCATCAAAAGGAATTAATAAATTTACTGAAATCATGAATGATCTAATGTGTTACTTAGAAAATTCAGGTCCGGCTCAACTACTACAACTTATATTAGAAAAAAGTGGTTATTTAGGTGACTTGCTCTCTAGTGGGACTGAAGAATCTGAAGATAGAAGAAATAATTTACAAGAACTAATTAATGCAGCTACTCAATATGAAGAAGAAACAGAAAGTGGAGATGTAGAGGGATTTCTTTCTACAGCAGCCTTAACAACTGATAATGATACGAAGAAAAATAATCCTAACTCTGTAACTCTCATGACTCTGCATAATAGTAAAGGGTTAGAATTTCAAAATGTTTTTATAACTGGGCTAGAACAAGGTCTCTTCCCTAGCCATAGATCAATAGATACTCCCTCACTTCTTGAAGAGGAAAGAAGATTATGCTATGTAGGTATTACTAGAGCTAAAGAAAGAGTTTTCTTAAGTCATGCCAGAGAAAGAAGATTATGGGGTGGCATGCGTGAAGCAACAATTCCTTCAATATTTCTTTCGGAAATACCTGAAGATTTAATGGATGGCGAATTACCACAAACTGGTGGTGCTTCAATTAGAAGAGATTGGCATCTTGATCGTTTAACTAGAGTTGATCGAAACAATCCAAATGAATTTGTTAACAAACCAATAAATGCAGTAAGGAAATTATATTCAGGTCCCAGTAAAGGGAAAAGCTGGATAGTTGGAGATATGCTAATTCACTCAAAGTTTGGGAAAGGTGAAATCATACATATTTTTGGGAGTGGGGAAAAAATATCCTTAGCAGTAAAATTTGGTGATAAAGGAAGTAAAATTCTAGATCCCAGATTAGCTCCAATTCGTTATGTAAGTTAAAACTCATGAACGATATCTCTGATTACATCCAAGGGGAATTAATCAAAACTCCATTTAATCTATATAACCTAATTGCTAAATACATAGAATCAAATAACAATACTAAAGTAGCTTTTGTTGGCGGATATTTAAGAGATTTATTAATTAGTAAATTCCATAAAAAATCGTTTTCTAAACCTATAGATATTGATCTTGTTATTGAAGGATCCTCTATTTCTCTTGCAAAATTTATAAAAAAAAATATTGCAAATGTAGATTTATGTTTAATCAAGGAATTTAATTTATACAACACTGTAGAAATAAATATTAATGACTATAAAATTGATATTGCTTCTGCAAGAAGAGAAATTTATTCTGCTCCAGGCTTAAATCCTACAGTAAATGAAAGTACTATTGAGGAGGATCTTAAGAGGAGAGATTTCACTATAAATTCAATAGCCTTCGAGGTCTCGACAAGGAAAATCTATGATCTTTATGGAGGAATTTCCGATATAAAAAGTAAAAGATTGAACTTACTTCACAGTAATAGCGTTTCAGATGATCCAAGTAGATTAATTAGATGTGCAAAATATGCTTCAAGGTTAGATTTCAATATTTCAAATAATTCCCTCAAACAATCTCAAGAAACAGTTAGACAATGGCCATGGAAAAGTTTAGAAACTCATCAGAAAATGTTTTACCCTCCTGCACTAGGCATACGAATAAGGATGGAACTAGCTGAAATATGCAAACACGATAATTTGACTAATGTGATTTCGATAATTCATAAATGGGAAATTATCTCAATCTTAAATGAAAATATTAAAGTCGATAAAAGATTTTTAAGAGGACTAAATTGGATTAAGAAGTTAAAAGGAAATCATATGCTTTACTTATTAAAAGATTCAGAAGATTTAGAAAAAGCATGTCAAAGATTTTTGGTAAATAATAGTGAGATAAAAATATTAGGAGATTATATAAAAATCAAAAAGATATTAAATACAAACCAAAAAAATTTCAATCATTTTTCTCCATCAAGTTGGACAGAATTTATTGAGGACAAAAACCTTAATGATGAGACAGTCAAACTACTAATTTGTGATGGAGGACCATACTGGCGAAAATTGTTTAAATGGTTATTTATTTACAAATTCATAAAATCAAAAAAAGATGGAGAAACATTAAAAAAAGAAGGATGGGCCCCAGGTAAGGAGATGGGAAAGGAAATCAAAAGATTAAGATATTTGGAAATTGACAAATTAAATAGAAATTAATTACATCTTTACATCTTTACATCTTTACAACCTCTCCAACCTTGTACCATTTATCCTTTAGAACATTTTCATATTTAGGATTGCAACTTATAACTAAGGGTCCACATGTTTGAGGATCTAATAGTAATGATATTCTCTCGTTAAAAGTCTCTTGATCTAATGAATTTTCGTTTAAAAAATTAATTATTCTTTTTTTCTTATTTACTTTATAAATTTTGTCAAAAATTTCTTTATTAGATTCAAAGAAAGTACTTTGAACATCTTTTCTGATTAAATCAAATACTCCAGGATAAGCTTTAAATGCAAATAAATCTAATAAAACTTTAAGTGGCTCAAGATTATTACTTTGCCTATATAAATTAGATGATTCAACCATTTCTTTAAGATGTCCAATAAATCCATATCCAGTAATGTCAGTCGCAGCATTGACTAATGATTCTTTAAATTGATTTTGAAAAAGATAAATTTCATCAATCAAATATTGCTGACTCTTTACTAAATTATTAATTACTTCAGAAGAACTACCTAGCATATTAATATTTTGCATTTGACCGGCAAAGTAAATCCCAACGCCCAGAGGTCTAGACATCATGAGAATATCTCCAATATTCATTCCAGATTTAAGCCATGGTTTTGCTCCATTTTTTAAAATACCTTGAACTGTTAAAGAAATATCTATTCCTAATGAATAAGGTTTATTTACTAAACTTCTTGCCTCGAAAGTATGGCCTCCAAGTAATTCACCTCCATGATCCTCAACTGTTGATTTAATACCTTGAAGTGATTGAGAAAAGAGGTAACTTTGAAATTCCCTTTCAACTTTTGGTAATGCAATTAAAGCCTGCGCGGATGAAAGTTTTGCTCCGCATGCCCACAAATCTGAGCAAGCATGCAAAGTAGTAATTTTTGCATTAAGCCAAGGATCACTTACCAAAGCAGGAAATCCATCTACACTTTGCAAGATAATATCTTGACCATTTTGATATATCTCAACTGAATCTTCAGGTGATGAGGCAAAAGAATTTAAATTAGAATTTATTAATGATTTATTCAAAACAAACTGAGGAATTTTAGCTGCACATCCTCTGCAATCATTCAATGAAATATTTTTTTCACTACTCTTCATAATTAGCCTTTTTGATCTGAACTTTTTAATAAAGTTGAGATCAATTTTATGCTTTAAAATCCAAAAAATAAAAGAAGGGCCGAAAACAAAATTGCGATAAATAGCAAAAGCCTTTGGATGATGGCTTGGAAATATATTTACTATTTGCAATCCGATCTTTTGAGGAAACCACTTTTTTAATGATCTCCCTTCTATATCTTTTTTTAGATTTTGTACTAATGTATTTACAACTTTTACTGCAAAAACTCCCGATGCTGGTCTTTTTGCTGAACCTACAACTGCGCAATCACCGACAGCAAAGATTCCAGAAAAACTTTTTATCTGTAAATTCCGATTTGTAATTATTCTGCCATAAGAATCCGAATCTAATAATTTTTTTTGTGACCATAATGGAGATGTATTTCCAGTACATAAAAGAATCTTGCCATAATCAAAATTAAGTTTTTCAACTAAATCAATATTGGAATTCCGTAAACTTTTTAGAATTGTATTATTAATTTTTCTTGAATCACATAATAGTTTTAAAGGTCTATCTCCCCATCTTTTTCTTAAAGCATAAGATACTTCAATTGCAGCAAGGCCACTCCCAACAATTACAAATGGAAGTTCATTAACTGAATCAAAAATGTCCTCTTTTAATATTGAGTCATAAGCTCTTAAAAAAGGTTTTATTGAAAAAGCATTTCGATTTTTAACCAGTGATTCAAATTCTTTTGGAACAATTGTTTTACTTCCATAATTAAGCACCAACTTTGAATAATTAATTGAAGGTCTTTTACTTAAAACAATTTTCTTTAAATTGAAATCAATATCCTTTACTTCTTCTTCTATAAAAGATACTTTTGCATTTTTTGCTAAAGATTTTATATCAATTAAACTCTCTTCTAAAGTGATTGATTTTGAAATCACCGATGGGAAAGTAGCCGAATAAACCAAATGAGAATCTCTAGATATAATTGAAACAGGAATTTCTGGCATTAATTTCGGAAACATTAACCATTTCTTCAATAAAGAAACATTTGAGTGTCCTCCTCCAATTAGTACCAGATGATTAAAAGCCATTTACATCACTATGAATAAAGAACATTTATTACCAATTGAAAAATCAAGATTAGGAGTGATTGGTGGAAGTGGATTTTATTCAATGGATCAAATAGAGTACTTAAGAGAAATAGAAATCAATACTCCCTATGGTAAACCTTCTGATTCAATAAAAGTATATAATCTTGGGAACCTAGAGATAGCATTTATTCCTAGACATGGCAGAACACATAGTTTAAATCCTTCTGAAATCCCTTACAAAGCTAATATTTGGGCTCTAAGATCAATAGGAGTAAGATGGATTATTGCTCCATCAGCAGTTGGTTCATTACAAGAACAGATAAGGCCACTTGATTTAGTGGTTCCCGATCAATTTATAGACCGGACAAAAAATAGACCCGCAACCTTCTTTAACGAGGGAGCTGTTGCTCACGTAACTATGGGAGATCCCTTCTGCACAAATTTATCACGTATATTAAGTGAAATCGGAGAAAAAAATATTCCTGGCGGTAGACAATTGCATAGAGGGGGTACCTATCTAGCAATGGAAGGTCCCGCTTTCTCAACTAGAGCAGAATCTAATTTATATAGGAGTTGGGGATGTTCAATAATTGGTATGACGAACCACACAGAAGCAAGATTAGCTAAAGAAGCTGAAATAGCTTACTCCTCCTTATCTATGGTTACTGATTATGATTGCTGGCATCAAACTCATCAAGAAGTTTCTGTAGAGATGGTTTTGGATAATCTTAGATCAAATACTGAAGTGGCTAATAAAATAATATTCGAAGTTGCTAAATTAATCGAAAAAGAAAGACCAAAAAGCAAATCTCATTCTTCATTAAAAGATGGATTGATAACCCAAAAAGAAAATATCCCAAGCTCCACAAAAGAGAAGCTAAGGATATTTACTGATTCTTATTAGGCTATTTTGATATAAGTGATTATCAGGTTAAGGTAAGGGTTTGTTAGCCTCCAGCTCCAACCCCTTGGTATGAACCATAGAAAAATATACCTAAAACGAAGATAACTGCAATTCCACCTGCTGTAGCAACAAGCCATAGAGGAAGAGTTCCTTCAGTCCATCTTCTTTCCCATGCAACTGCTGGTCTACCGTCGGGAAGTCTATCTGGAATTCTTCCATCAGGTCCTTTTAATTTACTCATAGTTTTAATTTAATTGAAAAAGTAACTGGAAAATAAAATTCCCAATACAAAGACTGATAGTAAGCCTAAATAAAGGCTTGTACGATTAAGTTCAACTGGAACTTTATTAGGATTTTCGTTTACTTGCATGATAGTTAAATTTATCGGGCTACGAATTGCATAGCAGCAATAGACCCCAAAAAGAATACTGATGGAATAGCTAAAGCATGAACTGCTAGCCAACGAACAGTAAATATAGGATAAACGCGGACTTCCGCAGCCTGCATTGGAGCTTGAGAATTAGTCATAGTTATTTTGTTCTTAGATCAAGTTGGGACTTCGCATCAAATCTTTGTGTTACAACAGGAGCTTTTGATTCAGATGACTGAAAATAACTATCCGGACGAGGAGTACCGAAAGCGTCGTAAGCCAAGCCTGTGTATACGAATAAGAAGCCTGCTATAAAAATAGCTGGTAATGTTACTGCATGAATAATCCAGTACCTAATACTGGTGATTATTTCAAAAAATGGGCGTTCACCCGTTGAACCTGCGGCCATAATCACAATTGTTTACCATATGATCTTACAGTGTAAAATCATAAGTTCGCGAAGAAATTAACAGCTTGGTTACAGACAGTTGTTAAATTCATCCAAAATTAAGATTTTTTTTATTATTTTCTTAAGTTATTACAGATTTAGCCATTCCATTTAAGAATGTAACCACGCTCACCAAGTATGAATCCTTTTTGATTATCTAAAGACTCCTTATCAAGAAAAACTATTTTTATATAGTTAGTAGGCAATGCAGAAGCAAGAGGATCCGAATTCCAAGTTTCACCTTGATCTTTACTTACTATTAATGTGCCATTACCACCGCCAGCCCATATATCACCATTAGGATCCCATCCCATATCTAAATAATTATAACCATTGAGAATAGGGATTATAGGCTTTGACCAACTTTCTAGATTATTAGAATCTTCATTAAATCTAATTTCCGCACCTCTTGAAAGCATCCATAAACTTCCTTCTGGATTGAAACCAATGCTTTGCACTCTTTTACTACTTGCTCTTTGGTGAGCAATCCAAGTATTGCTATCACTATCAAGAGTAGAGAAGAAATTTCCAAGACTGCTTACACTCACATAATCACCGGTAGATGTTCTTCTTAAATCTCTTATACCTCCCTGTTCAGAAGGGTCTGATACTTTTGCCTCCCATGTTTCACCGCTATTGGAAGTTTCATAAATAGCTGCTGAGGTTGTCGCCAATTGAGCAACTCCTTCATCGATAGTAGTAACTAAGAAAGGCTGGCCTGGTAACTTCCCAAGTGAAAGCCTAGTCCAATTTTTACCTTCATCGAGAGTATGCATTACGAGAGAGGGTTGCCCTATTAACCAACCTTCAGAACCCTTGAAATCAATATCGAGAAGGCGAAAGTTCTCTTCAGCAGAAATATCTAATGATCTTTTTTCCCATGTTTCACCACCATCAGTAGATTCCATAATCAATCTGTTTGAGCCTACTAAAAACCCATGATTATCATCTATAAAATCAACATCTAAAGCGTTAGCCTGATCTTCAAACTGAATTGTTTTCCAAGGGCTGCTTTCATTCATCTTGACACCTGTAGATGAACAACTGCTTAAAACAAAACAGAGAACTGCAGATAAAAGAAGATTAGGAATACTGGTAAAAAAATTTTTCATTTAATTATATTAATGCAAAGAGTACAAAGAAAGGAACATAGCAGCAGCAAACGCCAACCCTCCAAAAATCAAAATATTTTTTTGCCCAGGAGGTAAACTATTAAATCCAAATCCATAAACTAAATTCTCTTCAAATCCACTAGGTTTTGCTCTAGATCCAATATCCTTATAAAAATTTTTACCAGCTCGACAAACAGGGCAAGCAAAAGTATTCCCATCCAACTCTGAAAAAGGAGTATTTTTAGGTATGTTTAATTTTTTATTTCCCTCAGACGGATCATAAATGTATCCACAACTTCTACATTCGAATCTATTTTGTTCTAAATTAAGGACAGGTTGTTCATCTTTAACTCCTGAGGTATTTTCGGAAGGTTTTTCATTCTTAAAGTCTTCAACTATTTTGTTTTCCTCAGAGGCTGGTTGAATGTTTTCACTCACGGTTTATTATTGTTCTTTAAGAACTTTAAAAGATTTTGCTTAATTAAGCGACTTTTATTCAAAATTAATTTTTAACATGTTTTTATTAACTGGCTATGAATATTTTTTAGGTTTCCTTCTAATTGCCGCAGCAGTACCAATATTAGCTCTAGTTACTAATCTCATCGTTGCCCCAAAAGGCAGAACAGGTGAAAGAAAACTTACATATGAATCTGGAATGGAGCCTATAGGAGGAGCATGGATTCAATTTAATATTCGGTATTACATGTTTGCCTTAGTTTTCGTTATATTTGATGTAGAAACAGTATTCCTTTATCCTTGGGCTGTTGCCTTCAATAGATTAGGTTTATTAGCCTTTATTGAGGCGTTAATCTTCATTGCGATACTCGTTATCGCTTTAGCATACGCATGGAGGAAAGGTGCTTTAGAATGGAGTTAAAAAATTGAATCCACAATTATCCCCAAAAGCAATAAGAGAAATCCGCGAAGGAACTTGCAATCCTCTTGGCGCACCCCAAGTTACTACCGATTTAAGCGAAAATATTATATTAACAAGTTTAGATGACCTTCATAATTGGGCTAGACTCAGCAGTCTATGGCCTCTCTTATATGGAACAGCCTGTTGTTTTATAGAATTTGCTGCACTTATAGGATCTAGATTTGATTTTGATAGATTTGGATTAGTACCTAGAAGCTCGCCAAGACAAGCAGATTTGATAATAGTAGCAGGAACAGTAACGATGAAAATGGCTCCAGCCTTAGTAAGACTTTATGAACAAATGCCTGAACCAAAATATGTGATTGCCATGGGTGCTTGCACAATCACAGGAGGAATGTTCAGCGCAGATTCTACAACTGCTGTAAGAGGGGTTGATAAATTAATACCAGTTGATTTATACCTTCCCGGATGTCCACCAAGACCAGAAGCTATTTTTGATGCTGTAATTAAATTAAGAAAAAAAGTTGGTAATGAATCAATTTTAGAACGCACAAAAACAGAGCAAACTCACAGATACATAACATCTGATCACGAAATGAATCTTGTTTTCTCAGAAAATACAGGTGAATATCTAAAGAAAACCTCAACGGATGTTATTTCTTCCTCCCAAAAGCAACAAATAACTGAACTACCTGAAAACACGGAAAAAACTGAAATTATCAATTCTGAAGAAAATTAATGAATAAAGACGGTTTGACCAAATCCTCAGATTCTTCAATAGAAAAAGAAGGACTAATAAGTGAAAATTTATCTAAAGATGGGATTCCAAATCAATCATTAGATAATGATCACATTGGAATAGAAAATATATCAGTTGAAGCTAGCGATTTATATAAAGCAGTATCTGCTTTAAGAAATTACGGTTTCAACTATCTACAATGTCAAGGTGGGTATGATGAAGGGCCAGGTAAAAGTCTTGTAAGTTTTTATCACTTTATAACTGTTGATGACTTACAAAAAATCGAAAAGATTAAAGAAGTTAGATTAAAAGTTTTCTTAAAAAGAGATTCTGATTTAACAATTCCAAGTTTGTATAAAATTTTCAAAGGAAGTGATTGGCAAGAAAGGGAGACATATGACATGTATGGAATAAACTTTCTTGACCATCCCAATCCCAAAAGACTATTAATGCCTGAAGACTGGAGAGGGTGGCCATTACGAAAAGACTATATTCAACCGGACTTCTATGAACTGCAAGATGCTTATTAGTTTAATTTCTTTAATTTGCGGTATATAAACATAACTGCTCTAGCCAGTCTTCTTGGATCATGTCTAAGAGTTGGAGTTATTCTTTTTGAATATAATGGTGCCTGCAAGACGTAATAACCCTCAGATAATAATTTACCTTTATTACATTGGACAGGTTCTGCACCTCGACTTTCGTAATAGTCTATTAATGGAGACTTTTCAAATTCAATCTGAGATAAGATAGCGTTAAAAATTCGAGTATTAACTCCAAAATTTGATAATTGTTTTTCAATTGATTTGATATGTTGATATACATCAAGCCCATCTGTTTCACCAGGCTGAGTCATTAAATTACTAATGTAAATTTTAGGAGCAGTGCTTTGTAATAGAGCATCTACTATCTCTGGTACTAATAAATTTGGTAGTAAAGAGGTGTATAGACTTCCTGGGCCAAGGATAATTAAGTCAGCTTCTTTTATAGATTCGAGAGCACTGGGAAGAGCAGATGGATTTTCAGGTAAATAACCAATCCTTGAAATTGATTTTTTAGATTTACTTATCTTACTTTCGCCAAATATTTTTTCTCCATCATCTAATTCGGCCCACAACATTACATCAATATTTGTTGCCGGTAAAACTTGGCCTTGTACCGCCAAAACTTTACTAGAGGCTTGTACTGCTTTTTCCAAACTCCCCGTAATTGTAGTTAAAGCAGATAAGAATAAATTTCCAAAACTATGTCCCTCTAAACCACTTCCTTCTGAAAATCTATATTGAAATAATCTAGTTAAAATGGGTTCTTCATTTGATAAAGCAGCCAAACAATTTCTAATATCTCCTGGAGGTTGAACACCTAGTTGTTTCCGAAGAATTCCACTACTTCCACCATCATCGGATACAGTTACGATTGCTGTAATATTACTGCTGTAATTTTTTAGGCCTTTTAATAAAGTAGACAAACCTGTGCCCCCGCCAATTGCAACAACATTAGGCCCTCTGTTTAATTTACTTTTAACTCTTAATGCATCAACTAAAAATGTGTTTTTTTCTGGAACAAGCGCTTTTTGAATAGAGTTAATGCTTCTATTTTGTCCAATCCCAATTAATAAAAGTCCAATAACAAAAATTAATGGGCCCAATAACGAAACAGGTAAAATTCTAGTCAAACCTGTCATTAAGCTAAAAAATATCTCAACAAGCCAATATAGTGGCCTTAAATTTGTCCAAATTGCAAAGCCTAATAAGGAAGTCAAAAATCCTATTGCGGATGTGATCATCCATCTTTTTATTACTAGACCTGGCAAAAGCCAACTCAAAATTCTTGCAATTTTGTTTAATAGGTGCAAGTTATACTTTTTATGATATTTGTACAATCTTCTTACTCTTTTTTTTCGCTTATTCATTAAAAACCTCTTTAATTATTATCTTCAAGTTAAAAAAACAATTACATTGATTATAAATCAAATTCATACATACTTTTTTTATTTCTAAAAATAGGCAAAATGAAATGATAGATGTTTTTAAATAAGTTTTGAGGAAATCAAAGCCTGCAGTGGAAACAAAGAACCTCTCAATAAGTTGGGGGGAGCTTAATGTGCTTAATCAAATAAATTTTGAACTTAATAATGGAGAGAAATTAGCTATTGTTGGTCCCTCAGGTTCTGGGAAATCAACCATATTAAAAATATTAGCAGGACTCATTTTACCTACCAAAGGAGAATTAAGAATATTTGGGGAGAAGCAAACATATTTGAGATTAGATCAAAATAATCCACCTGATGTAAGACTAGTTTTTCAGAATCCGGCTTTATTAGGATCCTTAACTATTGAAGAAAATGTTGGCTTTCTCCTTAAGAGAAATAAAAACCTATCTAAAAAGTTAATTCACGAAATAGTATGTGAATGCTTAGCTGAGGTAGGATTATTTAATGTTGAAAATAAACTTCCAAATGAATTAAGTGGAGGCATGCAAAAAAGAGTGAGTTTTGCTAGAGCTTTAATTACTGATCAAACTCTTAATGCAAAAACTAGACCTCTACTACTTTTTGATGAACCAACTGCAGGCCTAGATCCAATTGCCTCATCAAGAATTGAAGATTTAATTAATAAAACAAATGATAAAGCTAGCGGATCATCTATTGTGGTTAGCCATGTTCTTAGTACTATAGAAAGGACTTCAGATAAAGTTTTAATGCTTTATGGGGGTAAATTTAGATGGGCAGGTTCAATTGATGAATTCAAAGAGAGTAATGATCCCTATGTATTCCAATTTAGGAATGGAAAACTCGATGGTCCAATGCAACCCAAAGACATTTAGATATTATGCGTAGAAGCTTACGAGATTCTATAGTTGGTTTTTCCTTATTAGGGGGAATTTTAATATTCACATTTTTTTCTTTTTGGATAAGAGGAGTAAGATTATCTTCAAAAAATTGGTACCTTTTTGCAGAATTCAATAGCGCAAGCGGTTTATCAAAAAAATCTCCAGTTACTTACAGAGGTATTTTAGTAGGATCGATAGAAGATATCATGTTTACGAATGAATTAATTAAAGCAAAAATAGTTTTAAATAATCCTGAAATTATTCTGCCAAGGCCAGCATTTGCAAGGGTAGTTACAAATTCTTTCCTTGGAGGAGATGTTCAAGTTGCTTTAGAAACTAGTGGTAAGACAATTCCTAAAAACATTGCAAAACCTATATCCGAAAAATGCGATGCCAAGTTAATTGTTTGTCAGGGAGATACTATAACAGGTAAACAACTATCAAGTCTCTCAAATATAACTAATAGAATTAGCCAACTTCTAAAAGAAACAAATCAAGAAAACTTAATTGAGAACGTCGTCAACTCAATTGACCAATTTGACACAACACAAGAAAATCTTGATGAATTAATTTTTTTATCAAAACAAGAACTTCAAAGAGTTGAGCCTCTCATAAAAGAAATGACAATTGCTGCTAATCATTTGAATAATATTTTGTCTACTATCAATGACAAAGAAACCCTTAATGATATTAAGTTGACAATTAATGCTGCTAGATCTATCTCAACTAAAATAGATGATATGAGTGATGATTTTGAAAAATTAACGCAAGATAAAGAATTAACTAAATCTATAAGAGATTTAACGATTGGACTTTCAAAATTCCTTAACGAAATTTATCCATAAGAAATATTTAAAATTCATTTATGGCATTTAAAGCCATAGCTGCGATAGCTTTATCTGTAGCTTTTGGCAGTTGAACATATTTCCCTTGAGCTGCCTCTGCTAATTCTTTACCAAATCCACTTGCAATAAATTTTCTTTCTGTATCAATTATCAAAAGTTTTATACCAAGCATGGGATATTTTGCTGCAATATCAAGAACCTCTTGCTTTAAATTTGCATTTGTATTTTCGTTTTCTTCAACCTCATTTTGTCCTAGTGATAATCCTAACGGAACATTTCCTCTTCCATCGGTAATTCCAACAACAATAACTTGACCTATATCTCCAGTAGAGAGGGCATTTTTTGCTACTTTTGCTGATTGCGTTAGTCCATGAGCTAAAGGCGATCCACCTCCGCAAGGCATTGTTTCTAGCCTTCTTTTTGCTGCAGTTATTGATCGTGTTGGAGGCAAAAGAACCTCTGCCTGATTACCTCTAAAGGGAATTAGGGCAACTTCATCTCTATTCTCATATGCCTCAGTCAAAAGTCTGATAACTGCACCTTTCGCACTTTGCATTCTATTAAGTGCCATAGAGCCACTAGCATCAACAAGAAAAATGACTAAAGCACCTGCCTTTTTTTGAAGAAGCTTAGCCCTAAAATCATTTTCTTCTATGATTATTGATTTATTAGGATTCCTTAATCTTCGTGATTTTTGATAAGGAGCTGCAGCTCGTAAAGTCGCATCTACTGCAATTCTTTTTACTTTACCTCTTGGAATTATAGGTTTCACATACCTTCCTCTACTATCACTGAATATCACAGATCTACTTCCACTATTTCCGGCTTTTGATTTAGCTGATGAAAAAAGCAATAAATCAGGATCAACCATACATGCCTCAGGATCTAATATGAATTCTTCAGGTATTTCAGGAGTAGATTCTTCCTCTCCATCAGAATTATCTTCTTCTTGTTCTTGGTCCTGCTCATTATCATTTTCATTAGTATCAGGTTCAGACTCTTCATTGTTTGATTGAGGAGGAGGTGGAGGACTCTGATCCTCTGGAGGGGGGGGTTGAATATCGTCATCGTTTGGAGGTATTTGCATTGCTCGTGGAAGAATAACTAACCTTACTGCGACTTTTAGGTCTTCAGAATTTACATTCTCATCGCCTCGAAGAGCTGCATTAGCCTTTGCAACTTTTACTGCAAATAGTTCTGACCTATGCCCTTCTACTCCTCCCCTAAGAGCTTCATTCACTAAATAGGTTATTTGCTCTTTTGTTATCTTGACATCTTTCAACCATTGTCTTGCCAAAATTAATTGAGTAGATAAATTATCGGATTCTTCGGACCATTTTTCTGAAAATTTAATATTATTTTCTGCGTGTGATAAAACAGATTTTGTAATCTCAACTCTTTGAGCATTATCAATAGATTGATCTGCGGAAAGCACAATAGCAAAACGATCTAAAACATGATCTCGTAAAGCACCTTCTTCAGGATTATAAGTTGCTATTAAAAGAGACTTACAAGGATGAGAGAGGCTCAAACCATCTCTTTCAATATTATTTTGCTCTCTTCCTATAGCTTCAAGAATTAAATTTACAATTCCATCATCTAATAAATTTATATCGTCTACATACAAAACACCTCTATGAGCTTCTGCTAAAATTCCAGGCTGAAAAACTTGTTCTCCCGTACTTAATGAGGCAGCGACATCAATTGATCCAACAAGTCTATCTTCAGTTATACCAATGGGAACTTGAACAAATGGTGCCTCTTTTACTTTTTTTGGGATTTCATCAATTTGATTCAAATAATCACTTCCAATGGTCTCCTCTAACAATTTATTAGTACTAATATCCCATTCCTCTGGTTTATCTGGATCTAGGTTCCTACCAATAGGTCTTAATGAAGTATTACTATTTCTCTTAGATAGTGTTTCCAGTATTGATTCATTATCTAATACTTCTACAGGAGGGAGTAAAGTATGCAAACCCCTTGCTAATACTGACTTACCAGTACCTCTTCCGCCAGCGATAATCACTCCTCCTAAACTCGGATCAACTGCTGCCAAAAGCAAAGATAATTTCAATAAGCTATGACCCGTAATTGCCGCCAAAGGAAAAGCTCTAAAAGAATCCTTTGAGTTCATTAAATCTTTTATTTCTCCTTTTTCTTTTAACTCGGGGTTCAAAATCACTTTAAAAATGCCTGATATAGAATTTATCCAATAACTTTGTTTTTTGTAGTGGAATTATCAAATCTTAATATCAAAAATGGACTATGTATATCCCTCGGAGCAAATATTGATAGTAAATTCGGAAGCCCTCTTAAGTCACTATTAATTTGCAAGCCAAAAATAGAGGAAATAATAAATGAGTGGGGAGATAGTTTCAACAAAAAAAAAGAAGAGAAAAGCAAATTTCATGCAAACTTTATTTGGTCTTCAATTTATGAGACATTACCCCATGGTGTTGAAAACGAGCAGCCAAATTATTTAAATACTCTCTTACTTATAAAAAGTAATTCTTTTCCTAAACCATCAATTAAAAACGCGAAATTACTTTTAAAAAAGTTAAAAAAGTTAGAGAGTTTTTTCGGACGAGAAGAGACGCCAAAGGGTAAGAAATGGCTATCAAGATGTCTCGATTTAGATATTCTTTGGTGGGAAGATTTTCATACGATTGACGAGGAATTAACATTACCTCACCCTAGATTCATGAATCGGAATTTCGTTATTACACCACTATCTGAAATCTTAAGTAGAAGTCAAAAAATCACAAAGTGTGATGTCCCAAAATGGTCTATATAAATGATTTACAAAACCAAAAAATAACTGTTAGGCTATTTTTATTTAAAAATTATGGGCAACAAAAACCTTATAAAAAGATCCATTTTTAAAGAAAAAATATCTGAGTTAAAGTCAAAAAAATTTAGTTTCGAAATAAATAGAATTGAGCTTCCAAATGGACATGAAGGTGAATATGGATACATTAAGCATCCTGGGGCAGCATTAGCCGTACCTATTACAACAGACAATAAAGTTATCATTCTTCGGCAATATAGATTTGCTGTTTCAAGGTATTTATTAGAATTTCCAGCAGGTACATTAGAAATAGGTGAAACACCTATTAATTCAATTCAAAGAGAAATACAAGAAGAGACTGGATTCAGTGCAAACAAATGGGATGAACTTGGAACTCTTGTCCCTGCTCCAGGCTATGCAGATGAAGAAATTTATTTATTTTTAGCTCGTGATTTAGACAAACTCAATTCCGAGGTTAAAGGAGATTTAGATGAAGATATAGAAGTATTAATTTTAGATCCCGAGGCACTAGATAATCTTATTTCTAGTGGGGATGAAATTCTTGACGCAAAAACAGTGACGGCTTGGTTTAGAGCTAAACAATTTTTAGATAAATTATGAATAAACCTAGAATACTTTTTTGGCATAGAAAGGATTTAAGAATATTTGATAATCAAGCTTTAATCAAAGCATTTTCATTATCAAATGCTATTACTTCAACTTATATATTTGATACAAATTACTCACACGATTTCAATGCAAGTTCAAGAGCTTGGTTTCTAGGAAATTCGCTTCAAGAATTAGGAAATAATTGGAAAAAAATGGGTAGTAGATTAGTTTTGGAAGAAGGAGATCCGTTATTAATAATTCCTCAATTAGCAAAGAACATAGATGCTGAATTTGTTTTTTGGAATAGATCAATTGAACCTTATGAGATTAATCGCGATTTACAAATAAAAAAAAATTTAAAAGAACAAAATATTCAAGTTATTGAAACTTGGGATCACTTATTAGTAGAACCTTTAAAAATATTTTCAGGGAATAACAATCCTTATTCAGTTTATGGACCTTTTTATAAAAACCTTAAATCAAAAATGAATTTATTAGGTTCATATGACCAAGATAAAGTTGTTTTCCAGTTTAAAGATATAGATAATAAATTTAAGGATAATAAGACAATAAATTCATCTGATTCTGTTCTAGATAAATTTATCAAAAATATAAAATTTCCTGGTTCGAATATTTGTCCATGTAGACCTGGAGAGAATGCTGCAGAAATATTATTAAAAAACTTCATTAACGAAAAAAAATTATATTCTTATAATTCTGCAAGAGATTTTCCTTCCCATAATGGGACATCATTCCTAAGTGCATCTCTCAGATTCGGTACCATAAGCATTAGAAAAGTTTGGAACGCAACATTAAATTTGAATTCAGATTTTGCAAATCAAGAAAATTACCTATCAATTGAAACTTGGCAAAAAGAACTTGTTTGGCGTGAATTTTATCAACATTGCTTATTCCATTTCCCAGAGCTAGAGAAAGGTCCATATAGAAAAAAATGGGATCACTTTCCATGGCAAAACAATAATGAATGGTTTCAACATTGGAGCAATGGAGATACCGGAGTACCTATAGTTGATGCTGCAATGCGTCAATTAAATAGTACTGGCTGGATGCATAACAGATGTAGGATGATAGTCGCTTCATTTCTAGTAAAAGATCTTATATGCAATTGGCAAATGGGCGAGAAAAAATTTATGGAGACATTGGTTGATGGAGACTTAGCTGCAAATAATGGGGGATGGCAGTGGAGCGCCAGTAGCGGTATGGATCCAAAACCACTTAGAATTTTTAATCCATATACCCAAGCAAAAAAATTTGATCCTATTTGCGAATATATAAAATATTGGATTCCTGAATTATCTAAAGTCTCAAATTCAGAATTATTAAATGGTGAGATATCTAATTTAGAAAAAAATAATTATTCAAGTCCTATTGTCAATCACAACATACAACAAAGATTATTTAAATCACTTTATGCTGAAATTTGAATTTCCTCTATACAATTCTTTAAAACTTTATTTAAATTTTCTGCTACATAAACTTGTTCTTCATAAGAAATTTCAGGAAACATTGGAAGACTAAGAACTTCTGTACAAATTCTCTCTGTATTAATGAGTTTTGTTCTAGAAAAATTTTTATTTTTGTAAGCTATTTGTGCGTGTATTGGAATTGGATAATAAATAATTGAATTAATACCGTTTTCAAAAAGTTGTTGTTTTACCAAATTCCTTAATGAATAGTATTTTTTGCTATCAGTATTAAATAAATTTGAATAATCTTCATTTAAAAAATATTTATCGTTTCTTAATTTGATGACAAATTGATTCCAAGAATGGGAAATTGAATCAGAGCTAATTTTTGGAAAACTAATAAATGGATTTTTTTCTAACAAATTAAGATAATTATTGGCGATTTTTTGACGATTACTAATCCACTTAGAAATATATTTAATTTTGATATTTAATATGGCGGCTTGAATGGTATCAAGTCTGCTGTTATATCCAATTTGAGTATGGTGATATCTTAATGGGCTACCATGAACAGCTAATTCTCTAATTTTTTTTGCAATCTTCTGATCTGAAGTTGTTACTGCTCCACCATCTCCAGCAGCTCCTAAATTTTTAGTAGGGAAAAAGCTAAAACAACCTATATCGCCGATACTACCAACTTTGGAATTTTCCCAAATTGTGCATGTTGCCTGAGCACAATCTTCGATTACTTTTAAGTCATATTTGTTGGCCAATGATTTTATAAAGGTCATATTTACTGCGTTCCCAAAAAGATGAACTGGCATAATTGCCTTGGTATTAGAATTTATTTCTTGTTCTATTAGTTCAGTATTAATGAGATAAGTTTCAGGATCTATATCTACCAAAATAGGATTAGCACCAACTGCACTAATAGCCTCTGCAGTGGCAAAAAAGCTAAAAGATGAGGTAATAACTTCGTCACCCACGCCAATATCTAATGCACGCAAAGCCAAAACTAAAGCATCAGTTCCACTATTACATCCAATAGTATTTTTAACGCCAATCAGATTAGAAAAACTCTCCTCAAATTTAGCAATCTCTTGTCCTCCAATATACTGACCCCGTTTTAAAACTTTAAAAACCTCACTCTCAATTTCAGAGCCAATTTCTTGGAACTGCCTATCTAAAGTAAATGGAGGTATTTGCATAGTGAATATATTAACCCTAAACCAGATTTGTATGAGTAAAAAAACATTTTAATTCACTTAAACCAACTCGGTTCTTTGCCAGGAGTCCATTTTATATTGCAACCTAAAGAAGGAATCTGATTTGAAGGATAAGAATTATTTTGATTCAAATCTTTTATAGCAGAGCGCAAATCTTTGCCAGATAGAGGGATGTCATTACCTGGTCTACTATCGTCTAATTGGCCATGATAAAACAATAAAAAATCACTATTTCCTTCATTTGAAAAAAGATAAAAATCTGGGGTACAAGCCGCTTTTAATTGCTTAGCAAAATTTTGATTTTCATCATATAGATATGGAAAACTCCATCCCTGTGTTTGTGCTTGTAATCTCAAATTTTTAGGAGAATCTGAAGGATGAGTGATAATATTATTACTAGAGATTGCAACTGTTTGAACTGTATTTTCAATTTCTTTACTTAAGGTAAAAATTTGATTCTCAATATATTTAACAAATGGGCAATGGGCACAAATAAACATTAAAAGTAAATGCCGATTATCTAGATTATGAGAATTAAAATATTCATTTTTTGAAGAATTAGCATTTAACATTTGGAAATTAGGTAATCGAAAACCTAATTCCAAAACCATAGAATTTGTTCTGACCATGTTCAAATTAAAAATTTTTTGATATTTGAAAATTATTGTATATTTTGCAGTAATCCGTAAAGATAGGTACTTTTATATAGGAGAATAATAGAAATAATAAACAAAATGCTTCTAAATCTAACTGGCAAAAAAATTCTTGTTACAGGAATTGCCAACAATCGTTCAATAGCATGGGGTATCGCTCAACAACTTTCAAAAGCTGGCGCAGAACTTGGAATCACATATTTGCCTGATGATAAGGGAAGATTCGAATCTAAAGTTAGAGAACTAACTAAACCTTTAAACCCATCGTTATTTTTGCCTCTTGATGTTCAAAATCCATCTCAAATTGAAGAAATCTTTAACAATATAAAAGATAATTGGGGGCAAATTGACGGATTAGTTCACTGCCTAGCATTTGCAGGACGCGATGAATTGATTGGAGATTATAGTGCTACCACTTCAGAGGGTTTTGATAGGGCTCTTAATATAAGTGCGTATTCGTTAGCACCTTTATGTAAAGCAGCAAAACCACTTTTTAGTGATGGTGCTGGAGTTGTCTCATTAACTTATTTAGGTTCAGAAAGGGCGATTCCTAACTATAACGTGATGGGAGTTGCTAAAGCAGCTTTAGAAGCTTCAGTAAGATATCTTTCTGCAGAACTTGGTCCCGAAAAACAAGTCAGAGTTAACGCAATAAGTGCTGGGCCTATAAGAACACTTGCGAGTTCTGCTATAGGTGGCATTTTAGATATGATTCACAATGTTGAAGAAAAGGCTCCTTTGCGCAGAACAGTCACTCAAACAGAAGTAGGCAATACTGCTGCTTTTTTATTAAGTGATCTCTCTAGCGGCATTTCAGGACAAACAATTTATGTTGATGCGGGTTACTGCATTAATGGAATGTAAACACAATTTTTTTGCATAAAAATGTCATCTCTAAGGCAATCTGAAATAAAAAGAAAAACGAACGAAACAGATATTTCTATATTTATCAACTTAGATGGGAATGGGACTTCCGAGATTGAAACCGGGATACCATTCTTAGATCATATGCTTCATCAAATATCCAGTCATGGTTTATTCGATTTAAAAATAAAAGCAATTGGAGATACGCATATTGATGATCATCATACGAATGAAGATGTAGGAATCGCATTAGGCAAAGCATTTTCAAAAGCCTTGGGAGAAAGAAAAGGAATAAGCAGATTTGGACATTTCTTTGCCCCATTAGATGAAGCATTAGTTCAAGTCACCTTAGACTGTTCTGGCAGACCACATCTATCTTATGATCTTGAATTAAAAGCTCCAAGGATAGGAAATTATGATACTGAACTAGTAAAGGAGTTTTTTATTGCCTTTGTAAATAACAGTGGTATTACTCTGCATATTAATCAAATACAAGGTAGTAATTCACATCATATTGTTGAGGCTTGCTTTAAAGCTTTTTCACGAGCAATGAGAATGGCTACCGAAATAGATCTAAGAAGATCTGATTCAATTCCAAGTAGTAAAGGAATGCTAGAAAAACAATAAAATAGGAATTTTTTCGAATCATCCACAATTTAGTTGATTTTTGGCGAAGATATACACAGTAATTATTTTGTTGTGACTTATTTACAAGATAAAAAAATTGATAAAATTAAAAGTTTTAATAAAGAAGATTGGTCAAGTGCTTATAAAAATGTGGAAAAGGAGCTAACTAAGGAGCCTCTAAAACTTAGTAAAGGTAAAAATATTAAAAATTTAAATGGAACATTATTAAGAAATGGACCAGGAATATTAGAAAGAGGTGGACAATGGGTTCATCATCCATTTGATGGTGATGGGATGATTACATCAATAAAATTCGAAAATGGTCAGCCATTATTAACCAATAGATTTGTAAAAACTAAAGGCTATTTGGAAGAAGAAAAAATAAATAAATTTATTTATAGGGGTGTTTTTGGCACACAAAAAAATGGAGGAATTTTAAATAATGCATTAGATCTAAAATTCAAGAATATCGCTAATACTCACGTCGTTAAATTAGGAGATGAAATTCTTGCATTATGGGAAGCAGCTGGTCCACATGCAATGGATCAAGATAGTCTTGACACTATTGGTTTAACAACATTAAGAGGGGTACTCGAGCCTAACGAAGCATTCAGTGCCCATCCAAAAACAGACCTAAATTCAAATGCATCTTCAGAACTTTTAGTCACTTTTGGAGTAAAAACCGGACCAAAAAGTACCATTAGATTAATGGAATTTGATAATGCTGGTAAAAATTCTGGAGAGCTCATTTTTGACAGAAAAGATACCTTTAATGGCTTTGCATTCCTTCATGATTTTGCAATTACAACTAATTGGGCAATATTCTTACAGAATGCTATTGATTTTAATCCTCTTCCATTTGTAATGGGTCAAAGAGGAGCAGCACAATGTCTAAAGTCAAACCCAAATAAAAAGGCAAAGTTTTTTATTATCCCCAGAGAAAGTGGATTATTTAGAGGACAGCCTCCTTTAACAATAGATGCTCCAGAAGGATTCGTTTTTCATCATGTAAACGCATTTGAAAAAGATTCCAAAATCGTATTGGATAGTATTTTTTATGATGATTTCCCATCAGTTGGTCCAGACGAGAATTTTAGGGATATTGAATTTGATAAATATCCAGAAGGAAAACTGAAAAGATCAATTATCGATCTAAAGACAAAAACTTGTGAACTTGAAACTTTCAGTGAACAATGTTGTGAATTTGCTGTTGTTAATCCTAAAATCTTAGGATTAAAAGCAACTTTTAGTTGGATGGCAAGCACATCTCAAAAGCTGGGGAACGCTCCACTTCAAGCAATAAAAAAAATAAATTTAACTTCTAAGGAAGAGATTTTTTGGTCAGCAGGTCCAAGTGGATTTGTTAGTGAACCAATTATGGTTCCATCAGAAAACTCCTCAAAAGAAGATGAGGGATTTTTATTTATACTTCTATGGAACGGAGAAAGAAGGGGAAGCGATTTAGTGATATTAGACGCAAAAGACTTAAAAGAAGTAGCTGTTTATGAATTACCTATTTCAATTCCTCATGGCCTTCATGGATCTTGGGTTAATTAAATTTAAGAAAAAATTTCAATTAAATCTGGAATAATTTTTTTTAATGCTTTACCTCTATGACTACAAGAGTCTTTAATATCATTATTCATTTCAGCGAAAGTTAATCTGGTAGAACTCTCCTCAAAAATTGGGTCATACCCAAAACCACTTTTTCCTCTGGAGTTTAAAATTATATTGCCATGACATTTGGCCTCAGATTCAATAATCACTTCACCATTTGGGGAACAAACACAAATATTAGCAACAAAAAAAGCACTTCTATTTTGAATTCCATCAAGTTCTCTTAAAACTCGTTCAATTCTCTTCTGATCATTTTCTGCATATCTAGATGAGTAAATGCCAGGCCTACCACCTAATGCTTCAATACAAATTCCTGAATCATCTGCTATGGAAAAGTTATTCGTTTTTCTCGAAACTTCACACGCTTTTTTAATTGCATTATCTCTAAATGTCAGTCCATCCTCTTCAACTTCTAATGATTCTGGCTGGAGTAACAATTTACAATTAACTCCAGCAAGCAATTTCTTATATTCTTCAATTTTACCTTTATTCTTACTCGCTAAAAATAAATTTTTCACCCTTATTTTCCTGCCAAATTTATAAATTCTTGACCCCACTCTAATACCTCAATTAGATAAGATTCTTTTGGGGCTTCACAATATAACCTTAAAAGAGGTTCTGTTCCTGAAAACCTAAACAGAAGCCAAAAATTTCTATCAATTCTCAACTTTATTCCATCGATCTTTGAGATACTTTTTAAATTGTGATTATTAATATTCTCAGGAATATTATTTATGATAAATTCTTTTACATTATTTTTTTCTGACTGATTTGGGAATTTAATATCAATTCTTTTATAAAAACTTGGCCCAAAATCTTCTTGAATTTCATCTAAGGTTTCATATAAATACTGAGATTTTTCAGCAATTCCATTTAATAAAACCATCGCTGCATATAGAGCATCTCTTTCAGGCATAAAGTCACCAAAACCAACTCCTCCAGATTCCTCTCCTCCAATAAATATTTTTTCTTTAATCATTTTTTTAGCAATATATTTAAAGCCAACTGGAAGTTCAAAAACATCTCTATTTTGACTCTCTGATATATTTTTAATAATATCTGAACCACTAACAGTCTTTAAAACAGGATAAGAATTATTTTTAATTTCGCCCAAATAGCTAATAAAGTATGGGAGTAAATCTTGAGTACTAGAGTATCTTCCTTTTTCATCAATTGCCGCAATTCTATCACCATCACCATCAAATATAATTCCTAAAGTTTTCACTTCATTTGTTGAATTTTTCATTAATGTTTGTTTTAGATCATCTACATAATTTAAAAGAGGTTCAGGAGGTTTTCCTCCAAAAAAAGGATCAGCATCTTTCCTGATTTCTGAAATAACTTCTAAATCATTAGAAGCAAAAATCTCAGCCATACAATTTGCAGCTGAACCATGCATAGAATCTACAAAAATTCTCAATTTCATTTTTTTTAATCTCTTGGAAATATAGTCAATATCAAAAAGGGATTTAATTCTATCTAAATGAAATTTCTTAATATCTACCAATTTATTAATACCATCTATTTTTTCAATTGAATTTCCAAGCATTAATCTTTTTTCAACTTCACTTGTAAAAGATTCGTCAACAGAACATCCATTAAAGCTCTTTATTTTCAGACCTAGCCAATTATATGGATTATGACTTGCTGTAATTACTAACGCTCCAAGACAACCTACTTCTTTGGCATAGAAACTACAAGAGGGTGTTGTAACAAAACTATCAGATAAGATCGGTTCGAAACCACATCCTCTTACAAAAGGCACTATTTGCTTGGCGAATTCACAAGCCATAAATCTACGATCATATCCAATAACAATTTTCTTTGAATTAACTTCTTTATAGTATTGATAATGCAACTCCTGACATGCAGCGACAACAACTCTTGAAAGAGTGGACAGGTTAAAGTCAAAACCAATAATTCCTCTCCAACCATCAGTTCCAAACTTTATCTTATCTAATTTATCAGCTTTCAAATTTCAAATTTCCTTGATTTCTTATAATTATCTATAATATTTTATATGAGTAATTTTTAAAACCGCCCAAAAAAAAATAATTTGAATTCTCTTCATTTAAAAAGTTTTACAAGATGCAAAAGAAAAGCATGGCTCGATTTTAAGGGTAAAAAATCTTATGAAGTTTGGACTCCCCATAAAGCTATATATAAAATTAATCAGTTTCAAATTTTCTCTAAATTTTGTAATGGTGAAATATATACAGGATTAAAAGCCTGTGAAAATGGTTATCAAGGGGTAATTGGATTAAAAATCAAAGGAAATCTTTTCCAAAATATAAACGCAGAGATACTTCCACAATTACTTTTAAGGACTAAAGGTAAAAGTAAATGGGGACAATATAAATATTTACCTGCTGTTTATAAGTTAGGCCACAAAACAACTAAAGAACATTTATTCGACTTAGCTTTTTCTTCTATGCTTTTGGAATCTTTTCAAGAATCTAAAATTGAGAAAGGATTAGTAATTTCAACTTTTTATAAAAAAGTTAAAGTTGAAGAAATTTATTTAAATAAAAAATTAAGAAATAAAGTTTTAAATGTTTTATTAAATTTGAATGAATGTTTGGAGGGATCCATACCAGAAATAACTCAAGATAGAAAAAAATGTACTATTTGTTCATGGCAAAAATTTTGTGACAAAGAAGCAAAAGAAAATGGATGTCTAACCGACATAGATGGAATAGGGTCCAAAACGGCCTCATTACTCAAAGCAAATGGAATAACTAATACCCAAACATTAGCTTTATACAGCGAAAAACAACTTGGAGATAAATTATCTAAATTCAAAGATCAGAAGTATGAAAAAGCATCCATATTTGTAAAGCAAGCACAAGCATATATCTCTGGAGAACCATATTTCATTTCTAATAAAAATAATACAGAAGATCTATTAGAAAAATTATGGTCGGGATTTTATATATTTGATATTGAGTCTAATCCAGATGAAAAGCATGATTTTTTATATGGATTTTTAAAAGTAAATAATTTGTCTATAAAAAAAGAAGATCTTATTTATCAACCAATCTTAGATCTTAAAAACAATAAAGGAGAATCTTACAGGCAAATTATTGAAATACTTTTTTCACACAAGGAATGGCCAGTTTTGCATTACGGAGAAACTGAAAAAATATCAATAATTAATATAGCTAAAGAACTAAATTTTAGTTTTCAAGAAATTGATTCACTTTCCTCAAGATTTATTGACTTACATACCTTAATAAGAAAGTCTTGGATATTACCACTAAAAAACTATGGCTTAAAAAATGTTTCTAATTGGCTTGGATTTGAATGGGCGCAGAAAAATGTAAGTGGCTCTAAAGCACTTTATTGGTGGATTCAATATCAAATTACAGAAAACCAAATATTTTTAAAGAAAATTATTCAATATAACAAAGATGATTGTTTTGCTACTCTACAAATTGCAGAATATTTAATCAAAAATCGATTAAAGAAAAATTGATCCTACAGATTTGTTTATAATAATTTTTCCAAAAATTTCTGAAAAAAAATAACTTTCTTCCTCTAAATATTTTCTTTTTATCATGGCTAAACCTTTTATTTGACAATCTGATTTAAAAAAACTAGTGATTTTGCCTACAGAAATATCCTTGGCAGAATTTGTATATAAATTTTTATCTTCTAAGTCTAAATTCAAATTAGATTCAATTGATTTCCAAATTCTTATTTCCTGTTTTAAAGAAGAAACATTTTTTATTTTTGACATTGTTTCTTGTCCTAAATAACAACCTTTATTAAAATCTATAAGATCTTGTAATCCAAGCTCAAGAGGATTATTTTTTCCGTTTATTTCCATTTCTAATGAGGGTATTGCCTGATTAATCTTCCAAAGTTTTAAATCATTGGGATTTAGTAAATTTAGTTTATTTTTATATATTTCAAATTCTTTATCTTCTGTTTTGAAAAAAATAGGCTGGTAAGTTCTCCATGAACTAGATTCATCAATTTCCTGAATTCTATTTATCAAGAAAGGTTTACTCAAAAGTACATCGTCCGCTGGAAAAATAATTTGATTAAAATAATCAAATATTTCATTTGTGTTACCAGCCAAGATAATTACTTCTAAGCTTCTTTCTAAAAAAATAATTTCAAT
Organism: Prochlorococcus sp. AG-347-O22; assembly: GCA_003278845.1. Lineage (GTDB taxonomy): Bacteria > Cyanobacteriota > Cyanobacteriia > PCC-6307 > Cyanobiaceae > Prochlorococcus_A. Next base: position 68,163 of record QCCX01000001.1, read on the forward strand.
TAATGACCTTAGAACTCCATTTGGAGTTAACCAACAAGTTTTGATAACTTTATTTTCTGAATTAAGAATATTACCAGTTGTTATTCCATTCAAAAATTTTCTGGCATCTTTTCCAGTAATTGAAAAACAATCAAATTTTTCAAGCCAAAACTTTTTTTTTATATCTTGCATTTTGAAATAACTATAAAAAGTCTTTTATTGTAAAAAGACTCTTTAATTTAACATTTTCATCTTCAAGGGCTTCTAATCCCCCTTCTTGCCTATCAACAATAGACAAAACTTCCTCAACAACATAATTATTTTCTCGTAATTTTTTTATAGCTTTTATTACTGAACCAGCAGTTGTAACGACATCCTCTAAAACAGTTACCAAAGTTCCTTCTTCTAATATTGGGCCCTCTATTCCAGCTTTGGTTCCGTATTTTTTGATTTCTTTCCTAATTATTAAACCATCAAGGTCTAGTCCATTCAAAGCTGCTTTAACAATTAATCCACTTACTATAGGGTCTGCACCTAATGTCAATCCTGCTACAGCTTTTGACCTTGAGTCCTTTAAATCTAAAAATAATTCACTTATTAATTTTAAGCCTTTACCATTTAATGAAACTGGTTTACAGTTCAAGTAATGGCTGCTTTTTTTTCCTGAAGATAAAGTGAAGTTTCCTTTCTTGTAAGATTTTTCAATTAACTGTTTTAACAATTTTGCTTTATTTAAATCATACTTATCCGAAAATTTGCCCATTTGTAAAAGTTTAATTTATATTTAAAGATTAGAAGAAAAAAAAGAAATCTCACAAAAACTTCCTAATGAGGTGTTTTTTGAAATATTATTTTTATATTGTATATTGAAATTCAATGTAATTAAAATTACATAAATTCCCTTGGGGGTGTAGCAATCTGGTGAATGCACCAAACTCATAATTTGGCTAAGGCGAGTTCGATCCTCGCCACCCCCATTATTCATTTGTCATTGAATGAAAATAACTCTACTTTTATTTCTTTTATTCATACCAGCTTTTTTCGCAGCGAGTGAACTCTCTTTTTTATTAATAAGGCCAAGTAAAGTTTTAAGGTTAATAGAAGAAAAAAAGAAAGGAGCATTTTCAATTTTAAAAATTCAAAAACGCTTTAGATCTTCACTAATTGCTTCTCAATTTGGAGTAACAATTTCGTTAATTGCAATTGGATGGCTCAGCAATAACCTTGCTAATGATTATTGGAAAAGCAATATTTTATCAAATAGATTTTATGATCTTCTATTATTTTTATTTGTTGTTTTAGTTGTTACTCTTGTTTCTGGACTAATTCCAAAAGCTTTAGTAATTAACAATCCAGAATCTGCTGCATTAAGGTTAACCACAATATTCGATGCTGCTAGAAAAGCTATGAATCCTATTGTGAAAACAATAGAATTCTTTGCTAGCGCTTGTTTAGGCTTGTTCAATTTAAATAACAAATGGGATTCTTTAAACTCGGGTTTATCTGCTGGAGAATTAGAAACTCTTATAGAAACAGATAATGTAACAGGTTTAAAACCAGATGAGAAGAATATTCTTGAAGGAGTTTTTGCTTTAAAAGATACACAGGTTAAAGAAGTGATGATTCCAAGATCTGAAATGGTAACTTTGCCAAAAAATATAACCTTCTCAGAACTAATGAAACAAGTAGATAAAACTCGACATGCTCGCTTCTTTGTGATTGGTGAGTCTTTAGATGATGTTTTAGGTGTATTAGATTTACGTTATCTAGCTAAACCAATATCAAAAGGTGAAATGGAAGCCAATACATTATTAGAGCCATTTCTTTTACCAGTAACAAAAATAATAGAAACATGTTCACTAGCAGAAATATTTCCAATAGTAAGAGACTACAATCCCTTCTTACTAGTAGTTGATGAACACGGGGGAACAGAGGGACTTATAACTGCAGCTGATCTAAATGGCGAAATAGTTGGAGAGGAAATGCTCAATAATAGAATTTATTCAGACATGAGAATGTTAGATAATTTGTCTAAAAAATGGTCAATAGCTGGAAAATCAGAAATTATTGAAATCAATAAAAAGTTAGGATGTTCCATTCCAGAAGGTACTGATTATTATACTCTTGCTGGATTTATGTTAGAGAAATTTCAAATGGTTCCAAAAATTGGCGATGTTTTAGATTTTAATAACATTAAATTTGAAGTTATTTCTATGTCAGGTCCAAAAATTGATCGTGTTAAAATAATTCTTCCCAAAAACTAAATGTGACTCCTCATAGAGGATAATGATAATAAATATATGGATTTGAAATTATGCAACCAACCTCATCACCCGTAAAGGTTGGAGTCATAGGTATAGGGAATATGGGATGGCATCATGCTCGAGTACTAAGTTTACTCAAAGATGCAGATCTCATTGGAGTCGCAGATCCAGATGAAGAGAAAGGCAAATTAGCTATTGACCAATTTCAGTGTGAATGGTTCATAAACTATAAGGACTTAATTCCAAAAGTTGATGCTATCTGCATTGCTGTCCCAACACTTCTTCATCACAAAGTAGGACTGGATTGTCTCAAGGGAGGTGTTAACGTTCTCATTGAAAAACCAATTGCTGCTAATGAGTTGGAAGCAAAATCTTTAATAGAGGCCGCTAATGCAAGTAACTGTCTATTACAAGTTGGGCATATTGAAAGATTTAATCCTGCTTTTAGAGAATTAAATAAAATAGTAAATAATGAAGAAATTGTTGTTTTAGAAGCTAGAAGACACAGTCCTCATGCAGACAGAGCAAATGATGTATCTGTAGTAATGGATTTAATGATTCATGATATTGATCTTATTTTGGAGCTTGTAAACTCAAAAATACAAAAATTAGCAGCAGTTGGAGGAAGAAATGGCGAAGGATTAATAGATTATGTCAATGCTACTTTAGTGTTTAAAAATAATGTTATTGCAAGCTTGACTGCCAGTAAAATGAGTCACAAAAAAATTAGGAGTTTAAGTGCTCACTGCCAAAATGGACTAGTAGAAACTGATTTTTTAAATCACTCTCTTCAAATCTATAGAAAGTCTCATGAATCATATACTGCAGAACATGGAGAATTAGTTTATAGAAATGACGGATATGTTGAAGAAGTTAGCACAACCTCCATTGAACCTCTTTATGCAGAATTGGAGCATTTTCTTAAATGCGTTCAGGGGAAAGAAATACCTGAGGTGGATGGTGAGCAAGCCTCAAGAGCATTAAAAATTGCTGATTTTATAGAGAGTGCAGTAGAAAATTCCGGAGATGCGATTTTACTTGAAAATCCAGTTTAATACTAACAATCTAAACTAAAAGAATTTTATTTAAATCCAACAGCAGCTTGCCAAACAAACACTAATAAAAAGAAAAATAAAGGAATCAGTGGAAGAACATCAACAGTTGGAGCAAAGGCCTTATAAGCCTCGGGCAATTCAGCGAATGTATTAAATAGAATGAGCACCTTTTTGATAATTTAATTAATTATGATAAGACGTTACCACGTATGGTGAGCAATAGAGGATGTTTTCCAAGGAGCGAAATCATTTGTAAAACAATTATCTCTAATTGCAGTAGAAATTGCATTGGTAAATCTTATTAAGTGAGCTATATTATGCAAACTTATGAGAGTTAGGCCTAATATCTCGTCATTTCTAATTAGATGATGCAAATATGCTCGAGAATAAGATTTACAGGTTTCGCATTTACAAGTTTTGTCAATCGGAGAATAGTCATTTTTAAATCGAGCATTTCGCAAATTCAATCTTTCATCATTAAAAAATGCAGTCCCATGTCTTCCTAGTCTTGTAGGCAAAACACAGTCAAATATATCGAATCCATTAGCAACAGCTAGAGAAATTTCTTTTAAGGAGCCAATTCCCATTAAATATCTTGGTTTATTTATTGGTAAGAATTGTGGGACGTAATTAATTACACTATGTATTTCTTCCACTGCCTCGCCAACACTTACACCTCCCACTGCTATTCCAGGAAGATCAAAAGAACTTGTATATTTTGCACTGTATTCTCTCAATCTCGGATACTTTCCACCTTGAACTATACCGAATAATGCTTGATTGGATTTCTGATGAGTCTCAACACATTTTTGCAACCATGAATGAGTTCTTTGTAAAGAGTCCTCAATATCATTTTCGTTAGCTGTATGCGGAGGACAATGATCAAAAGCCATCGCAACATCCGATCCAAGATCCATTTGAATCTGTATTACTTTTTCAGGTGATAAAAATACATGACTACCATCTCTTGGATTTTTAAATTCCACGCCTTTATCAGAAATATTATTTAATTTGGCCAAACTAAAAACTTGGTATCCTCCTGAATCAGTAAGGATAGGCTTAGGCCAATTCATGAACTTATGTATTCCACCAGATTCTTTAACTAGTTTTTCTCCAGGTTGTAAATGAAGATGAAAGGTATTTGAAAGGATCATTTCTGATCCTGTAGAGGTTAACTGCTCAGATGAAATTCCTTTAACCGTTGCCAAAGTACCTACAGGCATAAATTTTGGTGTGTTTACCTGACCATTTGGCGTATGAAATATACCAGTTCTTGCCCCTGTATTACTGCAATTCGATGTAATTTCAAATTCAAACACGATAATTTATAAAATTTTTGATCCTTTTTCATTAATCTACCTTATTATTTAATATTGAATCTACTTTTTCTCATCAAAAAATATTTAATAAAAAATTTGGCAGGATCTTGGATTTTCTATACAACATTTCCAAAGATACCTTTAATTAATCCTGAATTTAAAAATATTGCACAATTTGCCCCGCCTTTAGGATTTTTGATTGGAACAATACAGAGTTATATTTTTCTTTTTTTAACAACAAACTCTTGGCCAATTTATGCATCTGCATTAATCTCTTTGGCTTCAGGATATTTAATTACTGGTGGTCTGCACATTGATGGATTGATGGATACTTTCGATGGTATTTTTGCGGGTAAAAAGAAACGTTTAAAAGCCATGAAGGACAGTAAAGTTGGGTCTTTTGGCGTTCAAGCTTTAGTTTTTATAACTCTAATTCAAATTGCTTGCATACTGAAAATTCAAAACCTAATAATTTTTGTTTTACCTATATGCTTATTTTGGGGAAGATTTTCAAATTTATTTTTTATAGAAAAGTTTAAATATATGAGTTATAAGAAAAAATCTATTAGTCACAAAAAGTTTTGGAATGGATTTAAAAAAGAATCTTTGATCTCCATTATTTTTCTTTTAATTTTCATTGCATACCAATTTGTTTCTATCACATCCCAAGCAATATTAATTAAATTTTTAATTCTTATTTTGATTGGTATTTTTCTAAGCTATTCTATCCCAAACATACTGGGTAATAAAATTGGAGGCTTCAACGGAGATGCCTGCGGCGCTAGTGTTGTACTAGTTGAAACTGCAATGTTGTTTATGCATGCAATTCTTTTATAGGTAGTTCTAAATAGAAAATATTTTTCTTCTTAAGATTTTTTGATTTCGCAGTATTATCAATAGAGTTATTTTCCAGCAATCTCAAATCTCCTCCAATTTGTTTTGCTAATTTCCTCGCCAAAAAAAGTCCCACACCAGTGCCCTCCTTCTTTTTAGCGGCAGATCCTCTAAATCCTTTTTCGAAAATTTTCTCGTTTTCATTCTTGGTTATTTTTTTACCATCATCAAATATACAAAGTCCATTACTCGTGATGGCGATTCCAATTTCAGCATCTTGTTGGGCATATTTAAATGCATTTTCTAATAGATTTGCCACAATTTCAGCGATTACAGCATATTTTGCCTTTAGTGGCGAAATAGTCCAATCTGGCCAAAGAGAAGGTTCAGTCCAATCTCTATTCTCTAAGTCTGCATTTGCTTTACCCCTTTCTAATATTGGCCTCAATAAACTCTGAACAGTTATTACTTTTTTATTATCTAAATTTGGTGGTAATAATAATCTTTCCTCTCCAATTTCCAGAGGAAGTTGAATAGGTAAATTTAATTGCGCAAAAGAATCCATATATTGATTAATTTGTTTTTGCTCTATTATCATGCGTTCGACTATTTCAATCGAACCATCATCTGAACCAAGTCTTTTTATTAGTAATTTCGCATATGTCCTAATAGCAGCTAATGGATTCCTTATTTGATGGACTATGACATTGACTTGATTTTTTAAATAATTGACTTCTTCATTTTTATTTTGACGTTCTAATTCTATAGAGACGCATTTAGCTAAAGATATTGAAAGCGCTTTTAATCTAGAATCAAGAGATACTGGCCAATTCCCCCCTTTCAAATCAGTTTCAACTCTAAGGACACCAAGTAGAATATCGTTTTCTTGAAGTGGGTACCATCTTCTATTAGGTGATGACACTTTTAGTGAAGGATCATCTTCTATTGATGTAAGTAGCCTATCGATTTTTGGCCATTGACCAATCATTTCAAAAGATGCTTTAGTCCCTTGCTTAGCTGAAGCGAGATACATAACTAAATTAGTCACGCCCATTGAGCAACCAAAACTCTCTAGCTGTTTTAAAATGAGTTCTTCAAATTTTTTTGAAAGATTCATAATTAATGATATTTTGAGAAATTTTTAAAAAAAACTTGAAAAAGGGCTTGTAAAATATGAAAAAAGTATTAAGATATATAAAGAGGTCTGACTATAGCCAGCCTTAAATATGAATATTTAATCATATTTTAAGCTACATCAGGGGTTGATGGGTCCTCTATGTAATTTGAAGTGAATTTAAAATCACATATATAAGATTAGTAACAATAAATAAGACTAATCTCATTAATAATTTCAGGAGTCCCAATCAATGTCAAAAAAAAGAAAAAGAATCAGCAGAAGAAGATTGGCTGGCCAAAGAGTAATGGCACATGTACCTATTTATCATATCGAAACTGGCAAACATAAACCAGTTACAGCAGCAAGAAGATTCATAGCTGAAAATGGTCTTTCAGCGCCTTCAGTTTTCAATGTCAGAAGAAATGAACACACCACCGATAGATTTTTTTGGGGTGAAAAAGGTTTATTTAGTGCCCAATATGCTGAAGAAAATCATTTTCTATTTCCATCATTAAAAGTTGTAGTTGAAGGAATTGGTGAAGAAAAAATATTTGAAGGTCTAGAACTTACTGCAGATGATTGGGAAGAGATTGAAGAATATGAATATGCTTTTGTTTAAAAAATTTTACTTATATTTAAACTTATAAAATTGATTAAATTTGAATCAATTTGATGAAATCCATTGAATTCTAATATTTCACAAAATTTAGAAGATTTACCCTTTACCTTTTCATAAATAGTCCTAGAAGCATCTATAGGTACAACGTCATCGAATAAGCCATGACTAATAATCAATGGTGAGAATTTTTCACCCGGGGCCCAGTTGGGATGAGGATAACCACTACAAGCAACAATTAATCCAAGATTTAACTTAAATCCCACATCAATTGCCATTGCTGCCCCCTGAGAGAACCCCAACAAAATTGTTTTTCTTAGTGGAATCTGATCAGTATCAAATTTTTTTAATGTAACTAAAAGTTTATTTACTTCAACCTCAGCTCCATTCCAATCATGTGGGTATAATCCATACCACTGTCTTCCCTGACCGCTTGGGTGTAATCCAGGAGCCCTCAAAGAAATTACCTCAAAATCAAGATTTATTTTTTCAGTCATTTCATTTCCAAATGTCAAAAGGTCATCTGAATCAGCTCCCCAACCATGCATTAAAATAATTCTATGAGTTGCAGTTTGAGAGCTAATCGAGACAAATTCATGATTGATAGCATATTTCATGTTTATATTCTTAAGTAAGTAAACTTTCCCATAATGTCTCCATTAGCTTTAGTAAGTGTCTCTGATAAAAAAAATATAATTCCATTTTGCAAGGAATTGGTAGAGCAATTTAATTATAAAATTCTATCAAGTGGAGGAACTGCCAAACATCTTATAGAGGCTAAAATTCCAGTTATTAAAGTTGCTGATTTTACTAATTCTCCAGAAATTCTAGGGGGAAGAGTTAAAACTTTACATCCAAAAATACACGGGGGAATATTAGCTAAAAGAACTGATGATAAACATAAAAAAGACATAGAAGCTAACAATCTTGAGTTAATTGACTTAGTAGTTGTAAATTTATATCCTTTTAAAAAAACTGTAGATCAGGGAGCTAAATGGGAAGATGCTATTGAAAATATCGATATCGGGGGACCATCTATGATTCGTTCTGCAGCCAAAAATCATAAAGATGTTTCCGTTTTAGTAGATCCTAGTCAGTATCAAAATTTTCTTGATGAAAGTAAAAAAGGTGAATTGAAAGAGTCATATAAAGCAAAATTAGCACTTGAAGCTTTTCAACATACAGCAGACTATGATGCTGCAATTTCTAATTGGATTAGAAAAGAAAGAGATTTACAATCTTCCAAATATATTGAATCTTATCCATTAATCAAAACTTTAAGATATGGGGAGAATCCACATCAAAAAGCTTACTGGTATGGTTTAAGTAACATAGGATGGAACTCAGCAGAACAATTACAAGGAAAAGACTTAAGTTATAACAATCTATTAGATCTAGAGTCGGCACTTTCAACAGTTTTAGAATTTGGTTACACAGAAAAAGATGAACTTAATACCGATATGTTTGCCTCTGTTATCCTAAAACACAATAATCCTTGTGGTGCCTCTATAAGTAATTCAGCCTCTAAAGCATTTTTGAATGCTTTGGAATGCGACTCTGTTAGTGCATTTGGAGGTATAGTTGCTTTTAATTCAAATGTTGATAGAGAGACCGCAATTCACCTCAAGGATATTTTCTTAGAGTGTGTCGTAGCTCCATCTTTTGATGAGGAAGCACTAGAAATTTTAAAAGTAAAAAAAAATTTAAGAATTTTAAAGTTTTCAAAAGATCAACTTCCAAAAAAGAATCAAAATTCTACTAAATCAATAATGGGCGGATTACTAGTTCAAGATACTGATGAAAGTGAAGAAAAAACTGAAAATTGGATTTCAGTAACTAATAAAAATCCAAGTAATCAAATGAACTTAGATCTAAACTTTGCATGGAAAATTTGTAAACACGTGAAATCTAATGCCATTGTTATTGCAAAAGACCAAAAAACTATTGGTATTGGCGCTGGACAAATGAATAGAGTTGGAGCAGCAAAAATTGCATTAAAAGCAGCAAGTGGGTTATGCTCTGATGCTGTCTTGGCCAGCGATGGGTTTTTCCCATTTGCAGATACCGTAGAACTAGCAAATGAATATGGAATAAAAGCTATTATTCAACCTGGAGGAAGTGTAAGAGATCAAGAAAGTATTGATATGTGTAATTCAAAAGGAATCTCAATGGTATTTACGCATAAAAGGCACTTTTTACATTAAATTATGTTGATTTTGGATAATATGTAATCTTGTTGGTTTTTCTGAATAAAGATAGCCTTCCTGGACCTGCACAAAGAAAGTAGAGAGAAATAGCACCATATATAAAAGACAATTCGAAAGCATAATTATGACCTTCAACCACTGCCAGAGGAAAACCTTCTAGTCCAGTATCAAGGAGATGAAAATAAACTGCAAATGCCATGGTTGAGAATAGACCAAGAGAAGAAAGCCTCGCAAAAATCCCTAAAGCCAATCCAACTGGGCATACCAGTTGAGTAATTGCAGCTCCAAAAGTCCAAATAACAGGATCACCAGGCAAAAATGGAAAATACTTACCAACTACAAACTCGGCAAAACCCTGAGGATCTTGAAGTTTTTCAAGGCCATGATGTATCATCAAAGCACAAAAACCTATTCTTAAAACAAAAATCGATAGTTCTCCAAGTATATTTACTTCTGACCCTGAAGATGAATTGGCAACAACAACTTCAACTTTTTGGGGCGCTTTAGTCCTATTCATACTTGCAGTTTGAACCTGATTAGTTTGTGCTTTGTCTTCCATACTTCATAAATTTTTCATTATTCTAGTTAATAAAGTATATCTTTTGGAATTATCTAACTAATAAATTAAAAAAACTAAGCAAATTTATAAATGAATAACAAATTCAGGAAGCAATATCAATTAACTTTTCAATAACATCTGCAACAACCTTATCAGGAGTGGACGCACCTGAGGTGATTCCAACATTAATTTTTCCACTAGGTAGAAAATTATTCTTAAGTTCTAATTCTGATCCTAGTGGTTTATGAAATATTGAGTTTTCTTTAACTGAAATCCTTTCTGGCGTATCTATGTGAAAAGAAGAAATATTTTTAGTAATTGCTATCTCTTGTAGGTGAGTAGTATTAGAAGAATTGAAGCCTCCAATAACTACTAAAAGATCAAGGTCTTCATCAACCAAAGAGAACATTGCATCTTGTCTCTCTTCAGTTGCATCACAAATAGTGTTAAAAGCTAAAAAGTGGCCATTTAAGTTTTCTGGTCCAAATTTTTTTAACATCGTCCTTTCAAAAACCTTTCCAATTTCCTCAGTCTCGCTCTTAAGCATAGTTGTCTGATTTGCAACTCCCACTCTATCTAAATCTTTATCAGGATCAAATCCATTAGAACAAGCTTTAGCAAATTTGTTCATAAACTCATTTCTATTACCTCTTCCCAGGATATATTCAGATACGTAGTTTGCTTCTTCAAGATCAAGTACAACTAAATATTTATCTGCGAATGAACTTGTAGCGAGAGTCTCTTCATGCTTAAATTTTCCATGAATAATAGATGTGAAAATATGTTTTTTATGTTTTTCAACTGTATGCCAAACCTTAGAAACCCATGGACAAGTTGTATCAATAATATGACAACCTTTCTCATGCAAGAGTTTCATTTCTTGAACAGTAGCTCCGAAGGCAGGAAGTATAACAACGTCCCCATTAGAAACTAAAGAAAAATCTTTAATTCCATTTTTAGCTGAAATGAATTTCACATTCATTTTTCTTAAATGATCATTAACCGAAGGATTATGAATTATTTCGTTTGTTATCCAAATATTCTCATTAGGGTAATGCCTTCTAGTTTCATAGGCCATTGCTACTGCTCTTTCAACTCCCCAACAGAAACCGAAGGCTTTGGCCAACTTAATATTTAGTCTGCCTTTAGTATAAGTAAAACCATTATCCCTTATAGAACTTATCAAATCACTTTGGTAAGCCTCTTCTAAAGCTTGAGCTCTTTTTGTTGGAGAATCGAAACCCCTTCGATTGTATCTATCAGAATGGTGAAGGGATCTTCTAAAAGCTTGGGTATCCATTTTTATATATTACAACGTTTTAATTAATTTTTCGCAAAAAAAAAGAAACCTAACATAAGTCAGGTTTCTTAAGTCAAATTTCAGTTAGATTATTTAGCAGATGCAAAGTCTGGATATGCTTCCATTCCATGCTCTCCTATATCTAATCCTTGAGTCTCTTCCTCTTCAGATACTCGGATTCCACCGAATAATCCTCCAATTACAGACCAAGCAATCCAGCAAGTAACTAGTGTCCAAATAGCATAAGCTGCGGCACCAAGAGCTTGAACTAGAAGAAGGGTAATACCTCCACCATTGAACAATCCCATACCTGCTCCATCACCTTGTACAGCTGTACCCCAAAGACCGATAACTACAGTACCCCATACACCACAAACTCCGTGAACAGAGAATGCACCTACAGGATCATCAATCTCAGCGGCATCAAGTGCTGCAACAGAAAATACAACTATAATTCCCCCTACTAGTCCTGCGAACCAGGCTCCAGCAAGAGTCATATCACCACAACCAGCAGTGATACTAACCAAACCAGCAAGGATTCCGTTAATTATCATTGTAAGATCGGGCTTACCAGAAGTTAATGTTGAAACAATAGTTGCACCAATAGCTCCAGCGGCTGCTGCCAAAGTAGTTGTTACAGCAACATATGGAACCCATTGATCCATAGCAAGTTGAGAACCGGGGTTAAATCCATACCAACCTATCCATAGGACTAATGCACCTAGAGTAGCTATAGCCATATTGTGTCCTGGCATAGCCTGTGGTTTCCCATCAGAGTATTTGCCAATTCTTGGTCCAAGAAGCATAGCTCCAACAAGACCCGCCCATGCTCCAACTGAGTGAACAATTGAAGAACCAGCAAAATCAACAAAACCTAAAGAATCAAGCCAACCACCATTCCATTTCCAGCTACCAGCAATTGGATATATAAATGCAGTTAATACAACAGCAAAAACAACAAATTCTCCAAATTTAACTCTTTCAGCAACAAGACCGGAAACGATAGTTGCTGCAGTTCCTGCGAATGCAGACTGGAACAAGAAATCAACAGTTGGGACTAATCCAGCATCAGTAACCATATCAGCGGTGACTGTTGGATCAAAGAATAAGCCTCCAAAATAAAGCCATCCGTCAGCAACACTTCCTCCGTACATTAATGAATAGCCGATAAACCAATAAGAAGTTACAGCTAGAGCAAATACAAAGAGGTTTTTAGCAAGGATGTTTACTGCGTTCTTAGAACGACACATACCTGCCTCAACCATAGCGAAACCGGCGTTCATGAAGATCACCAAAATAGTAGCGATCAGAAGCCATAAATTGTTAGCAAGAAAAGCTGCATTCAACTCAGGTAAATCAGCTGCATGAGCTGAAAGATTAAAAATACCTAAACCAAACAAAGCTAGGGGAACAGTTGCAAGCCACAACATAGAGCGGTTTGAACTAAATCCTCGAATACTCCTCAAAAGGAGCATAGGTCCATTAACAAGACTTGCATCTTGTAATTTGGACCTAGAGCGCCTTTGAGGCGTTTGCAAAGCAGTGGTCATAAAAAAAAATTAGATCTGCAAAAAAACAGTTTGTACTGTTTCCTTTCAAATTTAAATTTATTCAAAAAACTTATCAGTGTCTAGTAGTTGTTTATACCAATTTTATAGTTGCACCATAAAAAATTATTTGTTAAATTTGAAAATCATTTTTTTTGGATTTCAGATTATCAAGATTTTTAATTATTTTAAAGGTTTAATTCCATTCCATGATACGTGATCTTTATGAAATTCAAAAGAACATGGAATACTTATCATTCCTACACTTAAAGATTCTCTAAAAAGACTGCCGTATAAGGGATCTGCCTCATCTCCGGGAGTAAAAAATTCTGCATCTTTTCTAGTTATACAAAGTACTAAAACACTTTTACTTACAGGAATTAATTCCTTTAATTCCATAAGGTGTTTTTGACCTCTTTTCGTTACTGTATCTGGGAAAAGAGCTACATTTTCTTTAATCCAAGTCGTATTTTTTACTTCTATGTAAATGTTACGTTTATCAGGATTTGAAGATTTTGGAGTTAAAAAAAAGTCAATTCTGCTTTTTTTATCTTTTCCATAGGGCACTTCAGATTGAATTGTCTCTATTTCTCCTATTATTTCTTTTAGCAAATTTTTCTCAATAACCTTTTTGATTAACTTATTTGCAAATAAAGTATTAATACCCACCCAAACCTCCTCATTTTTTGCATCTAATACAGATATCTGTTCCCATGTAAAAGGTAATTTTCTTTTTGGAGAAGGGGAAACACTTAATCTTACTTTTGCTCCCTCACTCAAAAGACCTTTCATTGGGCCCGTGTTAGCACAGTGAGCAGTAACTACTTCTCCATTCTCTAATTTAATATCTGCAAGAAACCTTTTATACCTCTTGATTAAAACCCCTTCAATTAATGGATCAAATTCAATTATCCGATCATTCATAGAGATGTCGTTAGTTAAAAATCAAATATAATTGAAACTTAAGCTTCTTGATGATTTAGACAAATCCAAATGCATTCATTTCTAAAAAATAATGTTTTTTCAATTTCATTTGGTACTGGTCTAAGTAAATTAGCTGGATGTATAAGACAAATATTCATAGCTGCTGCTTTTGGAGTTGGGGTAACATACGACGCGTTTAATTATGCCTATATAATTCCTGGTTTTTTGCTAATAATAATTGGAGGAATTAATGGTCCCTTACATAACGCAGTCGTTGCAGTTTTAACTCCACTTAACAAAAAAAATGGCGGAATTGTTTTAACTCAAGTAAGCATAAAACTTTCAATATTATTATTAATTTTAGCGATATTGATTTATTCGAATTCAAGTTTATTAATTGAATTATTAGCCCCCAATTTAAGTTCGCAAGCTAAATCCATTGCTACTTACCAATTACAAATACTTACACCATGTATCCCTTTATCCGGCTTCATAGGTTTAAGCTTTGGCGCCTTAAATTCTCAAGGAAAATTCTTTTTATCAAGTATAAGTCCAGCAATAACAAGCATAACTATTATTTTTTTTATTTTATTTAGTTGGATTTTTAACCAAGAAAATACATCTTCTAATTTCTTTACGTACACGGGATTACTAGCTTTTGCAACTTTGACAGGAACTTTAATTCAGTTTGTTGTTCAAATTTTAGAAATAAATAAAATTGGTCTCTTGAGATTAAATTCAACCTTCAATCTATTTAAATATGAAGAGAAGAGGATTTTCAAACTAATAATTCCAGCATCTATCTCGTCAGGTCTAAGTCAAATTAATGTTTTCATCGATATGTTTTTTGCTTCAAGTTTTCAAGGCGCAGCATCAGGGCTAGCTTACGGAAACTTTCTTATACAAGCCCCCTTAGGCATATTATCTAACTCCTTGATTCTGCCATTACTTCCAAAATTTTCTAAATTGAGAAGTGAAAAAGATGCAAGAGGCCTCCAAAAAAAATTGATATCTGGGATAGAGTACTGTTTCTTGACAGCTATTTTTTTAACCGGATTTTTCATAACATTTAATAATCAAATCGTACAATTAGTTTTTGAAAGAGGATCTTTTGATTATTCAGCAACTTTAAAAGTAAAAAATATATTAGTTGCTTATGCAGTTGGCATACCCTTTTATGTTTATAGAGATTTATTAGTAAGAACTTACTATTCAATAGAAAAAACAAACTTCCCTTTTAAGTCTTCATTTGCAGGGATAATATTTAATATTTTTTTTGATTGGTTTTTAATTGGTGCCCCAATCAAGAATTTTGGGAATCTTTCTCCTTATAATTTTGGAGTCGTGGGAATAATTTTATCTTCAGTAATTGTCAACTTTATAGTTTGTATTTTTCTTTCTTTCAATCTGCGCAATGAAAATATCATTTTGCCCAACTTGGAATTATTGAGGAAAATTAGCCTCATGTCATTAGCAGCATTTATAGACATCACAGTTTGTTTTACTGTTCTCCAAACTACGAATAACTCCAATTCAAATTTAAGAGAATTTGTATTATTAATATTTGGAACTCTAACTTTTTTTGTAATTTATTTTTTACTAACAAAATTCTTGAAAGTAAATAAATTTAAAGTTTCAAAAAAAGAAATTTAGTTTTTAAAAAAACTTTCCAAAATTTCCTCTAATTCTAGAATTTGTGATTTTGTGATTAAATTAATCAGTGGAATACTATTAACACCATCTCCTACTTTTACATTAATTGCTTTCAAACTTAATTTTGCAGCATCCAATGAGCCTTGATCTTTATTACTGATACATTCAATAGCAAGACTCCTAGCTAGGCCAGCGTCTCCAAGATACAAATTCCACTTTTCTATTTTTATAAAAACCTTTTCAGAAATAACATTTTCTAGATCACTTATATTTATCTGAGAGTCCATAAATAGAAATTAATTTAAGTTGATTGTTTTGAAGTATCTTTAGGTTTTTTTATAATTACGAAAAGTAAATGGGAGGCCAAAAGAACCGACCAGACAACTGCAAAATTATTAAAATAGCTGATTTCATATTTAATCTCTTTTAAAAGCCACGTGCCACTTACAATCGCAGTAAATATCATGCAGTGAATAACAAAATTTACTATTCGAGAAAAATGTTTATATATAGGATCTTCTGAGTCACCATTTCCGTACCACTTTATAGGCATATTAATAATTAGATTGTTAATAATAGACATTTTACCCGAAATCTAGTTGACTAAGAGACCCTGAAACAGAGATATTACATAATTATGCGCCTGTAGCTCAGTGGATTAGAGCACCTGACTACGGATCAGGGTGTCGGGAGTTCGAATCTCTCCAGGCGCGTTTAAAATTCTGAAATATTCTTTTTATATTTTTCTAAAAAATATCGTCTATATTAAGGGTATTACTTATCAAATTCAATGAATATCCTTCAAAATCTTAAAGAAAGTGATCCAGTAATATCAAATTTTATTAACTCTGAAAAAAATAGGCAGGAAACTCATCTTGAGTTAATCGCAAGCGAAAATTTCGCATCAATTGCCGTTATGCAGGCTCAAGGTTCCGTACTTACAAATAAATACGCCGAGGGATTACCCCAAAAAAGATATTACGGGGGATGTGAATTTGTTGATGAAATCGAAGAATTAGCTATTCAGAGAGCAAAAAAATTATTTAATGCAAATTGGGCTAATGTTCAACCTCATAGTGGAGCGCAGGCAAATGCTGCTGTTTTCCTAAGTCTACTTAAACCTGGCGACACAATCATGGGGATGGATTTATCTCATGGTGGACACCTAACTCATGGGTCTCCAGTAAATATGAGTGGTAAATGGTTCAATGCAGTTCACTATGGTGTAAATAAAGAAACTAGTGAATTAAATTTTGATGAAATAAGAGAGATAGCACTTGAAACAAAACCAAAATTAATCATATGTGGATATTCTGCTTATCCAAGAACAATCGATTTTGAGTCATTTAGAAATATTGCAGATGAAGTTGGTGCATTCTTAATGGCTGATATTGCACACATCGCCGGTCTTGTAGCAAGTAAACTTCACCCAAATCCAATACCATATTGTGATGTAGTAACCACAACTACTCATAAAACATTAAGAGGGCCTAGAGGGGGACTTATCTTGTGTAAAGATGCAGAATTTGGAAAGAAATTTGATAAATCTGTTTTCCCAGGAACTCAGGGTGGACCCCTCGAACATATAATTGCAGCTAAAGCAGTTGCATTTGGAGAAGCCTTGCAGCCAGATTTCGTTAATTATTCCCAACAAGTAATAAAAAATGCAAAAGTTCTAGCTTCAACTTTAATAAATAGAGGTATTAATATCGTTAGTGGAGGAACTGATAACCATATTGTTTTACTCGATTTAAGAAGTATCAATATGACTGGTAAGATTGCTGACTTACTTGTAAGTGAAGTGAATATCACTGCAAACAAAAATACTGTTCCATTTGACCCTGAATCACCTTTTGTAACCAGCGGACTAAGGTTGGGAACTGCTGCTTTAACTACTAGAGGCTTTAATGAGGATGCTTTTGCTGAAGTTGGCGAAATAATTGCTGATAGATTACTTAACCCAGACGATTCACTGATTGAAAGTCGATGTAAAGAAAGAGTATTAACCTTATGTAATCGTTTTCCTCTTTATGAAGGCAAACTTGAAGCTTCAATTAAATGAGTCCTAACTCCAAGGGAGTTGAAATTCTTTCTATTGGAACAGAGCTACTCTTAGGAAATATTATCAATACAAATGCTCAATGGATTTCTGAACAGTTATCTCATTTAGGTTTAAATCACTTTAGGCAATCAACTGTCGGTGATAATTGTGATCGAATCATAAAAGTAATTCGAGAAATATCGAAAAGAAGTAATCTTCTTATTACAACTGGTGGCTTGGGACCCACCCCAGATGACTTAACTACTGAAGCAATAGCCAAATCTTTTAATGTATCTCTTTTTGAAAGACCGCTTTTATGGGATGAAATTAAACAAAAACTTTCAAACGCAAAGCTCAAGGACGATTCCTCCAGCTTAAAGAAACAATGTTTCTTCCCAGAAAATGCTCAAATTATTAATAACCCGAGGGGCACTGCCCCAGGAATGATTTGGGAACCAGTAAAAGATTTTACTATCCTTACTTTCCCAGGAGTACCTAGTGAAATGAAAACTATGTGGGAAGAGACGGCGTATGATTTCATTAAAACCAAATTCTCAGATAATTATTCCTTTTATTCAAATACTCTTAAATTTGCAGGTATTGGAGAATCTAGTGTAGCAGAAAAAATTAATGATCTATTAAATCTTAAAAACCCGACTGTTGCTCCATATGCAAACTTAGGAGAGGTTAAACTCAGAATCACTGCGCGAGCAAAGAATCATCTAGAAGCAAAAAATATAATTAAACCTGTAAAAGAAAAATTAAAAAAAGATTTTTCAAAATTTATTTTTGGAGAGGATAACGATACTCTTCCTAGCGTTTTAATAAAAGAATTAGCCGAGCGGAACCAAACTATTGTTTTTGCTGAATCCTGCACCGGAGGCCTTCTATCTTCATCACTAACCTCAATATCAGGCTCATCTCAAGTTTTTCAAGGTAGTATAGTTTCCTACAGTAATGAGCTAAAAAATTCATTATTAAATATTTCTGAAGAGAAGCTCACAAAATATGGAGCTGTTTCTGAAGAAGTTTGTGAGGCCATGGCAACTAATGTAAAAAAGAAATTAGGAGCAGATTGGGCAATAGCAATTAGTGGAATAGCTGGTCCTAAGGGAGGCAGTCAAGATAAACCGGTCGGACTTGTCTATATATCAATTTCTGGACCGAATAATCATATAACTAATATAAAAAAACTATTTAACTCAACGCGAAATAGAGTAGAAATTCAAACACTAAGTGTAAATGTATGTTTGAACAGCCTCAGATTAATCCTATTATCGAATAGTAAGTAACTATTTTTACAAATTGAGTCAAGATACCTTATTTGATAAAGTTTGGGATTTACACAAAGTTTCAAGGCTTCCAGGTGGATCTGATCAAATATTTATTGGTCTTCACCTTATCCATGAAGTTACAAGTCCTCAAGCATTTGGCGCTTTAAAAGACAAAAACTTAAAAGTTAAATTCCCTAATAGAACTGTTGCTACAGTTGATCATATTGTGCCAACAGACGATCAGAGCAGGCCTTTCAAAGATGATCTCGCTGAACAGATGATTGATACACTTGAGAAGAATTGTTTAGAGCATAAAATAAGATTTTTTAATATTGGTAGTGGTAATCAAGGAATAGTTCATGTAGTAGCCCCAGAATTAGGGCTTACTCAGCCAGGAATGACAATCGCTTGCGGGGATTCTCATACTTCAACTCATGGAGCTTTTGGGTCAATTGCTTTTGGGATAGGTACAAGTCAAGTAAGAGACGTTCTTGCTACCCAAACCATAGCCATGAACAAATTGAAAGTAAGGCAGATTTGGTGTGATAATAAATTATCTAAGGGTGTTTATGCTAAAGATTTAGTACTTCATATCATTAATGAACTTGGTGTTAAAGCAGGAGTAGGTTTCGCATATGAATTCGCAGGACCTGCGATAGATGAATTATCAATGGAAGAAAGGATGACGATATGCAATATGTCTATTGAAGGAGGAGCAAGGTGCGGTTACATCAACCCTGATGAAAAAACATTTAGTTATATTAAAGATAAATTATGTGCTCCTCAAAATGAGCATTGGGATAAAGCACTAGCTTGGTGGGAATCATTAAAAAGCGATGAAAATTCAATTTATGATGATGTAATTAAATTAGATGCTTCTAAAGTGGAGCCAACCGTAACCTGGGGGATTACTCCTGGGCAAAGTATAAGCATTAATGAACAAATCCCTCTTCTAAATGACTTGTCCCCAAATGATAAATTAGTTGCAAAAGAGGCTTATGAATATATGAGTTTCAAGCCAGGGCAATATATCAAAGAAACTCCTGTTGATGTTTGTTTTATAGGAAGCTGCACAAATGGAAGAATCAGCGACTTAAGAGTTGCAGCTAAAGTATTAAAAAACAAAAAAATATCCAAGAATGTAAAAGCATTTGTAGTACCAGGTTCAGAAAAAGTAGCCACTAAAGCAAAACAAGAAGGTCTTGATCAGATATTTAAGGAATCTGGATTTCAATGGAGAGAGCCTGGTTGCTCAATGTGTTTGGCAATGAATTCAGATAAGCTAATAGGAAATCAAGTTAGTGCTAGTTCTAGTAATAGAAATTTCAAGGGTAGGCAAGGATCTCCCAGTGGGAGAACACTACTCATGAGTCCAGCAATGGTTGCTGCTGCTGCAATTAATGGCAAAGTTAGTGACGTTAGAGAATTTATCAACTGATGAAATCAGAATTTACCCAGCCAATTGGAAAAATTTCAAATATTAACGGGCAATGTATCCCATTGATTGGTAATGACATTGATACAGATCGAATAATTCCAGCGCGTTTTTTGAAATGTGTTAACTTTGATTCATTGGGTGAATCTGTTTTTGCAGATGATAGAAAAAAGTTAAAGGGAAAACATCCTTTTGATCTAAAGGAAAACAAAAATGCCTCAATACTAGTTGTTAATAGCAATTTCGGATGTGGTTCCAGTAGAGAGCATGCTCCCCAAGCACTTCTTAGATGGGGAATAAAAGCAATAATAGGCGAGAGTTTCGCTGATATTTTTTATAGTAATTGTATAGCAATTGGAATTCCATGTTTTACGCTTACGAAAGAGTTAATACAAAAAATTCAAAAACATAAAGATGATAAATTTTTATTTTTAGAAATCGATCTGAAAAAATCCTTAGCAAAATCAAAAGATTTAAATTTCAATCTTGAGATTAAGGAAAGCTCAAGAAAAATGTTTTTGTCAGGGGAATGGGATGCAACTTCAACACTACTTGAGAATGAAAGTCTTATTGAAAATAAATGTAATGATTTACCTTATTTAGAATTTAATAATTATTTATTGTAGCTATTCAAATCCAGATAAACTGAAAGATATTCCTCCTGCTTGATTATGAGGTTGATAAAAAATGCCAAATTCATAGGATCTTTTTTTCCAATTTAATGCGATTTTAGAATCTATAAATTCACCATAATCCTCTGAATCCTCTGTTAAATTTAAAGTCCCAACACTTTTGAGGATAACTGGTCCAAGTAGTTGCTGATCAAAAGCAATCTTTAGCGTGAAATTCTCATAATTGTGGTCAAATTTAAAAACACTCTCACCACCGTCAAATTTATAGAAGGGGAAAATACTAATACGCGTATAGTCAAAAGTTTTTTCCTTCAAATTACCCAATATTAATTCTGGTCCTATACCTAAACCTAAATATTCTTGATGATCACCATTTTCATAGAAAGAATATGATGCTTCTAATCTTGTATCAAGACTTAATCCTTTAGTGATTGGTTTGGGAGTATATTTATATGAAATATCAATAGATTTCTTTTTAGGCTTTACAATACTAATTGGAAATTTCTGATCAAGAGAATAAAACAAATTGCCTTTTAGGTTAGTTACAAGATTTTTTTCATTTAAAGCCTCAGCTGTTATGTTGGCCAAACCTAAGGATAAAAATTCTGATTTTTTGATACCATCAGTAGTCCAAGTATTTTCTTTTTGTAATTTTGAACCATAACCAGAGTAAATTTCTGCTTCACCTAACGAACCATTCCAAACCCTCTCTCTATAAACTCCATAAAAACTTTTTTCCCATACTGAATCTAATAAATCAATTTCTTTAAGCAATACAGTTTTAAATCTAAATGCATCTGAAAATTTATTAATATCAAGAGAGTTTAATTCCTTCTCTATTTCTAAATCCCAATTTTTTATTGTGCCTTTTAACTGGGATTCTAGAGCAAAATAATCTTCAAAACTTGCATTTCTCTTAACCTTCTTTGAAGTTATTGATTCGTCTTTCTCAACAAAACTTTTTGTATAGCCTTTGAGTGAGCGTTGAATCAAGAATTGAGGTTCTAAATCAAGAACAAAATTATCATTAATTTCTATTGAGTTAATTCTACTCCCGATAAAAAAACCATCCTTATCTAAATTTTCATATCCAAAGTTCCATGTATTTGAAGATTTAACCTTATTAGAATCAAAATTTCTACTACCTAACCAAAAAGGTATCGATATTTTTTCCTCAAGAAGTAAATAATTTAATGAGGAATTAAATCTTAGTGTTTCTTTAATATGAAACACTTCTAACGAATTAATTACTAATTTTACTTGTTTTAATTCAAGTAAATCATTACTAAATATGGCCTTCTTACTTTTCCATTTATCCCCATCTAAAATCACTTTTTCAGTAAAAAACAACCAATTATAAACCTTCTTAGGCGTATTTATAACTTCCTTTTTTTTTAATTCAATAAAAGTTTTTAACTTTTCAGAATCTGATGATGTGAACTTTGAAGATAAATCATCAATCAAATTATTAGTATTAATACTACCTTTTACATCTAATAGATAACCTTTTTCACTAATAAAACTGTATTCTAATTTTGAAGCTCTAAATTGTTGATCACCTGATACCAAGGATATATTTCCTATAGCATTAATTTTTTTATTTAACTTATCGTATATTAAATTATCAGCTCTAAGCAGTTTGCCCTCATAAGAAACAGAAACATTACCCTCTGCATAAATAACATCATTTATTTCAAACTGTTTATCAGATTGGATTATTAACTCTTTTTTATTCTCGGCTTTAGCAACTAAAAATGATTCAGTTCTTTTCTTTAAAAATTTTACATAAGAATCATTATCATAAAGATTATTATTAGTAAAATTATTAAGGTTATTTGATGAAGTTTTTAAATTAGATCCGCACGATAACTGTTTTATATTGGGATCATTGATATCTTTATTAATTTTTGAAATTTCAGCTGATTTTGTTGGCTGAAAAAAATTAATAAAAAGTAAAGAGAAAAATATTACTTTTTTTGAAATTCCAGAAATCAATTTAAAAACTAATTTAAAAATTAATCCTGAGGACTTTCTAGATCTTTTCTATTTGGTGTTCTTGTTGGATCACTTGCTAAAAAACCAAATAGAAAAATTCCTACGAAGAAAAAAACAATTGTGTAAACAGAAATTTTTAAGGCAAGCATGAAATTAAATTAACAAATAGATTAATATCCTATTAAATTTATAATTAAACTATGATCAAAAGTTTACTTTTTGTATTTTTAGAAAATTTTGAAATACTTTAGGAATTAATCGTCATGATCATCCCAAGGATCAGTAAGCTTTGCCGCTTTAGGTCCAAAGGCAGTCCAAAGACCAAAACCGGTTAAAGCTAAAAGTAATGCCAGAATTGTTACAGCTATAGATACTGCAGGATCTGGAGCAGATGATAAAGTTTGCATCAATTTTGCTAAGTTTGTAAACAATTTATGTATAAGTTCTTATACAATAGCGAAATAATATTCGATTTTGTGATTTTAACATGGGTCAAAAAACAGCCTTAGGAAGTCTTTTAAAAGCAATTGGCAATTCAGGTCAAGGAAAAGTTGTACCTGGTTGGGGAGCGGTTCCTGTCATGACAGTAATTGGCTTACTACTTTTGGTTTTTTTAGTTATTCTTCTACAAATTTATAACCAATCACTTTTATTACAGGGTTTTTCAGTAGATTGGAACGGAAACTAGATTTCTAAAGATCAATCAAGAAGTTATCCTAATAATTTGCACATTACTAAATTAGCTTTTTTAGAACTCTTGTTTTAATTTACTAGGTTATAGTTTGTTTATATATTTATAATTCTCAATGAAAAGAGATTGAGAAATACATTATGGATGAAATATTTTTAATTGGATTAGGAAATCCAGGAAAAAAGTATTCAAATAGTAGACATAACATAGGTTTTCTATTACTTAAAAAACTTTCTAAGAAATATAATTCAAATTTTTTATTAAAAGATAAACTTAAAAGTTCCTGCTCAGAATTTCAAATTAATAATTCTACTTTCAGGTTGTTTTTACCAAATACGTTTATGAATAACAGTGGTGATGCTGTCCGAGCAATAGTTGATTGGTACAAAATAAATTTAGATCAGATTTTTATAATAGTCGATGATAAAGATCTGCCTCTTGGAAAAATAAGATTTAGAAAAAAAGGTAGCTCAGGTGGACATAATGGTCTTAAAAGTATTATCGAAAAATTGCAAACTCAAAACTTTAAAAGAATAAGAATTGGTATTGGTTCACCGCCTATAAAAAAAGAAAAAAATAATTTCAACACCATATCACATGTATTAGGAAATATTTCAATAGAAGAAAAATCAATATTAGATAAAGTTTATATGAGAGTAATAGAATCCCTCGAACAACTAAATACTAAAAAAGAAGAATATATAATTAATGAATTAAATTCTTTTGGTAAAGACCAACCTTAATAAATGCGTTCAAAACCTGAAACGATTGCAAATTTAAGTATTAAGGAATATTGCTTCTCAAAAAAGCAAATTCATGGGGTGGTGGAAGCTAGTCAATTTAAGTGGACTTTTACATGGTCCTTTAATAAAGGTCTTTTAAAAGTGAATCCACCTTTGGGAAGAGCATTAATAGAGGATGCCTTATTGAGATTTTTACTGAAAAAAGATTATGAACTAGAAACAGGGAATGAATATAAGTTCACTATTTCAGCCAAGTTTTAAAATCTATATTTTGATTCAAAGTAAACTTCGTGTTGCAATAATCTTCTAAAATTATTAAAGCTGATATCGCATCAAGATTTTTATTTAGAATAAAAACCTCCCTAGGCAAGAAAAACTTCAGGCCACTAATTGGGAAAAGTTGGAAATATCTTGCTTTAGCCCTGTAGGTTGTATTTTTTTCCTCAAAAGTTATTACTTCTTTTTTAAAAAAATATAGTTTTTCTCTAATTTCTCTGCTGGTGGTTCCATTACCAATAATAATTTGAGATATGTCCTCAGCAGCAATTAAACTTCTTACATAATTCTCAAGTAATTCACTTTTAAGAATGATCGCTTTATAAACTTTTTTTTCACTTATTTCAGCTAATACTAAGCCGCATTTACTTTTCCCGGGATCGATTGTTATAACTCTAGGCATTTAAGATGCAATCTTATAAATATTGATTTCAACGACTATGGGTTCTACAGTTTTACTATCTCTTAAAGATACAACTTCCAACTTAAATTTGATATTTTGATTTTCTTGAATAAATTCTCTAATTTTTTTTACAAAATTTCCATTTGTATTAATTTCATTAACTTGTGATCCTTTTGACTTAATTTCATCCCTTGTTTCTTTAAGCAAAGATTTAATTTTTAAATTTATTGATTTAAGATTTAAATCACTTTCTCCCAGAATTGAACTTGTAATAACATCCCCTTTTTTGACTACAAGTTTATTCTCTAATAAATCAGGAGATACAAAAACATAATTATCCCCTTTTAAAACATTTGTTGCTGATTTGATTAGTAAAATCCAGTTACCACCTTTAGCAGCTATAGTCTCAATTTTAGTAATATCACTGGGTCTCCACAAAAGAATATTTTTTGCTTCTTTTTTATTTGGGATAACAATTTTCTTAACAAATTTATCAGCTTCATTATAGATTTTTATAAAGTCTAGTTTTACATTTGAGCTATTATTAATCTCAGCAATAAATAAAATTTGTCCTCTTTTTATGACAATATTTCCTCTTCTAAATTCTTTAATATTATTTTTTAATTGATTCAACTCCTTTTCTTTTTGAATAATTTTACCTTCAAGTTCCTTTCGTTCTTCCTGTAAAGGAATTAAAGCCTTTTTACTTTCATCTAAAGTTTTTTGCAAAAAAGGAATATCAACAAAAAGCCTTTGTCTGAATTCTTCACTTACTAAAATCAATAACCCTATTGATATTGAACTAATAAACCCACCTGTAATTATAGTTATTATAGTTGCTGTTTTTTTCGGTCTTAATTTTAAAATACTAAACCTTGCTTTACCAATCTTTGTTCCAAGAATATCCCCAAATGGAGCAATTAATCCACCTAGTAGTATTAAAAAACTAATTAAAATCCAAGCCACACTTTTGCATATACTCAATTCATCATAATTTATGATGAATCAATTAAATCTTTTTGCAAGAGCAATTGGATCAAACACTGTGATCTTTTTTCTTTCAATATTAAGAAGCCCTGAATCCTTTAAATCTCCCAATAATCTTGTAATAGTTACTCTTGTAGAACCAATTGCTTCAGCAATTGCCTGATGTGAAAGCCTTAAATCTATCGTAATACCTTTTTCTCCTGCGACTCCAAAGTCTCTACAAAGAACCATTAAAAAACTTACTAAACGAGAAGACATATCTCTATGTGTAAGAGTTTCTATCATTGTTTCAGTTTGCAGGATCCTACTTGAAAGGCCTTGTAAAAGTAATAATCCTACTGATGCATCTTCCTCTATAGCTCTTAAAACAGAATTTGCAGGAGCTGTTATCATTTCAACTCTTGTGAATGCTATAGCATGATAAAAACGATCGGATCTATGGCCTGTTAGAAGAGATAAAACACCAAAGAGACTATTCTCTCTTAAAAGAGCAACAGTTATTTCTTCACCTGACTCATAAACTCTTGAAAGTCTTACTGCTCCTCTTCTTATAAGATAAACCCTTTCAGCAGGGTCCCCAGGGAAAAATATTGTTTTAGATCTCTCAACCATTTCTGTGCTTGCACCATCTAGACCTTTAATAACTTCCATTAAAGTTCTATTAATTGGAAAACGTTCTCCAACAGAGTTAATTTTACTTTGTCCTGATTGCTGTGAACTAAAGCGGTTGAATCCTCGTGAAGCAGGTATCATAGATATCTTGACTATTAAAAAATTTAAGGAGACACTCTAAAATATCTTGTATCAACAGTAACAATTTTCAATTCTTATTAATTTACCAATAAGCCTTTTTCAGTCAGTTTCAAATTGCCTAAACCTTTTTTAAGTAAAATTACACTATATGCAGCGTCAACAGATTCTAATTATACTGCATGTAGAAAGATCCTAAATAATGGTAAATAGTTCATCCCATATTTATTCCAAAGATAATCTTGATTTTGTAAATATAAATACTGCTAACAAATTTAACGTAAAAAGATTCACACAAAACGGTCAAATTCAAATCTATCAATCTTCATATCGAGGTAGCTACTCATCTATCATTAGAGACTCTCTAAGAAATGCGGCTCTTGGCAGGAAAGTGCTATTAATACAATTTATGAAAGGAGGGGTCAAGCAGGGAGTTAATAACGCGGTAAAGCTATGCGGCAATTTAACCTGGGTAAGATCATCACATTCCTTTGATCAATATAATTCTGAAACAATTGAAAACAATAAAAATTTAAAAAAATCTATTCATGAATCTACCATTGAATTATGGAATTTTTGTAAAAGAGAACTACAGTCTGGAGAGAATGACCAAATCATACTTGATGAAATTTTTTTAGCTGTTGACATGAAAATTATTGATAAAGATGATTTGATTTCAACACTTGAAAACCGATTTATATCAGGAGATGTAATCCTTACTGGTACAGATATACCTAAAGATTTATTATTAATGGCTAACCAAATTACCGAACTTCGCTCATAAAACAATGTTAAAAAATGATCTCTGGATAAATCAAAAAGCTTCGGAAGGAATGATAAAGCCCTTTCAATCAAATTTGGTGAGACATCTTGAGCCTGACAACAATCAAAAGCCAGTTTTGAGTTACGGATGTTCATCTTATGGCTATGATTTAAGACTTTCATCAAAAGAATTCTTAATTTTCAGACATATCCCTGGGACTGTGATGAACCCCAAAAAGTTTAATCCTAATAATTTAGAAAAAACTGTTCTTCACCATGATAATGATGGAGACTTTTTTATTCTTCCTGCTCACTCGTATGGTTTAGGTGTTGCATTAGAAAAGATGAAAGTGCCAGAAAATATAACTGTGATCTGTATAGGCAAAAGCACTTACGCACGACTTGGAATTATTGTTAATACAACGCCCGCAGAAGCAGGCTGGGAAGGTCATTTAACATTAGAGTTTAGTAATAGTTCTGGTGCAGATTGCAGAATTTATGCTGAAGAGGGTATTTGCCAACTACTCTTTTTTGAAGGTGATCCATGCTCCACAACCTATGAAGATAGAAGAGGTAAATATCAAAACCAACCAGAAAAAGTGACTCTAGCAAAGATCTAAAATGAGTAAAGTTGAACTAATTTCGCTAACTCCTGATGCAGAAAAAACAATGGCTTATATTGCAAGAGTGAGTAATCCAAAAAATCAGGAAAATGAAGATTATTCGAAATTACTGAGTTATTGCATTAAAAATGAACATTGGAGTGTTTTTGAACAGTCATTTATGACCTTACAAATAGAAACTAACAGAGGAATCGCTGCCCAAATTTTAAGACACAGATCATTTACTTTCCAGGAATTTTCGCAGAGATATGCAGATAGTTCTCAATTGGGTAATATTCCCTTACCAGAGTTAAGGCGTCAAGATTTTAAAAACAGGCAAAATTCGATTCCCGATCTTCCTGATGAGTTAAAAAAAAGATTCAATGAAAAAATTGGTTTGCATTTTCAGGCTGCTTCAAAATTATATGAAGATTTACTTGCTGAAGGTGTAGCCAAAGAATGTGCGAGATTTGTTTTACCATTAGCGACTCCAACAAGAATCTATATGTCTGGATCATGCAGATCATGGATCCATTACATTCATTTAAGATCAGCTCACGGCACCCAAAAAGAACACAAGTCTATAGCCCAAAATTGCAAGTCTATTTTTAAAAAAAGTTTTCCTATAGTATCAAAATCTCTAGAATGGTAAAAATTATCCATGACTACGAGGATTAACCTCATTATTTTTATTATCTTGAATTGTTGAAAATTCGGCATTAATAATTTCCTCATAAGGTTTCTCTTCTTTCTCTAAATTATTAATAGATTCTCTTATTTTCATTTCATCTTGTTTACCAATAAAAGTAGATATTAGATTACCCCTTTTATCAAAAAGATTAACTTGAGGAATCCCGTTGACAGCAAACTTCTGGATGTAATTAGCCCATTTTTGATTATCGACATTTAAAAAAACAAAATTAATATCTTTTTCGTATTCATCTTTAAAAGCAGAAACTTGTGGAGCCATTTCTTTGCAGACTTCACACCACTCAGCATAAAATTCCAAAAATGTAGGCTTATTATTTGTAAAAGCTATTTCAGGGTCAACAGATAATTCTCCAAAACTCTTTAGAAGATAAGTTGATTTAAAAAATAGATTTTTAAACAAAAGCATTGAAATAATAAAAATAGATATAATCAAAACAACTATTATTTTTAAATTTGTCTTTAAAATTGGTTCTCGACTTTCAGATTGCACTTTTAAGGTATTACTTACTAAAGACATCTTAAATAAGTTGTACAAATAAAGAGAATTGAAAACTATAAGCTTTTAATCAACTGATAAAATAATGAATGAATAGTTATCAAAAATTTCTTTGATTCCCGAAATCTAATTATGCAGTCAATCTTTGGAACTGATGGAATAAGAGGAAGATTTAATGAAGAGATAACTTATTCTCTAGCCTACAAAGTAGGTTATGCTTTAGGTTCGACTCTGAGCAAGAGAAATCCAATATTAATTGGAAGAGATACAAGAATTAGTGGAGATATTCTGCTTCAGGCCATAACACAAGGTATAAATGAAAGTGGCAAAAAATTTATAAATCTTGGAATCTGTCCAACCCCAGCTATACCTTTTTTAATCAAACAAGAAAACCTGAGCAGTGGTGTCATGATTTCTGCAAGTCATAATCCGCCAGAATATAATGGTATAAAAATTTTTGATCATAATGGTCAAAAAATTACTAAAAATTTTGAGAGTAAAATTCAAAAAATAATTGAAGAATCAAAACAAAATATATCAATTCCTACAAAAGTGGTTTCCCTAAAAACAAATAAAGATCTTATGGATAATTATATTAAAAGCCTAATCCAAACAATGGGTGGAGAAAGTTTAAGCGGGTTAAGAATAATATTAGACACATGCTATGGATCAGCAACAACTTGCGCAAAAAAAATTTTTCAGTCTCTTGGTGCTGATGTAAAAGTTATCAATAACTCTAAAAATGGTTTGAAAATTAATTTGAATTGTGGTTCTACTAACCTCGAACCATTAAAAAAAGCATTAAGGGAGAGTCCTGCAGATATGGGGTTCAGCTTCGATGGAGATGCCGATAGAGTAATTGGAATCGATTCAGAAGGTAATGTGCTGGATGGAGATCATATTCTTTTTCTTTGGGGTAGAGAACTTATGGAACAACAGATTCTCACCAATAATTTATTAGTATCAACACAAATGGCAAACTTAGGTTTTGAAAAGGCCTGGAAGAAAATTGGAGGAATTTTACATAGAACTGATGTAGGAGATAAATATGTTCATGACGCAATTAAAGAAAAAGGAGCGATTTTAGGAGGTGAGCAGTCAGGTCATATACTTTCAAAAATTAATAACTTTTCTGGTGATGGGATTTTGACTGCACTTCAAATTTCTAAATATTGCAAAAAGAAAAATATTAATTTAAATGATTGGCTTAAAAGTAGTTTCGAACCTTTTTCTCAAAAACTAACTAATATTAAATTAGATTTTAATATTAATAAATTAAATCCAAAAAACAAAATCTTAATTGATGAATCTATAAAAAATTTTCAGGCACTATATTCAGATAATTATAGAGTTTATATAAGGCCTAGCGGTACAGAACCTGTAATCAGAGTTCTAGTTGAGGCCAAAAATCATCAGGAAGTTCATTCTTTATCAAGCGAAATAACAAACAAACTCTTTTTAGAAATTAATAAAATAACAAATCAACTATGAATTAAATTTTTATATAAATTTTTTCATAAATATCAAGTTGGTTAACAATCACATACTTTTCCCTATCAGTTTTAACTTTAATTGGATTAAAACTTTCGGAGCGATTAAATTCTTTTTTATCTATTGTTTTAAAATGAAAATTACTTGATATAGTGAAATCCATATAATCGAATAAATCCTTTACATCTGTTTTTATAAAAATTAGGGTTCCTTTTTGCAATGAATTTGAGAGCATATTAATAAATCCTGGCTGAATTACACGCCTTTTATAATGCCTCTTTTTAAACCAAGGATCAGGGAAATTAAAAGAAATACTTTTTAGATTTTTGATAATAAATTTATTTTGGACATCATTCAAAATATTATTAGCATTACCAAATATAAAATATAGATTTTTGATTTCTCGTTCAATAGCTTTTAATTTCGCATTTTTGACTAATTTCTCACGGATTTCAATTCCTAAATAATTCCAACTAGTATTAAGTAAAGCCAAATCAAATAGAAACTCACCAGCAGCACAACCTATATCCAAATGAAGATTCGATTTAGAATCATCAAACATTTCGCTCAAAGAAGGTATTCTCTCAATTTGATTGAAATTACTACTAAGGGGATTAACATGTTGTCTCATACAATTATCAATATATTGCTAGGCAATAATATAAGGATGCATAATATTCATAACTATGACAATAGTCAGTTCAAAAGTAACAGTTTGATGTTTAATTATTATGTGTTTAAAAAGAAAAAGTTTTGAACGTTTTTAATCAACTGTCTATTTGGCTATCCTTTCAACTTTCAACAATTTTCCTTATTGGTATTCCAGTTACTTTATCCTTCTGGTCAATTAAAAAAAGAAATAAAGCAGTTATTAAACTTCTATCAATTTATTGGAAAGTATCCCTTTTATTTTTTATAAGCCTTCTACTTTTAATAGGAAAGTATAATTATGCTCTTGTGATTACAAATATTTCAACATTATTAATGACAGTTTCAGTTTGGTTTTGGAACGATATAAATGATGAATTAAGAGAATATGATTTTTCTTACTCCCTTACCACAACAATAAAAATATGGAGATGGACGATAACTTTTATATCTCTCAATTTCTTTATTCAGAGTTTACAAAACTTTAACTGCTTTTCTTTAATCAATTCGGATGAGTGTGCAATATGGCTTCAGCCTTCTTCAAATTTATATACTACTATAAAAAATTTATTTAATTTTTTCTTTGGAGCTAACTTTACCCAGCCGATATCAAAATTCTTAGGATTATTTTTATTATTAATCTATATT
The DNA here is from genome assembly GCA_003278845.1 of Prochlorococcus sp. AG-347-O22. Taxonomy (GTDB): domain Bacteria; phylum Cyanobacteriota; class Cyanobacteriia; order PCC-6307; family Cyanobiaceae; genus Prochlorococcus_A. Next base: position 100,122 of record QCCX01000001.1, read on the forward strand.
TTAGGCCTTATTCAATGGACAATAATCAAATTACCTAAAAATGGAAGAAACTCCTGCTTCTCGGAAAATGGCAAAAATTGATTTAATACGTATTCTTGAAAAAATAAGTTCCGAGATGCCTGATAGGATACTAAAACTAGAGGGATTTATTCTAAAAGAAACTCAAAAAGAACAATTAGAAATACTTATTTTCAGAGGTTACAGTAGCTCAACAACTCATCCAATTGAAATAGATTCAGAAAAAAAAGTAATAACACTTTCTTATACAATTACAAACTTTAAACTTTATAAAGCACCTTTAACAGAAACCGAAGAAAATTTTATAAGAGAAAATCAAAACTCAATTTTCTTTTTGAATCTAAAAAACTGGATTTAAATCAATTCAAAATTAATAATATTTGAACATCTTTTGCATAATTTTGTATTTTGGATTCCATTAAAAGTTTCTTTTTGATAATGCCAACATCTATCACATTTTTGACCTTGAGCTTTGTTTATTTGAATTTTACCAAGTACATTATTATCAATAATCAGAGAATTTTCCACCAAATTGGATACCACTTGGAAGTTTGATACTATAAGCCAATCTCTAAATAAATCTACATCTTGATTGCCAAATTCTTTTAGCCAGGTAAGTGACTCTTTTAAAGCTTTATCTTCAGGTAAATAATTAACTTCAGTTTCCAAAGCTGCTCCAATTATTTGTTTGTTCCTACATCCTTCTATAGCCTTGTTAATTTCAACTCTCAAATTCCTTAAATTTGCAATGTGCTCATTAAGTTTTTGATTTTTCCATGACTGCGAAAATATTGGCCATCCTCTTTGAAAGACTGATTTTTCTTCAGTTGTGTATGGAATATTTTGCCAAATATCTTCAGCCATATGACAAAGCACTGGAGAAATAAGTACGGCTAAATTTTCAACAACTTTTGACATGACGTACTGACAAGATCTTCTCCTAAATTGTGATTTAGAACTTACATATAACCTATCCTTTGCAATATCCAAATAAAAATTTGATAGATCTACAACGCAAAAACTTTGCAAAATTTGGAAAAATTTTGAAAATTCATAATTTTCGTAAGCATTTGATATTTGATCTGTAACCTCAACTAATCTACCTAACATCCATTGATCTAAGAGAGGCAATTGATCAATTTCAAAACTATCAATTTTAGGATCATAATCATGAATATTACCTAAAAGATATCTTGCAGTATTACGAACTTTTCTATAAACGTCTGAAAGTTGCTTGAGTATATTTGAACCAATTGGAACATCTACTGAATAATCTACAGAGCTTACCCATAGCCTTAAAACATCAGCACCATAAGCAGGATCAGTTTTTTTATTATTACCTCCATTAATAATCATATTTGGGTCAACAACATTTCCTAAAGATTTGCTCATTTTTCTTCCATTTTCATCAAGTGCAAAACCATGAGTTAAAACTTTCTTATATGGAGGTTTATTATTGACTGCAACGGATGTTAACAAAGAAGACTGAAACCATCCGCGATGTTGATCTGAGCCCTCTAAATAAAGATCTGCTGGATATTTTAATTCACTTCTTAGTTCACATACTGCGGCCCAGCTAGATCCTGAATCGAACCAAACATCCATTGTATCTGTCCCTTTTTTCCAAAGATCAGATTCTTTTGCATAATTTTCTGGCAAAAGATTCTTAACATCCCAATCCCACCAAATATCTGCTCCATATTCACTAAAAAGTTCTTGAATATGATTAATTATCTCGTTGTTAAGGAGAATTTCATTACCATTTTTTTTATAAAAAACTGGAATAGGGACTCCCCATGACCTTTGTCTAGAAATACACCAATCTCCTCTACCAACAACCATAGAATAAATTCTTTTCTTTCCAGTCTCTGGCATCCATTCAACATCTTCGATTGCCTTTAATGCAGATGATCTAAAGCCATTTACAGATGCAAACCATTGTTCTGTTGCCCTAAAAATAGTTGGTTTTTTTGTTCTCCAATCATATGGATATCTATGCTTATAATTTTCTTTTAATAGAAGCAAATTATTTCCTTTTAAATGTTCAATAATTAAATCATTTGCATCTTTCAGAACATTTGATCCTTTGAATTGACCAGAATTTTCATTTAAGTCACCTTTTTCATCAACGACACATGTTATTGGTAAATCATATTTTTGACCCACATTAAAATCATCTATCCCATGACCAGGAGCGGTATGAACAATTCCAGTTCCTGATTCTGTAGTGATATAATCCCCTCCAATTATAATTCTGCAATTTTTATTCTTAGAAGGATGTTGATATTCAATATTTTCCAATTTGGAGCCTTTAACCTCTAATAGGACCTTGAAATTTTTATTAAATTTCTTACTTATTTCAGAAAATAAATCCTTCGCAAAAAGGTAAATTTTCTTCTCTTCATCGATAGCGAAAACGTACTTTATTTTTGGATTTACTGCAACTGCTTCATTTGCTGGTATGGTCCAAGGAGTAGTGGTCCAAATAGTAATGAAAGAATTATTTTGAAAAAAATCTTTTTTGATATTAAGGTTTTCTTGGATGAAATTTAATAGAATTTCCTCGGGTATTTTAGTGATTTTTAATGAAACATAAATACTTTTTGAATAATGTTCATCAGGGTATTCTAATTCTGCTTCTGCAAGTGCAGTCCTTGAACTTGGGCTCCAATGAACAGGTTTAAGACCTCGATATATATAGCCATTTAAAAACATTTTCCCGAATACCCCAATCTGAGCAGATTCATAACTTTTCTTAAGAGTTAAGTAAGGGTTATTCCAATCTCCCCATATGCCCCACCTTTTGAAACCCTCCTTCTGATTATTAATTTGGATATGGGCATAATCTGTTGCTTTTTTTCTTAAATTTAGAGTGTCAAGATTCTTTCTTTCATCAGATTTTAAATTCTGAAGAACTTTTAATTCAATAGGTAATCCATGACAATCCCATCCAGGTACGAAATGAACCCTAAATCCTCTTAAGGTTTTGTACTTATTAATTATGTCTTTTAAAACTTTATTAAGGGCATGACCCATATGAAGAGCTCCATTTGCATAAGGAGGGCCATCATGTAATGTAAATATTTCGCCTGAATTGTTTGAACCCAATTGGAAATCAATATTATTATTAGCCCAAAAATTCTGTATCTCAGGTTCTCTTACAACTGAGTTAGCTCGCATTGAGAAATCAGTTTTTAATAAATTTAAAGTTTCTTTATAAGAAAAATCTGATTTTTGTTCTTTGCTATTTTGAGATTTCATACGACGATATAAGAAATATTGGTGATCAAAAGAATTATTTAAATAAATCTAATTCATTATATTCTTTCTTAATTGACCTGTAGTTTTTTTGGGATGTTTCAAATAACCATTTTATTTATTTAAGACTTTTATATTATCATTTTTATCATTTCTTACCCACTTTTTTTGGGTTGTATTTTTATTGCTACCAAAATTAAAAAAATTTGAAGGTTTCGTGAAATCACCTAATGCCAGATTTATGGATTCTAATATTTTCAAAAAGTTATTTTTAAACTCCAAAAAGGTAATTAATTTTTTCTTTTCGTTATCTGTCAATTGGTACCATCTAGACAAAAAAAGCTCTACTAGATAAAAAACAACTAGTACTGTTAAAAATAGGAAAATTACAAAAAATGATTCATCTAGTGTTTTATGTTTAATTATTAATATCAAACCTATTAATAAATTCAAAAAAGCTTTTATTAAGTCTTTTGGTTTACCTAGCTCAAGATAAATTATCGGTACAGCTAGAAAAATGGTCCCAACCAAAATATAAAAAGTTCCCAAATAAAATATCAAACTATTCATTAAATTAACTACTTAATTAAATTATAAGAGTTGATATCAAGAAACAAACTATCTATCATAATTTCCTTAAGTGCGGTCGGGGAGACTTGAACTCCCACACCCGAAGATACGAGTACCTAAAACTCGCGCGTCTACCAATTCCGCCACGACCGCTCAAATAAAATAATAATTGAAAGAGGTTTATTTTAAAAATTTTTTTTCTTAAGATGATTAATTTGACACATTAAAATTCAATTGAAAATCTCTTAAAAGAAATTTTTTATGTATAAGCATGCAATCATCTGAAAATATCAGTTATATTATTTAAAGAATAAAAGAAACGATTTCAAACTTAATCAGTAAAAATACAACGAAAAATACTAATTCTTCAAAAACATTTAATTGGCAAAAAGAGATTAAAAATTACGTAGATCCGCCAAGTTTTTGGAATCCAACATTAGGTTTATTTTTTGGCGGTTATTTTCTAGCGTTTCTTAGCATATGGCAATGGTATAGAGGTGTTTGGCCTTTACCTCTACTTGTAGCCACTGCTTTTTTAGCTTTACATATTGAAGGTACTGTTATTCATGATGCCTGTCATAAAGCGGCTCATCCAGTTCCTTGGATAAATCAAGCAATGGGCCATGGCTCAGCTATTTTATTAGGGTTTAGCTTCCCAGTTTTTACGAGAGTTCATTTACAACATCATATTCACGTAAATCACCCCAAAAATGATCCCGACCATATTGTCAGTACTTTTGGTCCAATTTGGCTAATTGCTCCAAGATTTTTTTATCATGAGGTATTTTTCTTTCAAAGAAAACTTTGGCGAAGATATGAATTAATACAATGGGGAATTGAAAGATCCATATTCCTAACAATTATCTTGGCAGGTTTGAAATTTGACTTTATGAATTTAATTTATAATTTATGGTTCGGACCAGCATTAATGGTTGGGGTCACTTTAGGAATATTTTTTGATTATTTACCCCATAGACCATTTCGGTCAAGAAATAAATGGATAAATTCTCGAGTTTATCCAAGCAAATTTATGAATTTATTAATAATGGGGCAAAATTACCACCTCATTCATCATCTATGGCCTTCGATTCCTTGGTTTGAATACAAAATAGCTTATGAAAAAACTAAGCCTTTATTGGATAAAAAAGGCTCGCCTCAAAGGGTTGGAATATTTGAAAGTAAAGAAGACATTTTTAACTTTATTTATGATTTATTAATAGGTATAAGGAGTCATAGCAAAAGGAGGGGGAAAATAAGAAAAATCATAAATTTATATCCAGGCTTTAAAATAAAAAAATTTTTATTAAAGATAGTCAACAAAACATTTATTGGAAGCAACTAACTTACTTATTCATTAATAATTTTTGGTACTTTAAAATATTTATCTTCTCTCGATGGACCCAATTCTAAAAGTTCTTCATTACAATCATTATTTTTCTTTTCATCTTTTCTAAATACATTTACAACCTCTATAGCTCTCGTTGTACAGGGAACATCATCTGTATCAATTTTTTCAAGTTGTCTTATATAGTCCAATATCTTTTCTAATTGTTGTGCATGATTATTAATTTCATTCTCGTTAAGTTCTAATCTCGCTAAATGAGCAACTTTCTTTACTTCCTCTTTAGTTATTTTTGTCATACATTTAATCTCTTTCTTATTAAATAATAGTTTATTAAGAACAACTTATTTACATATCCTTTGAATTTCAAATAATTTTAAAAAAATAATCACATCTTTTTGAAAATCAATATCAATTAATAGCCTTAATTATTTTTCTCAGCTAAATATGTTATTAGATAAATATTGAAAAATAGAAGAAGCATTCTTTCCAAAAAATTTTTTTTATCGGCACTCTAAACTTGTTGCTCCTGATTTAATAGGCTGTTATCTCATAAAAAAAAATAATGAGATAGATCAAGTTAAAGGGATAATTGTTGAAACTGAAGCTTATTCACAGGAAGAAGAGGCCTGTCATGGCTACCGCAAAATGACTGAATCCAACAAATCATTATTTGGCAAACCTGGTACATTTTATATTTACAAATCTTATGGCATTCATCATTGTTTAAACATAGTTACTGATAAAGAAAATTTCGCGAGTGGTGTTTTGATAAGATCAGTTTTTATCTCTAATAAGAATGAAAGATTAGCTTCTGGACCTGGCTTAGTAACAAAAACATTCAGTGTAGACATTTCATTTAACTCGCTTGAAGTTATTAATAACAAATCTTTATGGATTTCTCCACGAGACTCCACTCTAAAAGAAAAAGATCTTATTCAAACTACGAGAATTGGCATATCAAAGGCAAAAAATATAAAATGGCGTTGGTATCTCAAAAACAGTAGGAGTGTAAGTAAAAGATTAAAAGGTGATAAAACACCTATATTTCAATAATCATTTATCTTTTTAAGCGTAATGCAAATTTGGCCTCATAAACATATCCACACACTAGCTAATTTTTCAATTAAAGATTATGAGTCAGTATTTGAATTAGCTAATAGATTTGATTCACTAAAGAATACAGGAACAAAAAAGATACCGGCCTTACAAGGAACTTTGGTAACGTCTTTATTTTTTGAAGCTAGTACAAGAACAAAAAATAGTTTTGAGCTTGCAGCAAAAAGACTTTCTGCTGATGTCCAAACGTTTGCGCCATCCTCCAGCTCTTTAACAAAAGGTGAAACAATAATTGATACAGCCATAACTTATTCTGCTATGGGGGCAGATACATTAGTTATCAGACATTCATCAAGTTACATAACCTTTGAGATCGCAAAAAAGCTTGATGCAATAAATGCCAAGACTTCGGTTCTTAATGCGGGAGATGGATTACATAGTCACCCCAGCCAAGGATTGCTTGACATCTATACATTGATAAAATTCTTTTCCCAAAAAACACTGAATCCAGAGGTTTTAAATTCCAAAAAAATTTTAATAATTGGCGACGTTAATCATTCAAGGGTTGCCAGGTCAAATCTTTGGGCTTTGAGTGCATTCGGCGCCGATATAATCTTATGTGGTCCTAAGTCATTAATACCTGATGAATTTATCAATTTTTTAAAAACCCCCGCGCCAAATCAAACAAAAGATCCTGTTAAATCAAGAGGTTCCATAACAATTTCTAGATCATTGGAAGAAGCAATAAAAATTGCAGATGCGATTATTGTTTTAAGACTCCAGAAAGAGAGAATGATGGAAAATTTACTAAGTAGCATTGATTCATATAGTTTGGATTATGGCTTAACCCCAGAGAAATTATCTTTAAATAATAAAGAAATTCCAATTCTACATCCTGGTCCCATTAACAGAGATATTGAAATTAGCAGCAAAGTGGTAGATCGATATCCTAATTGCTTAATTAATAATCAAGTTGCAAATGGTATTCCTATAAGAATGGCTTTGCTTTATCTATTACAGAAATACAACAAGTAAATTTATAGCAACTTAAGACTTTCAGTAAAGAAACCATAAAATAATCCCAATCTTAAAGAATCTAATAAAAGTACTAAAAATTTCTTTTTCCTCTCAAATCTAAAATTTCTTCTTAAAACTATTAAAAACTCAATAAAAACTACTGATAAAAAAGCGGCTACAGGATCCATGAGTTCCACTACGGCACTAACCATACCAAGAGAACTTCCAAAAAAGTATCCGATTAAAAGTGTAATCAATGATATTGAATATCTTCGCCATGGATTATTAGCCCAAATACTTAATGTCTGAATATTTTCCACAATTTTTAGCTGAAATTTTGTCTTTTGAGGTTTAACAACCATTTTGCATTAAACTAAGCCGCTTCAGAGTTTGATTGAATTTTAGTATTTCCTTCTATTAATTCAAGTAATGCTTCCAACTGAGCCATTAACCCTCTTAATTCGCCTGGCTCAGGGAAAAGGTCATCTTCTTTTATTCCTAAATGCATTTCTCTGAGCTCTTGCCTTAAATAGCGTAAGTGGCTAATGACTTGCTCTCTTTTGGTTTGCGACATGATATAAATATTTGCACATATCTTAAGAAAGAATATTTTTGAAAAGGAGAGTTTGCATATTTATGACTGAGAATGAAGATAAATGACCTAACAACAATTTGAAATGATTATGAAAATTGAAAATTATCATATCCTTGAAAATATGTACTTAATTCTTATATCAATTTTAAATAATTACTTGAGGCTTTATTATTAGAGTATATTGAATTTACTCAATATGAAATTCATTTCTGAAAATAAAATAAGTGAGGAACTAGTAAATTCCTTTGATGAAGAAATGACCTTTGAGCTCGCTAAAAGGCTAGAGGAAGATAATTATAATACTCCATTTGATGGTTTAAAAGACTGGCACTTACTTAGGGCTCTTGCAATAAATAGGCCTGAATTAACAACTAATTATACCCATCTTCTCGATCAGGAACCTTTCGATGAAAACTAAAAGTAAGGACTCCAAAAAAAAGGTTCTTTTATTAATAACTGGAAGTATTGCAGCTGTAAGAATTCCATTATTAGTTAGCCAATTAGCGAAAGAAAATTATGAAATAAGATGCGTTTTATCAAAAAATGCAGAAAAATTAATCAAGCCGCTTTCTCTTTCTATATTAAGTAGAAACCCGTGCATTTTAGAAAATGATCAATGGTCTGATGGTCAATCAACACCTCTTCACATAGAACTAAGTAATTGGGCTGATATTTTAATCATCGCCCCTTTAACAGCGACAACATTAGCAAAATGGGTAACTGGAAATGCAGAGGGATTGATCCCAAACATCTTAATAGCAAATATAAAGCCAATTATTGTTGCACCAGCAATGAATACACAAATGTGGCTAAATAAAGCTGTGCAAAAAAATTATGAGAATTTACAGAATTACGAAAATGTTTTGTCTTTGCAACCAAGTGAAGGTCTCTTAGCATGTGATGCTATTGGCATCGGTAAAATACCTCCTAATGATCTCATCCAATTAGCTCTTGAATTTATAGCTTCACATAAACAAAATGAATATCGCAAAGATTTACTTAATAAAGAAATTTTAATAACTGGAGGGTGTACCTCAGAAAAAATTGACGCGGCAAGACACATTACTAACAAAAGTTCTGGAGCTATGGGCCTACTTCTTTCTCAAGTAGCGAGGTTCAGGGGAGCACAAGTAAAATATGTTCATGGTCCTCTGAAAATCGATAAGAATCTTACTGATGGAATAAAAAGATATGAAATTGAAACCAGTGTTGATTTAATTAGGGCACTTAATAATGAAATATCAAATTGCGATTATTTTTTCATGAATGCAGCAGTATCTGATTTCAAAATAACCTCTGATACTTCAGCTAAAATTCCAAAAAATCAAATTAATGCTCATTTGAATCAAAACTTTGAGCTAGTCCCAGATATTTTAAAAACAATTAGTAAATCAAAAAAAGATAACCAAGTTTTTGTAGGCTTTTGTGCTTTTACAGGATCTATCGAAGAAGCAAGAATGACAATTAAAGAAAAGATTATCCAAAAGGGTTGTGATTATCTATTCGCAAATCCAATTGATCTTGAAGGCCAAGGATTTGGCTTTTTGGCACAAAATGAAGGTTGGTTATTTGATACTAATAATATGGAACACTACATCAACAAAACATCAAAAATTGATTTAGCAAATAAATTAATAACCCAAATTATTTCATTAAAAGAATAAAAAAAAATTTTTTAATTTGTATTTTTTTGTAATCTTAATCATTAAAAATAATGTGATAGCTTAAAATAATTCCAGTTTTTTAAAATCTAAAAAGCTACGGGTTGTTTCGAGGATTTAATAGTCCTATCTTTTATGGTCCTTTCCCTTGTAATATCCGTACTGAACTTATTAGATGACCTTTAATCTATCGTCACAGAACTTTACTGCAACTTTAATTATGAGAATTCGTTCTTTCTTAGCTTTTGTTATTTCAATTTGTATAACTTTTGCTTTCGTACCTGTTAAAACATTTGCTTTTTCTGAAAGAGGAAATGCACAATTCACAGATGTTGTGAACACAGGAAAAGCTAATGATTGCCCTACATTAGACTCATCTCTTGTCGGATCAATATCTCTAGGAAATGGAGATAGCCTTAAAGGAATATGCATGCATCCAACAGAAGTTTATGTAAAAGTGCCAGGGACAAAACGAAAAGCTGCAGAATTTGTTTCTACAAAAATTATTAGTCCTAGAAATAACACCACAGTGACAGAAGTTTATGGAGATATAGATTCAGGAACTTTCACTGAAAAGGGTGGGATTGATTTTCAACTTATTACTGTACTAACTCCTGGTGGTTTAGAGGTACCATTTGCATTCTCAGCAAAAGATCTTACAGCTGATTTACCTTCATCAATTGAGCCAGGCACTGAGGTTAGTGGTTCAACATTTACACCTAACTACAGAACTGGTGACTTTCTAGATCCTAAGGCAAGAGCTAAAAATACTGGTGTTGAATATGCTCAAGGTTTAGTTGCATTAGGAGGCGATGACGAAGAACTTGCAAAAGAAAATATTAAAGTTGATGTAAACGGCACTGGCGTAATTACTCTTTCAATCAACAATGTAGATTCTGACACAGACGAATTTGCTGGTACTTTTGAAGCTATCCAGCCTTCAGATACAGATATGGGTTCAAAGGATCCACTTGATGTAAAAATAATTGGGGAGCTTTACGGAAGAAAGGCATAAATCCTACTCAAGAGAAAAAGGGGGTTAAACCCCTCTTTTTTTTTCAAAATTTTTCTTTATCAATTTATAAAATGGAATTACAACAAAAAACTAACACAGATACTAATGGACTAATACCCCCTTATGGAGGGGAACTAAAAAATTTAATTATCAAAGATAAAAACCTTAAAAATGAACTTATTTCTAAAGCTACTTATGAATTTGAATGTAGCGAGAGAAATGCATGTGATGTAGAACTGTTGATGGTTGGAGCTTTTTCTCCATTGGAAGGTTTTATGGATGAAAATAACTACAATTCGGTTATTAAAAATAATAGGAATACAAGCGGGTTGCTTTTTGGCTTGCCTATTGTATTTGATTCAAATAATGAAAAAGTAAAAGCTGGAGAGACAATATTACTTACCTATAAAAAACAAAAAATAGCAGTTTTAGAAGTTAGCTCTAAATGGGAGCCTGACAAATCCCTAGAAGCTGAACTTTGTTATGGTACTAATTCTTTAGATCATCCTGCTGTTAAGATGATTTTTAATGAGAGAGGGAGATTTTATATAGGAGGAAGAGTTTATGGTTTCGAACTACCAATTAGAGAATTCCCCTGCAAAACCCCTGAAGAAGTTAGATCTACACTGCCATCAAATCATGATGTAGTTGCATTTCAATGCAGAAATCCAATTCATAGAGCACATTATGAATTATTCACTAATGCCTTACTTTCAGATAATGTTTCCTCTAACTCAGTTGTTTTAGTTCATCCAACTTGTGGGCCAACTCAACAAGATGATATTCCTGGAAAAGTTAGATATTTGACCTACAAAGAATTAGAAGAGGAAATATCTGATGAAAGGATAAAATGGGCTTTTTTACCTTATTCAATGCATATGGCAGGGCCAAGAGAAGCTCTTCAACATATGATAATAAGAAGAAATTATGGCTGCACCCACTTTATTATTGGTAGAGATATGGCTGGTTGTAAGTCGTCGTCAACTGGTGAAGATTTTTATGGTCCATATGAAGCCCAAAATTTTGCGAATAAGTGTGCAGATGAATTGATGATGCAAACTGTTCCTTCAAAAAATTTAGTTTATACGAAGGAAAAAGGATACATAACAGCTGAAGAAGCCAAAGAATTTAATTATGAAATTATGAAACTTAGTGGTACTGAATTTAGAAAGAAATTGAGGAATGGCGAACCAATTCCTGAATGGTTTGCATTTAAAAGTGTAGTAGATGTTCTAAGACGCTCTTAATATTGTTTTATAATTAGTATCATAGATTTATTAAAGATTTTTTATCGTGAACAAACGTTGGAGAAACGTAGGACTTTATGTTCTAGCTGTCATTACTGTAATTTTCATTGGTACTTCAGTTTTTGATAAACCTAGTACTGAAAGTTCTACAAAGACCTTGAGATATAGTGATTTTATAGAGGCAGTTCAAGATAAAGAAATCAGTAGAGTCTTAATATCTCCAGATAATGCCACAGCCCAAGTTGTTGAAAATGATGGGAGCAGGTCTGAGGTCAATTTAGCCCCTGACAAAGATTTATTAAAAATTCTGACTGAGAATAATGTAGATATCGCTGTAACTCCTACAAAATTAGCCAATCCATGGCAACAGGCATTAAGTAGCTTAATTTTCCCAGTACTTTTAATTGGTGGCCTATTTTTTCTTTTCAGAAGATCCCAAAGTGGTAATGCTGGTGGTGGTAACCCTGCCATGAGTTTTGGCAAGAGCAAAGCTAGACTTCAAATGGAACCATCTACACAAGTAACTTTTTCAGATGTTGCTGGAGTAGAAGGTGCAAAATTAGAACTCACAGAAGTCGTAGATTTCCTTAAGAGTCCTGATAGATTTACTGCAGTGGGAGCAAAAATTCCAAAAGGAGTTCTTCTTGTTGGTCCTCCTGGTACTGGAAAAACATTGTTAGCTAAAGCAGTAGCTGGAGAAGCAGGTGTACCTTTTTTCTCAATATCTGGTTCAGAATTTGTTGAGATGTTTGTTGGGGTTGGAGCTAGTAGAGTTAGAGATCTTTTTGAACAAGCTAAAAAGAATGCTCCTTGTATTGTGTTTATTGACGAAATAGATGCAGTTGGGAGACAAAGAGGAGCTGGTATGGGAGGAGGAAATGATGAAAGAGAACAAACATTAAATCAACTTTTAACCGAAATGGACGGTTTTGAAGGTAATTCAGGTATAATAATAGTTGCTGCAACCAACAGACCAGATGTCTTAGATTCAGCTTTAATGCGTCCTGGAAGATTCGATAGACAGGTAACAGTAGATCGACCCGATTATGCTGGAAGATTGCAGATATTAAATGTTCATGCGAAAGATAAAACTCTTTCAAAAGACGTTGATTTAGATAAAGTTGCTAGAAGAACACCAGGATTTACTGGTGCAGATTTAGCTAATCTTTTAAATGAAGCAGCAATACTAGCTGCTAGAAAAGATTTAGATAAAGTAAGTAACGATGAAGTCGGTGATGCCATTGAAAGAGTTATGGCTGGCCCAGAAAAGAAAGATAGAGTTATCAGTGATAAGAAAAAAGAATTAGTTGCTTATCACGAAGCTGGTCATGCACTAGTTGGAGCATTAATGCCTGATTATGATCCAGTAGCAAAAGTGTCAATCATTCCAAGAGGTCAAGCTGGGGGTCTAACCTTCTTTACTCCAAGTGAAGAAAGAATGGAATCTGGTCTTTACTCTCGTTCTTACCTTCAAAATCAAATGGCTGTAGCCCTTGGTGGAAGAGTTGCTGAAGAAATAGTTTACGGCGAAGAAGAGGTAACAACTGGAGCTTCAAATGATTTACAACAAGTTGCCAATGTAGCTAGACAAATGATCACTAAATTTGGCATGAGCGACAAAATAGGTCCAGTTGCTCTAGGTCAATCTCAAGGTGGAATGTTTCTTGGAAGAGATATGAGTTCTACAAGAGACTTCTCTGAAGACACAGCCGCAACAATTGATGTAGAGGTTTCAGAACTTGTTGATGTTGCCTATAAGAGAGCTACAAAAGTTTTAACAGACAATAGAACTGTTCTTGACGAAATGGCTCAAATGCTAATTGAAAGAGAAACTATAGATACTGAAGATATACAAGACTTGCTCAACCGCTCAGAAGTAAAAGTCGCAAACTATATTTAATCGCGAAAGTTTAAATTTTTAATGAATAATAAAGAAGATTCTTTTTCGGAGTTCCTGAAAACTGAGTCTTTTTTTTTACTTATAAAACCTGAAGATAACATTTACTCAAATACTTCTATAAGAAATTCATTTTTTGAAGAATTAAGAAGCTTAATAAAATTAGGCTTAAAAAATATTGAAATAAGTTGGTCAAACAACGAAAAGTGGTTTGATTTTGTATCCGAAATCAAACTCAATTTTCCACAAATTAATTTAGGCTCTGCCTCCATAGTTAATAAGCAATCAATAGAAGATTCTTTAAAAATTGGATTAAATTTTTCGATGATGAAATTTTGGGATAAAGATCTTTTCAATTATGCGCAGTCAAAAAGTTATTTATTAATTCCTGGAATTAATAATTTAAAAGATCTTAAGGAAGCGATAGATTTAAATTGCAAAATTATCAAAATTTACCCAATAAACAGTAAAGATAGTTCGATAGATATACTCAACTATACAAATATTGATTTCATTGCTGCTGGAGGACTATCAATCAGTGATTTAAAAACTTATAAATCTTTAGGGTATAAAGCAGTCGTAATTGGAGATAAAGCTATCAAAAATAAAAAATTTGATCCAAAAATATTTGAATGGCTCAAAAATAATTAAATCAAAGATAAATATAATTTATTCAAGAAAAATACTACTTATTTATTAAGTCACATTGAGCATGATTTAGAAGCAAATGATCAGCAAGTACTAAAGCCACCATAGCATCAACCATAGGAACTGCTCTTGGTAGAACGCATGGATCGTGCCTCCCTTTTGCTTTCATAAGTACTTCTTTACCTTCAGCATTTACTCCAAGTGAAGAAAGAATGGAATCTGGTCTTTACTCTCGTTCTTACCTTCAAAATCAAATGGCTGTAGCCCTTGGTGGAAGAGTTGCTGAAGAAATAGTTTACGGCGAAGAAGAGGTAACAACTGGAGCTTCAAATGATTTACAACAAGTTGCCAATGTAGCTAGACAAATGATCACTAAATTTGGCATGAGCGACAAAATAGGTCCAGTTGCTCTAGGTCAATCTCAAGGTGGAATGTTTCTTGGAAGAGATATGAGTTCTACAAGAGACTTCTCTGAAGACACAGCCGCAACAATTGATGTAGAGGTTTCAGAACTTGTTGATGTTGCCTATAAGAGAGCTACAAAAGTTTTAACAGACAATAGAACTGTTCTTGACGAAATGGCTCAAATGCTAATTGAAAGAGAAACTATAGATACTGAAGATATACAAGACTTGCTCAACCGCTCAGAAGTAAAAGTCGCAAACTATATTTAATCGCGAAAGTTTAAATTTTTAATGAATAATAAAGAAGATTCTTTTTCGGAGTTCCTGAAAACTGAGTCTTTTTTTTTACTTATAAAACCTGAAGATAACATTTACTCAAATACTTCTATAAGAAATTCATTTTTTGAAGAATTAAGAAGCTTAATAAAATTAGGCTTAAAAAATATTGAAATAAGTTGGTCAAACAACGAAAAGTGGTTTGATTTTGTATCCGAAATCAAACTCAATTTTCCACAAATTAATTTAGGCTCTGCCTCCATAGTTAATAAGCAATCAATAGAAGATTCTTTAAAAATTGGATTAAATTTTTCGATGATGAAATTTTGGGATAAAGATCTTTTCAATTATGCGCAGTCAAAAAGTTATTTATTAATTCCTGGAATTAATAATTTAAAAGATCTTAAGGAAGCGATAGATTTAAATTGCAAAATTATCAAAATTTACCCAATAAACAGTAAAGATAGTTCGATAGATATACTCAACTATACAAATATTGATTTCATTGCTGCTGGAGGACTATCAATCAGTGATTTAAAAACTTATAAATCTTTAGGGTATAAAGCAGTCGTAATTGGAGATAAAGCTATCAAAAATAAAAAATTTGATCCAAAAATATTTGAATGGCTCAAAAATAATTAAATCAAAGATAAATATAATTTATTCAAGAAAAATACTACTTATTTATTAAGTCACATTGAGCATGATTTAGAAGCAAATGATCAGCAAGTACTAAAGCCACCATAGCATCAACCATAGGAACTGCTCTTGGTAGAACGCATGGATCGTGCCTCCCTTTTGCTTTCATAAGTACTTCTTTACCTTCAGCATTTACTGTTTTCTGTTCTTTCCCGATGGTTGCTGTAGGTTTAAAAGCTATCTTCATCTCGATATTTTCACCATTACTTATTCCGCCCTGTATACCTCCTGAATTGTTTGATGTTGTTCTTAACTTACTAATATCATCAGACTTGATGAATGCATCATTATGTTCGCTTCCTTTTAAATAAGTTCCAGAGAAACCTGAACCTATTTCAAAGCCTTTCGTGGCAGGCAAAGACATCAAAGCCTTTGCTAAATCAGCTTCTAATTTATCAAAAACTGGCATTCCAAGACCCGAGGGAACATTCCTTACTAGACATTCAATAACACCGCCGCAAGAGTCTCCTTGACGCTTTAATTCCTTAATTCTCTCGATCATTTCTGTTGATACCTTTTCATCTGGACATCTAACAATATTAGAATCTATTTGTTTGAGAGAAATCTTCTCTTTATTTATATCAGAATCAATATCATGTATACGCTTTACCCAAGATAGTATTTCAGTGTTACAGAAGGTTTTTAATAATTGTTTTGCTACAGCACCAGCAGCTACTCTCCCAATTGTTTCTCTAGCAGAGGCTCTTCCACCGCCAGAACTTGCCTGAATTCCATATTTCAGATGATATGTACCATCTGCATGAGAAGGCCTAAATACTTGTTCCAAATTATCATAGTCTCCTGGTCTTTGATCCTTGTTTCTTACCAACATCGCTATTGGAGTTCCAAGTGTGAACCCTTCCTTTATCCCACTTAATATTTCAATTTTATCTTCTTCATTTCTGGGCGTTGTAATGTCACTTTGGCCAGGCCTTCGCCTATCTAATTCATTTTGTATCAGATTTATATCTACTTTTAACTTAGGGGGACATCCATCAAGGATAACTCCTACTGCACCACCATGTGATTCTCCAAAAGTACTAACACGAAAAATTTTTCCAAAACTACTACTCATAGAAATATCAAATGTTTTATCTATATATAAACATTATATGAAACCAATTGAAAATTAAACAAAAAAAAGCCCCCAAAAAGGGGGCTTGTAAATTTAAGAACTTTAAGCTTAACCGATAGCTGGAGCTGAAAGAGCTACTGTTGTAGACTCAGCTGCTGCTAGATCAAGTGGGAAGTTGTGAGCGTTGCGCTCGTGCATTACTTCCATACCTAGGTTTGCTCTGTTAAGAACGTCACCCCATGTAGGAACAATCTTACCGTTTGCATCAACAACTGACTGGTTGAAGTTGAAACCGTTAAGGTTGAATGCCATTGTGCAGATACCCATTGAAGTTAACCATACACAAACAACTGGGAATACAGCTAGGAAGAAGTGAAGACTTCTGCTGTTGTTGAATGAAGCATATTGGAAGATCAAACGACCGAAGTAGCCATGAGCTGCAACGATGTTATATGTTTCTTCTTCTTGTCCGAACTTGTAACCATAGTTCTGAGATTCTGTCTCAGTTGTTTCTCTGATTAGAGATGAAGTAACAAGTGAACCATGCATAGCTGAGAATAATGATCCTCCGAACATACCAGCAACACCAGCCATGTGGAATGGGTGCATAAGAATGTTGTGCTCTGCCTGGAAAACAAACATGAAGTTGAATGTTCCAGAGATACCTAGAGGCATTCCGTCAGAGAATGAACCTTGACCGAATGGGTATACAAGAAATACTGCGAAAGCTGCTGAAACTGGTGCAGAATATGCAACACAGATCCAAGGACGCATACCTAAACGGTATGAAAGCTCCCACTGTCTTCCCATGTATGCTGAGATACCAATTAGGAAGTGGAAAATTACAAGCTGGTAAGGACCACCGTTGTATAACCACTCATCTACAGTAGCTGCTTCCCAAATTGGGTAGAAGTGTAGACCAATAGCGTTAGATGAAGGAACAACTGCACCTGAGATGATGTTGTTTCCGTATAGGAATGAACCAGCAACTGGCTCTCTAATTCCGTCGATGTCTACTGGTGGTGCTGCGATGAATGCAACGATGAAGCAAGCCGCTGCTGTAAGTAGGCATGGAATCATTAAGACGCCGAACCAACCAACATAAATTCTGTTGTTAGTTGATGTTACCCACTCACAAAACTGTGGCCAACCTTTTAACAGCGAAGAACGCTGCTGCTGAATAGTTGTCATGAGTTCGTAAAGTATGTCTCTAAAGTGAGACGTGTAAATAAAAACGGAAAATAAATCCCGCTTCGAAGATTTTAGACCAAAATCGCTAAAAATGTGTAAATTATTTTTCTGTAGGTAAAGTTATTTTTGCGAAATACTAAGAAAAGAGACTTTGTGTCTTAATATTTTCTTTGTAATTGGTGATTAAACTTGGTAATAATCGAATGGCTTCTTAACGGAAAAAGATCGAAAGAGGTAGTTTCCTTAAAAGAGGCTAGGTTTAGAAGACTGCAATTAGAGGGTTTTGGAGCTGTTATCTATTGGAGCGAAAGAATTTAGGTTTTTAAGGTTTAAGAGTTAGTAAAAAACATTAAAGTATTGAACATTAAATAAACTTATCTATTAAATAAAAAATCCTTATTAATTTTCAATGATTTATTGTTCCGGTTTCTTAATTTAAAGACTTTCAAAATCTTGAACCCATTGTTTTTTGGAACAAATAACTTCTTTTTTTGTGTAACTCATGGCAATATTTTTTTCCTTATAAGCAACTTCTCCAATAAAAACAGGCCAAATCAATTGGTCTCCGTCATATTTGTGAACTATTCCTTGGCTATCAAGAAATAATGGATCTCCTTTTTTAATCATTTTCCAATCTTGATTTATTCTCTCAGGATGAATTAGGCCATCAATATCTCCTTTTTTATCTCTTGGATAATCTATGCTTCCTTGATGAACATAAACAACCAATTCCTTTGGGAGTTCTATAAGGTTATTTTTTAATTTATCTATCTCTTCCCTTAGGGAGCTAATTATTAGAGAGAATCTATCTATGATTTTTGGATCATAAAAATTTTGTGCTACAGCTCCTATTTCAATAACTAGACCACATGGCCAAGCTTCTACAAGAAAGCCTGTTTGAGCTTTATCTTTTTCGTGCAAATAAATAGGCAATCCAAATTTGTTCTGCAGTAACGCAGCTAAACAAAAATCTTTGAATCTCCTCCCATACAAAACAATACTAGTTCCCATATTTGCAGTAGTAGTATGCAAATCGATTACAATTTGACAGGGTTTAGATCCGTCAACTCCAAATTCATCTAACAAAAAATTGGCTCTATTTGTTTCATAAAAGCTATTCTTTTGTTGATCACAATTCTCACTTTCTTTAAAAGATCTATTTAAATCTACATCTATATATCTGCACCCTTTTTCATAGGCAACAGGATTACCTATGATGAATTCATACTCAATACCATGTTTTAAACTATTTTCCTCTCTATTAAATTGTTTAACCGCCCAAACAGGATTAATTTCATTCCCATGAGTGCCTGAAACGATAAGTATTCTTTGAACAGTCATTTTTTTTAAAATAAAATTTTATGCAAAATAGACACCTTATTAAGGCCTCCAAAAAATTCTGGTTTTGGTTTTGGACTCAACTAATGAATGGCTTTGCACCATCAGATTTACATGGTAATTATATAAGGCCCAAAGGTATAACAATTGATAGTGAATACGATATTAATAATGAGCATGGGCAAATTTATTTGTTAGTAGGCAATTCTTGTCCATGGTGTCAAAGAACTTTACTCGTCCACGAAATAAAACATTTATCAAAAAAAGTTAAGGTTATTTTTTTAAAAGCAGATGTTGAGCATGGCGAATGGATCTTCAATACAAGTATTAAAGGATATATAAGACTTTCAGACCTTTACAAAAATGCTAATGAAAAGATTATTTTTAGAGCGACATTACCTCTTTTAATTAGTTTTGTAAAAGATGAAGTAAATATTTTGTCTAATGAAAGTTCACAGATTATAAGGCTGCTCAATTCAATAAAAAATGAATCGAAATATAAGACATTAAGCATTAAAAATTGTAATCAAAAATTTTTAGATTTAATTAATAACAGCATTAATGATGGCGTATATAAATGTGGTTTCGCCAGAAACCAGTCAGCTTACGAAAAAGCAAGTCAAAATCTTTTCACGGCTATAAATGAAGTTGAAAATTTACTAGAGAAAAACAAAGGGGACTGGATATTTGGAGAAGAGTTAACCTATGCAGATATTTACCTTTTTCCAACTCTTATAAGATGGGAATTGATTTATAGCAAACTTTTCAAATGTACTGAACAAGAACTTTCAAGTTTCGAAAAGATTATTGAATGGAGATTGAAATTCTTTAACTTATCTAACGTAAATAGGACATGCTTCGACGATGAATGGAAAAAAGATTACTACAAAGCATTATTCCCTTTAAACCCAAATCAAATAATCCCAGTTTTACCATCGTTAGAGGAAATAATGAGATTAAAGTCCTAAAAAATACATAAATTAATTTAGAAAAAAAAATGATGTTGTAATGAACACTTATTTAGTTCACAGATAATGCAATTTCATTAGAAATTAACTATGTTATGTATGTCTACTAAAGTACGAAAAGCTTAAAATGAAATCCATTGACGAACACATCCAAAAAGATCAATCGGAAATCGAATCTGCAAAAGCAGAGGGCAATCTTCCCAAGGTCAGACATTTAACTGAAGAGCTAAAAGAACTCGAAGAATATAAGGATCATCATCCAGATGATAAACATGACCCTAATGCTCTGGAACTATTCTGCGATGCCAATCCGGATGAACCGGAATGTCTTGTTTATGATGATTGATTTTTCTTTTGATCGATAATGCACAATAAAAAAGGGCTTCAAGAGTCCTTTTTTTATTTGTTAAATTCTTTAGTAATCTCTATTAAAGTCAGATGGGCTCCCTGTAAGAGAACAAACAACCGACTCCTCATTTTTCATTTCCTTGACTTCTACAATTGGTCTTCCCATTTTCTTCAAAACCTCGATATCTTGAATCGTTTGACATCTAGCTATTATGTTTCCTTGTTGATCAAAGCAAGTATAGAAATTCATATTGTTTTAAAGGCGTATCTTATTTATGACTAATTTTCATTATTAAATCAAGTGTATTTTTTTACAAAAAAATTTTAATTTAAGTTAGAACCTCTTCCATACTTCAGATAGCAGTGAAGATAAACCTTTTTTTAAAGATGAAGAAATAACTAAGACTTTCTTTTTAGATAAATCTTCTAACTTTTTTGTAATTATTTTCAAATAATCATCATCTACCAGCTCCATTTTATTCAATACTATTATCCTCTCTTTATCTAAAAGACCTTTCCCATATTTTTTTAATTCCTGCTCAATAATCTCAAAATCATGTAAAGGATTTTCTGCAATTGCATCAATTAAGTGAATAAGTATCTTCGTTCTTTGGATGTGCCTTAAAAAATCATGCCCTAAACCCACTCCATCAGCAGCACCTGATATTAATCCAGGAATATCCGCAAAAAGGCAACCATTCCCATCAATTTTTCTTACTACACCTAAGTTAGGTATTAGTGTCGTGAAAGGATAATTTGCAATTTTTGGACGGGCAGATGATACAACGGAAATCAAAGTACTTTTACCAGCATTTGGAAGGCCTATAATCCCAACCTCTGCAAGAAGTTTTAGTTCTAATTGAACCTCCCATATCTCACCATCTTTTCCTTCAGTGAATGATTCTGGGGCTCTATTTTGATTACTTAAGTAGTAAGCATTACCATGTCCGCCTCTTCCTCCAATGGCAATAGTTAAACTCTGTTTATCTTTAGTTAAGTCTCCTAAAATGATTCCGGTTTTAATATCCCTTATTTCTGTACCGCATGGAACTTTAAGGATTCTATCCTCACCTGAAGCTCCTGATCTCTTATTAGGACCTCCTTTGCATCCATCTTCAGCAATTATTTCTCGTTTGAATTTGAAATCTAATAATGTTTGAAGATTATTATCAGCCATCAAAATAACAGAACCCCCTCTGCCACCATTCCCCCCGGAAGGTCCTCCAGCAGGAACGAATTTTTCTCTTCTAAATGAGACTATTCCATTGCCACCTT
The DNA here is from genome assembly GCA_003278845.1 of Prochlorococcus sp. AG-347-O22. Taxonomy (GTDB): domain Bacteria; phylum Cyanobacteriota; class Cyanobacteriia; order PCC-6307; family Cyanobiaceae; genus Prochlorococcus_A. The sequence goes on from QCCX01000001.1 coordinate 122,023, forward strand.
TTCCAGCTTTAAGAATAATGTTTGCCTGATCAATAAATTGCACTTAATTACGCTTATTAAATTGTTTTCTAAGTTTTTTAAATTTTATTTTATCCACGCAATACTGCAACCAGGTCCACCCTCGTTGTTGGCTGCATCTTCAATCTTATCAACATAATTTAAACCTGATAACCAATTTCTTAGTCCTTTTTTTAATTTCCCTGTGCCAATTCCATGAACAATCCATAGCGGTCCATGAAATTTTCTAATTTTCTCTTCAATAATTATTTCGGCTTCATGAACTCTTAGCCCTCTTACATCAATTGTATTTTTACTCGTTCTAATTTTAGAAAAAGAAAAATCTTCCCTTGTAGACTTGATCTCAATTTTTGACCTTTTGAAATTAGGCTTTTCTCCATTAATACCTTCAAAGTCATTTAAAGATAATGTGCTTCTAAATGAACCACATTTTACTTCGTAAAAACCACCTTTTTTATCTAAATCTACAATTTGTCCTGTACTATTTAGACTTTTAATTTTTACAAAATCCCCTACCTGAGGATTCCATGATATTGACTTTTCAAATTTTTTTTGGGTTAAATGTTCCGTCTCAATTTCCTTTAATCTTTTTCCAATAATTCTCGTATCTTCTCCATTAACATTTTTCTCTCTTAATTTTTTAATCAAATCTATTACCTCTTTTTTAGCGGATACAATATGTTTTGATAATTTAGACCTTTCAATTTCCTGTATTTTTTCAGCATTAATTTTTTGATATTCATAATTTCTCTTCAGTTCATCATGTAATATTTCAGTCCTTGCGATCAGTTCTGCAGCCGCTTCTGCAGAATTTTGTTGTTTAATCTTCTCTTCCTCAAGTCCTTTAATAATACTATTAATATTATCAACTTCTTTTGGCTTTAGATAATTTGCAGCTTCATTGAGTATGCTTTCGTCGAGACCAATTCTCTTTGAAATTGACAAAGCATTACTTCTCCCAGGAATGCCCCAGTTGAGTATATATTTTGGCTTTAAAGAATCCTCATCAAAGGCAACTGATACGTTTTCAAATCTTGAGTCACTATATTTTAAAGACTTAATATCTCCATAATGTGTAGTTGCCAAAGTGATATCAGATTTATTTGCAAATTCTTTTAATAAAGCCATCGCAAGAGCACTTCCTTCAAGAGGATCTGTACCAGATCCAATCTCATCTAACAAAACAACAGATAATCCTTTCTTATTATCAAGTGAATCCAATATCTCTTTTATGCGGGATATATGTCCACTGAAGGTAGATAAATTGTCTTCTAATGATTGATTATCTCCTATATCCACATATATATTTGGACAAAAAGGGATAATAGGGTTATCAGTTGAGGGTATCAATAATCCTGCTCTAGCCATAAGTAAAGACAAACCCAACCCTTTTAAAGCTGCCGTTTTACCTCCAGTATTTGGACCTGTAATAGCTACAACCTTAATATTTCTATTTATATGAAAATCGACAGCCACTGGGGGAGGGGCTCCTTTTTTCTTATGTTCCCAAATCAATAACGGATGAGAAAAACCAATTAAAGAAATAATAGGATTTTTATCAAAGGTAGGAGTTTTACCTCCAATCCATTTCGAATATCTTGAACGAGTTAGAGCATTTTCTAATCTCAATAAAATGGATGCCATTTCAATAAGACTTTCTGAATTATCACTAACAACTTGGGACCATTTCTTAAGTAATTTAAATTCTTCTGCTGTGATCCTAGCCTCTAAAGAAGCAATCTTATTACCTTTAATAACTACACTTTCAGGCTCAAAATATACTGTATTTCCTGAGGATGAAGAGTCATGAATTATGCCTTTAAATTTATCTACATAATTAACTTTGACTGCTAAAACAGGCCTACCGTATCGATCTCCAATAGTAGTATCTTGCAAATAAGCTAAATTCTTTTGAATAAATTTCTCAACTAATATTTTTCTTTCAAGTTTCTTAGATAAAAATTCTTTTCTAAAAATAGATAGTTCATTACTTGCATTGTCTGAAATCCTTCCATTAGATTCAATGCCTTTTTTAAAAATCGTTTCGATATTCTGATGGTCAATTAAATTTTTTGTAAATGATGAAATATAAGGCCTTTCTTCAAAATCTAATAAGATTTTTTTTAAATTTCTTGCTGCAGCAATTGTTTTTGCTATTTCTAACAATTCAGAAGATGAAATTACACCTCCCTTGGAACAAATTTCAATATTTCTACTAATATCAAAAACACCAGAAAAACTAATTGATTTATCTAAATTATTTTCTAGATCATTTATTTCAACAGTTTCATTCAACAGTCTTTTAGAGGCTTCGTATTCTGAAGGAATAGCAAAACTTAAAATTGCTCGTTTACCCATTTCCGTTGAGGCGAATGAAGATAAATGCGTTTTTAATGAATCCCACTCTAAAAGGCTTATAGATTCTTCTTCTAAGGTGTTATCTGAATATGATTTTTTAGAATAACTTTTCTCTTGCATACAAAAAAAAAGAATCAAACATTCGATTGAATCCCTTCAGGAGGAACATAAAGCATCTCGAGCCAGTTTCCTTCAGTATCCTTCATGTAAAAAGATGCTGTTCCATCTCTATGTTCATGTAAAGGACCAACTTTTACACCAGAATTCTTTAAATCATTTTGAATATTTTCAACTTCTTTTTTATTTTCAAAATGAAAAGCAAAGTGTGGTCCAGCAGCTTTGTAGCTAGGGCCTAACAACGCAAGTCCATCTTTCCCTTTACCAGCTTCTAAATATGACCAATCTTTATCGTCCCAAACTAAATTCATACCAAGCTTAATATAAAAAGATTTGGCCCTTTCGAGATTCTCTACTCTTAGTGCGATGTGACCAATCCTATTTACTTCTTGTGATAACTTCAAAACAAAGTATTTAATTTATTATTAATCTAAGAATAAACCAAATTTTTGTTAATAATGAGTTTTTAATTATCCCGCAACCATTTAGATGCATCGCAAGCATGATAAGTGAGTATCAGTTTTGCTCCTGCTCTTTTGAAACTAAGTAACGTTTCTAAAACAATATCTTTTTCATTAATCCAGTTTTTCATAGCAGCAGACTTTACCATGGAGTACTCCCCACTAACGTTGTATGCAGCTATGGGCTTATTTGAAAATGTGCTTAGTCTATAAACAATATCCAAATATGAAATTCCTGGTTTTACCATCAAAATATCAGCTCCTTCATACTGATCCAATGCAGATTCAATTAAAGCCTCTTTTGAATTGGCAGGGTCCATTTGATATGTAGACTTATTATCTGGAATTATTTTCTTACTATTTTCTCTAGGAGCCGAATCTAAAGCAGTTCTAAATGGACCATAATAAGCAGATGAATATTTAGCTGTATAACTAATAATTCCTACATCACTAAATCCTTCACTATCAAGAGCAGTCCTAATTGCTCCAACTCTCCCATCCATCATGTCACTAGGGCCAATAAAATCAGCTCCAGCTCTTGCTTGTGTTAAAGCTTGTTTTTTTAAAATTTCGATTGTTTCGTCGTTCAATATCTTTCCAGTTTCATCAACTAATCCGTCATGACCATCACAAGAATATGGGTCCAAGGCAACATCTGTCATTATTGCCATTTCAGGAATCTCTTTTTTTAATATTCGAATAGCTTTAGGTATTAAACCGTCTTCATTAAAACACTCTGCTCCATCTTCAGTCTTTAAGCTATCGTTGATTTTTGGGAAAAGAACCACACACCTTATTCCCAATTCCCATGCCCTAGTAACCTCCTTTATTAAGCCATTAATATCCCATCTATAAGTTCCGGGCATTGCTGAAATTTCCTCTTTAAAATCTTTTTCATGAATAAATAATGGATATATAAAGTCAGCTGCCGTTAGATAGTTCTCTCTAACCATTTCTCTAATTGCTTCAGTTCTTCTTAATCTTCTAGGACGAATAATCGAATTCATTTGAATATTATTTAAATTGAAAATATTTACCTAATACATTAATCGCTCGCCTCGCACATAAATCAATCAGAGACTAATTTTGTTCAGGAAAATTAACTAAAATTTATTTAGCTAAGAGCAAAAAAAGTTACAAAAATATTTTGCACAAACTTCATTTTTCACAAATTTACGTCATAAAGAGATAATATCTTTTAGTCAAGTGTTTATTTTAAGGAGATTATCTTTGAAAATAATTAATGGATTTCATCTAAAGAATGTGAGAGGCGATATTCTCGGAGGGATCACAGCCGCAGTGGTGGCTTTGCCTCTCGCTCTTGCTTTTGGTAATGCAGCGTTAGGGCCTGGTGGAGCAATTTATGGACTATATGGGGCAGTAGTAGTTGGTTTTTTAGCCGCATTATTCGGAGGAACACCTGCTCAAGTTAGTGGACCTACCGGTCCTATGAGTGTAACTGTTGCTGGCGTAGTAGCAGGCTTAGCAGCAGTGGGGGTTCCAAGAGATCTGACTGCAGGTCAAATTTTACCTTTAGTGATGGCAGCTGTAGTAATTGGGGGCTTACTGCAAATATTATTTGGGATTTTAAAACTAGGTAAATATATTACTTTAGTTCCATATTCTGTTGTTTCAGGATTTATGTCTGGTATTGGAGTAATAATAATTGCACTGCAGATTGGTCCATTATTAGGAATTAGCACTCGTGGTGGAGTAGTCGAATCATTATCTACTGTATTTTCAAATTTCCAGCCAAACGGTGCTGCTATTGGAGTAGCAATAATGACGCTAGGTATTGTATTTCTTACTCCTAGAAAAATAAGTCAGTGGGTTCCTTCTCCTCTTTTAGCACTATTGATAGTAACTCCCATATCAATTTTAATTTTTGGAGATGGAGCCATTGATAGAATTGGAGAAATCCCAAGGGGAGTTCCATCTTTAAATTTCCCAAGTTTTAATCAATATTTTCCAATTATTTTTAAGGCAGGATTAGTGCTCGCAGTGCTTGGTGCAATTGACTCCCTACTAACATCTCTTGTAGCAGATAATATATCTCAAACAAAACATAATTCTGATAGAGAACTTATTGGTCAAGGAATAGGAAATGCTGTTGCAGGTTTGTTTTCAGGTTTACCTGGAGCAGGAGCAACAATGAGAACAGTTATTAATGTTAAATCTGGAGGGTCCACACCACTTTCTGGTATGGTTCATTCAGTTGTCTTATTGATAGTTTTAGTTGGTGCAGGTCCCTTAGCTGAGCAAATACCAACTGCCTTGCTAGCAGGAATTCTTATAAAAGTTGGTCTAGATATTATTGATTGGGGGTTCTTGAGGAGAGCTCACAAATTATCTTTAAAAACTGCAGTTGTAATGTATGGCGTACTGCTGATGACAGTGTTTTGGGATTTAATTTGGGCAGTTTTAGTTGGTGTATTCATAGCTAATATGCTAACAATTGATTCAATAACCGAAACTCAACTAGAAGGTATGGATGAGGATAATCCTTTATCAAAAGATGCTCAAGCTAAAAATGCATTACCTGCTGATGAAAAAGCACTACTAGATAGATGTTCAGGTGAAGTAATGTTATTTAGACTTAAAGGACCACTAAGTTTTGGAGCAGCTAAAGGTATATCTGAGAGGATGATGCTAGTAAGAAACTACAAGGTTTTGATATTAGATATCACTGATGTACCAAGACTTGGAGTGACGGCGACTCTTGCAATTGAGGATATGATGCAAGAAGCAAAAAATAATTCCAGAAAAGCATTTGTTGCTGGTGCTAATGAAAAAGTAAAGGATAGATTAGCTAAGTTTGGAGTTGAAGGCATCATTGAGACAAGAAAAGAAGCTTTAGAAACAGCTTTAAATGAAATAGCCTAAAAACTTATGGAAATAAGTCCAATTCTGCAAAATGTATTAGCCCCGCCAGTTCTTTTCTTTTTAATTGGAGCAATATCAGTACTCTTTAAATCTGATTTAGAAATACCAGCTCCATTACCTAAACTCTTCTCCTTATATCTTCTTCTAGCTATTGGTTTTAAAGGAGGTATAGAGATACAGAAAAGTGGGTTTACTGATCAAGTATTGCCGACTTTAAGTGCTGCAATACTTATGTCACTAGTAATCCCTCTTATTGGATTCTTAATTTTAAGATTTAAGTTTGATGTCTTTAATTCCGCTGCAATAGCAGCAGCATACGGCTCAATAAGTGCTGTAACATTTATTTCTGCAGAAAGTTTTTTAGAAAGTCAAAAAATAGCTTTTGATGGGTTTATGGTTGGCGCCTTAGCTTTAATGGAGTCTCCTGCCATCATTGTTGGTTTATTACTGGTAAAATTTGCAGCTCCAAAAAATAGACCAAAATCAAGAAAAATGCATTTAAGCGCAATATTACATGAATCCCTTTTGAATGGATCAGTTTATTTATTGCTCTCAAGCTTGATTGTAGGATTTCTCACTGCTTCCAGTAATCCCTCAGGAATTGAAAAAATGGAGCCTTTTACTGGACAATTATTCTATGGAGCAGAATGCTTCTTCTTGTTAGATATGGGGATAGTCGCTGCTCAAAGATTGCCAAGACTGAAAAATGCGGGTTCGTTCTTGATTGGATTTGCCATTTTTATGCCTTTATTTAATGCATTTATTGGTGTTATCGTTGCAAGATTTTTATCTTTAGGACCTGGCAACGCACTTTTATTTGTGGTTTTATGTGCAAGCGCCTCTTATTTAGCAGTTCCTGCAGCGATGAGAATGACAGTTCCAGAAGCTAAATCTAGTTATTATATTTCAACTACACTAGGTCTAACTTTCCCATTCAATATAGTTCTCGGCATTCCTATATATATGAGTTTAGTAAATACTATTATCCCACTTTCCCCTTTATAAAAATGAAAAGATTAGACTTAATATTTAGTGAAAGAGAACTAGATGCAATCATTAAAACATTAGAAAAAGCGAATGTTCCTGGATACACAGTTATGAAACACGCCACAGGAAGAGGGCCTGAAAGAGTTGTTACTGAAGATATGGAATTTACAGGATTAGGAGCAAATGCTCATGTAATTGTTTTTTGTGAGCAAGAATTAATAGATAAAATGAGAGATAACATCAGGGACGATTTAAGCTATTACGGAGGAGTTGCTTATATTTCTGAAGCAACACCCCTTTAAATTAGAGAAGTAATATTTATTTTTAAGAATGAATCCAATCTACTCTTATATTTTTTCGACTATTTAAGTATCTATCAATTGACATTGCAGCAATACATCCATCAGAAGCCGCAACTACAGCTTGCTTAAATGGAGTATTTCTTATATCTCCAATAGCCCATACTCCATCAGAGTTTGTAGACATAAAGTCATCAACAATAACTCCTCCGTCTTCTTTTAAAGCAATCTGATCCCCTAAAAAATCAGTAATCGGCTTTGAACCACTCATGTAGACAAACACTCCATCTAAATTTAAATTGATGGGATTTTCTTCTTGTTTATTTTTTACAACAACCCCATTCACACCCATATCATCGCCCAATATTTCCAATAATCTTGTTCTACTCCAATGTTTTATATTTGAATTATCCATCAATTCCATAGCTTCTTCATTATCTGATTTAGGGTCACTTGATGTAATCCAATGCACAGTTGATGCAAATTTAGTTAGAACAGTTGCCTCTTCAATTGCCTCCTTGTTCACTCCAACAACGGCAACTTCTCTATTTTTATAAAAAGCCCCATCACATGTAGCACAATAACTTACTCCTTTGCCAAGAAAATCGGCTTCGCCCTTAAATGATGCAGGCCTACCCATTGCTCCACTTGCTAGTACGAGTGCTTTAGCTTTGAAAGTGCCTTCGGGCGTATAAACCATTTTCCATTCTCCACTAGCGTCTATTCCAAACACTTGCGCTCTTCTATAATCTGTGCCGTATTGCACAGCCTGTTCTCTCATTAGAGTAAGTAATTTCTCTCCACTTATATCAACCGGAACACCTGGATAATTAGCTATTTGATGAGTTATTGCTAAGGCGCCAACAGATGGATTTTTATCTAAAATTACTGTTTTTAAGTTTGAACGAGATGTATAAAGTGCGCAAGTACATCCTGCCGGACCTCCTCCGATAATAACTACATCTGACTCAATGATTTCCAATTTTAAAAAACTCCTTTTTTAGTAGTTAATTAGATGAGTTCTTGGTTAGAAGATATTTTTGAGTAAATACCTGAACCTTTATATAGATATAAGTTAAAAGAAAAAAGAGAAAAAAGCTTAATATAGAAACAAACTTACATAGGAAAAACATAAAAAATTAATTATCAAAATGATCAGTTACGTGAAATGTTCTGTATTGATCTATTATTAGGTCATATCGAAAAATCAATTGCCGTTGAAACATTATATTTTTCATGACCAACTCTGATTACCTTTTAAAAGCTGCCATTAAAAAAGTAACCGAAAAATTAAACGAGATATTGGTTGACAAAATTGAAGAAGCAACAAATATTGCTCAGGATGCTCCAGAAATTATCAAAAAAGAATTTGATAGTTTGAAAGAATCCATAATTGAAGAAGCCTCAAGAATGGAAAAAGCTGAAAATATGCAAGAAAATGAGTCTGCAAATACTTATCAAGATTCCAAAATAAAAAAAGCTTTAAATGAAATTGAAGATATCAATAAACAAATTGATCTCTTTAATAAAACCACAAATAATCAAATGAAATGAGTTTTCACATTCTTCATTACCGTTTAAAAAAGTTGAAGAGGGCCTTTCTTATTTGGATAACTCTGATTTCGCTTTTAACAATTTTGTGGATAGACAATATTAGATTTTCAATTTTCCAAACTAAAAGCAATGAAAAAAGTAGGGTCCAAATTAAAAGAGCTAGGTGGTTTACTAATCAATTAATAAAGCTTGGTTCAGCATTTATTAAAATTGGACAATTATTATCAGCGAGACCTGATTTGATTCCTAATACCTGGATACAGGAATTGTCTAAATTACAGGATCAAGTTCCTAATTTTTCATTTGCGCAAGTTGAAGAAACTATAAGAGATGAACTAGGGTCTAAGTTTAATGAAATAGATCAAATAATATGTGATCCGGTTGGATCAGCATCACTAGCTCAGGTTCATAGAGCGACTTTAAAAAATGGTAAGAAAGTAGTATTTAAGGTTCAAAGACCCAATTTAAAAGAATTGTTTATTATCGATTTGGGCATAATGCAACAAATAGCAGGATTGTTACAGAAAAACAAGAATTGGAGTCGAGGTAGAAACTGGGTTGAAATTGCTAGAGAGTGTAGGAAAGTTCTCATGAAAGAGCTTGATTTTAATTGTGAAGCACAATATGCAGCAAGATTCAGACAGCAATTTCTTGATGATGAAAATGTTGAAGTCCCTGAAGTAATTTGGGATATGAGCAGTGAAAAAGTTCTTTGTTTAAGTTATTTAGAAGGAACAAAAATAAGCGATTTAGAAAAATTACAATCACAAGAAATTAATTTACCTAAGATTGCAGAAATAGGTGCCATCAGCTATTTGAAACAATTAGTAAATTATGGTTTTTTTCATGCAGACCCTCATCCAGGGAATCTAGCAGTTTCAAGTAAGGGTAAATTAATTTTTTATGATTTTGGAATGATGGGGAACATCTCAAATAATCTTCAAACAAGATTAGGGGGGATGGTTAAGGCTGCTGCTCTTAGAGACGCCTCATCACTTGTTAGTCAATTACAACAAGCTGGGCTAATTTCAAAAGATATTGATGTAGGACCAGTCAGAAGATTAGTCAGATTGATGCTTAAAGAAGCCTTAACTCCGCCATTTAGTCCTAATATTATTGAAAAATTATCTGGAGATTTATACGAACTGGTTTATGAAACGCCATTTCAACTGCCAGTAGATTTAATCTTTGTGATGAGAGCTTTATCAACTTTTGAAGGAGTTGGTAGAATGCTTGATCCAGGGTTTAACCTTGTATCAGTTACCAAGCCCTATTTAATAGAACTTATGACTTCAAATAATCAAAGTCCCAACGATTTAATTAACCAATTTGGACGGCAAGTAGGTGAACTAGGATCGAAAGCTGTTGGAATTCCCAAAAGAATAGATGAAAGTTTAGAAAGATTAGAACAAGGCGATTTACAATTGCAAATAAGAATGGGAGAGTCTGATAGGCAATTCAAAAAAATGTTTACGGCTCAAAAAACTTTAGGCCATTCAATTCTCATAGGAAGCTTATCAATTGCATCTGCTCTACTTGTAACCAATAAACAAAATAATTTTGCATTGTTGCCACTTTTTTTTGCGCTACCAATAAGTGTTGATTGGATAAAGTGCCAATTAAGTATGAGAAAAGGCTCACGTTTAGAAAAACTTAAACGATAAAAATAACTATATATTTTTGGGACCTAAACCTAAAGCTCCAGCGAATCTTGCTTGATTTCCTAATTCCTCCTCAATTTTTAAAAGCCTATTATATTTTGCAATCCTTTCACTTCTACTCAAAGAGCCAGTCTTGATCTGACCAGATCTTGTGGCAACAGATAAATCTGCAATTGTTGTATCTTCAGTCTCACCACTTCTATGACTTATAACACTTGTGAAACCAGATATTTTAGCTAACTCAATAGCTTCCAAAGTTTCAGTTAATGTTCCAATTTGATTTACCTTTATTAGGATTGAATTGGCAGATTTTTCTATAATCCCTTTCCGTAATCTTTCTGTATTAGTAACGAATAAATCATCACCTACAAGCTGAACTTTATTCCCTAATTCTTTGTTTAATTCTGACCAACCCTCCCAATCATCCTCAGCTAAACCGTCCTCTATTGAAACTATGGGATAATTAGAAACTAATCTTGAAAGATATGAAATCATTTCAGAACTATTAAAACTCTTACCTTCATATTTATAAATACCATCACTATAAAATTCAGTACTAGCAGCATCTAAAGCTAAAGATACCTGCTCACCAGGCTTAAATCCGGCTTTTTGAATTGCTTCTAATAATAAGTCCCCTGCTTCTTCGCTTGATGTCAAATTCGGGGCAAATCCACCCTCATCGCCTACAGCAGTAGATAAACCTTTTTGATCAAGTAATGATTTTAATGAGTGAAAAATTTCAGTCCCCATTCTTAATGATTCACTGAAATTATTAACTCCATGTGGAACAAGCATAAATTCTTGAAAATCAAGACTATTTGGTGCATGAGCACCACCATTTATTACATTCATCAATGGGACTGGAAGAAGATTGGATAATGGATCTCCAAGATATCTATATAGGGGAATGTCTAAAGCATTTGCTGATGCTCTAGCATTTGCAAGACTTACTGCAAGGATTGAATTTGCTCCAAGGTTAGACTTATTAGGAGTTCCATCAATTTCAATCATTAATTTATCTACTGCAGTTTGATCTAAAGATGACAAACCACATAAAGCCGGTGATATTGTTTCATGAATTTTATTAACAGCATTCAAAACTCCTTTTCCCATATATTTCGAACCTCCATCTCTTAATTCATGTGCCTCATGAGCACCAGTGCTAGCTCCGCTGGGAACAATTGCTCTACCACTTGCACCACATTCCAGAAATACTTCTGCCTCTACAGTTGGATTACCTCTTGAATCAAGGACTTGCCTTGCTTCAACAGTATCAATAAGAAAATCAATAGTTTCTTTCACAATTTAATTATTACTATTTAAATCCTATTAATAGCTGAACTATTTGGCTAATATCTGAAATATATTTGTTAACCAACTATAATTTTAATTTTATAAGAGCTTAGATATTATTTAACGTTTTTTTTATTCTAAAGTCCCTCGTAAATCCTCTCATCTAAATAATATTCAAATTCATCTTACAATTTGAAAATTATTGGATGATTATTAATGCATATCCTATTTAGAATATTAATTATTAATCAACTATAGTTTTTATAGTTTATGAGAGAAACACTTACATCAAGTCCTGAACTATTTAGCGATATTAGTTGGAATCTTCTTTTATTAGGGGAAGAAACCGCAAAAAAATGGGATCATAGCGAATTTAATATTGAACACATAATTCATACATTGTTCTCATCAAGTGAATTCTTTGCCTTCATTGAAAAATTATCAATCGACCAAGATACAGTGTTAGACATAACAGAAGATTTTTTAGAAGAGACACCAACAAATGAGTCAGATATTTTTACTATAGGAGAAGATTTAGAAATTTTATTAGATAACGCTAATCAGATTAAAACTCAATGGGGATCGAGATTAATAGAAATCCCTCATTTACTAATTGCTCTTGGAAGAGATTTAAGAATTGGAAATTATGTTTTTGAAGAAGGAAACCTTTCAATGGAAAAATTAGAGGAAGAATTAAAGTTTTACCCAAATATTAATCAATCAAAAGATTCCTTTAATTATGGGAATGTAATTGAAATAAATAATCAATCTAATTTTGAATCAAACAACGAGACTAACGAGACTTTTGTAAAAGAAGAAAAATTTAAAAAAGCTATTGTTCCATTACCGAAAAGTGAACTTCAAATTGAAACCAAAAAAAAAGTTGAAAAAGATGAAAATGCTCTTTCAATTTATGGAAAAGATTTAACAGAATCAGCTAAAAAAGGCTTACTGGATCCAGTTTTAGGAAGAGAACATGAAATCAATAATGTAATGAGGGTACTCTGCAGAAGAAATAAAAATAACCCTATACTTATTGGCAATCCTGGGGTTGGTAAAACCTCAATTGCAAAATTACTTGCTCAATTAATTGCAGACAAAAAAGTTCCTGATACTTTAAAGGACTTAAAAATTATTTCACTTGACTTAGGTGCATTAGTTTCTGGGACCAAATTTAGAGGTCAACTAGAGGAAAGACTAAGCTTAATAATGCAGGAACTAAATAATCCAAACCAAGGAATGATTCTATTTATTGATGAAATTCACTCAATATTAAGTTCTAACAGATCTTCTACCGACATCAGTAATATCTTAAAACCTTTACTAGCTGAAGGAGAACTTAGATGTATCGGTACAACAACACCTGAGAAATTTCGTGAAACTATTGAAAAAGATCAGGCATTAAATAATTGCTTTCAAAAGATAGCTGTTAATGAACCTTCAGTAGAATTAAGCGCAAAAATATTACAAGGGATCAAAAAGAAATATGAATCACATCATGGCATAAAAATTTCTGAAGAGGCTGTAAACTATTCTGCAAAATTGGCCGATAGATACATCAGCGATAAATGTCTCCCTGATAGTGCAATAGATTTGATTGATGAAGCAGCTGCACAGTTGAAAATCGAATCTAATAATATGCCTCAAGTCATTCTCCAACAAGAAAACAAACTTAATACTATTGATGAAAAATTAAATAATTTGCAAGGAGAAAATATCGAAGCTCAAGAAAAACTATTGAATAATAGACAACAATCAGAGGCAAAATTGAACGTTCTTTTGGAAAATTGGAACAATTTACAAGAAGAAATGGAGGAATTATCTATTTTAATGAAAGAAGAAGATAAGCTAACCAAACAAATTAAAGATAAATCAAATCGCGAAATTGAAAATGATCTAGATTATTTAGAAAAGCTTGAAGAAGAGTTAAGTGAAATAGAGAATGACATACAAAAACTTGAAGAGAACTTTAATAAAATAAAGAAAAATAGAAATTTCCCTTTTAAATATCAAGTTGAACCTGATGATATTGCAGATGTTATATCAAAAATCACAGGTATTCCAATTTCTAAAGTAGTTTCAAATGAACGTAAGAAATTAGTCAATCTAGAAACAGAACTAAGTGAAAAAGTTATTGGACAAGAAAAAGCCATAGAAGCTGTTTCTGCTGCAATTAGAAGAGCTCGAGTTGGTATGAAAAGTCCTAAAAGACCTATTGGATCTTTTTTATTTATGGGTCCTACTGGTGTTGGCAAAACAGAATTAGCAAAATCTCTTGCAACAGTTTTATTTGATGAAGAAGACGCACTTTTAAGATTAGACATGAGTGAATATATGGAGAAGAATGCCGTAGCAAGACTTTTAGGAGCTCCCCCAGGTTATGTTGGTTATGAAGAGGGAGGTCAATTAACTGAAGCTGTAAGACGTAAACCCTATTCAGTAATACTTCTTGATGAGATAGAAAAAGCACATGCAGAAGTATTTAATATCCTATTGCAAGTCTTAGATGAAGGAAGATTAACGGACTCTCAAGGAAGGACAGTAGATTTCAAAAATACGGTAATCATTATGACAAGTAACCTAGCTGGTAAATCTATACTGGAGTATTCACAAAAGATTTCTAAAAGTGAGGGAAAGTTAGCAAAAGATCAACAAACTCTAGATGATTCAATTAATAATGCATTGTCTTCAATTTTTAGACCTGAATTTTTAAATAGAATTGACGAAGTGGTAAAGTTTGATCCATTATCTATTGATGAGCTGCAAAAAATAATCGTTCTACAAACAGAAGATTTAAAGAACCTGCTACTTGAGCAGAAAATAAATATCACTATAGACAGAAAAGTTATCAACAAAATTGCAAACGATTCTTACGAACCTGAATATGGTGCTAGGCCACTTAGCAGGGAACTTAGAAGACAAATAGAAAATCCCTTGGCTGCAAAACTTTTAGAGGATAACTTCAAAAATAAAAAAAATATAACAATTAAACTTAACCCTACTAAAAAAGATGAGATCGTTTTCAAACCTAGCTGAGGAGTAAATCAATAAGCTAAAATAAAAACAAAAGCATAAAGCTTAATTTCAAAAAAATTTTGTGACAAGTCCTACTACTAATAAAGAACCTCTTAAAAAGGATTCTCCTGAAGTTGAAGAGCCTAAAAAAAAGAATAATTTTTTTAGATCTACTTACGATGAGCTTAAACTTGTCGTGTGGCCTAACAAACAACAACTTTTTAGCGAATCAGTAGCAGTTATAATTATGGTATCTTTTTCTGCTGCAGCCATTGCTTCTGTTAGCAGATTCTATGGATGGGCAGCCTCGCAAATTTTTGGTTGAATTATCTCCCAAATATCCATTAATAAAGATCTTAATTAAGCTTCCAGAAAAATGAGTAATGAATTAACTACAAACCTTGCTTCCTCAAAAGCAAATACAAGCATCGCAAGATGGTATGCAATTCAAGTAGCTTCAAGCTGTGAAAAAAAAGTAAAAGCGACTCTTGAACAGAGATCAGTAACTTTGGGTGTTAATAATAGAATCATTGAAATTGAAATTCCCCAAACTCCAGGAATTAAATTAAAAAAAGATGGAAGCAGACAAACTACTGAAGAAAAAGTTTTCCCAGGTTATGTCCTCGTAAGAATGATTTTGGATGAGGATACAATGATGGCTGTTAAAAGTACTCCAAATGTAATAAACTTTGTCGGTGCTGAAGACGGTAGAGGCAGCGGAAGATCGCGAGGTCATATCAAACCTCGACCATTATCAAGACAAGAAGTTAATAGAATCTTTAAGCGCGCATCAGAGAAAAAAGCTGTAATCAAGTTAGATATTGAAGAAAAAGATAGAATCATCGTAACTAGTGGTCCATTCAAGGATTTCCAGGGAGAAGTTATAGAAGTTTCCGGAGAAAGAAATAAATTAAAGGCATTACTTTCAATATTTGGGCGCGAGACTCCTGTAGAATTAGAATTCTCCCAAATCAATAAACAAAATTAATTTCTAATTGTTCTTGTTTATCAAGTAAAATTATGATTTTCTACTCCAGCTTAAATTCTCTAATCTAATGGCAAAAAAAATTGTTGCAGTTATCAAGCTTGCTTTACAAGCAGGCAAAGCAAATCCTGCTCCTCCTGTAGGGCCAGCTTTAGGACAACATGGTGTCAATATCATGGCATTTTGCAAAGAATACAACGCAAGGACACAAGATAAAGCAGGTTTTGTAATTCCAGTCGAGATTTCTGTTTTTGAAGACAGAAGCTTTACTTTTATCACAAAAACACCTCCTGCTTCTGTCTTAATAACAAAAGCAGCTGGTATTGAAAAAGGATCAGGTGAATCCGCAAAAGGCTCTGTTGGGAATATAAGTAAAGCCCAATTAGAAGAAATAGCCAAAACTAAGCTTCCTGATCTAAACTGTTCTAGTGTTGAATCAGCAATGAAAGTAATTGAGGGTACTGCTCGTAATATGGGCGTCTCTATCACTGATTGAGTTCAATACACAATTTCTCACTATTTAGGGGAGGTTAGTTAATAACCGTTTGCACCCAAGATTATTATGAAAAAACTATCTAAAAGAATGGCGGCTCTATCAACAAAGATAGAAGATCGCGTTTACGCACCACTTGAAGCTCTTAGTATTATCAAGGAAAATGCTAATGCAAAATTTGATGAAACTATTGAAGCACATATACGTCTAGGTATTGATCCAAAATATACTGATCAACAATTAAGGACCACTGTTGCATTACCACATGGTACTGGCCAAAGCATCAAAATTGCTGTAATTACAAGCGGTGAGAATGTATCGAAAGCTAAGGCTGCTGGTGCAGATTTATTTGGCGAAGAAGATCTTGTAGAAAGCATCAACAAAGGAAATATGGAGTTCGATCTACTTATTGCAACTCCAGATATGATGCCAAAGGTTGCAAAATTAGGAAGAGTTTTAGGACCTAGAGGTTTAATGCCTAATCCTAAAGCTGGGACAGTAACTAATGACATTGCTAATGCAATAAAAGAATTCAAAGCTGGTAAGCTCGAATTTAGAGCTGATAAGGCTGGAATCGTTCATGTCCGCTTTGGAAAAGCAAGTTTCACAAAAGAGGCTCTATTTGACAACTTAAAAACCTTACAAGAATCAATTGATAAAAATAAACCAAGTGGAGCTAAAGGAAAGTATTGGAAAACTTTTTATGTAACTTCAACAATGGGACCTTCAGTTCAAGTAGACATAAATGCTGTACAAGATCACCAACCTGAAGGTTAACGCCTTGTAGTATAATTTAAATTGCAATAATACGGCCAAAGAAAGTAGGTTAATTTAGTTATTCTAAATTTTAAATTCCTACCGAGGACTCGTCTTAATTATTTCTTTTTTGGATCTAATAAAAGCGGCCTCTATTAAAAAGGACTTTGCCGCATTTCCTGCTCTCCCTAAACTACGATCCAAAAACAACGATGGGCCGAACACTAGAGAATAAGCAACAAATCGTTACTGAGATTAAATCTCTTTTAAACGACTCGGAAATGGCTGTGGTTCTTGACTATAAAGGTTTAACTATCAAAGAGATGTCAGATTTGCGATCTAGATTGCAAACAACTAACGGCATCTGCAAAGTTACTAAAAATTCATTAATGCGTAAAGCTATTGATGGAGAAAGTAATTGGAACGATCTTGAATCTTTACTGACCGGAACTAATGCTTTTGTCTTAATTAAAGAAGATGTTGGTGGTGCTGTAAAAGCGATCCAATCTTTTCAAAAAGACACCAAAAAATCCGAAACCAAAGGAGCTTTATTTGAAGGCAGACTTCTTAGCGATTCTGAAATAAAAGAAATTGCAAGTCTTCCATCTAAAGAAGTATTGATGGCAAAAATTGCTGGTGCTCTAAATGGCATAGCAACAAAAATTGCGATCTCTATCAATGAAGTACCTTCTGGACTTGCTAGATCACTTAAACAACATTCTGAAAAATCAGAATCCTAAATTCAAACCCTAATTATCTTTTAAGAAAATGTCCGCAAAAACTGAAGAAATTCTTGAATCATTAAAATCTCTATCACTTTTAGAAGCATCTGAGCTTGTAAAGCAAATTGAAGAGGCTTTTGGTGTATCTGCTGCAGCTTCTGCAGGTGTAGTAATGGCAGCTCCAGGAGCAGCTGGCGGTGATGCAGATGGTGGCGCTGCTGAAGAAAAAACTGAATTTGATGTAGTTCTCGAAAGCTTTGATGCAGCTGCAAAAATCAAAGTCCTTAAGGTTGTAAGAAATGCAACTGGTCTAGGTCTTGGTGATGCAAAAGCACTTGTTGAATCTGCACCAAAAACAGTAAAAGAAGGAATTGCCAAAGCAGATGCTGAATCTTTAAAGAAAGAGATTGAAGAAGCTGGCGGTAAAGTTACACTTAAGTAAGAGTACATTTTTTTCAAGCCGATAACCTTAATATCGGCTTCAAAAATTATGAATAGTGATAGTATTGCGATTGAAGCCGCAACAGATGGAGCCTGCAGTGGTAATCCAGGCCCAGGTGGTTGGGGCGGTTTAATAATTTTTGACGATAACAGCGAATTAGAAATAGGTGGTTCCGAGCAAAATACTACTAATAATAGAATGGAACTCACTGCGGCTATAAAAACTCTTGAGAAATTAAAAACCTACCAATTAAAAGAGAACTTTAAACTAAGAACTGATAGTAAATATGTCATAGATGGTTATACAAAATGGATTATTAATTGGAAGAGAAATGGATGGAAAACAAGTTCAGGAAAACCAGTTCAAAATCTTGATCTATGGCAAAAAATTGATCAACTAAGAATTAATGGCCTAATAATGGAATATGTTAAAGGTCATAGCGGGGATAAACAAAATGATAGGGTTGATAAAATTGCAACTAATTACAGCAAAGGTATATCTATCGAAAGTAACTTAAACAAAGCAGAATCCTCTGTTGATTTTTTTGAAAAAAATGCACCTGCAGAAATTCAGGAATTATTCTCCCGCAATGAATTAATTAAAAAATTTGCAGAAAAAAAGTACCTTTTAAGTTCACCTGAACTAGACACCTTATTAGGTGAAGAAAACCACTTAAAGATAAAACAATATTCACTTTTTGAATGGCGTAATTGGAGATTGATTCCTAAAGATAAAAAATATTGGATAATAGAAAAAAAAGAAGCCTAATTTTTTATGAATGAACAGAAGGGGGTATTTAAAAATCTCTATAAAAACTTGATTACCCCTGTATTAAAAAAAGACTCTGGAATTGATGCAGAATACTTAACAAATTTATCTCTTAGCCTCCTATCGTTCAGTTCAAGAAAATCTAATTGGCCTGCAGTTTCTTCTATCTTAAAAAATCTAAATAAAGAATTTTCTGTAGTTGATAAAAGATTAACTCAGAACATATGTGGAATAAATTTTTGTAATCCAATTGGTTTAGCCGCGGGTTTTGACAAAAATGGAAACGCTGCAAATATATGGAAAGATTTTGGTTTTGGATTTGCTGAACTTGGAACGGTAACTAAATTTGCTCAGAATGGAAATCCCAAACCAAGGTTATTTAGATTAGCAAAAGAAGAGGCAGCATTAAATAGAATGGGTTTCAATAACAATGGTGCTGAAAATCTAGTTAAAAACTTTGTCGAACAAGGAATTGAGTTTAGAAAAAATAGAAAGAATATTTGTTTAGGGATAAATTTTGGTAAGTCTAAAATTACAGATTTATCTCAAGCAAAAGATGACTATTTAACTTCTCTAAAATTATTAATTCCATATTGTGATTATGCAGCAATAAACGTAAGTTCTCCAAATACTGAAGGACTAAGAAAGTTACAAGATCCAATTCTTCTAAAAGAACTTATTCAAGAAATTAAAAACTTACCCAGTTGTCCACCATTATTTATCAAAATTGCACCAGATCTAAGCTTTAAAGATATTGAAGATATTTGCCAATTAATAATCGAGGAAAACATCGATGGAATAATTGCTACTAATACCAGCATAGATAGATTAGGTCTTGAAAATAGAAAGATCATGCAAACCGGATTATTACTTTCTGAAGAGAATGGAGGATTAAGTGGAAGGCCTCTACAAAAAAAAGCAAATCAAATAATAAAACATATTCATAATATTGATAAAAAGATTATTTTAATTGGCGTTGGTGGAATAGATAGTCCTGAGTCAGCATGGGAAAGAATTTGTTCTGGAGCATCATTAATTCAACTTTATACAGGATGGATATATAAGGGGCCACAATTAGTACCAGATATACTTCAAGGACTTATAAAGCAACTCAATATCCATAAATTATCAAATATAAAAGAGGCCATTGGATCAGAATTAAAATGGGTTGAATAAAAATTAGAAAATGAATAATGAATAAACCGGAACCTAATGATTACAAAATACTAACCATGCAATCATCAAATCTAAAGCATGGGGGAAACGTATATGCAAAAGCAAAGAAATTAAATTTATTACCCTCTGAAATTATTGACGCAAGTGCCTCATTAGTACCCTTCGATCCCCCTCAAATCCTAATAGATTCATTAAATGAGGAAATTAAGAATCTTGGATTTAGATATTACCCTGAAAGAAACTTGAGTGATTTGAAAGAAATAATCGGTAAATTTCACGGGATAAGTCCAGACAATATATTGCCTGGGAATGGAGCTTCTGAGCTAATAACCTGGGCAGGTTATGAAGCATCCAAATATGGAATAAGTTGTATTCCTTCTCCGTCATTTGTTGATTATGAAAGATCTTTAAATTTTTGGAATAGTAATTTAATACATTACGAATTACCAAAAAACTGGAATAATATTTTCCCTCAATCATTTCCATTTTATCCTAAAGGTGATGTTATTTGGATAACAAATCCACATAACCCAACCGGCCAATTGTGGGAAAAGAATTCATTAGAGAAAATTATAAAAAAATATAAATTAGTCATCTGCGATGAAGCTTTCTTATCGATAACACCTAATGGAGACAAAGAATCTTTGATACCACTAACCCAAAAATATGATAATTTATTAGTTTTGAGAAGCTTGACCAAAATCTTCAATATTCCTGGCCTTAGATTAGGTTATGTTATTGGTTCATCAAAAAAACTGAAGTTATGGAAAATCAATAGAGATCCTTGGCCTTTAAATTCTTTTGCCATTAAAGCAGGAATTGACTTACTAAGTAATAAGACATTCTACGAACGATGGGAAAGACAGATTCACCGATGGATAATTATTGAAAAAGAGAGAGTAAGTAAAAAATTATCAAAAATAGAAAACCTTAAAGTTCATAACTCTTCAACCAACTTTTTTTTAATAGAAAGTAAAACATCTTTGTCGCCGAATATAAAATACCTAGAAAATAAAGGGATATTGCTTAGAGAATGTACTTCATTTAGATCCCTTGACGAAAAGTGGGCAAGGATAAGCTTGCAGAGTAAGAAAAACAACACTCTTTTATGTAAAGAAATTCAGAATTCCTTTAAAAAATAATTAAAAAATTTTCTAATCTCAATTTTAGATTTAATTTTATTATTATTTTCCATGTTCTTCTTCATAAGATCTAAAATTTCATAGTAATATTTTCCTTTTTTTGATTTTCTCTTAAAAATTCTTTCTATAGTTTCTTCAAAAACTTCTTTAGAAACTCTACTTTGATTCATTAAAACTGAGCCTCCAATTTCGGCAAGAATCATTGCATTTTTCTCCTGGTGATTATTTTTAGAATAAGGAAATGGAATTAAAATTGAAGGTTTTTCAGTTTCTATAAGTTCATTTATTGTTCCTGCACCAGATCTCGATATTACAAGATCACAATTTTGAATCAAAGCTGCGATTTCATTAGTAAATTTCTTTTGAACATAATTATTAGAATTTTTTACATTAAAGGATTGTTGATTACATTCGCCAATAATATGAACTATACGAAACTGTTTTTTAATTAAAAATTCCAGAGATTCGTTAAGAATTTGATTTATAGCTTTTGATCCTTGACTACCTCCCATAACAAACAAAAGAGGTCCTTTTCCTTTTGGAACCCATTCTGGCATAGGATGGGATTTATAGAATTGCTCTCTTAAAGGAGTCCCAGTGAAAATAGTTTTACAATTTCTTAAATAAGAATTTGTTTTCTTAAATCCTAGAAAAACATAGTTACACAAAAAACCAAAATATTTCGTGACCATTCCTGGAATTAAATTTGATTCATGAATAATGACAGGTATCCTGAGAAGTTTTGAAGCAACAATAGTAGGAGCAGATATATAGCCTCCAGTCGTAAAAACTAAGTTAATTTTTTTTTCTTTTAAGATCCTAATTATTTGGAAAGTTGACATTAAAATTTTTATATATTGATAAAACAAAAAAATATTTTTTCTTGGTGTTTTAATATTCAAAGTCCTTAAATTATATTTTTTGGGTATAAAATTAGCATCAAGTCTTTGCTGAATACCCAACCAATGAATGTTCCATTTATCTTCTATGTCTTTAGCAACTGCTAAAGCTGGAAAAATATGGCCTCCTGTTCCACTAGCTGCAACTAATAAATTATTTTTTTTAGACATAAAAACTTAAATTAGTAGAATGAAAATAATAAATGTTAAATATGTTGAATTTAAACTTATTCAGAAATATAGGATTCCCTCTCTACTTATTTATTTATCTCATTCTTCCCTATTCAGCAATAACGCAAACTTTAAAAGTTGATTTTATAAGAAATTTAGAAACCTCATTAAATAAGAGAAACTTAGAGTTTGTTAGAAAAAATTTTAGAAATGATGAAAACCAAAATATACAAAAACAGTTTTCAAAAATTATCAATGATTTTCCTGATAGTAAATGGAAAATCAAAAGATTAAAATCAAATATTCCAAATAAAGAAATATTGAGAATAAAAGTTTCAGGAAAAAAAATAGTTAACGGAGAAATGCATATACTAGAATCCGATTTCGATTATGTTTTTTCAATTCTAAATGGAAAAATTAGTGATGGTACCATTAGAAATTTATTCACCACAATAAGGAGTGATGATAAGAAGATAGATATTAGTTTTAAAATCCCTGATAAAGTTCTTACTGGTTCAAAATACGATATCGATATCGTTCTAAATAAACCACTTGAAGAAGTGATTATTGCTGGAGCAATAAAACCTCATCAAGTAAATTCATTTTTTGAACAAGAAATATTATTGGAGCCATTAGCATCTGGGGGAATTTTTAAAATGACAAGAGCGCCTTCAAAACCAGGGATACAAATTTGGTCAGGAATCATAGCCCACCCTGAGGGAATGATTACTTTCACAAAGAGTATTGATATTGTTGATAAAATATAGCCTAAGCGTCGTTTAAAGCAGCTACACCAGGTAAGGTTTTACCTTCTAAAAGTTCCAAACTTGCGCCACCTCCAGTAGATATATGAGACATTTTCTCAGCTAATCCTGCTTTTTCAACTGCTGCAACTGAATCTCCACCCCCAATTATTGTACAAACTTCAGAAAAAGCACTTAAGTCTGCAAGGGTCGTAGCTATTGCATTTGTGCCTTCTGCAAATTTATCAAATTCAAAAACTCCCATTGGACCATTCCATATTATTGTCTTACATTCAGCGAGAGCATTCTGAAAAACTTTAATGGAATCTGGACCAATATCGAGACCCATCCAATCTCCACTAATTGAATCAATTTGAGATATTTTACTTTCGGCTTCAGGCGAAAATTCATTAGCTAAAACAACATCAGTAGGTAATAATAATTCGACTCCTTTTGCTTTTGCTTTTGCTTCTAAATCTCTTGCAAGCTCAAGTTTATCTTCTTCTACAAGGCTCTTCCCAACATCTAGACCTCTAGCTTTATAAAAAGTGAAAATCATACCTCCACCAATCATAATTTTGTCACATTTATCTAGCAAAGAATCAAGAACTCCTATTTTGCTACTTACCTTTGATCCTCCAACTATTGCTGCTAATGGACGCTTTGGGGCATCTATGGCTCCCTGTAAGTATTTCAATTCTTTTTCTAAAAGGAATCCAGCCACTGATGGACTTAAATAATTAGTAACTCCTTGAGTTGAAGCATGAGCTCTATGAGCGGCACCAAATGCATCGTTTACATACATGTCTGCATGTGATGCTAAATTTTTAGCAAAATCTAAGTCGTTCTTTTCCTCTTCACCAAAAAAACGAACATTTTCAAGTAAAAGAACATCTCCATTACTTAAGTTATTTGATTTTGCAACTGATTCATCACCTATACAACTGTTAGTAAGATCAACATTTTTTCCCAACAATTCACTTAATCTTGCTGCTACTGGATTTAATCTCATTTTTTCATTTACTTGGCCTTTTGGTCTTCCAAAATGGGCAGCTAAGATAACTTTTGCAGAATGATTAATAAGATATTCAATAGTAGGGATCGCTGCACGAATACGAGTATCATCGGTTATCTGACCACCTTCATTTAATGGAACATTAAAATCTACTCTCACGAGAACTTTTTTTCCTTCTAAATGAGTCTTATCAAGACTGGAAAGAGATAATTTTGACATTAACAAGCTTAATTTTTAATCTTAAGACCCTAACGCTAATTTGGGCTTATTGGGTAAAAAAGTAGTTACTGTTACCTATGCCTTAATAAATTTTAAGAATTAACGATTTTAAAAATTTTTTAGTTATTGAATTTGTACTAAACTTTAGAAGTAAATACTTTTGAAACTTATAAAAACTAAAAGGAATACAACAATTTATTTGATTTACTGAAGTGGACATACCCAAAATTCAATGGTACCCAGGCCATATCGCAAAAGCAGAAAAGAAATTATCTGAAGTTATCAATAAAGTTGATTTAGTTATAGAAGTTAGAGATGCACGAATTCCTTTATCAACAGGACATCCACACCTAAATAAATGGATAAATAATAAAAAACATATTCTTGTTATTAACAGATCAGACATGATCTCCCCTTATACAATCAATAATTGGAATAAATGGTTTAATGCTAAAGATCAATATCCTCTTTGGTGTGATGCTAAAAGAGGAATAGGTATTAAAGAAATTTGTCATTCCGCTAAAGAGTCTAGGTCATCAATCGACGACAGAAGACTCTCTAGAGGAATGAGAATTAGACCAATTAGAGCCCTTACACTTGGTTTCCCAAACGTAGGAAAGTCAGCATTAATTAATAGAATTGCAAAAAAAAGAGTAGTAGATAGCGCTAGGAAAGCAGGCGTGACTCGTAATTTAAGATGGATAAAATTAGAAAGTGGTATAGATCTGCTAGATGCCCCTGGTGTTATACCTCCAAATTTAGAAGATCAAAAATCAGCACTTAATCTTGCACTGTGTGACGATATTGGTGAAGCTGCTTATGAAATAGAAAGTGTCGCAATTGGATTTATCAAAATTATATCCACTCTCAACAAAGATAAGAATGCGAATATCTCAGTTAAACTAATATCTAATAGATATGGAGTTGATATTACCAAAGGCTTTAAGAGTCCTTCTGCTTGGATTGACGAAGCAGCTTCAAAACATACTTCAGGCGATAAAAGGAGAATGTCTCATAAATTATTGGAAGATTATAGAAATCAAATGCTGGGTAAAATTGCTTTAGAAGTCCCACTATGGAATTAAATAATCAAAATTCTTTCGGCATTGGAGAAGGTGAGCTTATAGAAATTATTTATGAGCTACCTCTTCCTATGAGGCTAGATAGATGGTTGGTAAGTAAAAGGCCAGAACAAAGTAGAGCAAGAATTCAACATTTTATAAATTCAGGTTTAGTACTTGTAAACTACAAGACCGCGAAAGCAAAGACCCCATTAAAAAATGGTGACAATATTCAAATATGGATGCCTCCTCCAGAACCTCTTATTTATTTGAAACCTGAAAAAATGGATTTAAATATCCTTTTTGAGGACGAGCACATCATAGTAATTAATAAACAATCAGGACTAATTGTTCATCCAGCCCCTGGACACAAATCTGGAACTTTAGTGAATGGATTACTTTTTCACTGTAAAGATCTACCTGGAATTAATGGAAAACTAAGACCTGGGATTGTTCACAGATTAGATAAAGATACTTCCGGATGTATGGTGGTTGCAAAAAGCCAAGAAGCATTAGTAAATCTCCAGAAACAAATTAAAGAAAAAATAGCATCACGCGAATATATTGCAGTAATTCATGGAGCACCTAATTCTGAAGAAGGCCAAATAGTGGGAAACATTGGCAGAGATAAATTAAATAGATTGAAATATAAAGTAGTTGAAGAAACTTCAGGAAGGTATGCCTGTACCTATTGGAAATTAGAAGAGAGATTTGGCAATTACTCATTAATGAGTTTCAAACTAGATACGGGGCGAACACATCAAATAAGAGTACATTGCGCTCACATTAATCATCCAATTGTTGGTGATCCGCTATATGGAAGATGTAAAAAACTACCATGTAAATTAGATGGCCAAGCTTTACACGCAATTAAGCTTGGACTTATTCATCCAATAAATGGTAAAGAAATGATATTTGAATCAGAATTACCATTAGATTTTCAAAAATTGCTGAGTGTTCTTAAAGTTAAATAAGATTTAAAGAAGAATTTAGAAGCGTTTTTGTATACTTGTTTTGAGTTTTAGTGAATATTGTAGAACTTTCACCTTCATCAACTATCTTTCCGTGATTCATAACTAGCAACCTATCACAAAATCTTTTCGCAATGCCTAAATCATGCGTAATAAAGATAATCGTTAAATTCATTTTTTCTTGTAAGACTCTAAGTAATTCAAGAATCTCTATTTTTACTGAAGCATCCAACATATTAACGCTCTCATCACAAATCAAAATTTTTGGTTTCAATAATAGCGCTCTGGCTAATGAAATTCTTTGCAATTGACCACCAGATAATTGGCTTGGATAAGAATTAAAAAAATCTTTATTTAAAGGGAGATTTAAATTTCTTAACATTAATTTTATTTCTTTATCAATTTTTCTTTTATCTGAAATTTTTTGAATAAAAAATATATCTTCCAAAATATTTTTAATTGTCATTTTCGGATTTAAACTTGAAAAAGGATCTTGAAAAATTATCTGCATATTGTTGATCTTTTTAAAAGATTTATTTTTTTTCGATACATGATTTTTATCATAAATTTTTATTTCACCACCTCTTACTTTAAGGAGTCCAATTAAGGCCCTACATAATGTACTTTTACCGCTCCCTGAAGAACCAACTATTCCAAGAGTTTCATTTTCATATAACTTGAAACTTACTTCATTTAGAGCCTTATTCCATTTATTAATGAAAATTGAAGAATTTAATTTATACCAATGTCTTAGGTTATTTACCTCTAGAACGAGCTTATCTCGAGCATTATTCTTAGTATTTGGTTCTAATAATGTTTTTGAGGCATTTACTAACTTTTTCCCGATATCTGATTTTGGTGATTGAAAAATATCTAATATGTTCCCTTTTTCAACAATCGATCCCTTTTCAATTATTGCAACTTTTTTGCACCACTTTGCTGCAAGATTAATATCATGACTAATTAAAATTAAAGTAGTATCAAATTCATTACATAAATGAATTATTTCTTGCATAATTTCAAAACTTGTTTTGGTATCTAGGCTTGTTGTAGGTTCATCAGCTATTAATAATTTAGGTTTTAAAGCAAGTGCCATCGCTATAGAAACCCTCTGTCTCATTCCACCGCTAAATTGATGTGGGAAAGAATCAAGTCTACTTTCTTCAATTCCTACTTTTTGAAAAACTTCTCTCACTAATTTTTTAATAGCTAAAGTAGATTTAGTTTGATCATGTGTTTTAAATAATTCATATAAATGATCTCCAACTCTCATTAGCGGATTAAGTTTTTTTATAGAGTCTTGATAGATAAATCCAAAATTATTTCTTCTAAATAATTGTGCATCTTTGTTATTTATTTTCCGAGGATCTAAACTAGAAATCGATAGATACCCTTTAGAAGTAGCCTTTTCAGGCAATATATTTACTAATGTTTTTGCAAAAGTGGTCTTTCCACATCCAGAAGGTCCTATTATGGCCAAATGATCTCCAGTATCTATTTCCAAATTAAAATTTTTGATAATAGGTTGCTGTTTTAGACCGTATTTAACAGTAAGATTTTTAACTACAATAATTTTTTCTTTATTTTTTTCCATGATTTATAGCAAATTTTTCTAGACCTAAATAAAATACTTTTAAAGCTATATAAAATGTCCGAGGCAGCTGCAAATTCAAAAGAAAAAAACGAAATTGAAGTTTCCAAAACTATTTTGCCTGAAAATAAAAAATATGGAAGTGAATCTTTAAATTATCAAATAAAAATTCCCGATTGGCTTCTTAAAGATATTCATAATTTTGAAAAATCAAATAAAGAAAATGATGAGAATCAAAACCTTATAGTAAAGGCTTTTAAACTTGCTTATAAAGCTCATGATGGACAATTCCGCGCGAGCGGCGAGCCATACATTATCCATCCGGTTGCTGTTGCAAATCTCCTCAAAGAAATAGGTGCTAGTTCATCTGTTATTGCTGCAGGCCTTTTACATGATGTTGTTGAAGATACTGGCATTAATTTATCCGAAATAGAAACAAATTTTGGATTAGAAGTAAAAATACTTGTAGAGGGTGTAACAAAATTAGGCGGCATCCACTTTAACAATAGGACTGAAGCACAAGCTGAAAATCTTAGGAAAATGTTTTTGGCTATGGCCAGCGATATCAGAGTTGTCTTAGTAAAACTTGCAGATCGACTTCATAACATGAGAACAATTGAATGGCTAAATGATGAGAAAAAACTAAGAATAGCGAGAGAAACAAGAGAGATTTATGCACCATTAGCTAATCGACTAGGAATAAACAGATTTAAATGGGAATTAGAAGATTTAGCTTTTAAATTCCTAGAGCCTAAAGAATATCTAGATCTTAAAGATCAAATCGCTGTTAAAAGAAGTGATAGAGAAAAAAGGTTAAAAGTAACTTTGAATCTTATGAAGGAAAACTTGGTTTCAGCAGGTTTGAAAAATTTTGAAATAACAGGAAGGCCAAAACATCTTTATGGCATCTGGAGCAAAATGGAAAGACAGCAAAAGCATTTTCACGAGATTTATGATGTTGCTGCCCTAAGAATTATCGTGGACAATTCAGATAGTTGTTATAGAGCTTTAGCAGTTGTTCATGATACTTTCAAACCAATTCCAGGTAGATTTAAAGACTATATAGGATTACCAAAACCGAATGGATACCAGTCCTTACATACTTCTGTAATTGGAAGACATCGACCTATTGAAGTACAAATTAGAACTACTTCGATGCATCAAATTGCTGAATATGGTATTGCCGCTCATTGGCAATACAAAGAGGGTGGTTCTCCTGCTAAAAGTAATGCCGAGAGATTTAATTGGCTAAGACAATTAGTAGAATGGCAACAAGAAGGTAATGAAAGGGATCATAATGATTATTTAGCTTCAATTAAAGAAGATTTATTTGATGAAGAAGTATTTGTGATCACTCCAAAAGGAGATGTTGTTGGTTTAAGGAAAGGATCTACCGCAATAGATTTCGCCTACAGAATTCATTCTGAAGTTGGAAATCACTGTAATGGAATAAGAATTAATGAAAAGCTTTCTCCATTATCGACAGCACTTCAAAATGGTGACTTCATAGAAATTTTGACCAGTAATAATGCTACTCCAAGCTTGGATTGGCTGAACTTTGTAGTTACGCCAACTGCTAAAAATAGAATTCGCCAATGGTATAAAAAAAGCCATCGTGATGAAACGATTAAAAGAGGTAGAGATTTACTTGAAAAAGAAGTAGGCAAAAACGGTTTTGAAGCATTACTTTCTAGTGAAGCCATGAAAAAAGTTGCAAATCGATGCAATTTAAAAACTACTGAAGACCTTCTTGCATCTCTTGGTTTTGGTGGTTTAACTTTGCATCAAGTATTAAACAGACTGAGAGAAGAAATAAAATTACAGACAGAAGATGTAAAAAATGATTCCGAATCTGAAATAGCAAAATCTTTAAAAAATAATAGTAATTTATCCAATAATAAATCTAATACAACAGCTAAATCGCCAATTTCCGGGATTGAAGGTCTTGATTACAGAATAGGTAAATGCTGTACCCCACTTCCAGGCGAGGATATTATCGGAACTGTGTCGCTCGGCAACCATGGGATAACTATACATAGGGAAGATTGTGAAAATGTAATACCAATTCCAATAGAGAGAAGATTACCTGTCGGTTGGAATCAAGATAATAAAACTGGCGATAATAAGTTTCCAATTCAGCTACGAATAGAAGTAATTGATAGAGTTGGAGTTCTTAAAGATATTCTTATGCGGTTATCTGATAAAGGTATAAACGTTAGCGATGCCAATGTTAAAACTGCTTATGGTAAACCAGCTATTATAAATCTTTGTGTAGGTCTTGAAAGTTATAATCAACTTCACAAAACAATTGAACAAATTAAATCAATGGCAGATGTTTTAGATATTGCCAGAGTTGGACAAAATTAATTTTAAAATCAGATCAATCTATCTTTTACTTTTTATCTTGTAGATTAAGAAAACAATACTGCCGGAAATCAGAGCTAGTAAAATCCCTACACAAGATGAACCTAAGAGTAATTTTATGGAAAAAATTCTACCTTGTTTCCATAACTCATCAATAAGTAAACTTTTTTCAAGAATTTTATTAGAAGAATTATTTAAAAAAATCGAACCAACTTTATAGTTAAAATAATAAAGTGGAATATAAGTAAAAGGGTTGCTTATCCAAGTACCAATTGCAGCTAGAACAATATTACCCTTGGCTATTTTCGCAAAAAATACCCCTATTAAAGTCTGAAACCCAAAAAAAGGAAAGCAGCCACTAAATACCCCTATAGCTAAACCTTTAGCATTAAAGAAAGGACTTCCATTCTGATTCCTAAATAATGATAGAATTTTCTTATAGTTAATATCTCTTTTAAATCTCATTCAGAAAGAAAATTTCAAAATTAAATTCTTGATAATTTTACTTAATTATCCATAACAAAGCGAGAGATGGATTCGATAGTTACTACAGAAGATACGATAGCCGCAATAGCTTCAGCTATAAGTATTGGGAAGGGAGGAGTTGCGATAATAAGAGTATCAGGGAAAGACGCAATAAATTCTTGCCAAAAGATTGTTCAAACTAAATCTAAATATGCATGGGAATCACATAGGGTTTTTCGTGGTTTTATTCAGGAAAATAAACAAAATAAATTTATAGATGAGGTTTTAATTTTAGTGATGAAATCACCAAATAGCTTCACAGGAGAGGATGTAGTTGAACTTCATTGCCATGGCGGAATTATCATAGTAAATAAAGTTTTAAAGATATTATTATCTAGTAATTCTAGAGTTAGACTTGCAAACCCAGGAGAATTTAGTCAAAGAGCTTTTCTTAATGGGAAAATAGACCTTACTCAAGCCGAGTCGATTAATCAATTAATTAATGCAAGCAATACCAGATCAGCAGAGTTAGCCTTTAGCGGGGTTCAAGGAGAAATAAAGAAAAAAATTGATGATATTAAAAATGACCTTATAAATCAACTTTGCGAAATAGAAGCGAGAGTTGATTTTGAAGAAGACTTCACAGATTTTGATTACACCAAATATCTAAAAAACATTAAAAAAGTCAAAGAAAAAATAGAATTACTAATAGAAAATGCAAAAAGAAATTCATATATTCACAATGGAATATCCATTGCGCTTATAGGTAAAACAAATGTTGGTAAAAGCTCTTTATTAAATTTGCTTGCAAAAAAAGAGAAAGCAATCGTAACTAATATTCCTGGAACAACTAGAGATGTTATTGAAGTTAATTTAACTATTAATGATATTCCAATGAAAATAATTGATACTGCTGGCATAAGAGAAACTCATGAACAAATTGAAAGTATTGGAATTAAAAAAAGTTTTGGGAAAATAAAAGAGTCAGATTTTATAATTTATATTTATAGTCTTGAAGAAGGATTTAATGAAGAAGACAAAAAAATAATACAAGAAATTCCCAAAGAAAAATTAATTACTATTTTGGGCAATAAAAAAGATTTAATTGATTGCAAAAATATTAATTTAAATGAGTTTGAAAAAACAATTCTTATGAGTATTAAGAATAATGATGGTGAAAAATTATTAATAGACACAATCATAAAAAAATGCGGATTAAAACAAGTAGAAAATATTAATATATTTTTAAACGAAAGACATCTAACAAATTTGTCTGCTTGCTTATCTAATTTAAATGATACTGATGAAATAATTAAAAATAAATTGCCATTTGATTTGTTATCAATTGAACTGAGAGATGGAATTCAAAACTTATCCAAAATAACTGGTCAAGAATTAACAGAGGAACTTCTAGATAATATTTTTTCTAAGTTTTGTATTGGTAAATAAATTTGAGTTAAATTACATAGTAATATATAGTTGATTCTCTAACTTCAGTTTAATTTTTATTAATTAATTATTTCTTAGTTTAGTGGATTTAAATACTCCAATAATAAGTAAAATCATTGATAATTGGATCAATGAAGATATAGGTAGGGGAGATCTTACAAGTCCCTCTATTACAGAAGAGAATGGTAATGCATATTGGATTGCAAAAGAGGAGGGAATATTCTGTGGAGTTGATATTATAAAAGAAATTTTTAGAAAAATTGATTTAAAAATCAATCCAAAATTTAATATCTCTGATGGAGATAAATTTTTTAAAGATCAAAAACTCTTAGAAATATATGGACCTTCAAAAAGTTTACTCGCTAGTGAAAGGATCAGCTTAAATATAGCAATGCATTTATCTGGAATATCAACATATACAAAGAATCTTACAGATAAATTAGACGGCACAAGTATAAAATTAGCAGATACTAGGAAAACGACTCCTGGTTTAAGAATATTTGAAAAATATGCATTTAAATGCGGAGGTGGGGTGAATCATAGAATGGGATTATACGATGCTGCTATGATCAAAGAAAATCATATTGCATGGACAGATAATCTTGAGAATGCAGTACAAAAAATTCGCCTAAATTCGCCTTTTACAACTCATATCATAATTGAAGCTGAGAATATCGAACAGGCAAAAGAAGCAGTATTAGCAGGAGCGGATAGTGTCTTATTAGATGAACTTAGTCCTGAAAAAATCAAAAAAAGCGTTCAAGAATTAAGAGATTTATCAATTAATAGCTTAAAAAAAGAAGTCAATAAAAATTTGATAATAGAAGTTTCTGGAATAAACCCCCAAGAAATTAGTAAATATCTAATAAAAGGTATTGATTTGATTTCAACAAGTTCTTCAATCACCAAAAGTAATTGGATTGATTTGAGTATGCGTTATATTAATTAATCATATAGATAAATAATTGAATAATTAATGCTAATCATTTTTAAAGAATTAACAAAACAATTTGAGCAATCTCTTTTAGATAGTCTTGAAAAAAATGATAAAAAAGGAGAATTCGAAATTCTTAGAAAAAATTTAATTACACAATCATCAAAAGAGGAATTTGGTGATTATCAATGTAATGTTTGTTTAAGTTTATCTAAAATATATAAAAAAAACCCAAGAGATATTTCTAATGATTTTATTAACCTTTTAAATAAAAATAAAAGCATAGCAAAATTATGTAAGAGTCTAGAAATAGCTGGACCTGGATTTATAAATATAAAATTAAAAGATGAAGTTCTAATAAATGAAATTAAGTCAAATATTCAATGCAATAGGGCTGGCATACTTCTAATTAGAAAAGATTTTGATAGTGGTTTGTCTAATAAAGTTATTGTAGATTTTTCTAGTCCTAATATTGCTAAAGAAATGCATGTAGGGCATTTAAGATCAACAATAATAGGTGACTCAATATCTAGAATTTTCGAGTTAAGAGGTTATGAAGTATTAAGACTCAATCATGTTGGTGATTGGGGGACACAATTTGGCATGCTTATTACTCAGCTCAAAGATTTATATTCAAATGATCTAGCAGAAATAGGAAAGATCAAGATAAGTGATTTAGTTGAATTTTATAAAAAATCAAAAAAAAGATTTGATAACGAATCTGAATTCCAAAAAAGATCTAGAGAGGAAGTAGTTAAGTTACAAAGTGGAGATATTAAATCGATTAAAGCTTGGAAATTATTATGTGATCAATCAAGAAAAGAATTTGATGAAATCTATAAAAATTTAAAAATAAAAATAGAAGAAAGAGGTGAATCTTTTTATAATCCTTTCTTAAAATCAGTTATTGATGATTTGAATTTAAAAAAATTATTAGTAGAAGATCAAGGAGCAAAATGTGTATTTTTAGATGGGATGACTAATAAAGAAGGCAAACCTTTACCGCTAATTATTCAAAAAAAAGATGGAGGTTTTAATTATGCCACCACAGATCTTGCTGCTATAAGATACAGATTCAATAAACCTCCTAATGGCGATGATGCTTCAAGAATTATTTATGTAACTGATCATGGGCAAGCAAATCATTTTGCTGGAGTTTTTCAAGTTGCAAAAAAAGCAAAATGGATCCCAGAAAATTGTCAAGTAGACCATGTCCCTTTTGGGTTAGTTCAAGGAATTGATGGCAAAAAACTAAAGACAAGAGAAGGTGAAACAATACGCCTAAAAGATTTATTAAATGAAGCAGTTAGAAGAGCAAAAGAAGATTTATTGAAAAGATTAGAAGATGAAGATCGTTATGAGACCGAAGAGTTTATAGCAAATACTTCAAGAATTATTGGATTAGGAGCTGTTAAGTATGCAGATTTAAGTCAAAATAGGATTACTAATTATCAATTTAGTTTTGATAAAATGCTTTCCCTTAATGGTAATACTGCGCCTTATTTGTTATATACACTTGTAAGAATTTTAGGAATTAAAAGAAAAAATGATTTTGTTTATGAATCTAAAGATTTTCAGTACGTAAATTATGAACATAAATCTGAGTGGAAACTTATCAGAAAATTACTTAGGTTCGATGAAATCATAATTTCTATTGAAAAAGACTTAATGCCAAATAGATTATGCAATTATCTGTTCGAGCTATGTCAAACTTTTAATAGATTCTATGATCAAGTTCCAATCCTCAAAGAAGAAAAAAATATAAAAATCTCTAGGCTTAATTTATGTGACCTAACTGCAAAAACACTAAAATTAAGCTTAGAGCTTTTAGGAATTGAAACTTTAGAAAGAATGTAATGAATGATTTTGATCCATTAAATAATCTTTTCCCAAAACCAAGAGAAGAAATAATAAATATGCAGTCTTACTCTGCACCTTTAGAAAATAGAAGAAATTTACTCCGCTTAGACTTTAATGAAAATACTTTAGGTCCAAGTCCTAAGGTTTTAGAGGCATTACAAGCGATAAAATTAGATGAGATTTCAATTTATCCAGAATATAATTTTTTAAAAAAATTTTTATGTGATAAATATCTTGATTCAAGAAAATTTGGTAATGATGAAATCGGAATTTTCAATGGAGCAGATGCAGCAATAAATGCAATTTTCAATTGCTTTGGAGAAAAAGATCAGATATTTCTAACCACAAATCCAACTTTTGGTTACTATTCTCCTTGTGCAGAAATCCGAGGAATGAAAAAAATAAGTTGTTCTTACGTTGGAGAAAATTTTCTATTCCCCATCGAAGAATTTAGGGAAAAAATAATAAAGCATAATCCAAAGTTAATATTTATTTGCAATCCAAATAATCCAACAGGAACAGTTCTAAGCTCTCATGAAATAATTAATTTAGCCAATATCAATAAAGATTCATTAGTAGTTGTTGATGAACTATATGAAAAATTCAATGGAGATAGTCTTCTTGAATCGATAGATTTTGAAAAGAATAACAATATACTAATAATCCAATCTCTTTCAAAAACTGCAGGTCTAGCTGGTTTAAGAATAGGTTTTACTTTTGGCAATAAAAGTTTAATTCAGTACATTAATAAAGTTACAGGACCATATGATGTCAATAGCTATGCTATAACAGCTGCATTAGCAGCACTTAAAGACAAATCATATATTGATAATTATGTTTTAGAAGTAAAAAAAGCAAGGGAATGGATTTTCAATAAATTTAAATCAACAAAAATCAGAACTCACTTTAGTGGAGGTAATTATTTCTTAATTTGGCCAAAAAAAGATCCTAAAATTTTAATACAACAGATGAGAGAAAAAGGTATTCTTATTAGAAGTATGGAAAACAAAAAAGATATCGGTAATTCTATAAGGGTTAGTATTGGAACTCAAGAACAAATGATTTTTTTCTGGGACAATTACAAGATATTAGATTTAAAAAATTAATTACTGAAAATATAAATTGTATTTTGATCGATTCTTTTAGGTTTTATTTGAAAATCTTTTCCAACATATTTTACTTTAAAATCTTTCATATTTTCGATAAATAAATCAGCATTTGAGAAATCACATTCTTTATTAATTTTTTTGCCGCGTTCAAAGTGAACAGGAATAACTACATTAGGTTTTAGAAGCTTAACTATTTTTGAGGCTTCTTTACCATTGTAAGATTTTATTCCTCCTCCAATTGAAATAAACAATATATCTGGACTAGACAAAATAATTTGACTGTTTATATCAATATCACCAGCAGCTCCTCCCATATGAACAATTTTAAGATCATTCTGCTCCCAACTCCAAACAGTTGCCATCCCAAATCTTCTTCCATCTACTCTGTCATGTGGTACAGGAATTCCATTTAATAAAATATCCTCAAATTGATAGATTCCTGGCTCAACGAACATTAATTGATCATTAGGGTTATATCCTTCATCTGGAAGCCTAGAACTAGCCAAAATAAAATCTACGTTGACTTCTTTTGGCTCCTTTAAATTACTTGCACAACCTATTGCTTTAAAGGGATTTATAAGAATAGATTTATCTGCACTAGTAATTAAAAAACTACTATGTCCCAAACTTTTTATTCCTAAGTTCCTTGCCAATAATGAGGTAGGCAAAAAAGAGCTAACTAATATCAAAAATAAAAAGTTTTTAATTTGAGAAATCATAATATTAATTTTTTTTATTTTACTTTTGTTCAGCCATTTTTAGAAAATTACTAATTAATTTATGACCAAATTGCGTCAACACACTTTCAGGATGAAACTGTACCCCATGTAAATGTTTATATTCTTTATGAGAGATAGCCATAATTGTTGAGTCTTCTAAAGTCGCAGTTATGTCGAAACAAGATGGTAAAGAACTTGAATCAACTATAAGACTATGGTATCTAGTAGCCACAAATGGAGTCTCGATATCTTTAAACAATCCTTTTTGATTATGAAATATTTTGGATGTCTTACCATGCATAAGTTCTTTCCCAACTATAACCTTACCTCCAAAAGCTTGGGCCAAAGCTTGATGACCTAAACAAACTCCCAAGGTCGGAATATTTTGAGATAATTTTTTTAGAATTGGCAGACAAATTCCAGATTGATCTGGATTACCTGGACCTGGAGATAAGAGAATTCCACCAGGATTTAGTTTGATAATTTCTTCTAGAGTAATTTCATCATTTCTTTTAACTATTAATTCTTTAGTTATTTCATGCTCAACTGAAAGTTCTCCTAAATATTGAACAAGGTTATAAGTAAAACTATCGTAATTATCAATAACAAGAAACATATTTATATGGATTTAAAATAACAACTTTATTTTAGGAACAAAGATATATACAGCAATAATAACAGAATTAATGGAAGCTAATAATACTGCTCCTGCAGAAGTATCTTTTGAAATTTTAGCCAAAATACTAAATTCTTTTTTCACTACTAAATCAACCATTGATTCAATAGATGTATTCAATATTTCTAATATTAAAACAGACATAATTGTTGCAATCAAAATAACATAATTACTTAGACTAATTTTGAGTAAAAAACCAATTATTAAACTTGTAACTGCAAAAATTAATTGAATTTTAAAATTTCTTGAAGTTTTTAATACATAACTAATACCACTGAAAGCATACTTAAAACTTATAAATACATTACTAGAAGTTTTGTATGAATCTTTTCTATTTTCTAAATAGTTTATTTTTTTTTTCATTGATTTTTAATCTAATCGAGTAATTAAATATTCTTGGAAATTTAACATATTTTCTAAATCATGCTCATTATTATGTTCCCATCCCAAAAGATGTAAAAATCCATGACTAGCCAACCAGATCATCTCTCTATAGATTGAATGTTTATATTCATAAGATTGCTCAAGTGCCATCTCTAATGATATAAAAATATCTCCCAACTCTATATGATCTAAATTATTTAAAGATTCATCAGAAATAATTGGAAAAGATAAAACATCAGTTGGACCATTTTTTTGCATCCATTTCTTATTCAAAGAAGCAATTTCTTGATTAGATATTATCTGTAAGCCTAATGAAAAAGATTTTTTTTCATAAATATAATTTGGTAATTCATAATCCTCTTTTTTTGATATATTATTTATCCAAGATAAAAAAACTTTTTCCCAAAAAATAGATTCAAAAATAAGATGAGTTTTACTATCTTTTAACTTATTTGTAAATTGAGAGAAATCATTACATTGAAAAACCAAATCTAAATTTATTTCAGAAATAATTTTTTCTTTCATAAATTCTTAAACTGGAATATTGGGCTTACCTATTGTGGCCACAAGTATTAATATCCCAATTAAAACTAGAAAGGTTATTGAAAAATGAGAAATACTTTTTGAGCCTTTCCTTACCATATTTCTCATAGCAAGCTTTATAAAGCTTGGAGGAGAAACTTTTTTTTCTAAAATTTCGTTTTTATTTTCCATTAGTTATTCAATAGATTCATTAGAAGAAATATTCATACGTAATAATTCATGAATAAATGGTTCAAGTCCACCATCTAAAACACTATCTAACTCGTTAGTCTCCTGCATAGTCCTAAGATCTTTTACCATTTGATAGGGATGGAAAACATAATTTCTTATTTGATTGCCCCATGCAGCTTCCACAACATCACCTTTAATATCAGCGACTTCAGCAGCTCGTTGTTCTTTTGCAATCACTAACAGTTTAGACTTTAAGAGTAACATAGCTTTTTCTTTATTTTGTAATTGAGATCTTTCTTGCGTACATCTTACTGAAATCCCTGAAGGCAAATGAACAATTCGCACTGCTGTTTCTACTTTATTAACATTTTGTCCTCCAGCTCCACCGGATCTACTCGTTGTAATTTCTAAATCTTTTTCAGGTATATCAAGTGAAATACTATCATCTAATTTTGGCATAACCTCTACCCCAGCAAAGCTTGTTTGTCTTTTGCCATTGGCATTAAAAGGAGAAATTCTTACTAATCTATGAGTTCCTTTTTCATGTTGCAGATAGCCATATGCATATTTTCCATCAATTTCGAAAGTTACACTTTTAATACCTGCTTCTTCTCCTTCAGATAATTCATTAATGACAAGGCTCATTTGATTATTATCGGCCCATCTTGAGTACATTCTTAATAATATCTCTACCCAATCCTGCGCATCTGTTCCACCCGCACCTGCGTTTATAGAAACTACTGCTCCTTCCTTATCGTATTCACCACATAACAATCTTTCAAATTCCCATTTATCCAAATTCTCTCTTAATTTCTTTAATCCCAACTGCGATTCTAAAATCATTTCCTCTTCGGGTTCTAGAGAATAAAGCTCAAGAGAGGCATTAGCATCAGAAATAAAAGTTTTCCATTTATCTAATAATTCGAGTTGTGCTTTGACATCATCAAGGCTTAACATTAGCCTTTTAGCTTCTTCTTGATTTTCCCAAAATTCAGGCTGAGCAGAAATTTGCTCTAACTCTTTCCTTTTCGCTTTTAATCTTGGAACGTCAAAGACAATCCTGAGCATTACCCAGGCGCTCTGTTAGTTCAGAAAGATCTTTTTTGAAATCTGTAATATCTATCAAAATAGAATTTAATCGTTATTTATAATCTAACAAGCACTTTTGTTTAATAGTATAAACTAAGTATTATTTTAAAAAATGTCCAAAGTTGAAATTTATACTTGGCAATATTGCCCATTCTGTATTCGAGCAAAATCACTACTCAAGAAAAAAAACGTAAATTTTACAGAATATAAAATAGATGGCGACGAAGATGCCAGAGCATTGATGATTGAAAGAGCTGATGGTAGAAGAACATTACCACAAATATTTATAGATAATGAGGGTATCGGAGGCTGCGATGATCTCTACGCATTAGAAAATGAAAATAAATTAGAAGCATTATTAAACTAGATCTTATGAAATTTCTATTCGTTATAGATCCAATTAAAAATATAAATCCCTTAAAAGATTCAACTGCTGCTTTAATGCAAGCATCATCAAAAAAAAATATTGAAATCTGGAGTTGTACTCCTCAAGACCTGGAAGCTAGAGGTGATGAAGTATGGGCATCTTCCATAAAAGTTGAAGTAATTCCGTGGATTTCTTTGAAAGAGAATGATTGCATACCTCTCGCCGAATTTAATTGCATTTGGATGAGAAAAGATCCTCCTGTAAATGAGGCTTATTTATATGCAACCCATCTTTTAGAAGTTGCCGAAAGAAAAGGAGTAAAAGTAATTAACAAACCCTCATCGTTAAGAGCGTGGAATGAAAAGCTAGGTGCTTTAAGATACAGCCACTTAATGGCACCTACAATAGTTGCGAGTAAAGTAAAAGATCTTATTAATTTTGCAAATATAAATAATGAAGTTGTCATAAAACCTCTTGGAGGAAAAGGTGGTCAAGGTGTTATAAGGATAAATAAAAATTATCCAGGAATTAAATCAATCATTGAATTAATCACTTCTCAAGAAGAATTACCCGTTATGATGCAAAAATTTATTCCTGAAGTCAAAGATGGTGATAAAAGAATAATTATCGTAAACGGAGAAGCAATTGGATCAATAAATAGGATTCCTCAAGGAGGCGATTTTAGGAGTAATTTAGCGATGGGAGGCAAAGCTGAACCCACATTATTAACAGAAAAAGAAAAAAGTATCTGCTCAGAATTATCTCAACACTTCAAAAATGAGGGTTTATTTTTTGTAGGTATTGATGTAATAAATGGAATGCTTAGCGAAATTAATGTAACCAGTCCAACAGGTTTAAGAGAAATAGAAAATTTATCAAATAAAAATGTTTCAGAGGAAGTTATTGAAAAATTAGTAGAAATTATCTAGGATTTTTAGCGCAAAATATCTGTTTTACTATAGATTCAAATTTTAATTTAATCTCATCTATTTCTTTCTCTAAAACGGAACCAGAAACTATACCTGAACCTGCAGTAAATTCAATATTTTCTTCAATACATCTTGCGCCTCTTATTGCCAAAAGAAATGAAGCATTGCCTGATGAATCAACCCAACCCATTGGAGAAGCATAATTTCCTCTAGGAAAAGACTCAAGAGTGTTTATCCAATCCAATGCTGCATTTTTTGGGTATCCACAAACAGCTGGAGATGGATGTAAGTTTTTAAGCAATTCAAAAGGACAAATATTTTCAACTTTAGAGAAAATGAGTGTTTGCAAATGAGAAATATCTCCAAATGAATTTACCTTGATATCACTTTTTTTAAAGTTTGTTATTTTTGAAACTTCTAAAGATTTAATCAAATATTGTATTACA
This sequence comes from Prochlorococcus sp. AG-347-O22, assembly GCA_003278845.1. Lineage (GTDB taxonomy): Bacteria > Cyanobacteriota > Cyanobacteriia > PCC-6307 > Cyanobiaceae > Prochlorococcus_A. The sequence goes on from QCCX01000001.1 coordinate 163,328, forward strand.
TAATTATGTTCCTTTAAGTCTTTAGTACTTTTTAGGAGTTTCTTAAAATTTGAATTAGTAGAAATAGTTCCAGCAAGAGCCTCTAAAGTTAAATTAGGTTTAGAGAAAGAAAATAATTTTTCTGGAGATGCTCCAAACAAAATATCTTTACTATTCCTTTTCCAAACGTATCTACATGTATTTGGTTGCTTCTTTTTAAATCTTTTTAAAATTTCTACTAAATCTAATTTATTTTTAAGTTTTATTTTAATCCTATTCGCTAAAACTATCTTTTCGAGGATATCTTTCTCTACTAATTGAATTCCTCTATTTACTACTTTTTTCATGTTTGTTTTAGAAGTTTCTAAGGAGCGTGAGAAATCATCAATAAAAGGGGAATCAAAACTAGTTTTTAAGACAGATGATTTTATTAATTCTGAGCCAGAATTAATAACTTGATTTCTAATTGTCCATATTTCTTCAATTAATGTTCTTAATGATGATTTACCTTCAACATGACCATTGATTCTTAACCAGCAATTCTTGCCACTTTTAGTAATTAATATTTTTGGCAAAATGGCTTCCAAACTAGGAATATCTGAAGATAAATTCTTATTATTCAAATTTTCAGAGAAAGAAAATAAATAAATTATTTTTGAAAGTGCAGAATTATGCGATTCATTAGTTAAGTTAATTAAATTTTTAAAATTCTCAGAATTAAACTCTTTTGCAACCTCAAATCTTTTTGGGCCATCCAGAGTAACATATTTACACTTCTCGAAAGCTATATATGAAATGCCATCAGATTCCTCCCAAAATGAAGAAAATGGATATTGATTTATTAACAATTCATAAACTTGAAATAAATCAATACAAGGAATCTCAACACAAATACTTACTAATCCAGAATTTTCAACTTTCTTATCGAAAGAGGAAAATACATCTTTTAAAAAATCTGTTAAGTTTAAATCTTTTTTCATTACTTATTGAAAATAACTAAAAATGATGCAATAAAGTAAAAAATGTAACTCAATTTATAAACTACATTCAATAATTATCTAATTTTGCATGTTAATTAAAAATGGACGAAGATAAAAAAAAATTATGGAAAAAAGCAATAAAATGGCCTCTTTATTCTGTTGCCATACTTCCAGTTTTAATAACAGGGGCTTACTTGCTCAATCAATATGAAGAGGTAAAAATTTATAATTTGATTTCATTTACTTTAGCTGCAATTTTGATATTACTTTGGGAAAATCTAACTAATGATTTATACGACGCAGAAACAGGAATCGATGAATTTAAATTCCATTCAATTGTAAATCTTGTAAAAAATAAAAAAATAATTTCATTTATTGCATATACATCTTTAGTTATTGGTTTATTAATAATTTTAATTATTTCAGTATCAACAAGTATAAACATTTTTATTTTGGTGGCAGCTTGCTGCTTCTTAGGATATTTATATCAAGGTCCTCCTTTTAGATTGGGCTATCAAGGTTTAGGAGAACCATTATGCTGGCTTGCATTTGGACCTTTTGCGTACTCTGCAGTCTTAATTGCGTTAAATCCGTCTAATATTTACTTCGAAGATATTCCATGGAAAGTTTCTTTATTACTTGGTTCAGGACCTTCCTTGGCAACAACTCTTGTATTATTTTGTTCTCATTTTCATCAAATTTCTGAAGATAAAAAGTATGGGAAAAATTCACCTTTAGTTCGCTTAGGGGCAAAAAAAGGTTCTCAATTTGTGCCTTGGATAATTTTTACAATATATATTTTTCAACTTTTCACAATAGTTTATGGATTTATTCCAGTATTTTGCATCTTTTATTTGCTTAGTTTCCCTCAAGCAATAAGACTTATAAATTTATTAAAATCTTCGTATGCAAAACCTTCTGCAATAAAAAATTGCAAATTCATCGCAATAAAATTTCAAACTCTTAATGGAATTGGTTTAATTACAGGATTAATATTTAATTACTTGCTAAATAAATGAACTTAATATTTAAAAAAAAATCTTATAGCTTTAAGTTATCGGCCAAAGTAGAAAATTCTAAAACCAATTACCATACAAAATCGGGTTGGATAATTAAATTAATAAGTAATGATAAAAAAATAGGGTTTGGAGAAGTTTCACCGCTACATAAAAAAGACTTAAAAAAGTGCGCGAAACAACTAGATATGATCCCTGAGTATATAGAGGAATTTAATTTATCTGAGCAAATAAATATTTTTCACCCATGCATTCAATCTGCAATAAATTCTGCATTAGCTGAGATCAATGGAAAAATAATTTTTAAAGAAAACTACTACTTTGATGAAATTGGTAAAACAGCCATATTGTTAAATCATGAAAATGTAGTTTCAGATCTAAATGATATTAAAAAAAGACATTGTGATATTGGAAAATCATTAACCTTAAAATGGAAAGTAGCACTAAAAAATAACCATGAGGAAGAAGCAAAATTAGAAGAAATTTTAAGCAAAATAGGTAATAATATTAAGTTAAGAATAGATGCTAATGGTTCTTGGGGAAGAGACATAGCTAATAGATGGGCTGATATTTTGAAAGATAATAAAAATATAGATTGGTTAGAACAACCTCTCTGTGTTGATGATATTGATGGACTGACAGAACTAAACAAAAAAATTCCAATAGCTTTAGACGAATCACTTTTAAAATTTCCAACTTTGATTGATGAGTGGAAGGGTTGGCAAATTAGAAGGCCTTCCCAAGAAAATAATCCAGTTAAGCTTTTAAGAGAATTAGAAAATAAAAAAGCTTTAATATCTATAAGTACCTCATTTGAAACTGGAATAGGAAAGAGATGGCTCCATCATTTATCTTCTCTACAATTACAAGGACCAACGCCAAAAGTTCCTGGTTTAGCAATGAATAAATTTCCTAATTCGTTTCTATTTTTAAATGAAGCAAAAAAGATATGGGATCAACTATGAAAAATAAAATTCATACTATTGAAGTTGAAAATAACGAAACTCAATCTGTAGAAAAAATTATTGAAAAAATTAGAGAGAATAAAATTATTTATGTAAAAAACAAATTTTATGAAGACAAAGATGTATTAGATTCAATTACTGAAAATGGGCCAGCAATTATCTTAAACAGTAGTGGGAGTTCTGGAAAACCGAGACAATGTTTTCACCATTTAAATAATCTTAAATTATCTGCAACTACATCAGGACAATGGCTAATAGAACAAGGATTTGAATTACAAAAATGCTTAATTTTAAATACTTTACCCCTGAACCATATAAGTGGATTAATGCCAATTTTTAGAAGTCAAACTTGGGGGTGTGATTGTATTAATATTTCTCCGAATTTGATAAAAAAAACTCGAGAACTTTTACTTTTCACAATTAAATTTAAAAATAACAAAAAACACTTGATTACGTCATTAGTACCTACCCAATTACAAAGACTTTTAGCTCAAAAAGATGGAATTAGTTGGCTAAAAATTTTTGATCTAATTTGGGTAGGTGGAGCTTCAATTTCAGACGAAACTGCAGAACAATGTATAAAAGAAAAAATAAAATTAGCACCTTGTTACGGCTCAACTGAAACAGCAGCAATGGTAACGAGTTTAAAACCAAAAGAATTTTTAATGGGTTTTAAAAATGTTGGAGAAATACTACCTGATACAAAAATAAGAATTAACGCACAAGGATTAATCGAAATAAAATCAGCCAGAATTGGAATCGAAATAATAGATTCTTTAAAAACTGAAAATTTCAAAAATGAAAATGGGTGGTGGCAAACAAGTGATTTAGGTGAAATTAAGCAAATCAATAATTCTTACTATTTAAAATTTTTTGGAAGAAGTGATAATGCCTTTAATTCAGGAGGAGAAGTCGTTTTCCCTGAAGTAATTGAATCTAGATTAAATGATTTCATTATGAAAGAAAATATCCCAATTAATAAATTCAATATTTCGAAAGTATCTAATAAATTTTGGGGAAATAAAATTAAAGTAATAGTTGAATTTAGAGAACTTACAAATGATAAAAATATTGAAATTTCTTTAAATTTATTAAAAAATTTTTCTCAAAGTTGGCCTAAACATGAAAAACCTGAAAAGTGGATTGTAAAAAATACCGGTGCAGAAAAAATAAATTATAAATTTAAAAAATAATAATTAGTATTCTTTTAAATTTGTGCTTACATTTGAAGCCTCTATCCATCTTTCTAACTGATCGGGAAGTTCTATTTTTTTTCTTGAATCAACATCTAAAGAACAATGTATTATTTTTCCTTCTGCTACTTTATTTCCATTTTTTATAAAAAAACTATTTACTTGAAACAAATGTGTATTAATTTTATGAGGGGCAATTTTTACTTCCAAGAAATCTCCAATTTTTATAGGGGCAAGAAAATTTGCTTCGCAGTTTACTATGGGGAAAATAATTTGACTTTTACGTATAGAAAAATCTGGAAAAATATCTTGATATGGAATCCCATAAATTTCGATACTTTCTTCCCAAGCTTCGTGCGACCATTTCAATAAGTTATGAAAATGAATGACGCCTGCAGAATCACAATCACCGAATCTTACCTTCTTCTGCAATATCAACCAGTCAGAGGGGTTCATTTAAAGAACTTATCTATCAACAGATCCCATAATGACATCTATAGAGCCAAGAATTGCCATAATATCGGCGATTTTGGCACCTTTAAGAATATGAGGCAATATTTGTAGATTATTTAAATCAGCTGCTCTGATTTTAAATCTCCATGGGGTAACTTCATTATTTCCTTGAATGAATACCCCTATTTCTCCTTTACCGGACTCTAATCTTGTATACAATTCTCCGCTAGGAATTTTAAAAGTTGGAGCAACCTTCTTAGCTACGTATTGATAGTCCATACCAAATATTTCACTTTTCTTATCTTCAGTCGCCATTCTTTGAGCTTCCAAATTTTCTGTTGGACCTCCTGGAATCATTTTACAGGCTTGGCGAATGATGCTTAGTGATTGTCTCATCTCTTCGACTCTCACTCTATATCTTGCGTAACAATCTCCTTCTTTTTCTGAAGCAATCTGCCAATCAAAATCGTCATAACATTCATAACTATCGACTTTCCTTAAATCCCAGGAAACTCCAGAAGCTCTTAGCATTGGCCCAGACAAAGACCAATTAATTGCCTGGTCTCTTTGTATTGTTCCCAGACCTTCAATTCTTTTTCTAAAAATCGGATTATTTGTGATTAATTTTTCATATTCATCAATCTTAGGTCCAAACCAATCACAAAAGTCTATACATTTTTCTAACCATCCGTATGGAAGATCACATGCAACACCACCTATCCTAAAGAAATTATTATTTATTAACCTCTGTCCAGTTGCAGCTTCCCAGAGATCATATATCATTTCTCTTTCTCTAAAAATATAGAAAAATGGAGTTTGAGCTCCTACGTCTGCTAAAAAGGGACCGAGCCACAAAAGATGATTAGCAATACGATTGAGTTCTAGCATTAGAACTCTGATGTAACTAGCTCTTTTAGGAACTGGAATATTAGCTAATCTTTCAGGAGCATTTACTACAATAGCTTCATAAAACATTCCTGCTGCATAATCCATTCTGCTTACATAAGGAACATACATTACATTTGTCCTATTTTCAGCTATCTTTTCCATTCCCCTATGTAAATATCCAATTACTGGCTCACAATCAATGACATTCTCACCATCAAGAGTTACAACCAACCTTAAAACCCCATGCATTGAGGGATGGTGAGGGCCAAAATTGACCACCATTGGTTCTGTTCTAGTCTCTAGCTGAGCCATTCGAAATTTAACTTCTAAATAAATCTTAGTCGAAAGTTATGCAAACTGACCTATCTGATTCATCTTTTTTCAATCATATATCAGTTATGACAGATGAGATTATGGCCTCATTAGAGCATTACCCGTTAATCCATAACAACCAACTTAAAGGAATAGACGCAACTTTAGGCGGAGGTGGGCACTCTTATCATTTATTGAAAAAATATTCGGATTTAAATATAATTGGACTTGATCAAGATCCATTCGCAAGAAAATCAGCATCAAAAACACTTGATGAATTTAAAAATAGGCTTGATATTAGGGCTACGAATTTTGCGGATTTTATCCCAAAAGAAAAAGTTTCTTTTGTTATTGCAGATCTTGGAGTAAATAGCAACCAAATTGATGACCCTAAAAGAGGATTTAGTTTCCAAAAAGATGGTCCGCTTGATATGCGTATGAATCCTTTTCTTGAGGTTGATGCAGAAAAATTAATTGAGACTTTAAATGAAAAAGATCTAGCTAACCTAATTTATAACTATGGAGAAGAGAGATTATCAAGAAAGATTGCTAGGAAAATAAAAATGGATTTGAAGGAAAATGGGAAATATTCTGGGACAAAAGAATTAGCCTATTCTATTGCAGGCTGCTTTCCACCAAAACAAAGATATAAAAAAATACACCCAGCAACAAGAACATTTCAAGCACTAAGAATTGCTGTCAATAAAGAAATTGAAGTATTAGAAAAATTTTTGCAAGTAGTCCCTGAATGGCTTTTGCCAGGAGGTATTATTTCTATTATTAGTTTTCATTCCCTGGAGGATAGGTTAGTTAAAAATTCTTTTAAGAATGATCAAAGACTAAAAAACCTGACAAAAAAGCCAATAACTCCTTCCGAACAAGAAGTCGAACTCAATAAAAGAGCTAGAAGTGGAAAATTAAGAATTGCTCAATTAAAATAAAAGCCAATAATTTTTAGCGTAATGATCTAATCGTATTTGTAAGAATATGAATTGCTTTTTTTATATCTTTTGAATTAGTGCTTAATCCAATACTTAACCTTATTGAAGATTCTGCTTCTTTAAAAGATCTACCTAAGGCTAGTAAAACATGAGATGGTTCACCATTACTACATGCAGATCCGCTAGAACAAATTATTTTAGATTTTAAAAGTTTATGAAACTTTGCTCCGTTTAAATCCAATACAGTCAAATTTAAATTGTGAGGTAATCTTTTTTCTATGGAGCCATTAATTAATAAACCAGAATTATTTTCTAACAACCCCTCTAAAAGGGTATTTCTATGCAAAAGTAATTTCTCCGCATTATTTTTTTGATTAAAAACTGCTATCTCTATTGCTTTAGCAAAGCCAACTACTAAAGGAAGAGGTAAGGTACCAGACCTGAGACCATATTCCTGACCTCCTCCAACAATTAAAGGATCAAGATTCATTTCTTCATCAATCAAAAGAAGTCCTATCCCTTTAGGACCATATATTTTATGAGAACTCATCGTTATCATATTTACATCTGATAAAAGATTTTCTAACTCGATATAACCTAAACATTGTGCAAAATCAGAGTGAAAAGTTATTCCTCGCGATTTACATATCTTTGAAATATTCTTTACAGGCTGGATAACCCCTATCTCGTTATTTGCCAACATAACGCTCACCAGAAATGTATCTTCTCTTATATGATTTTTGAAATTTTCCTCTGAAATTAAACCATCTTTCTCAGGATTAATTTCTGTAACCTTAAATCCCTCTTTTTTTAGTTGGTTTAGGGGCTCCAAAACAGCTTTATGCTCTGTTTTTAAGGTAATAATATGTCCATAATTTCCTGTTTTTTTATAGAAATTTCTAGCAAAACCTAATAAGGCTAAGTTATTAGATTCAGTTGCCCCGCTTGTAAAAATAACTTTTTTATTCTTAAGAAATAAATTTTGTTCTATTTTTTCTCTTGAGGCTTCTAATATAGCGCTTGCGTTAATCCCCGCCAAATTAGATTTGCTTGCAGGATTAGAAAATATCTCACTCCAAAAAGGTTTCATAGAATCAACAACATCTTTAGAGCAAGGAGTCGAGGATTGATAGTCTAGTAGTATGGGAGTTGATAGCATTATGTTTAGTATATAAAATTCTGTTTATTACTAGAAAATCAAATTTAAGAATTTAAAAAATGAATGAAATTAATCAAATAAATAATGAACCGGTAAGAAAATCGAGAATTTTATTAGTTGATGATGAGCCTGGTTTAAGAACTGCTGTTAAAACATTTCTAGAAGATGAAGGCTTTGAAATATTTATTGCAGTTGATGGCGAGGATGGTTGGGGAAAAGCTCAAACAATTTTTCCCGATTTGATAATTAGCGATGTTATGATGCCACGAGCCAACGGTTATGATTTATTAGAAAAAATTAGAGAGGATGAAAAATTAGGAGGAACTCCAGTTATTTTTCTAACTGCAAAAGGAATGACCCTAGACAGAACAGAAGGTTATCTTGCAGGAGTTGATGATTATATTTCCAAACCTTTCGATCCTGATGAATTAGCTGCAAGAGTTAAAAATGTAATCAACAGACAAGAAAGACTATTAAAAGAAGCGGCACGATTCGCAGATATTGACGTAAGCAAAATGGCAAAACAAATTACTGAAATAAAATCTATGCTCACAGACCAAAACCAGACTAATCCAGAAAATAAAATTAATCTTCCTAGTTTTACTCCTAGAGAAGCAAGTGTGCTTCAACTAGTAGCAGAGGGACTGATGAACAAGGAAATTGCTAGAAAGCTTGAAACATCAATTAGAAATGTTGAGAAATATGTAAGTAGACTTTTTATCAAGACAGGTACCTCTAGCCGAACAGAATTAGTTCGCTATGCACTTGAAAATCATTTAGTAAAGTAAATTATTTAATTTTTTCAAATTCAATTAGTTTTGAAAAATAAAAAGGAGCTTGATTTAATTTCTTTTTAACAACTTTAAATCCTCTTTCTTTAGCAGCATTAATAATACCCTTTTCTTTCAATGTATATGCCCTTGTAGTTTTACTTGGCCCAGGAAATAATTTTCCAATATTTTTTAGAACAGCAAGAACTGGAGTGTAAGGAGCAAAGCTAACGATTAGTTTTTCTTTGCTTAAATCGCATAGATGTTGAACCATTTCTTCTGCGACCGGTTGAGGATAATGAATAAATACATCCAAACAAACAACAACATCAAATAATCCTTTTAATTTTTCCAGATCACAGACTTCATATTTAATTTTGCCTTGATTCAAACCTAATTCATGAATGCGTTTTTTTGTTTCTTTAATCATTTCAGAAGAAATATCGCTAACCTGTAGTTCTTTTATACCGAGTCTTAATAAAGGTATTGAAAGACTTCCTACACCACACCCTGCATCACAATAACTTTTTTTTGTTAGTTCAGGATAATTTTTGATGTATGAGACTACATCATCTACAGTTTTTTGATGTCCTTTCCTAATATTTTTCTGAACTGTATTAATTTCATCAGATTTGCTATAAATTTTATTCCATCTTTCAAAGCCAGTACCATTAAAATACTCTCTTACTTCACTTTTTTCGATAATCTTATTTGACGTCATAGTATTCTATGAAAATTTATTCTTTTTATACTAACTAACTGGCGCCAAATTAATTGCACGCCATTATAGGAAAGAATTGATTTGTTATTTTGTCAGAATTGAATTCTAAAGATATTTATAAAATTGCTGTCGTAATGGGTAGTGATTCAGATCTAAAAACATTGAAACCAGCCATCGATATTTTAAGAGAATTTGGAATAAAAACTGAAGTTTGTATACTTTCTGCACATCGAACACCTATTGAAATGATGGAATATGCAAAAAATGCAGAGTCAGAAAACATAAAAATAATTATTGCCGGTGCTGGGGGTGCTGCTCATCTTCCAGGAATGCTGGCATCCATAACTTGCATTCCTGTAATTGGCGTACCAGTAGAGAGTAAGACACTTAAGGGGATTGACTCTCTTTTATCAATCGTTCAAATGCCCGCTGGAATTCCAGTTGCAACAGTTGCAATTAATGGTGGTCAGAATGCTGGATTGTTGGCAATAGAGATGATTAGTTTATTTGATCAATCCATAAAGAAAAATTTGAAAGAATTCAGAGAAAATCTACATTCACAGGTAAGAACTAAAAATAGTAAGTTATCAAATATTGGACCTGACAATTATCTTCAAAATACATGAACTAATATTTTTCTATTAGGCCTTGTTGAGAAAGTTTTCTTTTTTAAGGTAGTTAATAATATTTTCAACGGAATCATTTAAATCTAACGAACCTGTATCAACAACAATTTCGGGATTAAGAGGAGCTTCATATGGACTAGAAATGCCTGTGAATTCCTTAATTTCACCCAAACGAGCTTTCTTATAAAGACCCTTAGTATCCCTATTTTCGCATACTGTGATATCAGCAGCACAATAAACTTCAATAAAATCCTTAGATCCAATAATTTTTCTCACCTTATCTCTATCGCTAATAAATGGCGAAACGAATGCTGTAATAGTTATTATCCCAGCATTCATAAATAAATTCGCAACTTCGCCAATTCTTCTTATATTTTCTTCTCTATCTTCATCCGAAAAACCAAGATCTTTACATAAACCGTGTCTAATATTATCTCCATCCAACACATAAGTCGAAAACCCATCTAAGTGTAAAACTTCATTTAAAGCGTTGGCTAAAGTACTTTTACCAGAACCAGATAAACCTGTAAACCAGATAACCATACCTTTATGACCTCTCATTTTCTCTAACTTCTCTCTATCAATAGTTAAGTTGTGCCACTTTATATTGGTAGACTTTGTTTGATTTTGTTCTTTCATTTTTTACTTCATCAAAATTAAAAACCTATCCTAACCCTTGCTTCATAAATTATGAAATCCCTCTTCACGAAGAAACTCAATTGATTTCAATACCATATCGCCCTGCAACTGGATATTTCTATCAATTAATGTTCCTCCAGTCCCACAAAAAACTTTAATTTTTTTTAGTAATTCTTTTAATAAGATTTCATCATCAGTGTCTAAACCTCTAATTAAAGTTATAGTTTTGCCCTTTTTACCTTTTTTTTGTTTTGAAATATTTATTTTTGATCTTTTATTAAAAGTATCTACCTTAGCTGTTTCTTCAGATTTCTTTTCTTGATTATCAAATTCGATCCAATTCTTTTTTCCCATTATTTTCAATATAATCTATAGTTAGTTAATACTTATTCTATAGAAAAAGTGGTAAGTACATTTTCTCGCAAAGATCAAAACTATAAAAATGACGATTTAAATCAACCCTCCAAAGAGGGAAGATTTGGAAAATATGGTGGTCAATATGTTCCTGAAACGCTAATGCCCGCTCTTTTTGAGCTTGAAGACGCTGCATCTAATGCATGGAAAGATAAACTTTTTGTAGAAGAATTAAATCATCTCCTTAAGACTTATGTAGGAAGAGAAACACCACTTTATGAAGCTAAAAGACTTACTGAACATTACAAAACCAAACAAGCAACTCCTAGAATATGGCTTAAAAGAGAAGATTTAAATCATACTGGAGCTCACAAAATTAATAATGCCCTCGGACAAGCTTTACTTGCAATAAGAATGGGCAAAAAAAGAATAATTGCAGAAACTGGAGCAGGTCAGCACGGAGTTGCTACTGCTACTGTTTGTGCGAGATTTGGCTTGCAATGTATTATCTACATGGGTGCTGAAGATATCAAAAGGCAATCCCTTAACGTTTTCAGAATGAAACTTCTAGGAGCTGAAGTTAAAGTTGTAAATTCTGGAACTGCAACACTTAAGGATGCCACTAGTGAAGCCATTAGAGATTGGGTTTCTAATGTCGAAACCACACACTATATTTTAGGATCTGTTGCCGGCCCACACCCTTTCCCAAAGATTGTGCGAGATTTTCATGCAGTTATAGGTGAAGAAACTAAAAAACAATGTTTGGAATCATTTGGATCTTTTCCCGATATTTTGCTTGCTTGTGTAGGTGGGGGATCAAATGCAATGGGGCTTTTCCATCCTTTTGTTAAAGAAACTTCTGTGCGTCTTATTGGAATTGAAGCCGCAGGAAGCGGAGTTGATACTGAGAAACATGCTGCCACTATCACTAAAGGATCAGTTGGAATTCTGCATGGATCAATGAGTCTTCTCTTGCAAGATGATAATGGTCAAGTACAAGAAGCTCACTCAATAAGTGCAGGTTTAGATTACCCTGGAGTAGGACCTGAACATAGCCATTTAAAAGATATAGGTAGAGCAGAATATGGATCAGTCACAGATCAAGAAGCTTTAGACGCTTTAAAACTTGTTAGTGAACTAGAAGGAATTATTCCTGCACTTGAAACTTCCCATGCCTTTGCTTGGTTAGATAAATTATGCCCTACTCTTGAAAAAGATACTCATATAGTTATCAATTGCTCTGGAAGAGGCGACAAAGATGTAAATACTGTTGCATCTTTATTAGATATTTAATCAATACCTTGGAATTGATGGGTCAATATATCTACTCCATCCATCAATACCCTCCTCCAAATTCCATATTTCGCTCACAATATTATTATCCAAGCACCATTGAGAAAAGTTATAACTTCTTATTCCTGCATGACAGGTAACTACAATTTCTCTATCTAATAAACCAGCAAATATTTCTTCAACATATTCAGATGTGACTTTACTTATTGGTATATGTAAAAATTCTTTTGAGAAACGAGCCAGTTCAAGCTCTGACTGCTCTCTTACATCAATCAAGACTGGATCTTTTTTCTCAGAATTAAACCAATCATTGAGACTATAAGCATTTATAGATTTTGGATAACTTCCCAATTTATAGGATTAATTATGTGTTATTTACAATTTAATAAATTAAGTTGCAGTAGGAAGTTTATTGTTAAAAATAAAAATAAACATTGATAATGAAACTTAGAGTAGTAGCAATAATATTATTATTATCTTTATTACTTTTTTTTGGTTTTAAACAAGTATCTCCTAATAAAAATAAAGAGAAAAGTACAAATATTGAGAAACTAAGTATCATAAAATATATACCTGAAAACAATAAATTATTATTTATTTCAAATTTAGATAGTTTTAATATTGTTGATAATAATGAAAAGGAACAAAATCCAACAAATAAAGATAACTTTATTTTAATAAAAGACTCTATATTAGATTACTTAGGAATAGATCTTGGCAACAATAAATTAGAAGAAATCTATAATAATGAACTTATAATCTCAACTTTTGAAAATAATAAAAAGCATGAAGATGATATTTTAATTGTTTTTAAAATTAAGCCAGAAAAAACAATAGATGATTTATTAAATTTGACTAATAAAATAGATCAGATTGATGAGATAATTTCAATTAATAGAAAAAACAAAATAAATTTCCTTAACTATATATACAGAACCGACGATAATTATATAATTGCTTCATCAGAAAAAAAATTAATTAAAAATAGTATTAGCTCTAGTGTAAATTTTAAGAAAAAAAAATTTCAATATGAGGGAGAACTTGTTGGACTGAACAATGAAAAAAATATATTATTCACAAATAAATTTTTGGAAAGTAAATTTTTTAATAAAGAAATTTTTACTGAGAATAATGGGGATAATATTGTTACAACTTTTGACTTTAAAAATAAACAGCTAATTTTAAAATCATATTTACTAAATAATAAAAAAAATATTGATATTCTTACTTACGAAAAGTTAATGAATAAAGAGAATAGTAATAAAGATAATCCTGAAAATTTAATTTTTGGTGATATAAAAAATTTTGACAGATCTCTAAAACCTTTAATAAATGATTTTCAGCTCAGTTTTTTTGAAGAGTTTAATCAAAATAATAATCAAAACATTTTAATTCTCAATTCAAATAAAGATTGGCTTATTACGTTTGAAAAAAATAATGAAGATGAATTTGATTTAAGTGCTTTGAAAAAGCTAAAAGATTACAACAAATATACTTTGAAACAAAATGAAGATATTTATTCGATATATTCCAAAGATATTCTTGAAGAACAAGACGATGTTATAAAACAATTATCTTTTGAAAATATCTATTCGATAGAATCAGGAGGTCTACAAATCATAAGTAATCATTTAATCAATGGTAAAGAATTTGAGAAAATATCAAAAAAATTTTTTAACCTAAAAAGTAGTAAAGATAAATCTGCTTTTCTTTATTCAAAAGTTGATATCAAAGATGGTAATTCTAATAAAGTTGAATATTTTTCTAATTTGCAGGACCTTAATTTCCTCATTAAAAATATTTTAAAAATATCAAATGCAGAATCGCTAGAAATCATAAGTCAGTCTATTCCTGAAAAAAATCCAATTATTTACAGAGAAACAATATTAAACATTCTTTAAATTAAATTTATTTAAACAAGCTTCAAAAACAATCATTTTAATTTTTTGCGAAGTTAATATCTTGTGGTTAATTAAAAATTATTTGACTATCTTTAATCTATAAGTATTTGATATTGAATTAAGCAATTGGATAATAACAAACTAATTTTAAAACCAGGATTAGAGGGTGTCCCAGTTACTAATTCATCTATATGTGATATTGACGGCAACAAAGGTAAATTATTGTACAGAGGCTATTCCATTGAGGAACTATCCAAAAAAAGCAGTTTTTTAGAAACTGCTTACCTATTGATTTGGGGTGAATTGCCCACAGCTATTCAACTAAGAGATTTCGAACAAGAAGTTCAGATGCATCGAAGGTTAAGTTTTAGAGTCAGAGATATGATGAAATGTTTCCCTGCAACTGGTCATCCTATGGATGCTCTTCAATCTAGTGCTGCTTCTTTGGGGCTCTTCTATTCTCGTAGAGCAATAGATGATCCTAATTACATCTACAACGCAGTCATAAGACTAATAGCAAAAATACCCACAATGATTGCGGCGTTTCAACTTATTAGAAAAGGACAAGACCCAATTCAACCTAGAGATGATCTAACTTACTCATCAAATTTTCTTTACATGTTGACTGAAAAAGAACAAGATCCTATAGCCGCAAAAGTTTTTGATAGGTGCTTAATTCTACATGCCGAACATAGTTTAAACGCAAGTACATTTAGCGCTAGAGTGACTGCAAGTACTCTTACAGATCCATATGCTGTCATCGCCTCTGCAGTTGGAACCCTGGCTGGCCCATTGCATGGAGGAGCAAACGAGGATGTTATTGCGATGTTAGAAGAGATTAAAACCCCAGAAAATGCTGGGTCTTTTTTAGATAATGCAATAAAAAATAAAAGTAAGATAATGGGCTTCGGCCACAGAGAATATAAAGTCAAAGATCCCAGAGCAATAATTCTTCAAAAACTTGCAGAAGAACTTTTTATAAGATTTGGAGCAGATGAAATGTATGAAGTTGCTAAATCACTTGAGGCAGAGGCAATACCAAGACTTGGGCCTAAGGGTATATTCCCTAACGTGGATTTTTATTCTGGTCTTGTTTATAGAAAACTTGGTATTCCTCGTGATTTATTTACTCCAATTTTTGCCATATCAAGAGTGGCTGGGTGGTTAGCTCATTGGAGAGAGCAACTTGGAGCAAATAGAATTTTCAGACCATCGCAAATCTATACGGGTTCAGCACCAAGAGATTGGATCGGCTTAGAAAGTAGAGAATAATATTTGCAGCTTTTCATAAAAAACACACATATTGTTTGTGAAGAGTTAATCTATTAAGTAAATAACATAAAAATTTTGGAATACGGATTAGATCTCGAATATAGCTTTAATGAATTCTTGAAAGGTTTTGGCCTTTCCAGCGAAATCGCTCATATAATATGGCTCCCTCTTCCTATGCTTTTGGTTTTGGTATCGGCAGTTGTTGGCGTTTTAGTAACAGTTTGGCTTGAAAGAAAAATATCTGCTGCTGCTCAACAAAGAATAGGTCCAGAATATGCTGGAGCGCTCGGCGTCCTCCAACCAATTGCAGATGGTCTTAAGTTACTTGTCAAAGAAGATATTATTCCTGCCAAAGCGGATGGGATTCTCTTCACTGCAGGACCTATATTAGTTCTTGTCCCAGTGATTCTGTCCTGGCTAATTGTTCCTTTTGGACAAAACCTTTTAATAAGTAACGTTGGAATTGGAATTTTCCTATGGATTGCTTTAAGCAGTATTCAGCCAATTGGCCTTCTTATGAGCGGATACGCATCAAATAATAAGTATTCTTTATTAGGAGGTTTAAGAGCAGCAGCTCAATCAATAAGTTATGAAATTCCTTTAGCTTTATCTGTTCTGGCTATCGTACTAATGACAAATTCTCTGAGTACTGTTGATATTGTAAACCAACAAAGTGGTGCTGGAATCCTAAGTTGGAATATATGGAGACAACCAGTTGGTTTTATAGTCTTTTGGATTTGTGCTCTTGCAGAATGTGAGAGACTTCCATTTGACTTACCCGAAGCTGAAGAAGAATTAGTTGCGGGATATCAAACTGAATATGCAGGGATGAAATTCGCATTGTTCTACCTGGGTAGTTACATTAATTTAATTCTTTCCGCTTTATTAGTATCAATACTTTATTTGGGAGGATGGGGTTTTCCTATTCCAGTTGAATTAATAGCTAAGTTTCTTAATTTACCTATTAATGCACCCTTTATTCAGGTTTTCACTGCATCAATAGGAATTGTAATGACTGTACTGAAAGCATATCTTTTAGTTTTTATTGCAATATTATTACGTTGGACAACTCCTAGAGTAAGAATAGATCAACTCTTAGATCTAGGATGGAAGTTTCTTCTCCCAATTTCTCTTGCTAATCTTTTGATAACAGCAGGATTAAAACTTGCTTTCCCGCAATTTTTTGGTGGTTAAATTTAAGTAAAAATACTTAAATTCAAAATTATTCCACTAAAATAAAATAACTAAGTAAATTATTCGAAATGAACAATTTCCTTCAACAAATAAATAGCTATATCAAAGAAGCATTTAATGCTGGCAAATATTTATACAATGGTATATCGGTAACTTTTGATCATCTTCGAAGAAGACCTGTTACTGTCCAATATCCATATGAAAAATTAATACCATCTGAAAGATATAGAGGAAGAATACATTATGAATTTGATAAATGTATTGCTTGTGAAGTTTGCGTGAGAGTATGCCCCATAAATCTACCAGTCGTTGATTGGGTAATGAATAAAGAAACCAAAAAAAAGGAACTTAGAAATTATTCTATAGACTTTGGAGTTTGTATATTTTGTGGAAATTGCGTTGAATATTGTCCAACTAATTGTCTTTCAATGACCGAAGAATATGAATTAGCTACTTTTGACAGACACAATCTAAATTTTGATAATGTTGCACTTGGTAGGCTACCTACAAATGTCACAACAGATCCTTCAGTTAAACCTCTAAGAGAACTAACCTATCTTCCAAAAGGTGTCATGGATCCTCATGAAATCCCAGCTTCAGATACTAGAGTTGGTAAATTACCAGAAGAAGTTTATGATTGGATGAGGCAAGATTCCAATGAAAATAAAGATAAAGTTTCTAATCAAACTAATTAAATTCCATTAATTTATGTCAATTGCAATAACAACTCAAATTATTTGTTTTACAATTTTATCTTCAGTTATCCTTATTGGAGCACTTGGTGTTGTATTACTCGAAAGTATTGTTTATTCAGCCTTTCTTCTAGGGGGAGTTTTCATGAGTGTGGCTGGATTATATCTTCTTTTAAATGCAAGTTTTGTTGCTGCAGCACAAGTTTTAGTTTATGTGGGCGCAGTTAATGTTTTAATAATTTTTGCAATAATGCTAGTAAATAAAAAAGAAGATTTAAAGCCCATCAATGACATTAAATCGAGAAGAATCATATCAACAACAATATGTTTAACCCTATTAAGCCTCTTAATAAGAGTTGATTTAACAAATGTATGGAGCCTATCAAGTCCTCAAAACTCTATAGGAGAAGAATCAACTATTAGAATTGGTGAACATCTATTTAGTGATTATTTACTCCCATTTGAAGTAGCATCAGTTTTGCTTTTAATGGCAATGATTGGAGCTATAGTTTTGGCTAGAAGAGATGTAATGAGCAAGGATATTTCCACTGGATTACCTGTTGATCAAGAGTTAATTGAAAAATCATCAGAACCATTACTTACAAATAAAACTTAACCTTTTAAGTTTCTTATTATGAATTTAGAATCAATTCCTATTCAAGCTTTTTTAATAGTATCTTCAGCACTGTTCTGTATTGGTATTTGGGGATTATTAAATAGCAGAAATGCAGTAAGAGTTCTTATGAGCATCGAGTTAATGCTTAATGCAGTAAATATAAACTTAATGGCATTTTCTTCCTATGTTGATAATAATTTAATTCAAGGACAAGTTTTTACAATTTTTGTTATTACTGTAGCTGCCGCAGAAGCAGCAGTTGGATTAGCTATCTTGTTATCTCTTTATAGGAATAGGGTGACTGTAGATATGGAAAGTTTTAATTTATTAAAATGGTAAAACCACTAAATGAAACTTTCATTGGTGCTTATTGTATATCGTTCAGATAGTTCTATAGCTCAAGAGGCTTCAAAATTCTGTGAAGAAGTTCTTAAAGCAAAAAATATTAAATCAAACAGGATTGAAAGTAATTTTCATAAAGATGAAATTAAAAAATATTTATCTAATTCAGAATTACAACCAAATATTGGAATAGTTCTTGGTGGAGATGGAACCTTCCTGAAATGTGCAAATGCATTAGCTGATTATGATATTCCCTTAGTGAGTATTAATATTGGAGGTAATTTGGGGTTTCTTACTCAAGAAAAAGAATTTTTATTTGACAAATCTTTTATTGAAATCCTTGAAAACGAAGAATATTTAATTGACTTTCGTAATAGATTAAATTGCAATGTTTGTATTGAGGGGACAAGTTCTGAGAAAAAAATCATAAAAAGCTATAACGCCTTAAATGATTTTTATTTTAAATCCGTTGAAGAAGATATTTCTCCGACCAACCAAATACAAATTGAAATAGATAATGAGAAGGTAAATGAATATAAAGGTGATGGATTAATTGTAGCTACAACTACGGGTTCAACAGCCTACTCAATGGCTGCAGGAGGTCCAATAGTACATCCAAGTATAGATGGAATGATTATTAACCCTATATGCCCAATGAGCTTGGCTAGTAGACCAATCGTCATACCTAATACAAGTACGGTAATCATCAAGCCAGTAAAAAAAAGTAAAGGGGAAATTAAATTATGGACTGACGGTTCAAAATGTATGACCATTAAGGAAAATTATTATTGTGAGATAAAGAAAGGTGAATCACCCTGCAAAATAATAAAGTTTAAAAAAAGCACAAGCTACTATAATACCTTAATAAAAAAACTAGATTGGAAAGGCGATTTGTCTCCAAATAATTTCAAAAATTAAATGGCCTTTGAGATAGAAAGAAGATTTCTTATAAAAAATGATAATTGGAAAGAATTCATAAATAAAAAAGTTTATATTGAACAAGGATATTTTTCCAAAAGTTTAGATGGTTGGATTATTAGGGTAAGGCTTATAGGCAAAAACTCTAAAATTACACTTAAAAAACATATCAAGGGTTTTACCAACTTTGAATTTGAATACTCCATTCCACGAAGCGATGCTGCAACAATAATGTCAAATCTTCCAAATACAATTAAAAAAGATAGATTCTTTTTAGAAATTGAAAAAAAAACTTGGATTATAGATTGCTTTAAAGAAAATAATTATCCACTTGAAATTGCAGAAATTGAACTTTCTAATGAAGAGGAACATTTAATTCTTCCATCTTTCATTTCAAAAGAAATTACTGGACTAACCCATTACTCCAATTTCAATCTCGCTAACAATCCTTTTTCAGAGTGGAAAGAAAACTAGTTAACAACTTTCAAAAGTAACTAGTCAAAGGAACCACTAATCCTTTATATTTTCTTTATGTTTAAACAAACCATTTTCTTTTATTTTCTTCAGATGTATGGACTTTACGACAAAGAAGGGATTTTGAGATTTGTTAATTCAGATAAGGATGCATGTATTGCATATGCTGAACTCTTCGAATTAGGCTCTACAAATTATTGTCTAATGGATTTGGCTAATGATACAAAAAAAATGAAGGGTAATACTAATCTTGATCAGAATCTGGGAGTGTACAACAATTAAATCCATCTCTACAAATCTTGCCGTTGTCCATTGCCCAATTCAAAAGTGCTACTCTGTTTTTAGAACCAGTCTTTGTAAACATATTACTTACATGATTATCAACAGTTCTTTTACTAATAGTTAGTTTTACCGCAATTTCTTGATTTGTAAGCCCATCAGCTACGAGATCAATGATTTCCATCTCTCTTGCTGAGAGACCCATCATATCAATGTTGTTTACTTCTTCTTCAACCATTTGCATTTAAACAGTTCCTTTTTTATATTAATAAAGTTTAGCAATCTCAGTACACTTGTTAACCAACAAGGAAACAAAAGCAATTGAAATCAAAACTTAAGCAGACTTTAGAGAAAAAATCTAAGGTAATAACGGCAGAATTAATGCCGCCAAGAGGTGGAAGCCCCATAAGATCTCTTAAGATAGCACAACTTTTGAAAGATAAGGTACATGCTGTTAACATTACCGATGGAAGCAGAGCTGTAATGAGAATGTGCAGCTTGGCAATGTCCAAACTATTACTGGAAAATGGGATAGAACCAGTAATGCAAATTTCTTGCAGAGATCGTAATAAAATTGCTTTACAATCAGACATTCTGGGAGCAAATGCTTTAGGAATTAGCAACATCTTATGCATTACCGGTGATTCAGTAAAAGCTGGGGATCAACAAGATGCCAAGGCCGTACATGAGTTTGAGTCAGTTAGATTGCTTCAACAAATTCAGGCTTTCAATCAAGGAATTGATCCTACTCTAGGAGAACTTTCCGATAAAAAAACATTTATTTTTCCTGGTGCTGCAGCTGATCCAAATTGCAGAAATAAAAGAAGTTTAGAAAATAGAATGAGGAAAAAAAAAGAGGCTGGAGCTAAATTTATACAAACTCAAATGGTTATGGAAAAAGAAAATTTGATAGAGTTTTGTGAAAAAATTAGCAAGCCTCTTGATATTCCTGTAATTGCCGGTGTATTCCTATTAAAGTCCTACAAAAATGCTCTCTTTATAAATAAATACGTTCCAGGCGCAAACATCCCTGAAAATATCTTAAATCGTCTTAAAGATGCTAAAGACCCATTACAAGAAGGTATTAAAATTGCAGCTGAACAAGCTCATGATTTTTTTGATATCGCAAATGGAGTTCATCTAATGGCCGTAAAAGCAGAGCAATTGATTCCTGAGATTATTGAAAAAGCTAATCTTAGTCTGGAATATTAATCAAATCAGTACCTAATAATTCTGCCATAGCTTTCTGCTGAGGCGATGGCTCAATCAAATCAGATCTTCTTGAATCTGCTATTAACCAATCTAAAGATGCATCTTGCAAATCAAAATGATCTCCATTTTTTCCGACACAATATTTGCCAAACACTAACTTATCCATAAGTCTTACACCTTTGCCAATTTTAGAATAATCAAAAATAATTGAGTTGTCTATCGTTGCTCCCTCGCAAATGCAACAACTTGGTCCAATCATGGAAGGGCCAATAATAGTTGCTCCATCCTCGATCCTAGTCATGCCTCCTATATAAACCGGCCCAGTAATATTAACCTTTTCCCAGTTAGCCGCTACATTCAAACCGGTAAAAACTCCTGGTTTTATTTCCTTACCTGGTATTTGAACTTGTCTTACCTTACCTTGCAATACATTTCTAATAGCACTCCAATAATCAGGAACTTTTCCAATATCTACCCATTCAAAATCCATTGGTAATGCAAAAAATGGTAAATCCATTTCAACAAGTTTAGGGAAAAGATCAGCTCCAATATCAAATTTCTCTGCTGAAGGTATGTAATTAAAAATTTCAGGTTCAAAAAGATAGATGCCTGTATTTATAGAGTCACTTAAAGCTTGATCAACTGTTGGCTTTTCCTGAAAAGCCTTTATTCGACCATTTTCATCAGAAACTACGACACCGTAACTTGATACTTGATCTTTAGTTACCTTTTTCGTTATTAAGCTCGCAATAGCTCCTTTCTGTTTATGTTTTTTAACAGCTTGAGTTAAATCTAAATCAACTAAAGCATCACCACATAAAACAACAAAAGTTTCATCAAAGAAATTTTGAAAATCCTGAATTTTTTTTAATCCTCCTGCTGATCCCAAAGCATCACCTATTAATTCTCCATCTTCAATTCTTCCTTCAAAACTATAAGCAATTTCTACTCCAAATCTTTGCCCATCCCTAAAATAGTTTTCAATTTCTTCAGCCAGATGAGAAACATTTACCATTATTTCCTTAAAGTTATGTTCTCTTAAAAGTTCTAAGAGAAACTCCATAACAGGTTTTTGCAAAATCGGAATCATCGGTTTTGGAATAACATGCGTAATAGGCTGAACACGTGTTCCTTTACCTGCCGCAAGTATCATTGCCTTCATGAATTCAAAACCTCTTTTTAAAGATTATACGTTATTACTAATAAGCTCCTAAACAGCAGAAGGGACGGTCTTGGTTACATCAAGATTCTCTATAGGCAATTGAGCTAAACCTCCTTCAGGAATTATTCTTTTAATTTGAATTGGGCCATATAAGCAATTAATTTGTTTAATCTCAATTTTGTTTTCAGATGATAAAAATAACAAAGCCCAAAAAACTCCCAAACGGTCTTTATCTAAATCATTTTTTACTACTGTTTGCCATTTCTCGACTAAATATTCAAAATCTGTCCATTGTAATGCTTTTTCCCATCCTTCAATAAATTTCCCTAACGCTTTAGTGGTTTCTGGAAGTTTCTCACGATGCGCTAAAGACTTTACTTGAGAAATTAAAGCCTTATCAGAATATTTTTTGTTTCTTTTTCTCTTCATGAGCAGAAGATCTTGGGTTTCAATAACTTCTGCTATTGACTCTAACTGACTTACAAGTTCTCCTAATGTTGTTGTACGTTTAAGAATTGGTTGTGCAATTGATCTTCTCCTTAGATATTTTTCAGGATATTTTGGAATATCAAATTCTTTATCAATCCAATCTTGATCATCCAAATCAAATTCATCTTCAAAATCGGAAGAATTTTCTTTGAAAACATCAGATTCCAAAACCTGAGCCTTAAGGTTAACCAGTACGGAAGCCGCAAAAAATGCTTCGCTGGTCTCAGCTAAATCCTTTTGATATGAGATTTGACTATTTGAAGATTGATTAAAAGTATAAGAGTATTGCTCTAGAAAACTATCAATTACACTTATTACATCAATATCCCATGGATCAAGCTCACCTTTACCTGCGGCGTCTTGAAGAAACTTAATCAACAATCTAGGGCCTAACTGTTGCTTATCAATAGGATTGAAATAAGATATTTTGAGATAGATAAAATATACTCACAAGATATCTTTTAATTTATTTAATGCCAAACAATATTGCATGATTTTAAAAAAATTATATTGTTGGAGCTTTTAAGATTTCATTTGTTTTAGTTCCAGAAAAAATATTTGTTTTCACAGCACCTTTAACTGCAGTTAAATCTCGATCGACCAAATTATTGATAGATGCAATATAACTTTCGGTAACTAATCTTGGGTACAAACCTATTCCAATAATCGGTAAAAGTAAACAAGCAATAATATAAACTTCCCTCGGCTCTGCATCTATAAGTTTTCGTTCTTCGATTAATTTAGGATTTTCTTTACCAAAGAAAATTTCTCGTAACATTGAAAGTAGATAAATTGGAGTAAGTATTACACCAATAGCAGCTAAAGAAGCCATTACTACCCTAAACGGAAGTGTATAAACTTCATCAGTAACAAATCCTGTAAATACCATCAATTCAGAAACAAATCCACTCATACCTGGCAAAGCCAAGGAGGCGAGGGAGCAAGCAGTCCATAGGGCAAACATAATTCTCATTTTTTGTCCTACACCACTCATTTCATCAAGTTTAAGAGTCTTGGTTCTGTCATAGGTTGCACCAACAAGAAAAAATAAACTCGCACCTATTAATCCATGACTAACCATTTGCAGCATAGCTCCGCTTGTTCCAAGGCTACTAAAACTCCCTATACCAATAAGAACAAAACCCATATGACTTATCGAACTGTAAGCAATTTTTCTTTTAAGATTTCTTTGTGCAAAAGAAGTTAATGCAGCATAAATTATATTAACTACGCCTAGAACAATTAATAATGGGGCAAATTGAGCATGAGCAACGGGTAATAATTGTGCATTAAATCTTAAAAGAGCATATCCTCCCATCTTTAATAAAATCCCTGCCAGAAGCATATGAACAGGAGCTGTAGCCTCTCCATGAGCATCTGGAAGCCAAGTATGAAGAGGAACTATTGGTAGTTTCACACCAAATGCGATTAAAAGCCCTACATAACATAATATTTGGAATTTTTGACTAAAATCTTGAGCTGCCAAGTGAGAAAACTCAAAGTTAGGAATTTCTGTACCATAAAAACCCATTGCTAACGCAGCCAGAAGAATGAAGATAGAACTGCCAGCTGTATAAATAATGAATTTTGTCGCTGCATATTGCCGATTTTTGCCACCCCATATAGCAAGTAATAAATAGACTGGGATTAACTCAAGTTCCCAAGTTAGAAAGAATAAAAGCATATCTTGCACGGCAAACACAGCGATTTGCCCACCATCCATAACCAATATCAAAAAGAAAAATAACTTTGGTTTGAACTTGACTGGCCATGCAGCAAGAACTGCTAAAGCAGTGATAAAACTAGTCAATAATATTAACGGCATAGACATACCATCAGCGCCAACAGACCAAGTAAGACCTAAATCAGGGAGCCAACTAATATTTTCTTTCAGTTGAACATTTTCATTACTAATATCAAAGCCATTTATATATGAACCTACAGTTATTAAAAAAGTAATTAATGCAATAGACAAGGCAAACCATCTCACCTCTTTGCCGTCCCCTTTGTCTGGGAAAAAAGGTATTACAAATGCACTACCAATTGGGAATAAAATTGAAGCAGATAACCAAGGAAAATTAGACAATCCAGCTCCCAAAGTTCCCAACATTTGTGTTGCAAAACTTGTATAAAAATAAGTACTCAATTTAATAAGAAATTTATCTTAAATAAAGTCTAGAAATTTTCTGCATTTTTTCACCCCAATGGACAGTGAAGACACACAATTGTAATTAAGAAACTTGAGGAGATTGAAAACCAAATATAGCAACTAGTAAAATTACACCTCCAAAAACAATAAGCGCATAAAATTGAGCCCTACCAGTTTCAAAATATTTTAAACCTTCTCCACTACCTAAAGTTACAAGTCCAGTAAGATTTACGACGCCATCAACAACCTTAGAATCAACCTCTAAAACTTCTTTAGCAAGTTTTCTACTACCCTTAACAAAAAGTTTTTCATTAATATCATCTAGGTACCATTTATTGGATAAAAATCGGTTGATACTAGGAAACTTTTCGGCAAATAACACTGATAAATTAATTTTTTTCACAAAATATGCCTGATAAGCAATAATGATTCCAGCTGATGCAATAAGTACTGACGCAAGTGCTAAAGGCAAAAATTCTTTTAATTCGAAAGCTTTTGCAGCAGTCTCCGCTTCTTCAGGATCTAGTAAATTTGCAATTTTGCTATCCCATGGAAGTCCCATAAAACCTATAATTAAAGAGGGCACAGCTAAAAATACCAAGGGAAATGTCATTGACCAGGGTGACTCATGAATAGAGCCATGTTCTTCATGCTCTTCTTCATTTTCTTCATCTAGGTTTGTTTTAGAGGCTATTAGAAGCTGTTTTTGCAATTCTTTATTCTCCCCTCTAAAATCTCCTTCAAATGTCAAGAAATAAAGCCTAAACATATAAAAAGCAGTCATGCCTGCTGTTAGAAGTCCTATGAACCAAAAAGCTGGGAATGATATAAAAGCATTTCCGAGTATCTCGTCTTTACTCCAAAAACCTGCCAATGGGGGAATTCCACTAATTGCTACACAACCTATTAAAAATGTTGTTGATGTATATGGCATTCTTTTTCTTAAACCGCCCATCAATCTCATATCTTGAGCTAACACAGGCTGATGGCCAACTACTTCTTCCATAGCATGTATTACTGAACCAGATCCCAAAAATAGCATTGCTTTAAAGCAAGCATGAGTTACTAAATGAAAAATTCCTGCAACTGGTGCTCCACAACCCATCGCGAGCATCATATACCCAAGCTGAGAAACTGTGCTGTATGCTAAACCTTTTTTTAAATCCATTTGTGTCAAAGCTATAGAGGCTCCTAAAAAACAAGTAATGGTACCAACTAAAGCGATAATGAACTGAATAGAGGGGAATATTGAATACAAAGGTTGAAGTCTTGCTACAAGAAAGATTCCTGCTGCAACCATTGTTGCAGCATGGATAAGTGCAGAAATTGGTGTAGGGCCTTCCATCGCATCAGGCAACCACACATGAAGAGGAAACTGAGCGGATTTAGCCATTGGTCCTAGAAAAACTAAAAAACAAAGTAATAAAGCAGCCCAAATGGGTATCGAATGGTCAGATATCGATTGAGAAATTCCAGTAGCTATTTCATTAAAATCAAAACTATTTGTTGCCCAAAATAGGCCAAGAATTCCTAGTAATAAACCAAAATCCCCCACTCTATTAACAACAAATGCTTTTTGTGCAGCGTGTGCAGCGCCTTCCCTGTCATACCAAAAACCAACTAATAAATAAGAACACATCCCAACTAATTCCCAAAAAACATAAATTTCTAATAAATTTGGACTAACTATTAATCCCATCATTGAACTACTAAATAATGCTAAATATGTAAAAAATCTGACATATCCTTTGTCATGTGCCATGTAACCATGAGAGTAAATCATTACCAGCAAAGTTATTGTGGTTACTAACGCAAGCATTACACTCCCCAAAGGATCAAGGACAAATCCCATTGGAATTGTGAAATCGCCTGCATTGGCCCATACAAATAATTTTTCTACCGATTGATAACCATTAATTTGTTCAATTAAAGCTTTATAACTAATTACCGCAGAAATCCCAACGAAAGAAATCAGACCTACAGAAACAATTTCTCTTGAATTATTAATTTTCTTGTTAAGGCTTATTAGTCCTAAGCCAGAAAGCACTGCTCCAATAAGTGGGAAAACGGGAATTAACCAGGCAATTTCTGAAGCTTGTGGCATTTTTTAAAGAACTTATATTTTGATTTTAAACTGTCAATTGAAAAATTCAGACAAAAATGATGAATTAAATGTTTTAACAGCAATATTTATATATTGATGAGACCACCAAAGTACGCCTATTGCAATTAATATACCAACTTGAGATAACCTAAAAAATTCTTTAATCTTAAATTCTTGCCTCCCCTCAAGTATCGCCAAGAAAGGGATTATGGAAGTATTTTTTTTAAAATTTTCAAATTCTTCTCCAAATCTAAATGCTAATCTCTTATCACCATGCCAGATTGCAAAAAGGTGATGCAAAACTAAGCCAATAGATGTCACCAATGTGAATGATGTACCAATCCATAAAGTATGAGCAAAACACCAAATTATCTGACCAAATGCTTGTGGATGTCTTGTGATTCGCATTATCCCAGTCCCATAGATTCGTACTTTAGGTTTTAAAACTGAAGGAATTTCTAGCAAATTGTAAGTAGCGGGATATAAAAATAAAAAACTTATTGCAGTTAAGAACCAAACGACCATAAAAACAAAATTATTGCCCTGTAAATTCCATAATCTGATTCCGTCATATCTATGAGCCAAAAAATAACTAATCAAGATAATTGCAGATGGCAAACTTAAAAAAACAAAACATAACCTCCATAACCTTGGGCCTATGATAGATTCTGCCTTGATTCTTAAAGCTGCCCCACCACTATGAATTACGGCAAAAATCAAAATCAAAAATAAGATTATTAAGGAAGTTTTATGAGTCTCCATATATTAAAATTATTCAAATAATTTTTGTTCTTAACAAGAATGCACCTAAGCATTAGAATTATAAGTAATTGTAGGCATAATAGATGCCAGAATTACCATTTACACTCGACCAATTAAGAATACTAAAAGCTATAGCAGCTCAAGGAAGTTTTAAAAAAGCTGCAGATCTCTTATATGTAACCCAACCTGCCGTAAGTTTACAAATACAAAATCTAGAAAAACAACTTGAAATCACAATTTTCGACAGAGGTGGTAGGAAGGCCCTATTGACTGAAGCAGGAAGACTATTACTTGATTATTGCGAACGAATTTTGAATCAATGCGACGAAGCTTGTAAGGCTATTGAAGATTTAAATAGCTTAAAAGGAGGAACTCTTGTCATTGGAGCCAGCCAAACAACTGGAACTTATTTAATGCCGAGAATGATAGGACTATTTAGACAAAAATACCCTGATGTGTCTGTTCAGTTGCAAGTTCACAGTACTAGAAGAACTGGCTGGAGTGTCGCCAATGGACAAATTGACTTAGCTATTATTGGCGGACAATTACCTGGAGATTTAGAAAATTTGCTACAAGTAATTCCATATGCCACAGATGAATTGGCATTAGTTTTACCCTCTAAACACCCCCTTTCTGCCAAAAAAGAGCTTTTAAAAGAAGACTTATACAAATTAAATTTCGTAACATTAGACTCTCAATCTACGACAAGAAAAGTTGTTGACAAACTTCTTAAAGACTCTGGGCTTGATATTCAAAGATTAAAAATTGAGATGGAACTTAACTCTCTTGAAGCAATCAAAAATGCAGTTCAATCAGGATTAGGAGCTTCCTTTTTGCCAGTTGTTTCTATTGAAAGAGAATTATCTGCTGGAACAATCCACAAAGCATTTGTTGCTGACTTAGAGGTTAAAAGAGAACTGAAATTAATTACAAATCCTTCAAGATATACATCAAGAGCATCAGAGGTCTTTAAAAAAAATATTCTGCCTCAATTTGCTAGTTTAGAAAGCCCTTTGAGGCATATATAATTTCGATCAAAACTGAATTGCTTCTTTGTTAATACCTACCCCGCCGTCTTCAGCTTGTCCGTCACCTTTGATTATAAATTTATTTTCATTTACGTCAGTCTGATAAACGCACTTAACTATTGGCTTATCTCTTATGGAACCAATATAAGCAAAAGTATTCATCCTTTGCTTACATTCTCTTACATCTTCATTACTAATTGCGCCCTGTTTTTGTAACACTGTCCAATTCTCTCTTCTAATAACACAACCTGGCTGAAGAGCTGGTTGCGTTACAAAACTCGTAGATGGATTTAGAGTCGTATACATTTCAACATCAATTACAAAAGCACTAGCTCCCCATTGTCTGCAAAATTCAGGATCAGGAACAGCCATATCTAGTTGTTGTTGACTTGCTATATTTCCCTGTCCGCCATCAGTTGTACTGGTAATAGCGCTCCCGATACCAACTCCTAAAATTAAAACTCCAGCAAGTACGGCAATGGTTCCTGTACTAAAATTGATCTTTTGTTCAGAAGAAGCAGGCAATCTATTGCTTCTTTGACCATACGAATCCATATCCTTTGGATTTGGTGGATAATAACTTCTATTTGAGCCTCTTCTTGGCCTTCTATTTGAGGATGATCTATTCACAGCACTTCATTTGTCTTTGGTAAACCCATTGAATAATTCAACACTCTACAATCAGGGTTATAGCTAAGCTGACCATTTTGAAGCAAAAATTTAATCAAACCTTCAATTTCTGATCCTATTTTTCGAAGTTCATAATCATCTAAATCCTTTCCTGCTCTCTCATTTATTAATTCATTGAATTTTTTATTTATTTTGTTTAGAGAATCTTCGTTCCAAATAAATTCGTTATCGGGATCTAAATCAAGAGTTAGTTTATTGGGATGAAACTTTAATTCCTCATCTATCACTTCGGCAGTAAAAATTCTTACATGCCTAGTAGTCGATTTTAAAAGCATTTTTTCCATAATTTTACGAAATAATCAACGAAAAAAACTATTATGTTCTAACTTTAATGTAGCTTATTAGTAAGTGTTAATTTATTTCTTGATTTAATAATGCGTGTTGTAATTGCTGGTGCTGGTTTAGCAGGTTTATCTTGCGCTAAATATTTAGTCGATAATGGACACATTCCGATTGTACTTGAAGCCAGAGACGTTTTAGGTGGGAAAGTTGCTGCATGGAAAGACGAAGATGGAGATTGGTATGAAACTGGGTTACACATATTTTTTGGAGCCTACCCAAATATGTTGCAACTTTTTAAGGAATTAGATATTGAAGACAGACTTCAATGGAAAAGTCACTCAATGATTTTTAATCAGCCATCAGAGCCTGGAACTTACAGTAGATTCGACTTTCCCGATATACCTGCTCCAGTTAATGGAGTATCAGCAATACTAAGTAACAATGATATGCTTTCATGGAATGAAAAAATTCTATTTGGATTAGGTTTAGTGCCTGCAATGTTGAGAGGCCAAAAGTACTTAGATAAATGTGATACAAAATCATGGACAGATTGGCTCAAAGAGCACAATATACCGGAAAGAGTTAATGATGAAGTATTTATAGCTATGAGTAAAGCTCTTAATTTCATTGGACCGGATGAAATATCATCTACCGTTTTATTAACAGCATTAAACAGATTTCTACAAGAAAAAAATGGTTCTAAAATGGCATTCCTTGACGGAGCTCCTCCAGAAAGACTATGCCAACCAATGGTTGATTATATTACTGCTCGTGGTGGCGAAGTTCACATGAATAGTCCATTAAGGGAAATCAATCTTAATGAGGACAGCACTGTTAAAAGTTTTACTGTCGCCTCCTTAGATAAAAACGAAAAGAAAGAGCTAACGGCGGATGCTTATGTAAGTGCAATGCCCGTAGATCTCTTTAAATTAATGATCCCAAAACAATGGAAAGGGTTAGATGCATTTTCTAAATTAGATGGTTTAAATGGCGTGCCAGTCATTAATATCCATTTATGGTTTGACAAAAAATTAACAGATATTGATCATTTATTATTCAGTAGATCACCCCTTCTCAGTGTTTATGCAGATATGAGTATCACCTGCAAAGAATATGAAGATCCAAATAGATCAATGCTTGAATTGGTTTTTGCACCAGCAAAAGATTGGATAAATAGGAGTGATCAAGATATTGTTGATGCAACTATGGAGGAACTCAAAAAATTATTCCCAACGCATTTCATGGGAGACGATAAAACAAACTTAAGAAAATACAAAGTGGTCAAAACTCCAAGATCTGTTTATAAAGCAGTTCCTGGATGCCAAGAGTTCAGACCTAGTCAAAAATCTCCTATAAAAAACTTCTTTTTAGCAGGTGATTATACTATGCAAAAATATTTAGCATCTATGGAAGGAGCTGTTTTAAGTGGTAAATTATGCGCGGAATCAATCAATAAGGAGTATTCCAAAACTCCTCAAAAGGTTTCTTCATGAGATTTACATTCCAATAATTTAAAAATTCATCTAAAACTTTTTGAAAAATTCAATTTCTCAACTAGATCAAGCATATGAGATATGCCGAAAAGAAACCCAAAAATGGGCTAAAACCTTTTACTTGGGGACCCTTCTACTACCTGTAGAGAAAAGAAAAGCTATTTGGGCTATTTATGTTTGGTGTAGAAGAACAGATGAAATAATGGATAGCTTAGAAGCTTCCACTAAATCGCAAGATGAACTTGCAGAAAATTTAAATGCATGGGAAGAAAATACAAAGAATGTTTTTAAAGGCAACATTAAATCAGAATTAGATGCCGTTCTATTAGACACCATCGAAAAATATCCACAAAGTATTCAACCTTACCTAGACATGATAGATGGGCAGAGAATGGATCTTAATAAATTTAGATACAAAGATTTTGATGAATTAAAACTCTATTGTTATAGAGTCGCAGGGACAGTTGGTTTGATGACCCAGAATGTCATGGGGATTGATAGTGCTTACACATCCGCTCCATGGAGTGCCAAACCTGACCCCTCAGAAGCTGCTATAGCTTTAGGCATAGCTAATCAATTAACAAATATATTAAGAGATGTCGGCGAAGATAGGCAAAGAGGTAGAATTTATCTTCCTCAAGAAGATATTGAAAAATTTAATTATTCTGAAGAAAAACTTTTAAAAGGTGAAATAAACAAACAATGGAAAGCACTAATGAACTTTCAATTAACTAGGGCTCGCGATTGGTTCCAGAAATCTGAAGATGGAATCAAATGGTTATCTTCTGACGCGAGATGGCCTGTTTGGACATCCTTACGTCTTTACAGAGGAATATTAGATTCTATAGAAAGGCTAGACTATGATGTTTTTAATAATAGAGCTTTTGTAAAAAATTCAGTAAAAGCTTTTGAAATTCCTATATCTTTTTTAATTTCTCGAATTAAATGACTAAGCAGGAGTCTTCTGATTAGCTAACAAATCTTTTAATTTAGATAGTTCTCCAGCCCATCTTGGATCAGGAGCTTCTAAGTTAGGAGCATCACTGTGAACAATTTTCTTAAAGTCTTTCCTCTTCTTATTCTTATTAGATTTTCCACTATTTCTTTTATTTGAAGCAGAATCTTTCTTTTCTGAAAGCTCTACTCTTAATTTAGAACCATTAAATTCAAAACCATTTAACTTTTGAATTAATAAATTAGCATTATCTTCATTATTAGAAGTCGCAAAACCAAACCCTCTGCATTCCTTAGTTTCCTTATCTAAAACTGCTTTAAATCTAATCGAATCAGAAACTGACTTTAAAAGTGTATCAAATTCTTTTGGATTAAATCCTTGTGGTAAGTTGCCAATGTAGATGCGAATACTCATAAATTTTTTAAAATGATTTTGAAGTCTGAACTTCTAAACAAAACTAAGCTATGTGTATTTAATCACATTTTGGCGCATTTTGTTCAATCCATCGCTTTGCTTTATAAATAGCTTCATCAAAATTATTCAATCTATTATATGCAAGTTCCTTAGAAAGATACTGTAAAAGCTCTCCCAATATAGGTCCATCCTTGATTTCCAAATTTTTTTTAATTACATCACCATTAACTAAGTTTGAGGGATGAAATAATTTATCATTGTTGTCACGCCATCTATGAAGCCAATCTAATTGTAAGTTTTGAGGTAAATAAAAAATAAAAGATGGCAGAAACATTTCTAATTCTTGATGTAATTTAAATCTATCAAATTCATCTAACTGAACGATATTTTTGTTTTTCAAGAAAAAGTGCCATTTTCGCAATAACTTAGTTTTTGCAATATCAGCTTTACTAAATTTCAGTTTCTCTAAAGTTACAACATCTAAGATTTGAGCAATAAAAAATGATGGTAAATATTTATCTTTTTCTTCTTGATCAAGTTCTCCATAATTAATTTTCTCTAAATCCAAAAAAAAAGAATCTTCAAATAAATTTTCAGTATCAAATATATTTAATTTTTTTATCAACAACACTGCATCAAGAGCATTTGCTCCATTTACTATTTTCTGTATTTCATAAGTAATTCTCTCCTTTGCAACAAGATATAAGTTCCCTTTATTTTTTTTTATAAAATCAACTAATCTTAAATCAATTTTAAAATTCAGTTCTGAAACAAATCGAAAACATCTTAAAATTCGTAAAGGATCATTTAATAAATTGTTTTCAGAATGAGTTCTAAGCAAAGAAATCTCAAGATCTTTAAGACCATTTAATGGATCAAACAAACTCTTCTTATCAAATAAAAAAGCAATTGAATTAATCGAAAAGTCTCTAGAACATAAATCTCCCTCTATGGAAGATGAAACTTGATTAGCAATATCAATATAAATATTATTAAGAATAATTCTTACTACTTCTCTTTTTTTATCTAAAATTATAAATTTTGATCCAATATTATCTGCAATCTTTTTACCAATTTCAATTGCATTTACAGGCACCACAATATCAACATCTAACTTTTCAGTTTTTCTTCCCAAAATAATATCTCTTATATAACCACCAACCAAATATGATCCCTTAGGTAAAAAACCTAAGATTAAATCCAAATTATGAAATTTTATACTTGTTTCTATTTCATCAATTATTAGTGTATGATTTGTGTGAAAGCTATTTTTCATATTATTTATTATGTGCATTTGCATCAACTGTAAATGGGTTGATAGATGTATCACATATCATGATGTTGAGAATAATCATGGTGTTGATCATATTTGTGATCTACCTGATTTTAAAGCAAAAAAACCATTCATTCATGTCAATATAGTTAAAGATAATAAAGGTGATTATAAAACTGATTGGGATGTTCAATCTTGTGAAAGTTTTGAAAATGAATTTGGAAAATGGTCTAAGTTTAATCCAGGTATGGAATTACCTGTTTAAAGGTAATAAATGACAAATAAACTCATTCAGGGAGCAAATTACTCTACATTAGTGATTCATAGCACAGATAATTCTTTTGGCTTTGGGTATAGAAAAAACAATGACCTAGAATCTGATAAATTATTTATCAAGAGATTTGATAATGACCTTTGCAACAACTTAATAAATGATCTTAACAAATTCATTTCCAAAGAAAATTTACAAAAAATAAATAAGTTATCTGTCAGCATAGGGCCAGCAAATTTTAATGCTTCACGACTAATTGTAGTTTTAGCAAGAACTATCTCACAACAAATAAATTGCCCTCTTGACAGTTTTAGTTCATTTGAAATCATGGCAAAAAGAATTGCATCAAAAAATAATACCTTAAAAAACAAAAAATCATTCTGGATTTTCAAAAATTTAAAACGTAAGGGTTTTATTGCAGGTAAATATGAAATTTGTGTTAACAAAAAAAACTCCTCGGATCTAATCATTCGAGAAACAATCTTACCAAAAGTTGTCAAAGAACTTGATAGTAAAGAACTTTCTTTTGAAGCTACTTATGATGATAAAAAAGATTTGAAAGAACTATTAGATTTATCAAATAAAAATTTATTAAATTCAAATATAGATTCCTGGAAAAAAGTTTTGCCTCTTTACCCTATTTCTCCAATTAACTAAATATTCATCCAATCAAATTATTAATTTTATCTTGAAGTTGCATTGTTACAGAATTCAGATCATGTCTTGATGAACTTTGTGGAGGCTGAACAGGTTTACCCACTTTAATAACTATTTTTGAAAACAAAGGAATAAAGCATCTAAATCTTATTAGTCTATGTGAATTAACTATTGCAACAGGCAATAATAATTTTTGATTTTTAAAGGCTAATAATGCTGCACCTTGTTTGGGCTTATTAACTCGACCATTTTTTTGACGAGTGCCATCAATAAAAATTCCAATAGAATTATCATCTGATAATTTATTACATGCTGTTTTAATTGTATTTTTATCAACAATTCCTCTTTTCACAGGATACGCTCCACAAGCCTTGATAATAAAGCCGAGGAAAGGGATTCTAAAAAGCTCTGCCTTGGCCATAAAAGATATATTACGTCCAAGGGCATGTCCTAATAAAGGAGGGTCAAGTAAAGAACCATGATTAGAAACCATGATAAAGGAATCTTTTTGCGGAATATTGTCTCTACCTATTAAATGACCTTTAAATACAAATTTATAAATAGGAAATACAAAAAGCTTGCTAACTAATTCATAGATTAATTTTTGAATAGTATGATTTTTCATACAAATTAATAATATATTTGATCAGAAGATGAAACTTGAGAAATTTTTACATCTTTAAGATGTCTTTTTCCTAAACCGCTTAGTACATTAGAAGGGCCAATTTCAACAATATGAAGATCACTATCTTTTGCCATTAAATCCATAGTTTCTCGCCACCTCACTCCATTACACATTTGCTTTTCTAATCTAATTTTAAGCTCATTTGGATCGCTACACAGTGAAGGTTCATAATTACTTATTACAGGGAAAGAGGGATTATTAAATGTAATCTTTTTTAAATACTCACAAAATTTTGATGAAGGTTCATTCATAAATGGCGAATGAAATGCTCCTGAAACATTTAATTTCAAGAATCTTTTACAAGCAATTTCTCTCGATAACTTATCTAAGGCTTCAGTAGATCCTGATAAGACAACTTGGGAAGAGCTATTATCATTAGCAATGACAATATCATCAATTTTTTGCACTAATAAATCAAGTTGATTTCTATCAAAACCAATTACTGCTGCCATAGATCCTTTCCCAGCATTGACCATTAATTGAGATCTTTCTTTTATAAGAGAAACACAATCTTCGAATGAAAAAACATCCGAACAATATAGTGCAGTGATTTCTCCAAGACTATGTCCCGCAACATAAGTTGGTTTAAACCCATTTTCCTTTAATGCATCTAATAAAATGGATTCAACTAAAAAAAGACAAATTTGTGTATTTCTTGTGTTATTCAAATCAAGAAAAGGATTTGTTGGTTCAGTATTTAATTCACAAATTTCAAATAAATTTCTCTCAAATATCTCAGAAGCATAACTAAACCTCTCTTTTGTGATCGGCAGATTTTCAATTTGTTTTGCCATTCCAACTTTTTGCGAACCCTGTCCGGGGAATACCCATGCAACTGTCATAATGTTCCTATTTTGTTTTTAACCCCATTTAATTAGGGCTGCACCCCAACTTAACCCGGCACCGAAACCACTTGTAGCAATAATATCATTTTGTTTAATTCTATAATCTCTTACAGCCTCATCCATCATTAGTGGAATTGTTGCTGCTGACGTATTTCCATATTTCTCTAGATTACTAAGAATCTTTTCTCTAGGAATTTTTAACCTTTCTCCTACAGAATCCAATATTCTTTGATTAGCTTGATGCAGCAAGAGCCAATCAACTTGATCAGAATTATATTTCATTTTTTTTAACAACTTTTCAAGAATTAGGGGAACTTCTTTAACTGCAAATTTATAAACTTCCTGACCATTCATCTGAATTGGAGAAAAACCCCCACTTAAAAAGTCAATTTCATCAACTATTGAATCCTTATTCTTTTTTGATGGAAGATTAAGAAAAGAACCCCTTCCCCCATCAGTTCTCATATCAAAACCTATAAAATTATCAAATTCATTTGTGGCTTCAATTGCTAATGCACCAGCACCATCTCCAAAGAGGATACAACTTCTTCTATCATTCCAATCAACAAAACTTGATAACTGATCTGCTCCAATAACAATAGCCCTTTTAAAACTACCCCCTTTTAAAAATTGTGAGGCCGTTATTAAGGCAAATAAAAATCCACTACAAGCTGCAGTTAGATCGAAAGCTACAGCATTAGCTGCCCCTAATTTAGCTTGAATGGATGGGGCTGATCCAAATAAATCATGGGGAGTAGAAGTAGCTAAAACAATCATATCAATCGTTTTAATATCCCAATTAGCCATTTCTATAGCAGTTAGAGCAGCCTTATAACCCATCTCAGTAACATTATCTTCTACTTTAGAGATTCTTCTCTCTGAGATGCCAGTTCTAGATTGTATCCATTCATTGCTTGTATCAACCTTTTGACTAATTCTTTGATTGGTTAGAACTTGGTCAGGTACATAACTTCCACTTCCCTTGAATGACACGCCTATTTGATTAAAGTTTATTCCTTCCAAAAGAATTTTTTAGTTACTTATATTAGTCAAACATAAATTTGACTCAATATGTTTTATGAATTTAAAACTTGAAGCTTTTGCAGTTGATTTAAATTGTCCATAACACCATGATTCACTGCAGAGTGAGCCAAGCGAAGAGCACTAACTACTGATAAAGATTTGCTACTTCCATGGCCAATAACGCAAATACCATTCACCCCAAGTAATAAAGCTCCTCCATGTTCGGCATGATCTAACCTTTTCTTAATTCTGAGTAGATTACTTTTTAAAAAAGCTGAACCAACTTTCCCCCGCCTTCCACGTGGCAGTTCAGACCTCAAAATATCTAATAAAACTCCTCCCACAGATTCAAGAAATTTCAATAATATATTCCCAGTAAATCCATCACAGACTACTACATCGAAACTACCTGATAATACATCTCGCCCTTCACAATTACCTCCAAAATCAAAACTTTTTTCAGAAGATAATAATTCAAATGTTTTTAGGGATAAATCATTACCTTTGCATTCTTCTTCTCCGATATTTAAGAGACCAATTCTTGGTTTTTTTACTTGTAGGACATCCTTTGCATAAATATTACCTAGAAGAGCAAATTGATGCAGATAAGATGGCTTACAATCAGTATTTGCACCGACGTCTAAAACTAAAACTGGGCGAGTTTGATCCCTTGTTGGAAATAATGCTCCTATAGCAGGTCTATCAATCCCTTTCAATCGCCCAATTCTAAATATGGCAGAAGCCATCATGGCACCTGAATTACCTGCTGAGTAGACAGCTTCAGCTTTATTATTTCTCACCAAATCCATTGCAACGTTTATGCTTGCATTTTTCCTTTTTCTAACTGCAGTAGCTTCTTCATTCATCCCAATAGGCTCTCCACTATCAATTAATTCGAGACGATTATTATCTATTTCATTTTCTAATAATTCTGCTAAACCAGTTTTTTCTGCTGCATCTTTAACTTTTTCAATTTTGCCGACAAACTTTATATTTATTGGAAATCTGCTTATTGCTTCTAGGCAACCCTCAAGAATTGGACCAGGAGCATAATCTCCACCCATCCCATCAACTGCGATCCAAATTCTTTTTGATTGAGATTCTTCCACTCTATCTAAAATATTATCGTTATTTTGTAATCTTTTTAATGGGTCAAAAACTAATGGCTGTAATGTATTTTTAGCTATTGAACTAGCATTTGAAACTACACTACTAGCAGTATTAACAACAGATTCAGCACTTGAAACTACATTACCTGCAACATTACCTGCAACATTAGTAGCTGTGGTTACTACTGATCCAGCACTTGAAACTACATTACCTGCAACATTACTAGCCGTTGCTGCAGAACTAGTAGCAGTATCAACTATAGAAGTTACAGCCGAATTTCTTTTGTACCAAATTACTAATCTTCTAATAGCTCTGGCCTTGTTAATTTTTTGCGATGTTTCTTTCCCCATTTATTTACTATCAAATGGAGCAATATCGACAATCCGTTGAAAAAGGTATCCTGTACCCCTTGCTGTTAATATCAATTCTGGATTTGCTGGATCAGCCTCCAGCTTTGATCTTAATCTTGATATATGAACATCGACAACTCTTGTATCTACGTGTCTCTCGGGAGTATATCCCCAAACTTCTTTCAAAATCTCTCCTCTACTAAATGGCTCCCCTGACCTACTCACTAAGAGCTCTAAGAGACTAAATTCCATACCAGTTAATCTAATTCTCTCATCACTTTTAAAAACTTGTCTTCGATTTGTATCAATTTTTATATCCGTAACCAGAATTAATCCTGAATTAGGCATTCCAGGAATTTGCTCTTTGTCGATTCTTCTAAGAACACACCTAATTCTAGCTTCTAACTCCTTTGGGCTAAATGGTTTTACTACATAATCATCAGCCCCTAATTCTAAACCTGTTATCCTATCTGCAACATCTCCTAATGCAGTTAACATAACAATTGGAACATCAGAATCTTTCCTTAACTCTTGACAAACTCCATAGCCATCTAGTTTTGGCATCATGACGTCTAGTACTACTAAATCAGGTTCATAATCTTTAAATAACTTTAGTGCTTCCTTGCCATCACTCGCAGTTACAACTTTGTAGCCAATCATGGAGAGACGTGTCTCCAAAATCCTTCTAATACTTGCCTCGTCATCTGCGACAAGTATAGTTTCTTTAGTTTGACTAGATAGAGCCATTTGTTTCTATTAGCTAATCAGTAAGAGAATTTACTATTAACCTAATCTAACTTGTAGAGGGGCAATATCCCAAACATTCTAGTTCCATTACTTCATTGAGAAACTAAATGTCTAGCAAATTATCTACTTTTATTTGTCAGAATTGCGGATCTGAAACTTCTCAATACTTTGGTAGATGCCTAAATTGCAACTCATGGAATTCCATTGTTGAAGAAATAAAAAGTAAAAGATCTAAACATCAAGAAATAAAAAATATAAAAAATAATAAAAAATCTATACCTTTTAACGAGATTTCATCAAAAAAAATATCAAGATTTACAAGTGGTTTTAGAGAATTTGATAGAGTGCTCGGAGGAGGGATAGTTCCTGGATCTGTTGTTTTACTAGGAGGAGAACCAGGTATAGGTAAAAGCACAATAGTTCTTCAATCAGCAGGGAAAATATCTCTCAATGAAAAAGTGTTATATATAACTGCAGAAGAATCCCTAGAACAAGTAAAAATTAGATGGGAAAGATTAAATCAAAACAGTATTGATTTAAAAATTTTTGCAGAAACTAATTTATCTCTAATTATTGAAGAGATCAAACGTATCAATCCAAGTTTCGCAATTATTGATAGTATTCAAGCCATCCATAATCATGAAATGCAAAGTTCTCCAGGATCTGTTTCTCAAGTTAGAGAATGTTCTTCTGAGTTACAAAATCTAGCCAAAGATAATAATATCGCGCTTCTAATAATTGGTCATGTAACCAAAGATGGTGCTTTAGCTGGCCCTAAAACTCTAGAACATTTAGTTGATACAGTAATAAACTTTGAAGGAGATAAGATTTCATCTCATAGATTACTAAGAAGTATAAAAAATCGATTTGGATCGACCTTTGAAATTGGAATTTTTGAAATGCTTGAAGAGGGTTTACGTGAGATAAAAAACCCGAGTTCAATTTTTACAAATAAAGAAAATATTTCAGGTGTAACAACTACGATTACAAATGAAGGGACTCGACCATTAGCAGTTGATATACAAGCACTGGTAAATAAAACTTTCTACAGTAACCCAAGACGAACTACAACTGGAATTAGCATAAATAGATTGCATCAAATTCTCGCTGTCATTGAAAAACACGTAGGGATAAAATTATCTGAGTTTGATTGTTATGTAGCTACTGGTGGAGGTTTTGAAATTAATGATCCCTCGTCTGACTTAGGTGTAGCAATATCAATTTTATCAAGTTTGAAAAATATTCCTCCTTTGGCTAGTACCTCATTTATTGGGGAATTGGGTTTGAGCGGTCAAGTTAGAAAATCGAATAACCTTCGAACGAAGATAGAAGAAGCTGTAAGACTAGGGATCAAAAATATCGTAGTGCCAAAACTAGAGGAGGAACTAAATAAAAATTTCCAGAATTTAATAAATATTAAAGAGATATCTAATATTAAAGAAGCAGTTGATTATTCTTTATCAAAATAAAAAAATCAAAGGTACATATCAATTGAGCTTCTGCCTGAGTTTTTCAACCAATTCTCAATATCTAGATACCCACCTGGATATAACCTAACTGCTTTAGACCAGACTTCAGCAGCTTTATCAAACCAAATATCTCTCTGATCTAAATCACCATTTTGCTCAGCGTATCTTCCCCTTTTTTCATATATTAAACCTATATTTTTCAAGCATGATGGCTGTTTGGGATTTTCTACTAGTGCTTTTTCATAAGTTTCAATAGACAAATCCTCTTCTCCGTTACTCATATATA
Source organism: Prochlorococcus sp. AG-347-O22 (assembly GCA_003278845.1). Lineage (GTDB taxonomy): Bacteria > Cyanobacteriota > Cyanobacteriia > PCC-6307 > Cyanobiaceae > Prochlorococcus_A. The sequence continues at coordinate 204,761 of QCCX01000001.1, forward strand.
TTATTGCCATATTTTTTAAAGTCTCACCCCTATCAATTTTATTTTCTTCAAGCAATAAACTCTCTTTGTAATACTCTAATGCTTCCGAATAATCGCCATTATTTTGTGCGGCTAAGCCATCTCTGTAATAGATATATGCCTTTTTTTCTTTCTCTGCAATAGGCATTATTTTTACAATAGATTCAGCAATTACAGTAAAAGCTTTATCAATAAAATTGTCTCTGTTTTGATTACTAGGCACCGCTCTAAAACTAATAAAATTAATATAGTAATTTAAAAAATAACTATTTAAGAAGTCTATTACATTTATTATTATAATTAAAAAATAGGCAGAGCATTAATTTGCTTCAATCGCGAAAAATATGGAAAGCATTCAATTAAGCATTACAGGAATGAAATGCGGAGGTTGTGTTAGCTCTGTTGAAAAAATTTTAAAAAATTCTGATGGTATTGAAAATGTTTCTGTTAACTTGCTAACTGAAAGTGCATATTTTGAAATTACCCAGAAACATATAGATCTAGAAGCAGTTCTCCAAAATCTAAAAGAAAGTGGTTTCCCATCAAAGGTTTATATAAATGATTTTTCAAAAAAAATAAATAAGGCAGAATTAGAAAAAAAAAAGAGCTGGAATAATCAATGGAAAAAATTAACTTTTGCTTTATTACTTTTATTATTTTCAGGTTTAGGTCATCTAGCAGAAGGAAGATATATAAATTTTCCAATATTAGGTAATATATTTTTTCACGCTTCATTAGCAACATTAGCTCTATTCTTTCCTGGCAGAGGAATAATTATTAATGGTTTTAAATCATTTATTAAGAACCGTCCTGATATGGATTCTCTAGTAGCTCTTGGAGTAACTAGCGCATATATAACAAGTCTTCTATCCTTAATATTTCCTGCCACTGGTTTTCCTTGTTTTTTTAATGAACCAGTTATGCTGTTAGGATTCATATTGATTGGGCGTTTCTTAGAGGAAAGAGCAAGATACCAAACTGGTTCATCTATTGGAGAGTTATTAGATCTTCAACCTGAAATGGCAAATATCTACACAGAAGATAATCAAATAAAATCAATAAGAGTAAACACCTTAAGACCAAATCAAGAGATTCAAGTTTTAGCTGGAGACAGAGTGCCTGCTGACTGCATTGTTACTCAAGGTAATTCATATATTGATGTTTCACATATCACTGGAGAATCCAAACCTATCGAGGTAAAAGAAGGCGAAAATCTATCTAGTGGGTCTTTAAATCTTAATTCAACTCTTAGACTTAAAGTACAAAAGGTCGGAGGGGATTCTTCTCTTGCGAAACTAGTAAATCTTATTGAGTCTGTAAACGCTAGAAAACCTCGCATTCAAAGAATTGCCGATGAAATTGCAGGCAAATTTACTTACTTTGTCCTTATTTTTGCTACCTTAACTTTCTTCTTTTGGTGGAAGGGGGCAAAAAACATTTGGCCTGATTTATTAAGTCATAATCATCAACTCATAACTCACTCAAGCCATACACTTCATAGTTCGCTTGGTAGTAATGCTGAGAATTTTCTTAGTTTAGCAATACAATTGTCAATTGCTGTTTTAGTAATAGCTTGTCCTTGTGCATTAGGTTTAGCCACCCCAACTGTAATAACTGTCGCATCAGGTAAAGCAGCAAAAAAGGGCGTTTTATTTAAAGGTGGGGACAAAATAGAGATGGCTTCAAAAATTAATCACATTATTTTTGACAAGACAGGTACATTAACAAAAGGTAAGCCATTCGTCGTTGATTATAAAAATTATGATGATCATTCTTTTTTATTAAGAATAGCTGCCAGCTTAGAAATGGAAAGCAGACATCCAATAGCAGATGCGTTGATTCAAGAAGCAAAAAAACAAAATTTAAGTTTATTTCCTATAAAAAAAATTATCACTCATTCAGGCCGAGGTATTTCTGGAGAACTAGAATCAATTGATGGACTTATTAATATTGGAAATATTGAATGGCTACTAAGTAAAGGAACAATCATTGATAGTGATGCAAAAAAAGTAATTGAAAATGAAGAGACAAAAACTAACACTATTATTGGAGTAAGTATAAAAGATAAGTTATTAGGCTTTATCTTCCTCGGAGATTTACTCAGAGATGATTCAATTAAAACAGTGCAAAATTTAAGAAAAAACAAATTTAAAATAAATATTTTAAGTGGAGATAGGAAACAAACAGTTTTAGCTTTAGCAAAAAAGATTGGTTTTAAAGAAAGTGAAGTAAAATGGGATCTTCTTCCTGAAATGAAGCTAAAGACTATAGAAAATTTAAAAATTGATAATAAAGTAGCAATGATTGGTGATGGTATTAATGATGTCCCAGCATTAGCATCTTCAGACTTAGGGATTGCGGTGGGATCAGGAACTCAAATAGCAAAGGCAAATGCAGATGTAGTATTGATGGGAGATCAACTAAATGGATTACCCTACGCTTTAAATCTTGCCAAAAAAACTATAAGAAAAATAAAGCAAAATCTAACATGGGCTTTTGGTTACAACTTACTAGCTATACCTTTAGCAGCCGGCATTTTATTCCCTAAATACGGTATTCTTCTTACTCCCTCAATAGCAGCATTATTGATGGCTATTAGCTCTATTACAGTTGTAATTAATGCTTTATCTTTGGATTAAATGAAAGGAAAATTTATCGTTATTGAGGGTATTGATGGATGTGGTAAAACTACCCAAATAGATGAACTATCTAAATGGCTTCCTAATAGTGGTCTAATAAAGAAAGGGTCTAAATTAATCACAACTAGAGAACCTGGGGGCAGTCTTTTAGGAAAAAAACTTAGAGGACTGATTCTTGATAATAATGAAAATAACAAGCCTTCATCTCTTGCAGAATTATTGCTTTATTCAGCAGATAGAGCTGAACACGTTTCCAAAATTATTTCACCTGCTTTAAATGACAATGATTGGGTAATAAGTGATAGATTTTCTGATTCCACACTGGCTTATCAAGGTTATGGAAGAAATATAAATTTAGAAATAATTAAAAATATTGAATCTATTGTTTGTCAAGGAGTATCTCCAGATCTCACTTTCTTCTTAGAAATTTCTCCAGAAGAGAGCATATTCCGAAGAAAAAATGAAATTCCAGACAGAATAGAATCAGAAGGTATCAGATTTTTAGAAAAAGTAAATGAAGGCTTCAAACTAATTGCCAAACAAAAAAACTGGAAAGTAATATCTGCTTCACAAAATATTAAAACGATTTCTAATCAAATTAAAGAGACTTTGCTAAATAATTTTTCTAATAACAAATGATTGAAGTTAAAAAAAATAATTTTTTCTTGAACGAAGAAATCAATACCTTTCTTAAGAACATAATTCAAAACAAATCATTAGCTAATGGTTATATATTTTATGGTGCTGAAGGATTAGGCAAAAAGCAAACTGCTCTTCAATTTATAAAAGAGATTTTCAAACAGTCTTCACCAAACGAAAATGTTGAAGAGAAAATAATAAACAATAACCATCCTGATTTTTTAATTATTGAACCTGATTCCCTTTTTGCAACAAAAAGTTCAGGAAGTTTCGATCTTGAGAAAACAATAAAAAGTGGATCTGAGATTATTAAAATTGCTCAAATACGTAATATCAAAACTTTTCTTAGTCAAAAATCAATAAATTCTGAAAAAAAAATTGTTTTAATTATTGATGCACACCTCTTAAACGAAGCAGCTTCAAATTGCCTTTTAAAAACCTTAGAAGAACCTAGTAACGGAATATTTATTTTACTAACATCTAAATTAAACCTTCTTTTAGATACGATCATCTCAAGATGTCAAATCGTCAGATTTCGATCTTTTTCGAGTAAACAAATAAATTCGATTTTAAAAGAATATTTAGATACTTCTAAATTAACGATAAATGCAAAATTAAAATTAGAAGATTTAATAAACTCTGCAAATGGATCTCCAAATCAATTACTGAAAAATATTGAAATTTGGAATGATTTTTCAGATGAAATTATAAGTAAATTGGATTCTCCAATTAATGATAGTCTGGAAATATTAGAAATTTCTAAATCAATATCTGAAAAATTAGAAATTTTTCAACAGATTTGTTTAGTCAATTTAATTCAAACAGTTTGGTGGAGAAAAACAAAAAATGTTGGTTTAGTTAAAAAACTTGAAAATTTAAAATACCTTTTAAGAAAAAATATTCAACCAAGGTTGGCATGGGAAATAACTTTTTTAGAAATTTTAATGAAAGATATATGAGATTAATCTACTGCAGAATTTATTAAGTCAGGATTTCTTGCTTGAATAAACTCTTGCCTAGCACTTTCCACTTGAGAACCAATAGGTAACTCGAGACAATATCCAGCACCGTATACAGTTTTTATATAAATAGGTTTGCGTGGATCGGGTTCAAGTTTAGTGCGTAAGTGTCTAATATGAACTCTAATTGTCTCAATATCATCATCAGGTTCATATCCCCATACTTCTTTAAGAATTAATGCTGGCGATACGGTTTGACCATGTCTCTGCAAAAGGCAATGAAGAAGTTCAAATTCAAGATGCGTTAACCTAACAGGAGATTCAAACCATATAGCTTCAAATCTTTCCGGAACAAGAGTTAAAGGTCCATAATTTAATATTTCTTGCTGGTTACTAGAATTTAATTGTGCTCTGTTAGTTCTTCTTAATAAAGCTTTTATGCGTACATATAATTCTTCTAAATCGAATGGTTTAGTAATGTAATCATCTGCTCCAGAATTAAATCCAGTAACTTTATCTTTAAGGCCGCCTAAGGCAGTTATCATCAAAATTGGTATATTTGATGTTCTTTCATCTCTTCTTAGTCGCTGACATAAAGTTAAACCATCAACACTTGGTAGCATTAAATCCAAAAGTATTAAATCTGGGGAATATTGAAGAGCCAATGCTTGTCCTTTAATTCCATCTTCAGCTTTTTGGACATCGAAACCAGAATGTTCTAAATGCCTAGCTACCAAATCACGCATATCACGATCGTCTTCAATTAAAAGGATTGAAATTTTCATATTTACTAACTATTAAATTAAAATTAAGTTTTATTATTATGATTCTCTCAAGAAATTATGAAGATTGCTGAATTAATGTAAACAATTTTATCAATTAGATTTATCAAATAACTTAGTGATAGCTACGGATTAGATAGAAATTGCAAATTTTAAAAAAGTCGAAATTTTAGAATTTCTTTCGATTCTATTTACTTTTTCTTAATAATCCAAGGATTATTAGAAGCAAATAATTGTTCAAATTGAAAGAATATTCAATTCAAATTGCAATTATAAAGTTTAAAAAAAATAGAATTTTATGGAGATTTTGATTTTTCAAATAAGAATTAACTAAGTCTAAAATTTTTAATTTCCCCTAAATGTTTAAACTCATTATTTTGTCTATATTAAAAAAAATTTAAGTATTCATGAAAAAGAAGTCCATTATCTATTCTGATTTATCAAAAAAACAACTAGAAATTCTTAAAGAACTTTATATTCAAAAAAAAGTTGAATCGATGAGTCATCAAGAACTTAGACAATATGTATTAGAAATTATTTCTCATCAGATAAACGATACTATTGGTAAAGAAGAAGAAATGGAAGCATGGAGAGAAATGTCAGATTTTTTTGGAGAACAATTTGAAATAAATATCTTAGAAATACAAACAAAATACATCAACGACAAAAACGTAGCTGAAACAGAAATAGATTCTCAGAAGCATAGAATAGAATTACTTGAAAGGAATAATTTGGATCAAGAAAAAAAGGATATGTGGGATGACTAGAATTGACTGAATGGTGTGGCAATTCAAACAATATAAATAAAATAAAAAAAAGTCACCTTTGTAGGGTGACTTTGGATAATTTTTTGGAATTTATAAACTCCCCGGGCGGGATTCGAACCTGCGACCAATCGATTAACAGTCGATCGCTCTACCGCTGAGCTACCGAGGAATATAAATGAATTTAGCTCTTTAAAGTACCTTATGACAAGTACAAGAATCAATTATATTGAAATTTTGATGGTTCTTTCCAGCTAGATAAAAAACCATTTTTCAACTCTGCTACTGCATCAGCATAAGTTAGTTCTTCATAACGATGAGTAATCCACAAAGCTGATAAAGGTATTTTATGGTCACTTGTGAGATTTTTAATAGTTTGTAAAACTTTTAATTGGCTGGTTTGATCAAGTAACGCTGTAGGCTCATCTAAAACAATAAAATTTCTATTACTAATTAGAGCACATGCAATAGTTAAGCGTTGTTTTTGTCCACCGCTCAAAGTATGAACTGGTCTTTTTTCAAAACCAGTCATTCCTACCTGATCAAGGACATATTCAATTTTTTTATTAATTTCATTTTGACTTATATTATGATTAATATTAATTAGAAGTTCACTCCTACAATTTGGCATCAATATTTGATGATCAGGGTTTTGAAACACCATGCCAATATTTGCATTAGAATCAATGAAACCATTTTTAGGTTTGAGTATTCCATTAATTAATTTTAAAAAAGTACTTTTTCCGCTCCCGTTTTTACCTACGATCATCCAAAATCCAGGTTTTTTTATTGAGAAGTTACATTTAAAAATTAAATTTTCTTTTTCTCCTGGATATGAAAAAGAAACATCTTTGAATTTAATATAAGGTATTTCATTATCAAGGGAATCTCGCATTAATTCTATCAATCTATGTTGAGAGAAAATCCTGGTCTTTTAGCTCCTCCTGCTACTGAAGATTTTTCATATATCTGAACAGAAATGATTTCTTTAGCTTTTACAGCAATAAGTTTATCTTGCACTTTGTCACACCTTAATTCGATCAAGCTTGAGGATTCTAAAGTTTCATTCATAAAACTTTTTATTTCATCATAAATTCGTTTAACGTCATCAAACTCTTTCTTCTGAATTGAAAGTGGAAAGGGTGAATATCGCAGACTTAGTTCCAACGAATACATAATTATTATAAAAACTACCTCCTATAATAATAAATATTTTTACACAGGAAGTTATTAAAATTAAATTCTTTTTAGAAAATTATATATAAGAGCTTTAAATCCAATTATTATGGATATAGGAGATTTTATTTTGCATTTTAAAAAAATAATTTCATGGAAATAGCAAATGATATAACTTCTCTAGTTGGAAATACCCCATTAGTAAAATTAAATCGAATCAGAAAGTATTTTGATTGTTATCCAGAGATAATAGCCAAACTAGAAAGTTTCAATCCATCAGCGTCCGTTAAGGATCGGATCGCTTATTCAATGTTATGTAAAGCTGAAGAGGAAGGATTGATAACACCAGATAAAACAACGTTAATTGAAGCAACAAGTGGGAATACTGGTATCGCATTAGCAATGGTTGCTGCAGCAAAAGGCTATAAATTGATATTAACTATGCCGGATACGATGAGTATTGAGAGAAGGGCAATGTTGAGAGCATATGGAGCTGAATTACAGCTAACACCGGGTAAAGACGGAATGAAAGGAGCTTTAGATTTAGCTAATGAGTTGTCTTCAACCATTACAAATAGCTATCAATTTAATCAGTTTGAAAACTTTGCTAATCCAGATATTCATGAAAGAACGACGGCTCAAGAAATATGGTCCCAATCCAATAACAATTTAGATGGACTAGTGACAGGAGTAGGCACAGGAGGAACAATTACTGGTTGCGCACGTTTTTTGAAAAAAGTTAATCCAAATTGCAAAATTTATGCCGTAGAGCCCAAAAAAAGTGCTGTGATTTCTGGAGAAAAAGCAGGATCTCATTCGATTCAAGGAATTGGCGCGGGTTTCGTACCAAAAGTTCTTAATACTAAATTAATTGATGAAATTATAAAAATAGATGACGATGAAGCATTTTATTACGGGCGTTTATTAGCTAGATTGGAAGGACTTTTATCTGGCATCAGCAGCGGGGCAGCTTTAGCAGCAACTATAAAAATCGGCAAAAGAAAAGAACTAATGAATAAAAGATTGATAGTTATTCTTCCAAGTTTTGGAGAAAGATATTTATCAACAGCAATGTTTGAATCTAATACTTCAATTCAAGCCAGAAAAGATGGTTATCTTTAATGCATAATTTATAAAAATGGAAAAAAATTTATATGAAGAATTAGGTCTTAAACAAAATGCAACCAGAAGTGAAATTAAATCTTCATATCGCTCTTTAGTTAAGCAACATCATCCAGATGCAGGCGGTAAGAAAGAAAGATTTCTTGCAATACAAAATGCCTGGGAAACTCTAAATGACCCTATCAAAAAGAAACAATACGATAGCAGTTTTTCCTTTTCCAGTTCATCATTTGATTCATTAAATGAAAATTGGGAAGAGAAATTTAATTCAAAAAAACATAACTCTTCAATTAAGGACAAAGAAGTTGAAACATGGATTAAGGAAATTTATAGTCCGATAAATAGATTAATTAGTCAAATCATTAAACCTTTGAATAACGAAATAAAAGCACTATCTGCGGATCCATATGATGACGAACTAATGGAAAATTTTTGCAGTTATATTATTTTTTCACAAAAGAAAATAGAAAAAGCTGAAAAAATTTATAACAAAAAAATAGTTCCAAAGTCTATTTCAGCTTTAGGCCTCGATCTTTATCATTGTTTTTCACAAGTTAAAGACGCGCTCTCAGAATTTGATAGATATACACAAGGATATGTAGATAATTACTTATTTGATGGAAAAGAAATGATCAAAGAAGCAAAAAGAATACAATCAAAGATGTCTATAGAGAAAAAAAATAAAAACTTTTAGATATAAAAATTTTATTGAGTATATTCTTTAAGTTGATCTAATTTAAACCAAACATCTGGAACAGGTTTGCGCCATCGAACCTGAGCATATTCGTCTTTGACTGAAAGAATCTCTCCAGGACCTTCAAAGACATAATTAGGTAGATCATCATCACTGGCTAGCGCTTCGATACTTTTTATATAATTTTCTCTATCGACAAAAACTAAGCTTCCTTTCTTGAGAAGTTTCTTTGGAATAGAATCTGTCATAATAAATTCAAGAAAGTTATTTGAGAACTATTATACAAAAACTTGTTTGAAAACTATTGAAAAAAATTTATACCGGAATAATAATTACAAACGTCTAAAAAATTTAATAGCCTTAAATGATAAACAATTATAAGATATGCGTCTTTTACTACTTGGCTGCACTGGATTTGTTGGTAAAGAATTAGTACCAACACTTCTCAATGAAAATCACGAAATATACATTGTAAGTAGAAAACCCATTAGTAAATTAAAGCTTGATTTAGATTTCAATAAGTTTAAATTTTTTCAAATAGATTTATCAAAAGAAAAAAACTGGAATAACGAAAATCTTCTTAACATATTAAGAGAGACAGATGGAATTATTAACTTGATGGGAGAACCCATAGCAGAAAAAAAATGGACATCTGAACAAAAACAGGAGATTGAAAATAGTCGTATTAACACCACGAAATTTATGATGAAGACCCTTAAAAATTTAAAAATAAACCCAAAAGTAATTATAAATGGATCAGCTATAGGTTATTACGGTACAAGTTTGTCTAGTGAATTCACTGAAAATAGTCCTGGAGGAAACGACTTTTTATCTAATCTTTGCAAAAAATGGGAAGCGGTCGCCGCTGAAAAACCATTTTTCTCAAGGTTAGTTATTTTTAGAATTGGAATTGTTCTAGAGAAAGACGGAGGAGCATTAGGAAAAATGCTCCCTATATTTAAAGTTGGATTAGGTGGACCAATTGGAGATGGTAAGCAATGGATGAGTTGGATTCATAGAACTGATTTATGTGCATTAATTATTCAAGCATTAGTTGATAAAATGTATTCTGGAGTATTTAATGCTGTTGCACCAAATCCAGTATTAATGAGAGAATTTTCTCAGACTTTAGGCAAATGTCTGAATAGACCTAATTTACTTCCAGTGCCTGGAGCAGTTTTAAAAATATTGTTAGGAGATGGAGCTAAAGTTGTTTTAGAAGGACAAAAAGTAATTAGCAGCAAAATCAAAAATTATAATTTTAAATATCCTCTTCTTGAGAAAGCAATTTACGCCTCCACCAAGAATTAATACCGTTTACTAAAGCACCAATAATAAGAATTGTTATCAATGGAACTACAAGAGGATTCCAAACTATCTGAATAAAATTAATAAAAATAAATATCCCGTTAAATTGCATAATGATTGCAAAAATAAAAAATATTGCAAAAAAAATGACTGTAAATAAATTTATTAATAACAAATTATCGATAATTTGTTTTAACTTATTTTGATTATTTTCCTTAGTCATTTTTTATAACAATATTCAATATCATCAACCATTTTAAGACAAGCTTTGTTTTCACCCAGTCTTTTTTTAGAATTTGCATTACATGAGATCATAAACTTCTTATTTAGCTGTATAAGGTAAATTATTTTTATGATCAATTTAATTGTCTGATTGATTTGGTCATTTTTGTCTTTATAATTAGTGGCACAAAAAACATATTTTCCAAGCAAACGTCTTTGCGCTTCTGCAAAAGTTTTTGTAAATTGTGGACCTTTACCTTCAATCTGAATAACCGGTTTTCCTAATCCAATCGCTTGCTCTGCTGCTGTTCCTGCCATGCTAATACAGCATCTACTTTTCAATAATATTTTGTCAAAATTATTCCAATATATATTGACTTCTAAAAATTTATATTGAAATTTTAAGAGATTATTATCTTTTATATTTTCTATATTTAACCATCCTCTTTTTTGAAATATCTTCTTTAATTTTGATGAAGATAGAGCATTAACTATTGCAAAATTAAACTGAATTTTTTGAAAATATCTTAAATCTGACAATGCCTCTAATACCTCTAAAATCAAAACAAAATTATCTAAAATCTCAGGTAATCTACTTCCTGGAAATAATCCAATACTAAATTCATCTTTATTTAATTCTTCGTTTCTAGGAAAAAACTTATCCATAAATGGGTTACCTAAAAAAGACACTTTCTTTTTTAATTGCAATGTTAAATCATTAGCTGTAAGGGAATCTCTCGTATATATTTTTTTTGCCTTTTGTGAGAGCAAGAAAAATTTAGAAGGCCATGGTAATTTCAACTTCCCTTCATAATGGCTAGAATAAGCAACTAGATATGTAAAAAAATCTTTATTACAAAACCATGCAAAAAAAACTGGGACAATATCTCCGACTACAAAAAAATAATCATATTTTTTTCTTATTTTAAAAGTTGAATATAATCTTTTTAAAAGATAAAATATTTCTCCTCCTAATATCTCAGTAAGTCTTCCCTTAAAAGAATTATAACCAATTCCTCCAGTTCTAAATTCCTTAGTTTTACCGATAATCTTAATTTTTTCTTTTACGTAATGGTTTCCCATACCAACAATTGGCAAAGCATGAACTGAATGACCACTTTTTAAGAATTGATTAGCTATTAGGCTGCCAGATAGATCTTCTCCATGTCCATTACTTAAAATTAAAATCTTCAACAATTTAAAATTCCAACCATTTTTTTACTTTGGTTAACTCAGGCCAATCTGGATATCTACTTAATCCGTCTTCAACAGATTCTTTCAACTCACTTTTCACATCTGGCATCATCAAAGACATTTTTTTTATTAACTCAATATGATCCCTAACACCTTTATTATTGGTAGCCAAAAGAGCTAAAGACAAATTCATTCTTGCTTGTGGATCTTGCTGATTTAATCGAACAGCTTGTCTGGCAGCTGACAAAGCTTCTTCATTATTTTTCAAAAGTAATTGAAGCCATGATAAACAAGTCCAAGCAGCAAAATGATTTGGAATTTGCTGTATAATTTTTTGAAAATCTTGAACGATTGGAATTAAATCTTGCCCTGCTTTATATCTTGATAAAGCTGCATTAAAATCCTCTTCGATGGGATTAATTTCGTTAGTCATTATTTATTAAACTGCAAAAGAGCTTCCACAACCGCAAGTTTGAGAAGCATTGGGATTTACAAAGTTAAAGCCACCTCCAATTAATTCCTTACTAAAATCTAACTGCATTCCATAAATATATAAAAGACTTTTAGGATCACAAACAACTTGAAAACTTTGATCAGCTTTTAATGAATAATCATAAACTTTATCATCGGGATTTATTTCATCAGTTCCTATAAAATCCATCGTATAACTCATCCCACTACAACCGCCAGATCTTACTCCTACCCTTAGTGCTTTTTTATCACTTTGGCCCTTCAGTAAATTTGCAATTTGTTCTATAGCATCATTCGTAATTAAGATACCTTTGCCATCATCAGAATTTTTAATTTCCTGTTTAACTTCTACATTTTCCATAAACAAGGGATTTCTACTATTTATAATATAAAAACTTAATCGATTGGATGCATAGAACAAACGTTATCCAAACTTGATTTGTTATAATTTTAAGAAAAAGTGAAAATTGCAATAGTTGGTTCTGGATTAGCTGGTCTTACAGCAGCAGTCAATTTAGTTGATGAAGGCCACGAAGTAGAAATTTACGAGAGCAGGTCATTTTGGGGAGGTAAAGTAGGAAGTTGGGAAGATAAGGATGGCAACCACATAGAAATGGGTTTACATGTATTTTTTTACAATTATGCAAATCTGTTTAAATTAATGAAAAAAGTAGGAGCTTTAGACAATTTACTCCCTAAAGATCATACTCATCTATTTATCAATAATGGTGGTAATTTAAAATCGTTAGACTTCAGATTCCCTTTAGGTGCTCCATTCAACGGACTTAAAGCTTTTTTTACCACTGAACAACTCACTTGGGTAGATAAGTTCAGAAATGCCTTGGCTTTAGGGACAAGTCCAATCGTTAGAGGATTGATAGATTATGAAGGCGCAATGAAAATAATTAGAGATCTAGATAGAATTAGTTTTAAAAAATGGTTTTTAAACCATGGTGGAAGTGAAAAAAGTTTAGAAAGAATGTGGGATCCTATCGCGTATGCATTAGGTTTTATTAATTGCAAAGATATTTCAGCAAGATGCATGCTAACTATATTCATGATGTTTGCTTCAAAAACAGAAGCCTCAAAACTTAATCTTTTAAAAGGTTCCCCACATAAGTGGTTAACGCAACCTATCGTCGACTACATCACAAACAAAGGAGCAAAAATACATCTTAATCATAAGGTAGAAGAAATTATTTATGAAAAGGAATCTTCCTCTTATTCAGTAAATCAATTAAAAATATCTTCTCCTGAAGGAATTAAGGCAGTGTTTGCAGATAAATTTCTAGCTGCCTGTGATGTTCCTGGAATAAAAAAAATAATTCCAAAAGAATGGTATCAATTTAAAGAATTTGAAGGTTTAAAAAAACTTAGAGCTGTAGCTGTTGCCACAATCCAATTAAGATATGACGGTTGGGTTACTGAATTACAAAAAGATAATACTGGTAATGAACCAATTGGACTAGATAATCTTCTTTATTCTGCTGATGCCTCTTTCAGTTGTTTTGCTGATTTAGCACTAGCAAGTCCAGCAGACTATAGAAAAAAAGATATGGGATCGCTTCTCCAATGTGTTTTAACTCCTGGCGATAGATGGATGGGAAGATCCACAGAAAGAATTACAAAAGAAATTGATAAAGAGGTTCGTCGTCTATTCCCATCCTCAAAAAACCTTAAATTGCTTTGGAGTAACGTGGTACAAATTCCACAATCACTCTATAGAGAAGCGCCTGGTATGGAACCTTTCAGACCCGATCAAAAAACATCTATATCTAATTTCTTCATGGCTGGTAGTTATACAAAACAAGATTATATAGATTCTATGGAGGGAGCTACAATGAGTGGTCATTTAGCTGCCGCCGCAATTTTAGAGAAGAAAGCCGAATTAGCAAAAAATCTTGCAGTAAGTTAATTATGGGTACTTGGCTAAAACATGACGTAATAACAGTAGTTAATGCGCCTCTTGAAAATGTATGGGACACATGGAGCGATTTAGACTCAATGTCACTTTGGATGAGCTGGATTGAATCTGTAAAAACAGTTGAGGAAGAGACTAATAAGTTACCAGATTTAACAGAATGGACTTTAGCTGCTAATGGCTTTAGGTTTAAATGGAAAGCTCAAATTACAGAAAGGGTTGAAAAAAGCAAACTTAAATGGAAATCAATAGGAGGTTTACCAACTGAAGGATCAGTAGTTTTCGAAAGTAAAACTGATCAAATCACAACGGTAAATTTAGCAATAACTTATGAACTACCAAAAATGATTGCTCGGTTTATGGAAGAAAATATTTTAGGAAAAATGGTTACAAACGAATTGCAGGCCAATATTGATAGGTTCAAAGATTTAGTTGAAAAGAACTATACAAAAAATTTTTCTAATTAAAAATATTAATTGCTACATCTAGTAGTCCTTCAAAAGTATATTTTTGTGCCTGACAATCAACTCTTCCAAAAATGTTGTTACATATTTTTGTTGTCTGAGGTCCAATAGTTAATAACTTAATTTGGTCAAAATATTCTAACCATTGTTTACCAAGGTTTTTTTCTAGTAAAAAAGCAGCATTTACTACGGTTTTACCGCTTGAGAACATAATTGCATCGACTTTTCGATTAGAAATAATATCAATTGTTTCTTCCGGTATTGAGTCAGGACATCTAGTTTCATATGCAGCAACCTCAAATACACGAGAACCAGCCTTTCTAAATTGATCTGCTATTAAATCCCTACCACCTGTTTGAACTCTTGGTACAAAAACTCGAAGTCCATAACCAGATACTGGGAAATTATCAATTAAACTTTCAGCAACAAATTCTGGAGGTATAAAATCAGCCTTAATTCCAAAATCATCAAGAGTTCTTGAGGTTTTTTCTCCGACTACGGCGATTTTTGTTGTTTTAGAACATTCTTTTAATGAACTATTAAAGTATTTAAGTCTTTTATCCACAAATTTGATCCCATTACTACTGGAAAAAATAATCCAATGAAAATCATTTATTTGATTTAATGCTTCATCAAGAGGATTCAAATCATCAGGATCAGCAATGCTTAATGCAGGTAAATCAAATACATTAGCGCCCTTGCTTATGAATATCTTTTTTATATCCAATATCCCTTCTTTTGATCGAGTAATAATTATATTTCTTTGATCAAGGGGTAGATCAACTTTTGGCATCCTTGTCCTCAACATTATGATTTTGATTTTTATTTTTTAATTCATCGAGAAGTTTCAAGACTGATAATCCTTTATCAAGAACAACATCGTCTTTAAAAATTATCTCTGGAACTCTTCTCATCTCAATTCTTTTTCCTAAACTATGCCTTATAGAGCTTTTAGCAGTATTCAAGTTTGATACAATTTCTTTCCTCACTTTCTCTTGAGCAGTTGAAGTTATATAAATTTTACAGTGTTGCAAATCACCTGATAAATCAATCTTAGAAATATTGACGAAATGATCTCTAATAAGATCATTTTCTAAATCATTCTGCAAAATAAGGGTTATTTCTTTCTTCAAAAGAGAAGAAACTTTTGCAAGACGGTAATTATTTGGCATTATGGTTGTAAATTTATTGGGTTTGTCATCGCTTGCAAGACAAAATAAACAGTTATGAAAGCACTTAAGACAGAAGATATCAAACCTACTATTGTGAGTGGATTTGATCTATTCTTGAATAAAGGTTCAAGCAAAGCAACAAGTCCTCCAACAATGATAGATATCAAATACTTTGGATATCTCGCAACATTAGAGAAAAATTCGCCCATCAGCTCCACAAATAGATTACTTTTTTAGCTAAGTTTTAACAAACATTAAACAGCATGATTACATTATATCAATTTAGGCATAGTGCTTTTTGTTTAAAAACAAGAATGGCCCTTCATGCAAAAAAACTACAATATCGAGTTGAAGAAGTAACACCTGGAATAGGCCAATTTGAAATCTTTAAATTATCAGGTCAAAAACAAGTACCTGTAATAGTCGATAGTAATGATCAAGTTATTAATGACTCTTCAACTATTTGCGAATATATAGATAAAAAAAATGAAAACAATCCACTTTTCCCGGAGGATCCAATATTATTTGCACAATGCAAACTAATCGAAGACTGGGCAGATACTACAATGGCTACAACTTGTAGAAAAGCTTTAATAAAATCTGCAATAGAAAATCCACAGCTAAGAACTGCATTACTTCCAGATGAAATACCTTCTTCAGTTAAAAGTATTGTTGATAAATTACCTTTTGAAAATCTTAGTAAAATTTCTAATGTAGTTTTGTCTTCTAAAGATAATTTAGAACTCCAAAAATTACTGGAAGCTTTATCAAAATCCTTGATCAACAAGAAATATTTAGTTGGAGATAATTTATCAATTGCAGATATTTCAATTGCTGCTCAATTATCCCTTATTAAATTTCCAAAGTCTGCAGGACCAATTCTTTCAGGAGAGGGGAGCCAAGAATACATAAACAACCCTTATTTAGAAAATCTTTTCATTTGGAGGAACAACTTAGAAGAATATCTTTTTAGTGCTAACTCTCAATAAATTCAAACTTTAATTTATATTTATTTGTTTTGATAGCATGAATAGAAGGATCACCAACTTTTGAACCATAGGAAGCAACATATTGCACTCCACAAATTGATGGTTTGATTGAATTATCAACTTCCAATATTTCTTCGGAACATTTTTGAAATTTACTAATGGTCTCTACCTGATTAATCCTTGAAGCACCTGGCTTATGTGCTGTTTGTATAACTAGCTCATCTGCGAAAAAAATATCATTATCTTTAATTTGATTTCTCCCTGTAATTCTTGAATCAATATAAAAATCATCTTTTAAATAAGTAATTTGATTATTAATAGATTGAGGATCATTTACAACCTTGATTAAGGTTTCACCAAATATTGCTTTTCCAATAGACTCAGAATTTTTTGCACGATTACCAACAATTAAATCTGAATCATTCTTAAAGAAATTTACTTTATAAATAACTGGCTCTTCTGAATCATTAACTATATCTTGAGAAGTAACCAGCCAATTCCCCTCAAACCATTTAGGATAAATTAAGTCCTTAGAAGTATCCGATAATTTAAAATTTGGCATATATAGTTCTGGCCATTGATTTACACGATTTTCTAAAAACTCTCGTACATTAGAATCTACTAGAGCAAAAGAACTTTCTAAAAAAATTCCTTGAAAAATCAAGCAAAGAATTAATCCAAGAAGAATTTTCATTATGTCAAATCCACTAATAAGAGCATCAGATCATTATGTATTATTAGAGCCAGATTCAAAGGAAAAAATTGTATCAAAGCAAGAAGCAATTTTATGGTTGAAGAATTGGCTTAATAAGATAGAAACACAAACAATATATCAGAATATAGAAGATCCTGATCAGGATTTTTTTGAAGAATTATTGGAAAGCACTTATGAATTAGAAATAAAATTAGGTTACGTTATCAAATGGTTTGCAGTAAGAATTGAACCAGATTAAATGATTATTTCTTTATGAATCGCATTAATTATTTTCATAGCAACTTCTTCAATATTTTCTTTTTTTACTTGAATTCTTAAATCTGCTTGAGAATACAAATTTTCTCTAGATTGAAAAATGCTCATATATAGATCATTTAGATTCTTTCCCTGAAGAAGTGGCCTATTTTCAATTTCATTTTTCAATCTTTGAATTGCTATATCTTTGTCGAGATCTATCCAAGCAATTATTCCCTGTCTTAAGATTCCCCAGTTTTCCGATTTGGTAACTATTCCTCCCCCAGTTGAGATTACTAATGAAGGAATTTTGATAGTTTCTTTAAGGCAGTTTGCTTCTAATTCGCGGAAATTATCTTCTCCTTCATCCTTAAAAATTTGATTGATAGATTTTTTTGCCAACTTCTCTATTAACGAATCTAAATCAATGTATTTATACTTCAATAATTCAGCCAGCTTCAAACCAGTTTGTGACTTACCAGAACCCATCATTCCTATTAAAAATATGCTTCTACCTTTAATAGCATTAACTGTTTTTTTGATAATGGATTGTTCCATAAAGACAAAAGCGTATTTAAAACCTTAAGATAGTATTATCGCAGACAGGTATGACTTCTACACAACCCAAACCATCTCATGGAAAAGGACGTGAATGCGTCATAACTCGACGTGCCTGCTTTAGTTCTAGTCACCGTTATTGGCTTCCTGAAAAAAGCCCAGAAGAAAATTTATCTCTTTTTGGTAAGTGCAGTATTGCACCAGGTCATGGTCATAATTATGAACTTATTGTTTCAATGGGTGGAGAACTAGACTCTGATGGAATGGTACTTAATCTCTCTGATGTAAAACACTCCATTAAAGATAAGGTTACTGGACAATTAGATTTTCGTTTTTTAAATGATGTCTGGCCTGAATTTAATGTTAATAATCAAGAAGGTATACTTCCCACAACTGAAGCATTAGTAAAGGTCATTTGGAGTCGTCTGAAGGATGATTTACCTCTTACAAGTCTAAGACTTTATGAAAACCCAAATTTATGGGCAGATTATTTTGGAAAAAACATGGAAGCATTTTTAACAGTACAAACTCATTTTGCAGCCGCTCATAGACTTGCAAAAGAAGAGATATCCTTTGATGAAAACAAAAAAATCTATGGTAAATGTGCCAGAGTTAATGGACATGGTCATAACTATCTTGTCGATATAACTGTAAAAGGAGACATTGATAAAAGAACAGGAATGGTTTGCGACTTATCTGCCCTCCAAGAGATAATCAACGATTTAGTTGTTGAACAACTAGATCATACTTTTCTAAATAAAGACATTGAATTTTTCCATAATTGTGTTCCAACTGCTGAAAATATAGCTTTATATATTTCTGATGTTCTTAAAAATCCAATACATGAACTTGGTGCAACATTACACAAAATAAGACTCCAAGAGAGCCCAAATAATGCTGCAGAAATTTATGTTGATCAAAAGCTAACCAATTCATTGAAGTTGAAATTGGAAAATAGTTTAGTCTCACAAACTTGAGTATCCCAAGAGTAATAATTGTTATAGCATCTAGTCTTGATGGGAGAATTGCATTTCCTGGAGGTGAAGAATCGCATCTTGGAAGCGAAGAAGATAAAAAAATGTTAAATCAACACTTATCAATAGTGGACGCCACCATTTTTGGTTTAGGTACTTTAATAGCTCATCAATCAACTTACCTAATTAAAAATCTCAATGGTAATGACGAAGTAACAATATCAAAAAAACAACCAATTTCTATAGTTGCTTCAAATAGCAAAAAATTTAACAGTAATTGGAAATACTTTCGTCAACCAATTAGAAGATGGCTAATAAGCTCAAGTAAAGTTGATAATTCTTCAAATAATGACTTCGAGAAACAACTCTTTTTCGAAGATTCATGGAGTAAAACTTTAATTTCACTTAAAAAACAAGGGATAAATGATCTAGCTCTTTTAGGAGGTGCAAAACTTATAAATTCATTCATAAAAGAGGATCTAATAACAGATATAAAAATTACAATAATTCCACAAATTATTGGAGGTAAATATACATGGATCCCTCCAGAAAAAACAAATGAGATTTTTAATCTCAAAAGACTATGGGAAATAAAATCAGTTAAAAATTTAATGAATAATGAAATCCATATTCATTACAAAAAAATTTGAAATAGATTCAATATTAAATGAACCAAAAAATACATAAAGTTGAAGTCAAATTGTCAATTAAGGAAATCTCCAAGGAGATATGGAATGAATTAACAAATGAAATCAATAATCCATTCTATGAATGGACTTGGCTTAAAAACCTTGAAATATCAAAAAGTGTCTCAAGAGAAACTGGTTGGCAACCTCTATATTTTGTTGCTTATAAAAATGAAGAAATATTAGGAATTGCTCCACTTTTTTTAAAAAATCATAGCTATGGAGAATTCATTTTTGATCAATCATTTGCAAGATTGGCTCAAGAGCTGAATTTAAATTATTACCCTAAATTAATTGGAATGAGTCCTTATAGCCCTGTAAATGGATATCAATTTCTTTATAAAAAAAATGAAGATAAGAACGAAATTACAAATTTACTCATAAACCATATCGAAAGCTTCGCAATTACAAACAAAATTTTAAGTTGTAATTTTTTATATATTGATGAGAGCTGGGGCGACCATCTTAAATCTTTGGGATACCATGAATGGATAAATTCCAGCAGTGAATGGAGGAATAATGGAGAAAAAACGTTTGATGATTTTCTTTCAAGATTTAACTCTAATCAGAGAAAAAATATAAAAAAAGAGAGGAAATCAATTACTAAACAAGATATTAAAATAAAAATTTTTAATGAAATTGATATCAACCAAGAAATACTCGAAAAAATGCATGATTTTTATGAACAGCATTGTTCGAGGTGGGGAGTCTGGGGAAGTAAATATTTAACTCCTACATTTTTCGAGAAAATTCTTGATAATAAAAAAAATCTTTTACTTTTTAGCGCATCAAAAAATGATTCAAATGATATTTTTGCTATGTCTATGTGCGTTAAAAATAAAAACAACTTATGGGGTAGATATTGGGGTAGTCAAGAAGAAATATCTAATTTACATTTTGAATTATGCTACTACCAGCCAATTGAATGGGCAATAAAAAATAGTATCCATTTGTTTGATCCAGGAGCAGGCGGGAAACATAAAAGAAGGAGGGGGTTTTTTGCGAAAAGCACCATTAGCTTGCATAAGTGGTTTGATAAAAATATGGAAAATATAATTTATCCTTGGCTAAATGAAGTAAATAAACAAACTAAGATGGAAATTGATATTGAAAATAAATCTATACCCTTTAAATAAAAAATTATTTAGCTTTACCAAAGATTATATTAGTAATATAGTTTTTATTAACTTCTAAGAATGGATTCTAGTAAAAGTTTCGATGAAAAAATAAATATTGATGATAATCTATCCAACCGATATATAGACTTAGATCCAAACGGTTATTTTATTATAAAAGTAGATTTAGAAGAAAATAAAATAATTTTAGAGCACTTTTTAAATAATATTAATGATGACGGATATGCACTTGACCCAGAAACAAATGAACCAATTAAATGCGATTCTCAAAATAAAAGAGTTAGTAATGAAGTTTTTAAAGGTATCAGTGCGAAACAACTTGGAATATTGATCACTGAAGAAAGAAATGACTTAATAACCAGATTCGATCATGCCCTATATTTAGGCCGGGAACTACAAAAAGCAGAAGAATGTTTATACAAAAAATTACCATATATCCAAGATTAAGAAATTAAACGAAAAAAACTAATCTTTTCATCTGATGTTAAATTAAATAAAAATAAAAAAATTAATGAACATCATTTTCTATTTTGCATTTATTGGTTTTGGTTTTGGAGCTGCTTTCGCATTAGATAAGCTCTTAAGAGCAGTTAAATTAATTTAAAAAACTACAAAATTTTAATAGTCTCTCCATACAAATCATATTCATCCGCAAAATAAATATTTGCTTCAACAAATTTACCAATATAATTTTTCAAATCATTATTAGCATTAGTAGATAAAATTACAGTTCCGTCAATTTCAGGCGCGAAATTGTAGGATCGACCTATTAATTCGTTATTATCTGATATTTTCTCTACCAAAATCTTCATTTTTGAACCAACATATGTCTGATTTTTAACTTTAGAAATATTTTGTTGAACTGAAATAACGTTATCTTTTCTTGCCTCTGCAACCTCTGCTGATACTTTATGTGGCAAATGAAAAGCTGCAGTTCCTTCCTCAGGAGAAAAAATAAAGACTCCAACGTGATCAAATTTGTGCCTATCCAAAAATTCGAGAAGATGTTCAAAATGTTCTTTTTGTTCTCCAGGGAAACCAACAATGAGGCTAGTTCTTAATACAGCAGATGGAATTTCTTCTCTAATTTTCTCCAAAATTGATTCATTCAAAGAAGCCTGCCAAGGTCTATTCATACTCTTCAACACATCTGGATGACTATGCTGAAGTGGCAAATCAAAGTAAGGCACAATATTCTTTGAATTTTTAAAAGCTCTAATAACTTCATTAGTTAAACCCGTTGGATAAGCATAATGTATCCTTATCCAAGGAATTGGAACTTTAGAAAGCTCATTCAAAAGTTTAGCTAATGATGGTTTTCCATAAATATCTTGACCATAATTAGTTGTTATTTGACTAATTAATATGATTTCTTGAATCCCCTGTTTCGCGAGACTTTTGGCTTCTGAAATTATAGATTCTATTGTTCTACTTCTTTGCGGACCTCTCAACTTAGGAATAATACAAAAAGCGCAATTATAATTGCAGCCTTCAGCAATACGAAGATAAGCAACAAATTTGTTTTTATCTACAAAACGAGGTATTTCCTCATCTGCAATGAATTCAGGTATCTTTGAAACTTCATTAACAATTTCACCTTTTTTTACTCTGTCTAAAACCTTTGCTATCTTTTGATAATCTCCTGTTCCAACCAAAGCTTTTATTTCAGGTATTTCTTTTAGAAGTTCATCTTTAAAATGCTGAGCCATACAGCCTGCAACTATTACTTCCTTTCCTTGATTAGTATATTCTAGAATTTTTCTAATAGATTCTTCTCTAGCTGTTTCAATAAAACTGCAAGTATTTACAACAACAACATTTGCATCATTTATATTGCTGTCAACTTCATAACCCTCTTTATCTAATAAGCCTTGCATATGTTCAGTATCAACAAGATTTTTCTCACAACCAACATGACTGAATGCAATCTTAGATAGTTTTTTTTCTTTTACTTTGAGAGTATTTTGTTTCACAATTTGAAAAATAAGAATTAAAAGATTTAAAAAGCATTTCGTATATAACTCTCATGCCAAGATAATATTAAGATAGAAAATGTAAATAACAAACTTTCTTTTTGTATGGCCCTTAAGACTGTAAACAGGAGAAATAAAAAAGATTTGAAATGGCCAAAAATCATAATCGCAATCCTTAGCACTATAGGCTTAGTTGATACAGGTTCGATTACTTTAAAAAACTGGGGATTATTTACTTCGCTTTCATGCCCAGGAATACAAAACGGTTGCGAAACAGTTTTAAATAGTCCTTGGGGTACTTTATTTGAAAATAATCAAGTTAATATACCTCTCTCATTAGCTGGATTTATAACATATTTATCAATCTTAGTTATCACAATAATATTGTCTCTTAATTTAATTTCCCCAAAAGAAAAACTAAACAAGTTTTTATGGTGGTTAGTATTTCTAATTTCTTGTGCGTCATCAACATTTAGCTTTTTATTGATAAATATAATGTTTTTTAAGATTCAAGCATATTGCTTTTTTTGTATACTTTCAGCAATTTTGTCGTTTTCTATCTTTATAATTTCTATGATTGGAGCAAAGTTCGAAAGTAGAGAACCTATGATTTTTAGAGGTTTCATTGTAGCCATTAGTGTACTACTGGGGGGGCTAATTTGGTCAACAAACGTTGACCCCTCTAATGCTATTGATGTTGCAAACCCCACTGAAAATGTATCACCAATAATTAGCACTTCAAGCTCTCCCCAGAAGATAAAGTTTGCAAAATTTTTAAGTGAAAACAATATTGTTATGTATAGTGCATACTGGTGCCCTCATTGCCACGATCAGAAACAATTATTTGGTAAGGAAGCAGTTAAAGAATTAAAAGTAGTTGAGTGTGCTAAAGATGGTAAAGATAATGAGTATGAGCTATGCCAAACGAAAGGAATCAGTGGATTTCCTTCTTGGGAAATAAATGGAGAAATTATTAGTGGTACGCGTGACTTAAAGGAATTAGCAACAAAAACTGAATATCAAGGAGATATTAATTTTTAATAAATCTTTTTTGAATTTTTTGATCTAACTGTTGTCTAGTATGGCATTCCCAATTTTTATCTTTATTAGGGAAATCATCTCTATAATGCCCTCCTCTACTTTCCTCTCTAAATAGACAAGCTTTTAATAAAGTTATGGTGGTTATTTGTCTATTCTTTAAATCAAGTAAAAGATTTAATGCTCTTCTATTGGGTTCACTAAGTTTTATATTTTGATCAAATTTTATTTTTTCAAGACTATTGAGTAAATCATTTTTATTTAATTTATCTATATCATTTTGAATGTAGTTTAAAAATTTGCTCATATTTGCCTTATTTCGAGATACACCTAAATTTAACCAACATAGTTTTCTTAGTTCATCAATTTTTTCAGCAATTATAGAAATTTGATCTTCTTTAGGATCTTCAATATCAAACTCTTGAAATGATCTATCAAATTTTTCAAATTTAGGAAGGTCATTCAAAATAATTGAAGACATTTTTCTTGCGAAAACAAGACACTCCATCAGTGAATTACTTGCCAGTCTATTAGCACCATGCACACCTGTAGAAGCAACTTCTCCAACTGCATATAATCCTTTTCTTGTTGAAGATGCATTTAGATCAGTTTTAACACCTCCCATCCAATAATGAGCTGCAGGAGCTACGGGAATAACCTCATTTAAAGGGTTAACACCATAATCTTGACAACGACTTAAGATCGTAGGAAAGCGCACTACAATTTTTTCTGGGTCAATATACCGAAGATCTAAGCCAACATGGTCTACATTATTATCATGCATATTTTTCATAATTGCTCTACTTACCTGATCTCTAGTAGCTAGATCACGATTTTCAAGATTTTTAACTGGACTTTCACCATTTTTATCAACTAAGATAGCTCCTTCCCCTCTAAGTGCCTCAGATATTAAGAAGCAAGGTGCACCATAAAATTTTAAAGCGGTTGGATGAAATTGCACGAACTCTAAATCTTCGATAGCAGCTCCTGCTTTCCATGCAAGAGCAATCCCTTCACCAGAGGATTGAGCAGGATTTGTTGTATTTGTAAATAAGTGCCCACCACCACCCGTAGCCAAAACAACAGCTCTAGATTTAATCCAATATAAATTTGCGCCATCAAGAACCTGAACTCCTCTACATTCTTTATTATCAATGAGAAGTTCAGTTACTCTTACACCCCTGCAGTGAAGAATATTTTTTTTATTCTCAATATGATCTTCTAGAACTTCAACTAATGCTCGTCCAGTACGATCTTTAACATGTAAAACTCTTCTTCGTGAATGGGCTGCTTCCAAGGTAGTAGCTAGTTGATTAGAACTTTGATCAAAAATCATCCCTAAATTCTGCAACCTTTCTACACAACTTGGAGCTTCTTTAACTAGCATTTCTACAGCTTGAAAATCGCATAGTCCATCTCCTGCTCTTAAAGTATCATCAGCATGAAGATCAAATGAATCATCTTCTCTAACAACAGATGCAATTCCTCCTTGAGCCCATCTACTGGAAGATACCTTACTAGTATTTCTATTTAGAAGAAGCACTTTTAAATTTGAGGGTAATTCAAGACAAGTCATAAGGCCAGCAGCTCCAGCACCTATAACGATTACATCCCAATTATTTATTGGTATCGGTTCTTGCGAAAATGGAGCCCTTAACATTAAACCAATCCACTAAAAGTTGGTTGCAGAATTGCTAAAACAATAAAAATACCATCAACAATTAATGTCGTTTGAATTACGTAACCAGAAACTAAGAGTGCTTTACCACTAGTGGTATTAATAGTGGCAGAATCTAAAATTTCTTTTGAAATAAACCAAAGTATAAGAGCAACTAAAACGATAATAGATAATGATTTTATTTGAATAAGACTTTCAGAGGTTTTTTGAAGAATCATAGGTGCATTTTCAGAATCTGCTGTAATTACTTGCCTCCATTGATCCATGATTCCGATTAAAAATATTGTAATGTCGGTAACTGCGGTTCCAAATAAAGAAGAGATATAAAAACTTGAACCTATTTTCCAATTAGTACCAAATCCAATTAAAGCTAATGGGAGAACTACAGCTTCAACAGGTATGTGGAGGATAGGAAATGGGCTTAACCATCCCCAGAACAAACATCCACCAAGCCAACTACCTGATACACCAAGTAATAATGAACTGACAATAAACCACTTATTTGATCCTTTCTGATTCAAAACAATTGCTACTAAGACAATAACAAAAGTAAAACAAAGGGCGCTTATTGGTTCTAATCTAACCCAAGGGGCTTGAACAAAAATAGGTAAAATTACAAAAAAAGAAGACCACAATCTTAAAGCAATAGGATTTGATAAAAAACTATTTTCGTATGAATCAACTGTCTTATGAGATTCATAGTTGAATTTATCTTTTACCTCTAAATTTTTTGTAATTAATTCTTTCAATGAAAAAGCTTATTTTAATTAATCTAAATCGTGTTTTAGAAAACTGCGAATGCCATATTTTAATAAATAAAAGGCCCATAATTTCACACCTATATTTAGTTTTTTAAAAGTATTTAATACACTTTGAGTCATATATAAGTTTAGAATAAATATAAATAAGAGAAATTGGCCTTAAATTGTGTGGCAAGAAATTAATTACACGGAAAATCCCAATGATCTTTTGGTTCCTAATATTACTTATAAAATAAACCCTGCAGAAATTGAAAGTATTGAAGCTAACTCCATTGCTGAAGAAATAGGATTTGAATCGGGTGATTCAATTATTAGTATAAATGGAAAAAAACCAAGAGATTTAATTGATTATCAGATTCTAATTAGTGAAGAAATTTTAGACATATCAGTTTTAGATAAAAATCATGTGATTCACAATATAAATATTGAAAAAGATCAAGACGTTAATTTAGGTATAAATTTTAAAGATGCATTATTTGATTCAATCAAACAATGCAATAATGGTTGTCCATTTTGTTTTATTGATCAACAGCCAAGTGGAAAAAGAAAAAGCCTTTATATAAAAGATGATGATTATAGATTAAGTTTCCTATATGGTTCTTATTTAACTCTTACGAATTTAAAAAAAGAAGACTGGGAAAGAATTGCCATGCAAAAACTATCCCCACTTTTTATTTCAGTTCATGCTACTGATCCCGCCATAAGAGAAAAATTATTAAAAAATAAAAAAGCTGGAGTGATACTTGATCAAATTTCGTGGTTTGAAAAAAACTCTATTCAAATACATGCTCAAATTGTTGTTTGTCCAGATATAAATGATGGGGAAATTCTTGAGAAATCAATTTTGGAACTTGCTGAATTCTATAAAAAAACCTCCCAGACAGTACTTTCAGTCGCAGTAGTTCCAGTAGGACTTACAAAATTTAGGCCTGAAAATGATGGATTGAAATCAATAAGCCCACAATACGCAAAAAAAACTATTAAACAAGTAGAGGGAATTCAAGCCGCTCTACAAATTACTCTTGGGACTCGTTTTTGTTGGCTAGCAGACGAATGGTATTTAATTGCTGGTAAAAATTTACCTAGTTACAAAACCTACGAAAATATGCCACAAGAATCTAATGGAGTTGGGACTATTAGAAACTTTCTAGAAGCATTAAGAGAGAAGACTCAAAACCTACCCCAAAAAGTAAAAAAGCCAAAAAAAGTTAGTTGGATTGTTGGTAAATTAGTTTATGAAGCCTTAATTCCTACAGTTAAGAAATTAAACTTAATTAATGGATTAACAATTAATTTATATGGTTTGCCAAGTATTTATTGGGGTCAAGATCAAGTTGTTACAGGTCTTCTTACTGGAGAAGATCTAATTTACGGGCTGAAAAATAAGGATTTAGGAGAAGCTGTTTACATACCATCTATAATGTTAAAAATTAATACTGATTTATTTTTAGATGATAAAAATATTCAAGAAGTTGAGAATCAAATAAATACTAAAATTCACGTTCTTGATGATTCAAATGATATTATTAATACTTTGATTGGTTAATCGAATATTTTCGATACTAAAAAACATGCTTAGAAGAGTAATAAATCCTTTCTTACTATTGCCGTTTACTCTAAGTATGAATACTTTTAATGTTCTATCTAGCGAAACAAAAAATTACATTGATAATGTGTTAGAAGAAAAATCGAATATTACTTTTGTTGATTATCAAGAAATAGAAAAACTTGTATTAAATAATCAAGAATTAAAATCATTACAAAACCTAGTATCCTCTGCAAGCTTTAATCTTTCAAGTCAAATTGCCAAAAGATACCCAACCTTAGATTTTCAAGCCAATGGGTTACCAAAATATGTCGCAGGTAAAAATTACAATAGCAATTCACCTACTTTAAAAACATCACAATTTACGGCTAATCCCTCCCTGAATATTAAATGGGATTTAATTGCCCCGCTTAGAGGATCTGAAATTAAAATTGCCAAAACAAATTACAAAATTGCAGAAAATAATTATGAGATTAAGAAAAAAGATTTAATTCAAGAAGCAAGAATCAGATATCACAAATACAAAAAGTCATATCAAGATATTCAAAATAAAAAATTCACACTTGATTTATCAACTACAAGTTTAGAAAATGCTAAAGCAAAGCTAGATGCTGGAATTGGTACAAAATTTGAAGTTCTTGAAGCAGAAGCTCAATTATCTCGAGATCAACAATCACTTAATGAAAAGAAAATAGAACATGAAATTAATAAAATTTCTCTTAAAGAGATTCTTAATGTTAAGGGAGATTTCGAAACCAATAAAGAGCAAAATCTTATAGGGTTTTGGAATCATAAATTGAATAAGAATATTAATGAAGGTTTGGATAAAAATCTTTCCTTAAAAAACCTTATGCTTCAAAAATCAATCAAAAAGAGCCAAGCAGAGAGCTTTTTATCTCAAAATAAGCCAAATGTCTATATCAGTAATTCATTATCTAGTACATTTTCAAAGGGTGACTCTTTAGCAACTAATATCGACTATGAAGAATCTGGATCTAATTATACAAATACCATAAGTCTAAATTTTGCATGGAGTATTTTTGATGGCGGACAAAATAAGAACTCCTACAAATCTAAAATAGCAGATGCAGAAGCCGAAAAATATGCTTATCAAAATCTTAAAAATGTTTTATCCACAAGTATTAGTCAAGCCTATTTAAATCTTAAATTAAATGAAGAAAAAATAACCTCTACTCTTAAAGAAATTGAATCTAGCAAAGAGTCTGTAAGGCTTTCCAGACTTAGATATGATGTCGGAATATCAACTCTAAAAGATGTTCTTGTTAGGCAAAGTGAATTAAGTAATGCGAAATCAAAAAATATTAATGCAATATATAATTACAATCTGAATATAGATGAATTAGAAAGATTAACTTTCCTTGATAAAAGTAAGAATTGTTTGGGTAGTAATAATACTAAAATTAAGGATAAAGAGTCTATTTGCAATATATAAAGATGAATCCACCAAATTTAAGCAATAAGCAACTACGTGAATTAGATTCTTTATTTAAATTGGTAAGTGAACGTCAATCAAAAGATTTTGGAAATATTAGCGCCAGCAATAAAGCAGATGGATCATTATTAACAAGTTGTGATTTATGGAGTGACAAAACAATCGTAGATGGCTTAGCTTCGATAGCTCCGGGTGAAGGCGTCCTAAGTGAAGAAGGGGACAAGTTAATTCCAAATTCAAAAGCTTACTGGGTGGTCGATCCACTAGATGGGACAACAAATTTTGCTGCAGGTATTCCTTATTGGTCTATATCTGTAGCAAGGTTCGTTGATGGTAAACCTCAATCTTCTTTTTTAATAATTCCTACATTGAAAAAAAAGTTTGTATCCATAAAAGGTAAAGGGGTTTGGTTAAATAACAAAAAAATAGATCCTAGCCAAAATAATCGTCATAGTGAATGCATCTCTTTATGTAGTAGATCAATAAAAATTTTACAAAAAAAACCAAACTCAGTATTTCCTGGCAAAATCAGACTCTTAGGTGTCTCGAGTTTAAATCTTACTAGTGTAGCGATGGGACAAACTTTCGGAGCAATAGAATCAACCCCTAAGATATGGGATATTGCAGCAGCCTGGCTGCTATTAGAAGAACTAAATTGTTCTATAAAGTGGTTAGAAACAGATCCTTTAAATTTAGTTTCAGGAGAAGACTTGAGCGATGTTAATTTTCCATTAATTGCTTGTAGATCTATAGAAAAATTTGAAATTTTAAAGCCATGGGGCAATTTATTATTAGAAAAATAGTTGCATCATAAAAAAAAATTACTTGAAAAATTTCTTAATCAGATACAATAAAAATGAAGTAAATAAATAAATATTTGAAGAAAATTAATATGCAGAGAAGTTCAACATGGGTACTGAAAAGTTTATGGGGAGCTTGTGAACGATGGAGCAAATCTGACTGTGTTGATTTAAGCGCTGCATTTGCATACTACACACTTCAATCATTTTTTCCCATCCTTTTAATTTCTCTTTCAATAGCTTCATGGTTCCTAGGAAAACAAGAAGGATTAGATCAACAAATAATTGCCATTGCTGCTCAGCTTTTACCTCCTTCAGTAGTTGAGTTAGTAGAAACGACATTATTTAATTTGATAGATCAAGGTTTTGGGGCAGGTATTCTAGGGGCTATGTTTTTGCTTTTTACAGCAGGAAATGCATATTTATCTCTTCAAAGAGGTTCAGATAGACTTTGGGAAGACGAAATTCCTTCTAAAAAAGTAAATGCTGCTTGGAGAGT
Organism: Prochlorococcus sp. AG-347-O22; assembly: GCA_003278845.1. Taxonomy (GTDB): domain Bacteria; phylum Cyanobacteriota; class Cyanobacteriia; order PCC-6307; family Cyanobiaceae; genus Prochlorococcus_A. The sequence goes on from QCCX01000001.1 coordinate 235,346, forward strand.
ACAAGCTTCGAGGTTTCTCAGAAATAGAGTTGAAGCCTTTTTAATAGTTTTCTTTATTGGATTTTTAATGGTACTAGATCAGATTAGTGCAAATCTTAGGATGATCCCAAGTAACGTTTTAGAAAATCTTTCAAAATCTAATAATCTTATTTCTGATTTATTATTAAAGTTACCGGTATTACAAGTTGGTAAGTTTGCAATACCACTAATCGGATTTTCTTTAATGGCTCTTTTATTACAAGCCCTCTTACCTAGTCGAAAAGTGCCTTTGAAACCACTTTTACCTGGATCCCTTCTTATTGGAATTGGCCTAACCACTTTGAACCTAGCAGTAAGTAAAAGTATTCTTTCACTTGGAGCAAGATTTCAAGCATATGGTTTCATTGGAGGTTTTCTTGTACTTACCTTGTGGGTTTGGCTACTAGGAGTGATTTTATATTTTGGACAGTGTTGGAGCGTAGTTATTGCTAGTATGACTTTATTGAATAAAAAAAGAAATAATAAATAATAATTACTAAGATGAATTCTTTTCTTAAAGATAATAAAAATCTTCTTACTTACTCATTAATCGTTTTTATAGTTATTCCAATTTTTGGAATAAACTTTTTCATAAGCTTTATCGGTAATATCCTACTCCTATTATTATTAATTCCTTTATTATTAGTAATCTTGGTCTTTATAGGTTTTAACTCTTACAAATCAAAAATTAATAGATGTAATAGTTGCGGTGCTATATCAATAGGTTTAAGTGAAAAATGCATGAACTGTGGGGCAAAACTAGACAATATTAGCAATAACAATCAATTTGATAAAAAGCCTAGTGAAAGTACCATTGAAGTGAAAGCAGAAGAAGTAAAGTAAAATACTATCCTATTCCAATTTGTCGAAGAATACTTTGTCCAGTAATTAATTCAGTACCAAGTCCAATCAAAATACCCATCATTGCCATACGGCCATTCCATGTCTCCGCAAAATTTACAAAGCCAAATCTTGATTGATTGTCATTATTCATAATTAACTTGATTGTCTATAAGATATTTTAACGTTTTAAGGAAGAATTTATGAAAATAATAAATTATTTATTTAACATGTCTTACACCATCTACAGGTCGATACTCATCTCCTGTTAATTCCTCGTATACAATGGCTGGCAATCCTGTATCAAACATTGTTTGCAAAGCTTCTTTTAGCATAGGATTCCAACCTCCAGTACTAACTTTTCCATGTCTAACAGTCCAATCCCAAGTCCCTTGAAGATCTCTGGGTAATCTACCATCTCTATCTCTTCGCGCGACTAAGTCTAAAGATTCAACTATACCAACAATAACTGGATTTTTACCGTAAGAAGGAGTAAGACTTAGTTCAAGTCTCACGGGATCCTCTTTGACCATTTTTAAACGAAATCTTGGGGGTAACTTAAGAGATCTTAATACCGCTGAAACAATTTTTGTTCTTAATTCCAATTTTTTCTTTAAATATAATTTGATTAATCAGTGGTTGAACCTTTTTCTTCTAAGGTAGAGTCATTGTCATTCGAAAATCTTACTGTTAATAACTCCTCTTCTGTGATATTTCCTGATTTATCTAAAAGTTCTGGATGTATTGTGTACTTTTTTTGTTTAAAACTGGAAGTACTGAAACTTTTATTTTTATTATCGGTTATACCCCAACCATTAGACATAACTTTAAAAGCTTTCCAAACTAAATAGGTCAAAGCTGCAGAATATATGATTGGGAATAGGATAGTCATTAAGCTTATAAATAAAATTGTTAATTATTTTTAATATCATAGCCCGAAAAAAAGAAATTTAGCTATCAAAAGTAAATAAATTATTTTCTATATTAAATTAATTTTTATATTAGTTATATTGAATTACACTATTTTGTGTATTAAATCTCTCGAAGAAAAAAATTCAAAATTGAAAAGAAACATACATAAGCTATTAATAATCTCATTAATTCCAATAGGCATTTCATATTCTGTAAAAGTAATATCCCAACCTTTAAGCAAACCAAAAATTAATGAAGTTAGTTTATTTTCAAACAAATCTTTCATAACTAAAGCTATAGAAAGAACAGGTGCAGCTGTGGTGACGATTGATACTCAAAGATATGTTAAAAAAAGAAATTTTCCAAGAAATTCTCAACTATTTCTAGACCCATATTTTGAAAGATTTTTTGGATTAGATTTGCCTAACGAAAATCGACCAAGGATAGAGCAAAACCAAGGCAGTGGATTTATATTTGCAGATGGACTTGTAATGACCAATTCTCATGTAGTGAATGGATCAGATAAGGTAATTGTTGGTTTAACCAATGGCAAAAAAATAAACGCTAAACTGATAGGCCAAGACTCTTTTACTGATTTAGCTGTGCTAAAGATTGAAGGGAAAGGGCCTTGGCCAATAGCAAAATTAGGCGATTCTGACAAGATTAAAGTTGGTGATTGGGCTATAGCAGTTGGAAATCCATTCGGACTGGAAAACACAGTTACGCTTGGAATTATTAGTAATCTAAATAGAAACGTAACTCAATTAGGAATATATGATAAAAAACTTGAACTAATACAAACAGACGCTGCTATTAATCCTGGCAATTCTGGAGGTCCACTGTTGAATAGCGATGGAGAAGTAATTGGTATTAATACGTTGATAAGATCAGGACCAGGAGCGGGTTTGAGTTTCGCAATCCCAATTAATAAAGCTAAGGAAATTGCCTATCAACTTTTAAAAAATGGGAAAGTAATACATCCTATGATTGGAATTAGCCTAATAGAAGAAAGTATTTCTGAGAGAAAAAATAATGTCGTAAAAGTTGGATATGTAGTACCGAACAGTCCAGCTGAAAAAAGTGGAATCAAGATAGATGATACTTTAATTAAGATAGGTAATAAAGATATTGAAACCGCATCAGATGTAATAGAACAAATTAGTAAAAATGGTATCAAAAAACAACTAAATATATTGTTAAAACGTAAAAATAAATTTATTAATTTAAAAGTAATACCAACTGATATTACTAATCTACAAAATAACTAAAAAATTTAATTGTCATTTCGTTTAAGTATTTCCACACATCTAGAAATACATCTACCATCCCTAATATCGCAGGAAGTAATGCATTCAAAATAACTTTCAATAGGATCAGAAATTTGAAAATGTTTTTCTTGGAAATCGTAATTTTTCATTTAAATTATTTAAACCTATTTTTGTATTTTTAAGATTAATCAAGGACGGTAAACTATGTAAAGATAAATGAGTGATCTTACTTAGCTAATTGTAAATTTTATTAAAAGTAATCAAATTTTTTGGCTTTGAGTTTTTTCTAAAAAATATTTGTAATTGCCTTCATATGAAAATAACTTTGAATCTTTAATTTCAACAATTCTATTTGCAACCTTTGAAATAAAATACCTATCATGAGAAATTATTAATAATGAACCTTTATAATTTTTAATTGCTAATTCTAAGTTTTCCTTAGATTGCAAATCCAAATGATTAGTTGGTTCGTCCAAAAGAAGGAAATTACTAGGATTAATAATCATGAGCGCCAATGCTAATCTTGCCTTTTCTCCCCCACTAAGTTGTTTAATATATTTAAAAACAGTTTCATTTTGAAAGCCAAAACCCCCTAAAAATGTTCTAACTTTTTTTTGGGACCATTCTGGAGACTTATTACATATTAAATCAATAACCCTTTCATCAAGTGAAAGTGCTTCAGCCTGATTCTGTTCATAATAGCTAGTAATTATATTGTGTTTACCAAGATTAATTTCTCCAATTTCAGGAGATATTTTTTTCATAATAATTTTAAGCAATGTAGATTTGCCGCAGCCATTAGGTCCCAATATTGCTATTTTCTCCCCTGAAGAAATCTTTAAATTTATATCTAAAAAAAGAATATTATCCTCGAAACTATGAGATAAATTTTTGATATTTAGAACTAATTTTCCTGAGCGAGGGCATTCTGGAAAATTAAAAACAGGACTTTTTGATTTTGCTATAGGAGCCTCAATTTTAGAAATCTTTTTTAATTGTTTTTCTCTACTCTTTGCTTGAGAACTTCTATTTGCACTAGCTCTAAATCTATCTATATACCTCTTCTGTAACTCAATTTCTTTTTGTTGTAATTGATATGCCTTATTTTGTGATTCTTCATTCAAAGATTTCTGTTCTACAAAAAAAGAATAGTTCCCATTATATGTTTCAGATGTTCCTCTATCTATAAAAATAATTTTTTTACATAATTTATCTAAGAAATATCTATCATGACTAATTATTATAACTGCAATCTTAAGCGATGACAGATATTCTTCCAACCAAAAAATAGTTTCTAAATCTAAATGATTAGTTGGTTCATCCAGTAAAAGTAAATCAGGTTTTTGTAGGATTATTTTTCCAAGTGCAACTTTCATCTGCCAACCCCCTGAGAAATTTCCAACTAATTTATCAGCATCTTCTATAGAAAAACCTAATTTTGGTAAAATTTTTTCTACGTCAGATTGCATTTTATAACCACCTAAAGCTTCAAATTTTGCCTGATATTTTGCGAGTTGATTTACAAATATTTCAAGTTCATCAGAATTTTTTTTTACATCCAATAATTTCATTTTATTCTCAATTTCTAAAAGTTTAACGGCAACAATTTGTATATCTTTAAAAGAACTTTCTAATTCCTGTCTCACCGAAAAATTCAAATTACAATCAAACTCCTGTTTCAAATGGGCAATTTTAGGATTTCCCTCTTTGATGATCTTTCCACTTGTTTGCTCTTCCTCTCCAATTAAGATCTTAAATTGGGTTGATTTACCTGCACCATTAGAACCAACTAGGCCAACTTTTTCTCCTTTCTTAATCTCCCAACTAATATTTTTTAAAACAACATCTGTAGAATATATTTTGCTTACACCTTCGAATCTAATCACTGTTTTAAAAATAGAATTTACAAAATCTGTGGCTTATTTACTAAAAAATATTTTGTAGAATAAAATTAAATCATGAAAAGAATAGAACAAATTGTGGTGATTTGCATAGCTGCAGCTCTTGCAATTCCAAGTTATTGGTTTTTTTGGACTTTGGCTGGTGGAGGTGGCTACAACAAAAGAATAAAACCTATTTCTAATCCAAATAATAATTATTCGAAACCTTACCCTAAAGACCTCCTCGAGCCTTGATCAACCACATTCTAGTTGCTTCATCATCAATAGTACTCAAATATTCAATAACCTCTTCTTTAGTCACAGAAATATTTAACTCATTGCCAATATCGCATATTTTATCTAAGGCTTTTTTGGGATTTGTTAAGGCTGTCATAAACAAACTTTGTTTCTTTTTGGAATCGTTGGCTATTAACTTATAGAGCTTTTCAGCATTACTGGACATGTTTTAAAAATCTATTTATTAATAGATTATTACTTCAAGCTACATTTTGTTCATTATATTTATTAAAAGATAAATCATTATCGGTATCTTTTATTTCTTTTGCAGAGGCGTCTGCCATACTTCTTGCATCTAAACACAAAACTTTTCTTAATTTCGCAAAGTTAGCTGCGTGTGATTTTCTGCCATCTTTTTGAGCATAGTACTCAGATTGCTGAAGAATATGGTGAAGATGAGTTAATAAATATGGACTAATTACAGCTGATACCAAAACATCACTATTTTCATTTTCATGAGAATTAGAATTAACTAATCTTTTTTTCTTTTTATCAATTATCGACCTTTTAGGAGAATCAAGTTTTCTTGAATTTTTCATGGGACAGTAAAAATAATTAATTAATACGGACATAAACTTCCTTACTAATAATATACACAAAGATAGTATCCTTGACTAACTGTGTATACTTAGAAGTAACAGTTATCAACTTTGACTCATGGCTACCCGCCAAAACTCCACCAATGGGAAGCCTAAATCCCCCAGAATTCAAGTAGTTCTTCCAGAATTAATATGTGAGCAATTAACTATTTTAGCCGATAATGAATCTAGGACAGTAAGTAATATGGCAAAAGTGTTAATACAAGAGGGTATAAAAAAATATTTCGAAAAAGAAAGTAAATCACTTGTTTCAGAAAATAATTTAAATACTGATAAATTCAGAGATGAACTTGAAAAACAAAGCGTCAGAAGATTAAAAAGAGCTCCTCAAAGGATTAGATACTATAAAAAATCTGATTAAAAATAGTTAATTCTGAGGCAATTTCTGTAAATCTGCAGTTTTTCCCATCACTACCAAAATATTTCCTCTTTCCAAGATATATTTTGCAGGAGGATTAACTGTTAACTCTTCAGCAGGTCCTGCTGCAAGAACATTAACTAAATAATTTTTCCTCAAATTCAAATCTCTCAAAGATCTTCCGATAAATTCCTCTGGAACAGTGATTTCATCTATACCAGTTTGGTTATCTAGTTCTAATCTTTCAATTAAATTTGGCCTAACTAGTTCTAAACCTAATCTCTCTCCTTGCATTCTGGAGGGAAAGACAACTTTGTCTGCGCCCACCCTTTTTAACATTTTTTCGTGCAAGTCACTCGTAGCCCTTGCTATTACTCTTTTCACTTTGCTACCTTCACTATCTTTAGCAATAAGTGTCGTAGTTATACTTGCTTCAATAGGTTCACTTATACCTACTACAACAGTATTCATTTCAAGTATTCCTGATTCCTTCATAGACTCTTCGTCAGTGCAATCTACAACTCTAGCTTCTATAGAAGGTTCCAATTGTCTCAAATCATCAATAGCTTTTTCCGAATAATCTGCAGCCAAAACATCTGCACCATTACTTATAAGTTCTCTACAAACAGCAGTTCCAAATCTTCCAACGCCAACAACTGCAAAAGTGAGTGCTTCTTTTTCTCTCTTTTGAGACCACTGCCACCAATCAGCCATAATAAACTCAGTTATTCCTAAACATAAAGATCAGCCCTAGGATAGCCAATTCTCTTTTGTCTATCTATTCTACTCTTATAAAGAGACTGCCAAAGTGCACTTAAAAGCAAAAGGATACCAAGTCTGCCTACAAACATTCCGACAATAAGAATAAATTGGCCGAAATGATTTAATTTAGCAGTTAAACCGATATCAAAACCAACAGTTGCGAATGCAGATATGCAGGTGAACAGAATTTCTAGGAATGTAAAAGATTCTTTCTTAACAAACGTATTTGTTGTACTAAGCAACATTGCCATTAAAAGAACAAAAAGTAAAGACCCAACTGTAATTCCAACTGCCTTCAGAATAACTTTATCTGAAATTAATCTATTGCTAATAATTACATCTTTCTGACCTCTTAAAGTTGATCTTGTTGCAGCCATTAAAGCAATAAATGTAGTTGTTTTTATGCCTCCACCAGTACCTCCGGTACTTGCTCCAATAAACATCAAAGTCATTAATAACAATAGGCCAGTATCTGATATGGAGTTCAAGGAGATTGGATAATTTGTAAAGCCTGCAGTCCTTGCACTTACTGTCTCAAAGATTGATGACAATAACCCTTCAAACAAATTTAAATCATTAAAAAATTGACTATTAAGCAATGATTCAGTTATAAAGAATCCTAATGATCCGAATAATATTAGAGAAAAACTTGTCCTAATGACTAATCTGGAATGAAGGCTTAATTTTTTATAAGAAAGATTTTTTTTATTACTCCAAATATCATCAATAACCCTCCAGCCCAATCCACCCATAACAATGAGAAAAACAAAAACAATATTCACCAAATAATTTTTTCTATAGTCTTGAAGACTATTTGACATTAAAGAAAATCCTGCATTGTTATATGCAGATATGCTGTGAAAAATCGAGGACCATAGTCTTTCCCAATTATTTTGAATGTCTACAAATCCAAAAGAATATAAAATAATTGCGCCCAAGGATATGATACTAATGGCGGTAATAGCAATGCTTTGAAAAGTTCTACCAATACCTCCAACTCCAAATTCATCCAGAGTCTTTCCTTTGTCTAATCGAGTTCTTAACTTTGTCCCCTTTACAACAAACCCTTGAAGAAATGTTGTAATAGCCATTAATCCTAGACCACCTGATAAAAGCATAAAAGCCAAGAAAACTTGGCCAAAGAAATTTAAATCAACACCAATATCTATTATAGTTAAGCCAGTTACGGTTATAGCAGAAGTTGATGTGAAAAATGCTTCCCACAAACCAACCTTTGAAGATGAACATAATGGAGAACTCAAAATTAAAGTTCCAAGGCAAATAATAAAGAAACCTGTAACAATAGTAAATTGAGGAACAGATAGCTTTTTGTAAGCATCTTTTAACTTATAAACCTTACTTGTGAATTTCACTATATTACCCGTAATTTAAAATTATCAATGCTGGCACAGTAAATGACATTATAAGTGTTAATCCAGCTCCGTATTTTGCGATATCAAAAAATCTATATCTTCCGGGGCCATAAACCATTAAATTTGTTTGATAACCCATTGGAGTTAAGAAAGATTGACTTGCTCCGAATAAAACAAGCATTATTAAAGCGCTTGGAGCAATTTCTAAAACACTAGAGAATTCAATAGCAACAGGCAAAATCAAAGCAACCGAAGCAGCATTACTTATAAATTGTGTAAGAATCACTGTAGATACAAAAATTACAACTAGGGCAAAATAAAGAGGCATTCCATTAAGGGCAAAATTTAGATTGACTGCAATTAAATCTGCTAATCCTGTTACCTGCATAGCTACACTAAAACATGATAAAGATCCCAACAATAAAATGACATCTAACCTAATTGATTTTTGTATCTCAGCAGGTCTTAAACATCCACAAGCAACCATGGCAATTACTGCTAAAAGGACTGAACCTACTAATGGAATATTAGAAACCGAAGGTAAAACCACCATTCCAATTGCAATTGCAATCGATATAGGTTTTTTTATCAAAAAAGGTAAATCATCTTCGAATTGATCTAAAACAAGTAAATCATTACTGGCTTGCAATCCTCTTATTGAATCTAACGGCGCTTGCAATAATAAAACATCTCCAGCCCTTAAAACAGCTTGGCCTAATCTCTCCTGGACAGTTTGTTGACCTCTTCTCAGTGCCAAAACTGTTGCATTATGACGCTGCCTAAATCTTAATTCTCTCAAGCTTGCACCAGCCAGAGTTGAGCCAGCTGGTAAAAGAGCTTCAAATGTTTTTGTACCTTCGTCATCTGAGAAAATATTAGCTCCGTCAAAAGATGTTTTATTTTCTCCTAACAGAATGGTATGTTCCTGCTGAAGCCTAAATAAGTCTGCCCTTGTGACACGAATTATTAATCTATCATCAGGTTCAATCTTTATATCAGCCAATGGTGGAAGAATAACTTTTCCATTTCGTTGCAATTCGAGAACATCAACATCAAATCTTCTTTGCAATCTACTATTCCTTACAGATTGTCCAACTAATTCTGAAGTAGAGGGAATAGTAACTTCAGTAAAGTATATATTCATATCCCCATTTTTAATAAACTCCTTATCTCTCCCTCTGTCTGGCAAAAGCACGTCAGAAACGATGATCATATAGGTTGTACCTATAAGCCACACAGGAATTCCAATTGAAGTCAGACTAAATAATTCCAAAGCTCCATAACCTAATTGTTGACTAATATCACTTACAAGAAGATTTACCGAACTACCTAATAATGTCAGAGTTCCACCTAGTAAAGTCGCAAAAGAAAGAGGTAATAAAACTTTTGATGGCGATATATTTCTCCGCTCGCACCAACCTTCAATTAAAGGTAACAAGGATGCTACTACTGGAGTATTAGGGACAATCCCGGATATTGGAGCAATCAAAAAAGCGATTAAAGAAATTAATTTCCTTGGCGTTCTAATACTTTCAGAAGAAATCAATTCTCTTACTCTATCTAAGGCACCACTTTTGAACAATGCAGAGGAAACGGCAAATAAACCCATAAGGGTGATTAAGGAGGGACTTCCAAATCCAGCTAAAGCTTTTTCAGGAGAAAGAACCCCTGTAGCTATAAATATTCCAACACATAACAAACCAGTCAATTCTGGCGCAATAGTATTTTTGATAAACAAAATTATTGACATTATTAAAACAACTACCGTTATTAACGCATCAAAATTATTACTAACTACCGAAATTAGATTCATATGAAACTTATTTAACTCAATATACCCAAAAACAATATTTCAAAAAAGTTTATTTAAAATTATCTTTTTTAAGAAACTTTTTAAAAATAGAATTTTTTTGGAATATCCATGAAGATGCAGATTTTAAGCTTTCTGTAATATCAGGCAACTTGGAAGCATATATAAGTCTTCTTGCCTCAAAAGCCAATTTCCCAGATAAAGTAATCCCAAGCCCAGAAATTGAAGCTTCTCCTATTCCTAAGCTAATCATTTCACCATTGTCTTTAAATTCAAAGGGTAAAGGATCCTTTCCTTTAATTAAAAGTTCTAAATTATTAGCCAGATGATTTCCTTCTTGCATAGCGACCTGAGCAGTTATGGGCAAATCTTCCATTCCTTCAATAACTGAAATATCGCCAATAGCAAAACAGTTTTTATATTTTTCTATCTGCAAATTATTATTAACTAAAATTCGTCCAAATTTTTTTGTTATTTGATCAGTTTCTAAATAAGACAAATTAGGTTTAACACCTGCAGTCCAAATAACAATATCTTTATCCAAGGAAGTTATTCCAATCTCACTAGAAATACTAATCTTAGTTTCTGAGACTTCTTTAACTATGGAATTCAAAAGAACTTTGATTTTTCTTTTTTCTAATGCCTTCTCTGCTTGTTCTCTATTAAAAATTTTGTTTTTATTGAGGATTTCGTTTGATTTTTCTATTACATTAATTTCAAATTGGTCTTTAAATATATCTTTAATTTTGCAGGCCAACTCGATGCCAGAGGGACCACCTCCAACTATGAATAACTTTTTATGCAACGCAATATCTTGTGATTTTTTTAAAAAAGAATTTAATTTATTTAGATCTTGAACATCATTAAAAAAATAACAATTTTCATCTACACCTTCTACAAAAGAACTATTTGGAATAGATCCTGTACAGATAACAAGATACTGATAACTTAATTTTAAATCATCACTAAATTCAAGAATATTTTCTTTGAAAGAAATCTTGGTTAAACAATTTCTTAAAAAAGTTATACCCGCATCAGAAAAAATATTTGCAAATTTTGGGGTGGCTTCCCAACTTCTTATTTCTTTACTTAAAACTTCGTACATTAAAGGTTTAAATATAAAGTTAGTTTCAGAATCAACCACAAGAATCGGTAAAGAAGGATTAAAATTCTTTAAATTCAAAGCAAATGTCATACCTGCAAAACCTGCTCCAACTATTACTATTGGTTTTTGTATTGATTTCATTAGAGAAATATTGTTATGCGTAAATGTATTATTAAACTATACGAATAATTTTTAAATTGAGCGAAATAAAATTAAACTCATAATCAAACTGAAGAATGATTGAAAAAATCCACAAAGATATTCAAACTAACTTGAGGAAATATAATCAAGAGATTGTAGAATTGAAGCCTCAAGGAATGCTTACATGGGGTTATGAAAAGTTTGATAATCAATTTGCTATTACAACAAGTTTTGGTATACAGTCATCAGTCCTTTTAGATATGGTCAATAAATTATCTCTACAAAAAAAAATCAAAATATTTTGGATAGATACAGGTTACCTTCCTCCAGAAACATACCAATACGCTGAAAAGCTAATTGATAATTTATCCTTAGAAGTTGAAGTTCTGCAAAGTGAATTATCTCCAGCAAGAATGGAGGCTAAATACGGAAAACTTTGGGAAACAAAAAAAGAGACTGATTTAGATAAGTATCATGAATTGAGAAAGATAAAACCTTTAGAAAATGGTCTAAAAAAATATGATATTTTCTGCTGGGCTAGCGGTGTTAGATCAAATCAAACAGAAAATAGAAACAAAATGAAGTTCATAGACGTAATTCGTCAAAGACTCTCTTTAAGACCTTTATTAAATTGGACAAATAAAGATATTTTTTATTACATGGAAGAGAATAATTTACCTGCCCATCCACTTTTTATCAAAGGTTACTCTTCTGTAGGAGATTGGCACTCAAGCAGTCCCGATGGTATTGAAACAAAGGGCAGAGATACAAGATTTGGAGGAATTAAACAAGAATGTGGCATACACACTAATAATTAAATTGATCATAGAAGAATGGTCTCAGATATAAATTTTTTATTAGTAGGCAATAGCAGGCTTCATTGGGCAAAATATTCTAAAAATCAATCTAAATTCTTCCATACCAACAAAGAGCAAAAAGTTCCCGGAAATATAGATCTTGATCAATTAATTTGGGCTTCTGTGGGAAAACTACCCAATTTTTTGCTGAAAAAAGAAAATGAAATAAAAACCAAAGATATCCAATTATCAAATCTTCCTGATTATTTTGGAGTTGATAGAGCTCTTGCCTGTATTGCCGCTTTGAAAAATATTAAAAATCCTTTCAAAAAAGATTTGCTAATTGCAGATTTTGGAACAATATTATCAATAACAAAATTGAATTCGAATGGCTGTATTATTGGAGGTCAACTGCTTCCAGGTTTTCTAACACAATTAAAATCAATGGAACAAAATACAAAAAATCTTAAAGTTCCCAAAAAATATGATATTCCCGTCAAAGATTTTTTAATTACTACAGAAGAAGCAATCTTAAAAGGAGTAAGCAATTCTCTTACTGGCGTGATTAATAGTTTATTTAATCCAGAAAAGGATATTTTACTAATCTGTGGAGGAGACTCTCAATTACTCACAAAATCTCTTAATGCTCAAAAAGAAAATATTATCAATACTCCTAATTTAGTTATGGAGGGGATGATTATTCACCACCTGTCCATAAAAAAATTAGCTTAACCCAAGGTCTGCAATTATATGATCAGCCATTATTGCTGCTTTTACCTTTAAGTAAATTTTTTCAATGTTACCTTCAGTATCAATTAAAAAAGTATTTCTCATCATTCCCATATATTCTTTTCCCATGAATTTCTTAAGTCCATAGCTATCGTAATCAGAAGAAACTTTGAAAGGTTCAGGATCAGTTAAAAGAATAAAGGGTAAATTAAATTTTTCTATAAACTTCTGATGAGAGGATGCATTATCTTTGCTAATACCAAGCACAACAATATTATTTTTTTGGAGTAGATCCCAATTCTCTTTAAAATTACATGCTTCTTTAGTACATCCTGGAGTATTATCTTTTGGATAAAAATATAGTATTATTCTTTTACCTTTAAAATCACTTAGAGAAACTTCTTTCTCAAAAGAATCTTTTAATTTAAATCCTGGTGCTTTGTCGCCAACCTTAAGAGCCATTGAAATTATTAAATGTGTATGAATATAAAATACCAAAAATTTGGTTTTATGAGATTAAAGGTGTGCAAGATGTCGCAACTGTAGAAGAAATTAAAACTGCAAAAAAACTCACAAATTCAAGATCAAAGATTTTCTTAGAAACAAGAGCTTATTTGCGAAAATCACTTGCAACACTGTTTAATTTAGACCCCCTAGAAATTCCAATTAATGCTCATCCTGGAGAACCTCCAAGTTTACCCTCTGGAATGGGAAATATCAGTTTAAGTCATTGTAAAGATGCCGTTACTATAGTCTGGCATAAAGGAAAAATAGGGATAGATATTGAGAGAACAGATAGAGATTTTAACTATTTAAAATTTGCAGAAAAATATTTTTTTCATACCAATAAATCAATCCATAATAATTATTTGACAAAAAATATGATATTAAATCAATGGTGTGCCGTTGAAGCGGCTATAAAATGGGATCATGGGAAATTAGCTCAAGACATTAACCATTGGCATTTTTTTGAAAAGCCAAAAAAGTTAATTCATCATAAGAAAAACATACATTTAAATTATTCACAGATTAACTTCCATAATTGGACTATCGCTTTAGCCTACGAAGAAAAAACTTCTTTTAATCCTGAGATTATTTGTTGTTCGAAGAATTTTTAGTTTTCTTTTCTTCTAAGCAGTTCTTCATATTGAGTTTTTTCCCATCCATTATTATTTGGTTCCCATATTTTTAAACCTCTTAAAGATTTGGGAAGATATTCTTGTGCGACCCAGTTACCTGGATAATTATGAGGATTGACATAACTTTTAGAATTATTTTTTAAATGAAGTGGAACATCAGAAGCATTGGTAGATTTTATAGTTTCAATTGCTTTAAAAATACTTTTCGTACTATTACTTTTTGGAGACATAGCTAAATACAAAGAAGCCTGGGTTAAGAAATATAATCCTTCTGGAAAACCAACTCTATCAAAAGCATCACAACAGGATTGTACAACTACTATGGCATTAGGATCAGCTATTCCAATATCTTCACTGGCAGATATAAGTAGTCTTCTAAAAATAAAATTAGGATCTTCACCAGCCTCCAACGTATTAGCAAGCCAAAATAAGGTTGCATCTGGATCAGAACCTCTTATTGATTTGATAAAAGCACTTATTACATCATAATGATTTTGACCATTTTTATCGTAAACAATATTTTTCTTTTGAATAGCATCCTCTGCTATTGAGAGATTAATCTTGATTTCATTAACACCATTTTCAGCATTTGTTTCTATGGCCATCTCTAGGGCATTGATTAATGTTCTTGCATCACCGCTAGAAAATTTAACTAAATGACTTATAGCATCTTGAGTTAAATGAACCTTTTTTGAATCTTTTTTTTTAGAATAATAAGTTATGACTTTTTGTATTATTTTCTGCAAATCATTTTCTGACAAAGGAAGTAATGTAAAAATACGAGACCTACTAACAAGCGCTTTATTAACAGCAAAGAAAGGGTTTTCAGTTGTAGCACCAATAAAAGTTATAGTTCCATTTTCTATTGAAGGTAATAAAGCATCTTGCTGAACTGCTGTAAATCTATGAACCTCATCGATAAATAAAATTGTTTTTCTTTTTGAATTTATTAGTCGATCTTTTGCATTAGCGATTTCATTTCTTAATTCTTTAACACTTGATAATACTGCATTTAACTTTATTAATTTTGAACGCGTATGAAAGGAAATAATTTCAATTAAAGTAGTTTTTCCAACACCAGGAGGGCCAGAAAAAATAAAATTACTAACCTTATCATTTAATATTGCACTTCTCAAAAGCGAATTCTCATTCAAGATTGGTTGTTGACCAAAAAAATCTTCTAAATTTTTTGGTCTTAATTTATCTGCCAAAGGGGCATTATTTTCTATTTGAGAATAATTAGTAAATAAATTTTCTGAATGCATGTAAATAAAATCAAAAAATCATTACTTTCAATTCTATGTAATTACTGTAGGAGTTTCCATTTGAGTAAGTTTTGAAATGTTTAATAAAGCATCTAAATCATCTATTAGAGGTTTCAAAGCGATCTGAGGATTTAACGAAAGATTCTGTTGAGGATCGAAAAATTTCTCAAAGTAAAGTCTTAATGTTGCACCTTTAGTTCCAGTTCCAGAAAGGCGCACAATTACCCGAGAATTATCATCAAGGACCAATCTTAAACCTTGATTTTCACTTATGGAATTATCAACTGGATCTAAATATGAAAAATTATCTGCAACTTTAACTAAATGACCAGCAAAACTATTTCCTTTTAAATTATCGAGCATAGAAGTTAGATTACCAAAGATTTGATTAGCAATATTTGAGGGGATTGCCTCATAATCATGTCTTGAATAATAATTCCTACCAAATAGTTTCCAATGATTCTGCATCAAATCACTTACCGAACATTTTTTCTCAGCTAAAACTTGTAACCAATACAAAACTGCCCATAGTCCATCTTTCTCTCTCACATGATTGCTACCTGTTCCGAAACTTTCTTCTCCACATAAAGTAATTAAATTAGAATCTAAAAGATTTCCAAAAAACTTCCAGCCAGTAGGTGTCTCGAAACAAGGTATATTTAATGCTCGAGCAACATTATCAACCGCTGAGCTGGTTGGCATGGATCGTGCCACACCTGTAATACCATCTTTATAACCAGGGACACATTTTGTGTTAGCAGTGATAACTGCAAGGCTGTCACTAGGATTTACAAAACATCCACTTCCTAAAATCATATTCCTATCTCCATCTCCATCGCATGCAGCACCAAAACTATAGGATTTTTTATTTAGTAACAAATCAGCCAAGTGGGATGCATAAGTAAGATTAGGATCAGGATGTAAACCTCCAAAATCTTTTAACGGGTTGCCATTCATGACACAATCAGGTGCAAGACCCATTTTTTCAACAAAAATATTTTTTGCATATGGGCCTGTAACCGCATTCATTGCATCAAAGATTAACGAGAAGTCTTTTTTTAAAAAATCACTAATTTGATCAAAGTCAAAAATTTTCTCCATCAAATTAGAATAATCTTTTAATCCATCAATAATTTCTAAGGTAGTTTCGTCGTAAGGATAAGTTCCATATTCACTAAAATCAGGTAATTGAATTTTGCAAATTTTATAACTAGTTAGTAATTGTGAAGCCTTGAAAATCTTATTAGTAATTATCTCAGGAGCAGGGCCACCATTAGAGATGTTCAATTTCACTCCAAAGTCGCCATCAATCCCACCAGGATTATGGCTTGCAGAAAGAATAATTCCACCAATAGCTTTTTCTTTTCTAATTAAATGAGATGTCGCAGGAGTAGATAATAAACCGTATTTTGGAACAATAACCTTTTTAACTTTGTGAGCAATGCATATTTGGACAATTTTTTCTATTGCTTGAACATTACCATATCTGCCATCACCACCAACTACTAATGTTGAGCCTTTTAAATCTTCTAATGATTGTAAGATTGCCTCAATAAAAACTTCTAGATAATGTTCTTGCTGAAACTTTAAAGTACTTTTTCTTAATCCAGAGGTACCTGGTTTTTGATCTAGAAAAGGAGATTTGATATTAATTACGCTAACTTGATTCATATTTTTAAGAAACTTCCAAAAATCTAACTAAATTAATGAGGCATTTCGGAAGTTCTTAACATAGCGATAAACCATAATGAAGAAATTAATAATGCACTAAAAATTCCATAGTTAACTCCAAATTTAGAAATTGTAATTGGAACTATTAGCGGAAATGTTAATGCCCCAAACAATGGAGTAAAAGCTACAATTTTTTTTAGCATTAATTTAATTCATTAAAACCATTCAGTCTCAGCATTATCCTTTTCATTAGTGTCGTCAAGTGGTGTAGTTCTATCAAATTTCATTGATATGCTTTTTTCTTGCTCACCAGATACATCAACAGCTTTAATATCATACTTTTGAGTCCCGTCTCTAAATGGAACTTGAATTCTAAAAGTACCATCTGCAGCAAGAGGTACATCTTCTCCACCTATTGTCAGTTTTGCAGAAGGCTCTGTAGCTCCATAAACAATTAATTCAGCATCAGCAACGAGCCAAAAAGATCTATTTTTAACAATTCCGCTTCCGGAATCATTTAGACCTGATGGCCATTTACCAGCTCCTGAGTCTGTAAGATTATCATTGAGGTTTGTAGAATTTACGTTTTCCATAAATTCTTCAGAACCAACTTTTCTTCTGAGAGGAACGCTAGTTGCTGCTTGGTATAACCTTTCATGCATACCATTTTGTTCTGAAACATCAGTATTAGAAATATCTGGGATTGACTCAGAAGTGGAATCTAAATTAAAAGGTACAAATTTATCAAGAATTTGCTCAGAAGGATGAGACCCAGGAACATGGCTTATCGAAGAAAATGCCAATGACATCCAGTTAAAACCATATTTGTAACCTAATTCAACTTTATAATCTCTATCTGCAAGTGGGATTGGCAAGTACCACTCTGTACTGTAACTATCAACTGCTATCTCCCTGAGCGTTCCTTGATTCAAATTGCTTCCTTCAGAACCAGATGCATCAAATAATCGTAAACATAACTTATTGGCTCCCAAAGATTGTGCTTTTTCTCTATCAGCATCAGAAATTTGCCAAAAAACATAAGCCCAATCTGGATCTCGGGGTAAGAAAACTACATTTGTTTTAACTTCTTCACTACTGTTGAAAGTATTGGACTCAAAAGTTTCTTCAGGTTTTGACTCAGGAAGAGTAGCATATGTTTTTTTTGAAGATTGTTCTTGATATTTAAGTATTAAATCAACTAAAACAGCTTTTGTTTTGCGACTGTAAAGCGGAACCGATAATTTACTTGCTTCTTGACGTAATTGTCTGAGGGTTAGTGAGAGTAGTTGATCTTTATTCATGATCCCATCAGCCACTTTAAATTCTCCGTTTTTGTTTGGGATCAGTATGTTCTTTTTTTTTAGGAATTGTGTGTCTTTTTGGCCTGTCGTCAGGATCCTCTGACTACAAAAAAATCACTAAAATTGATATTTCACTTGAAAACAGTTGGTATCAATGAATTTGATTAATTTTTAGATCTTTTTGAAATGTAAATTAATTTTCTTTTTTTTTAAATTTTATTACCTAAATTTGTTAACGACTCAACAAAAATATATTTTTTCTTCGGGATCATTTAAATAAAGAGAATTCAGCGGTGTTTAACTAGAAGTACTAAATCATCTATCTCTAAATCCTCAATACTTTTACCTATTTTTTTTGAAAAAGTACTTAATTTTTTCGAAGTGGATTCTAACTGCTCATAAAAAAGATCACTAAATTTTTTATCATCAAATTTTTTGGATTGGTTATCACACCATTCTCTCAGGGGCTTTTTATATTGAGATTCCAAACTATTATCTAAATTAATGATTTTTAAAATCTGAAGGCAATGAACGAGAATTCTTAAATGATGTTTCTGCATTATAGGTAGATCAAGATTATCAATTTCTTGAATAGTTTCTATGTTTAGTGAGTCAGACAAAGGATCAAGATGATTAGACATTAATTTTTAGTTTTAATAAAGGAAAAAAACTCAATATTGGGGGTATCTTTCGTTAAAGTATATAAAGCTAATTGTAATGAGTTATTTTTTAATAACATGGTCAACGAAAATTTAGTTAAAGATGTAGTAAAAGAGCCTTACAAATATGGTTTCGTTACTGATATTGAAACTGAAAAAATAGAAAAGGGATTAAATGAAGATATCATAAAATTAATTTCACAGAAAAAAGAAGAGCCAAAATTTCTCCTTGATTTTAGATTGAAAGCCTTTAAAAGATGGCAAAAAATGAAAGAGCCTGATTGGGCAGCATTAGGATATGAAAAGATTGATTATCAAGATATTATTTATTACTCTGCTCCTAAGCAAAAAGAGAAAATTTCTAGCTTAGATGAAGTTGATCCCAAACTTCTTGAGACTTTTGACAAATTAGGAATACCTCTTACGGAGCAAAAAAAACTCACAAATGTAGCAGTAGATGCTGTCTTTGATAGTGTTTCTATTGCCACAACTTTTAAAGAAGAACTTGCTGAACATGGAGTTATATTTTGCTCAATTAGTGAAGCAGTAAAAAATCACGCGGATTTGATTGAAAAATATTTAGGTACAGTAGTTCCAGCTAGTGATAATTATTTTGCAGCACTAAATTCTGCAGTTTTTAGTGATGGTTCTTTTGTTTATATCCCCAAAGGTGTTACCTGCCCTATGGATCTATCTTCCTACTTCAGAATTAATAGTGGGGATTCAGGACAATTCGAAAGAACACTAATCATTGCTGAAGAATCAAGTTCTGTAAGTTATCTAGAAGGTTGTACAGCTCCAATGTTTGATACAAATACCCTACATGCAGCAGTTGTAGAGCTTATAGCATTAGACGACGCCTCAATAAAATATTCAACAGTGCAAAATTGGTATGCTGGTGATGAAGAAGGTATTGGCGGAATTTTTAATTTTGTCACCAAGAGAGGAAAATGTTTAGGTAAGAGAAGTAAAATTAGCTGGTCTCAAGTTGAAACAGGGTCTGCAATTACATGGAAATATCCTAGCTGTCTCCTTTTAGGGGAAGAATCTGTAGGAGAATTTTATTCAGTGGCTCTAACCAATAATCTTCAGCAAGCAGATACCGGCACAAAAATGATCCATATCGGTCCTAAGACCAAATCAACTATTGTTAGCAAAGGTATTAGTGCAGGTAACTCAAAAAATAGCTATAGAGGTCTTGTTAAAATGGGAACAAAAGCTACAGGATCAAGAAATTACAGTCAATGTGATTCAATGTTAATAGGAGATCAAGCTTCTGCAAATACATTCCCTTACATCAAATCTCAACAACCCAATTCTGAAATTGAGCATGAAGCAAGCACATGTAGAATCTCAGAAGACCAACTTTTTTATCTTCAAAGCAGAGGTATAGAATTTGAAGAGGCAGTATCTATGATGGTCAGCGGTTTTTGCAGAGATGTATTTAATCAATTACCTATGGAATTTGCTGCTGAAGCAGATAAGTTACTGGCACTTAAACTAGAGGGATCAGTAGGTTAATTAATCAATTTCTAAACTGATATGCAAAGTAAAATGAAAGAATCAGATCCAATTTTAGAAGTTGAAAATCTCTCTGCATCTACTGATAATCTTCCAATTTTAAAAGGGGTTTCACTTACTGTCTATCCTGGAGAAATCCATGCCATCATGGGGAGAAATGGATGCGGCAAAAGTACTCTTTCGAAAATCATAGCAGGACATCCTTCGTATAATATTACAAATGGCGATATAAAATTTTTAGGTGAAAACATCAACTTTCTAGAACCTGAAGAGAGATCTCAATCAGGAATTTTTCTTGGTTTCCAATATCCAATTGAGATTCCAGGTGTAAGTAATCTTGAGTTTCTTAGAGTTTCGACTAATGCTAGAAGGAAATTCCTCAACAAAGAAGAATTGGATACTTTTGATTTTGAAGAATTAGTTAAAGAAAAGTTAGAAATTGTGAAAATGGATCACGCATTCCTTTCAAGGAGTGTGAATCAAGGCTTTTCCGGAGGTGAAAAAAAAAGAAATGAGATTCTGCAAATGGCTTTACTTGAGCCCAAGATAGCAATATTAGATGAGACCGATTCTGGTCTAGATATCGATGCTCTAAGAATAGTGGCATCAGGAATTAAAAAAATATCTAATGCACAAACTGGAATTATACTTATTACCCACTATCAAAGATTATTAGATGAAATTAAACCAAATTATGTCCATGTTATGTCAGACGGACAAATCATAAAAACTGGTGAGAGTGATCTTGCTCTAGAGCTTGAGGAAAAAGGATATGAATGGACTGATAACTTTGTAAAAGATACCTAAACAAATGGAAATTATTGAAAAAATAAAAACTAATAAATCGGATGGTAACCTAACAGAAATACAAAAAATCTGTCTTCATAAATTACAATCAAGCCCTCTCCCTAATCCTAAAAGTGAACTATGGAGACTTTCAAATAAATCAAAATTGTCAACCTTTTTGGATTACTCAGTTAATGAAAAAGATTCAAAATTTGATATACCATATCCGAAAAATTCTCAAAGTACTATTAGATTAATAATTGGTGATAATTGCCAAACTAAATTAATAGAGAAAAATTATTCAATAGAGCAACTAAGTGATGATGAATTACAAAAATATATCAAGGAACAAATATCTTTTTTTAAGCAAAACGAAAATTGGAGTGACCTACTAAATCTGTCTTTAAGTTGTAAAAATAATATTTTGGGATTAAAAATAAATGGATCAAAAATTCCTCCTATTGAAATTTTTAGTCACGCATCAAGTAATTCTTTAAACGCAAAAACTCTCGTAATATTTTTAGAAAAGAATTGTGATGTTGAATTATTACAAGTAAATCTTGGTAAAGAAAACTCTTCATTATCTCAATCAACTTTCTTTTGCTTGAAAGAAAATAGTTCCGTAAATCATGGTGTTGTTTCTTACGGTGAAAACAGATCCAATTTATTAAATTCTCTCAATGTAATTCAACAAAAAAATAGTGCATACAACTTAGGATCTTTACATTTTAAATTCAATTACGCGAGATTTGAAATTAGTATTAAACAATCTGCGGGAAACGCAAAAACAAATATCAAAAGTATGCAAATAACAAAAAAGGATGAGCAAATTTCAACCTATACAAAAATAGAATTTAATGGCCCAAATGGATTTCTAGATCAAATTAATAAATCACTTGCTGATGATAAATCACATGCAATATTTGAAGGTTCAATAATAGTTCCGAAAATTGCCCAGAGAACTGATGCTTCGCAATTAAGCAGAAATTTACTTTTATCAAATCTCGCACAAATAGATACCAAACCTCAATTAGAAATAATTGCAGATGATGTCAAATGCAAACATGGGGCTACAATTTCGCAACTAAATGAAGAAGAACTTTTTTATATGCGAACAAGAGGGATCACATTAACAGAAGCAAGTAAACTACAATTAAGTTCTTACTTTCAAGAAATAATTTCATTTATTCCCATTTCAAAAGATAAATGGGATTTGCTTGATAAACTATTAAACGAGAATTAATGGAAACGATTCAAAATTTTCCTGAAATAACGAAGAAAGACTTTCCTCTTTTAAATAAGAACTTAAAAAGTAATGAGCAAATTATTTATTTAGACCATGCTGCAACCACACAAAAACCAATACAAGTCTTAAAAAAAATTGATGAATATTACAAAAACTTTAATGCCAATGTACATAGAGGGGCACATCAATTAAGTGCTAAAGCAACAGAAGAATTTGAAAATTCACGATATTTAATTAGCCAATATATAAAAGCGAATTCATCAAAAGAAATTATTTTCACAAGAAATGCTACTGAGGCAATCAATCTAGTAGCTAGATCATGGGGCGAATATTCATTAAAAGAAAACGATGAAATTCTCTTATCAATAATGGAACATCATAGCAATATTGTCCCATGGCAAATGGTTGCAGCAAAAAATAAATGCAAATTAAAATTTATAGGTATAGATAAAGATGGGAAATTAGATATAGACGACTTTAAATCAAAACTAACATTTAGAACTAAACTTGTTAGCATAGTTCATGTTAGTAATACCCTAGGTTGCTGTAATCCAATCCAAGAAATAACTAAATTAGCTAAACAAAAAGGTTCTTTAGTATTAATAGATGCATGCCAAAGTTTGGCTCATCAAAAACTTGATGTGATTGATCTTAATATAGATTTTTTAGCTGGATCAGGACATAAATTATGCGGTCCTACAGGTATTGGTTTCCTCTGGTCAAGAAAAGAAATCCTAGAAAAAATTCCTCCTCTCTTTGGAGGTGGCGAAATGATTCAAGATGTTTTTGAAGAGACAAGTACTTGGGCAGAGCTACCACACAAATTTGAAGCTGGAACTCCAGCAATAGCAGAAGCAATAGGTCTTGCAGAAGCAATTAATTACATTAACAATATTGGATTGAATGAAATTAATGAATATGAAAAGACTATTACTAAATATTTATTTGAAAAATTAAATCAAATAGAAAATATTGAAATCATAGGTCCATCGCCGGAGATAGATCCTGACAGAGCCTCACTTGCCACCTTTTATATAAAAAATATACATTCAAATGATATTGCTGAAATACTTGATTCAAAAGGAATTTGCATCAGAAGTGGCCATCATTGCTGTCAACCTCTTCACAGATACATTGGAATTAAATCAACAGCTAGAATCAGCATGAATTTCACAACCAATAAGGAAGAAATTGATATTTTTATAGAAAAATTAAAAGATACTATTGATTTTCTAAAAATCAATTCTTAAATACTCAAAGCATTTTTTAAAAATTCCTGAGATTTTTGCATTACTACTTCTTTATTTTCAATATTTCTAAAACCATGCCCTTCGTTATCAAAAAAAATAACTTCTGAATATTTATTATTCTGTATCAAAATTTCTTGAACTTTTAAAGTTTGTTTATAAGAAATAACTGTATCTTTTTTTCCATGAAACAATAAGATAGGTTTATTTATTTTGTTAATATGATTTATAGGTGATCTATTTAAATAGTCATCATGGTCTTTTGCAAAATTTCCTACCAAAGAATTTAAATAATCTTTTTCAAACCTATGAGTGTTGTAATGCATATCCTTCAAATCAATAACAGGATATTTACAAATTGCTGCTGTAAAAATAGAACCATATAATAAACAATTAAGGGCAGTTAACCCACCAGCACTATTCCCAAAAATTACTACTTTTTCACTATCAACTTGATTTGCTTTAATCAATTCAAGAGCTAGTGCTTTGCAATCATAAGAATCAACAATACCCCATTTATAATTCAACCTCTCTCTATATGATTTGCCAAATCCTGATGATCCTCCATAATTGACTTCAGCAACAAAAAATCCCTTCGACGTCCAATATTGAACTTCAGAATTATATGATCCATCAAAACATGAAGTTGGTCCGCTATGTGCTCTAACAAAGAGCGGTGGCTTTCTAAAATTTTCAACAAGCGGTCTATAAAGAAAACAATGAGTTGATTTATCTTCAAAACCTTTAAACCAAAATGTTTCAGGTTTTGAACAATCTTTTATATGATCAACAAATATCTGCTCAGAAAAATTTGATAAAACTTTTTTTGCAAAATCAATTTCAAATACAATTCCCAAAAAATCAGATCCATAACCCTTTAAAAGAACTTTTTTCCGAAAAACACTGAAATCACTTATTGAGGTAAAAGGAGTAGAAAATTCTTTAACAAATTCAAGATCTTTATATTGTTCCACTATTAAACTATTTTCTTTTTTTGCTACACAAAATAAATTTTTTTTATTCCCTGAAAAAAATGTTATTCCAGTGACCCATTGTGGTGCTCCATATTCAATCAAATTTCTCTCTATTCTTTTCTTAATAAAAATATTCTCAATTTCACTAACATCTAAAAACAATAAGTTCCACCATCCAGAACTATCTTCAGAACATACCAAATGTGTTTCACTTATCCAATAGGGTTGAAAAAAAGAAACGTTTTTTTGGGAATTTATCAGCTTATTTGAGAATTTTTTTATTTTTTGTATCTCACCATCTTGATCTATTTGAGCAAAAAACAGCTCATTTTTCTCCCAGGGCATATATGGAGAACCCCACTCTATCCAAGAAAGTAAGTTAGCAGATTTATTAGAAGATAATTCTCCCGCAAAATTTTTAAATTTTTTTATTCGATGAATATCTTGTTTAGTTTTTTTTAAATTTAAAGAAAATAGATAATCTCTATTATTTATTTCGCAAATTCCATACAATAAATTTTTTTCAGAAATGACAAATGAAGAATCAAAATTTCCATCAATTGAATCAGATAGTTGATTAGGCTCTTGAACTGAAACGAGATATTTATTTTGGCTTCTATCAGTTGACGCTGTCTCTTTAAAAATTTGAAACCATACTGCCTTGGTAATCTGATCTATCCATATCAAATAAAAATTATTTTTAAAATTTATACATTTATAAGATTTACCACCATATCCATGAAAATTGTTCTTGATATTATATTTTTTACTTGTTAATTGCTGGGGAATAGCTTCTTTGACATTAAATGGTCTTGCAAAAATGGCATTTTCATTTTGACCTTCAGCAACAACATCAATCCAAAAAATGGTATCCCTAATAATAGTTAATTCCTTGAAAGCATTTTTTTTAGATTCAGTTTGCCTAACTTTTAACTTATCATCATTACTCATTTAAAAAAATATAAAGAAAGTAAATTAAAGTGCTAATATTTTTATAGCTAAACTCTTATCTAAAAACTTTTTTAACGTGGCAAACCATTTTTCACAACTTGCAAAAAAGTCAAGAACAAATGGAAGCTCAGAAAAAATTGCAAAAGAACAAACAGGTAAACCATCTCTAGATATTTATAAACTTGGTGATGATGTATTAAGACAAAATTCCAAAAGAATAACTAAGGTTGACGAATCGATTAGAAAACTTGCTAGAGAAATGCTTCAAAGCATGTACGCAGCTAAAGGAATCGGACTTGCAGCGCCTCAAATTGGTATCAACAAAGAGCTTCTTGTCATAGATGTGAATTTTGAAGATTCAGCAGCAGAGCCTCTAATATTAATCAATCCAGAAATTACAGACTTTGGAACAACCCTTAATTCATACGAAGAAGGCTGCTTAAGTATACCTGGCGTATATTTGAATGTAGTCAGACCATCAACTATAAAATTAAAATTTAGAGATGAAATGGGGAGACCACGTAAAATGAAAGCAGATGGACTTCTGGCAAGGTGTATTCAACACGAAATGGATCACTTAAAAGGAATATTATTTGTTGATAGAGTTACATCAAAAGATGATTTGAACAAAGAACTTATAAAGGAAGGATTCAAAGAAAAAGACGTAATTTCAATTAATTAATCTAATGACTGAAACTACAATATTTCAAAAAATAATAAATCAAGAAATACCCTGCGATAAGCTTTATGAAGATGATTTTTGTATTGCGTTTAATGATATCCAAGCGCAAGCGCCAGTACATTTTTTAGTGATTCCAAAAAAGCCAATTATTAGTTTATTAGATTGTATTGAAGAAGATGCAAACTTATTAGGGCATTTACTTTTTGTTGGCAGCAAAATAGCTAAATCAAAAAATTTAACTAATTGGAGAACAGTAATTAATACTGGAGCAGAGTCGGGACAAACAGTTTTTCATTTACATATTCATTTTTTATCTGGAAGAAAAATGAATTGGCCCCCAGGTTAAAACTCTCGAAAGAAATGTTTATGGGCTATAAATAAAGAAAAAACAAAATGAATACCCCAGATTCCTTAAATACAGAATCCAAAAATTTATTCAATTTAATATCAAAAAATTGGGAAGATCTAGACGATTCACTTAAAACTAAGTTAATAAAAATTTGGAGAGTTTTAACTTATAAATGGCAATTACAAATTTTACTTAATCTCCCTTTTCTTTTATGGTGGGCATTAGATAAATCTTTTCCAATAGTCCATAAATTTGATAAAACAATCTTGAATTACTTAAATTTACCTGACTGGGCACTTTCATTTATTGGCTTTGGTCAATAGACTTTTAAAAGTTATAATTTTCCTTAAAAGACTTGTCGAGTAATGAGTAAAACAGTTAATAATAAATCCAAAATACTGTACCAATTACAAAAATTAAGGAAGCTATCTCAGCCATTTTTTCTTCCTATAGATCAATGTAATGGATTCCAATTCATATGGCTTTTGATTTCTCTTTTATTTTGTGTTGGTGGAGTAGTACTTGTTGGTCTTACAGGAATAATCAGTTTTTTTGAAAGCTTTCAACCAATTTTTCTTGAAAAGTATTTCGGAGGTGTAGTAAGTACTGTCAATTCAATTTGGGCTGGTAGTTGGGGATTACTTTTCTCTACCTTATTTCTAATTGGATCAGGGAGCTTTTTTAGCTTAAGACGTCAATTAAAAAATCGGAGATGGTTACATTGGTTATTCCTAGCGATAATTGTTTTAATGCTTTTAGCCGTAAACGGAATAAACGCAGGTATTGGATTTATTGCAAGAGATTTAACAAATGCTTTAGTAGAAAAACAAGAAGATGGATTTTATCGGATATTGGGGATTTACGCTTGTTGTTTCGCTGTGGCTCTACCAATACGTGTTTCCCAAATATTTTTTACATATAAGTTAGGAATAATTTGGAGAGAATGGCTTTCAAAAAGTTTAGTCAAAGATTATATGACTAATAAAGCTTATTACCAATTAAATCCCAATGATGAAGAACAAACCGATGTAGATAATCCTGATCAAAGAATCACAGATGATACCCGTGCTTTTACCGGGCAAAGTCTCTCTTTTACATTAGGTATTTTTGATGCCCTACTAACATTTTCACTTAATATTCTTATTTTATGGAGTATTAGTACAACACTTACTTTTTCTTTATTTGGTTATGCTGCATTTGCAACTTCTATCCTTTTAATCGCTGGAAAAAATCTTGTAAAGATTGACTTTGATCAACTCAGATATGAAGCAGATTTTCGATACGGCTTAGTACATATTAGAGATAATGCTGAATCAATAGCCTTTTACTCTGGGGAGAATCCTGAACGAAGTGAAACTGAAAGACGCCTAGGAGAAGTGGTGAGAAACTTTAATTTATTGATTATATGGAGAGTAATAATAGACGTCATGAGAAGATCCATTAATTATGCTGGAAATTTCTTTCCATATTTAATAATGGCAATCCCTTACTTTAAAGGTGATATTGATTATGGACGCTTTATTCAGGCTAGCTTTGCATTTGGAATGGTTGAAGGTTCGTTATTTTTCATTGTTAATCAAATCGAAGAACTTGCAAAATTTACTGCTGGTATTGGCAGATTAGAAGGATTCCAATCAAAAGTTGAATCCATTAGTCAAACCAACCCAAAAAGCAATCAAAACGTTATTTCAGATTATCCCTCAATTCTTATTAATAATGCTGACCTTTGCCCACCAGGATCAAATAAAACAATAATTAAAAATTTAAATTTAAGCATCGACAATAATCAATCACTTTTGGTCGTAGGGCCATCTGGGTGCGGAAAAACATCTTTACTAAGAATGATTAGTGGTTTATGGGAACCCAATCAGGGAGTAATTAAAAAACCAAAAATTGGGGAATTATTATTCATACCTCAAAAACCATATATGTTACTAGGTTCTTTAAGGGAACAATTATGTTATCCCACAGAAGTTAAAAAATTTAGTGATGAACATCTTACTTCTGTTCTAAAAGAAGTAAATTTAAAAACCTTAGTGGATAGGTATCCTAATCTTGATATCAAACAAGATTGGCCACGAATTCTTTCCCTAGGCGAGCAACAAAGATTGGCTTTTGCAAGACTCTTACTAAATTCTCCCAGATTTGCAGTACTTGATGAAGCAACAAGTGCTTTAGATATTAACACTGAAAAAAAACTATATAGTTTACTAAAGGAACGAGAACTTTCTCTTATTAGTGTTGGACATAGACCTAGCTTAAAAGATTTTCATGAGAATATATTAGAATTAAATGGACATGGAGACTGGAAATTATTGACTTCTGATAAGTATAATTTTAAGGATTAATAAAAAAAATGAATTCTAAAGAAGAACAAACAAACTCAGAAGCGACTAATTTAGAGAATGAGAGTTTGATAAAACAGCAGAACGATCCAGATTACATCAATGAACGAATTGGAGACAATAAATTAGATGAAAAATCTACAGAAATTAAAGATGAATATAAATTTGGATGGAGTACTTATTCTGAAAAAACTAATGGAAGATTTGCAATGATTGGCTTTCTTTCAATAATTCTGATTGAATTATTTAGTAAACAATCGTTTTTAAAATGGGCAGGAATCCTATAATTAATCATCAAATCTAGAACTGTTATCTCTAGGTTTTTTCTTGTTTGTTCCAACGTTATATCTACTACTTTGATTTTTTGAACTTGATCTAGCTGGAGAGCTTACTCTACGACTCTCACGTGGTTTTTTAGCTTGATTAGCGTCTTTAAATGAAGCATCTTCTACTTGAGCTGTTGAAATTTGCTGCCTAATAGGGGATCTAGTAGGTTGCTTTCTTAATGGAGAAGAATCAGCAGGAGGAGAGATATTATCTTGCCTAGAAACTGTACGATTCATTCTGGGTCTTGACCCTGTTTTAACTTCATCACGAGATAAATTTCTTCTTTCACCAAAATTATTTGTTTCTGGTTGTTTCCTATTTCTATCTTCAGAAGTCTTTCTTCTCCTTCTTAGAGGCTCGTCATTTTCAAACTGACTTATTTCCCTTGTAGATGACCTACTTCTACTTGCTGCAGCAGAGGGTATGGCTCTTGAAACATTCCTCCTACGAGATCTCCCCTCCGTATAGTCTTCTTCAAATTCATCTTCTTGAGGTTTAAATCTTCTAGATGATCTTTCAGATTCTTCAAACCTATCATAATCGTCATTAAATCGACCTCTAGAATTTCTTGGAACATCAGAAATAGGATCATCATCAAAATAAGATGACCTTCTAGCTTGATCAGTAGCAACTCCCCTCAATCGGACACTTTCATATGCGAAGAAAACTGTAGTTCCTGCTAATAAAAACTGACCAAACTGAAGGATAGGATCTAACCTCCAGCCTTGAAAAAATAATATTCCTCCGCACAAAAGTCCAATTGCCGCGAAGAAAACATCATAGTCCCGCGCCAAGGCAGGCTTAAAAGACCTCAAAAAATAAAGGCCTCCTCCACATACCGCGAGGACTATACCAACAATACTGGCCCAATTGAGACTAGCATTGACCACGTTCTTTCTCCAAAAATTTATTTTTTAAAGGGTTAATTATATCCCCTTATATATAGTGTACTTAAAACTTCTACAAAAACTAGCGTCTTCCAGTAGAAGTACGATCGAGGGAATCTTTCTGGCTGACAAAAATCAAAAATGCAGTGGCTGGAATAACTATAAGTAAGGCAGCAGCAATAAAACTACCTATCATTCCCACTGCGGAATTATTTGCAACTTCAGCAGAAAAATCTGCGGCTAGTAATAAATTTGAGATTTGAAACACTTTTTAAATATTAAATTCTCAATTTATAATACGAATTAAATACGTTTCAATGGGTTATTTATTAAGATGAATTAAATAATTGTGATTTCCTTGCTTGTAAACTCTCTTCAAATTTTAGATATCAGTTTAGGAATTTCTCTTTCATATCTAACTATAGTTTTTCTAATAAGATTAATACTTACTTGGTACCCAAAAATTGATTTAAGTAAGGGTTTATGGTTATTAGTTTCAATACCATCAAGCTCTATTCTTAATTTAACAAGAAAACTAATTCCTCCTATTGGAGGCGTTGATGTTGGACCCGTAATTTGGATCGGATTTATAAGCTTTTTAAGAGAAATATTAGTAGGTCAGCAAGGGCTTATAAAACTTGCATTGCATACACAAATTTCATAGAAATCTTTTAATTATTTCTCAGTAATTTGGCAATAATTCTTCTTCTACATATTTAGTATGTATATTACCCTGCTTAAATTTAGATTTATTTAGTAAGGTTAGATGAAAGTTAATTGTTGTAGGAATACCAGTTACTGCACATTCATTTAAAGCCCTATTCATACGTTTAATTGCAGTATTACGATCCTTTCCCCAGACTATTAATTTACCAATTAATGAGTCATAGAAAGGAGGGATTTCATAGCCCGTATAGACATGACTATCCACCCTTACACCGGGGCCACCAGGAGGAAGCCACCCAGTTATTTTTCCGGGTGATGGTCGGAAATTATGAGAAGGATCTTCAGCATTGATTCTACATTCAATGGCATGTCCGTTTAAATGGATGTCATCCTGATTAAATTCCAAGTTTGCTCCGCTTGCGATTTTAATTTGCTCAGCTATTAAATCAACTCCGGTAACCATTTCAGTAACAGGATGTTCAACTTGAATCCTAGTATTCATTTCCATAAAATAAAAATTATCATCATCAACTAAAAATTCAACTGTCCCAGCTCCTTCGTAGCCGATACTTTTTGCAGCAGCAATAGCTGCGTTCCCCATTTTTTTTCTTAACTCAGTGTTAATTGCAGGACTAGGAGACTCTTCTAGTAACTTCTGATGTCTTCTTTGAACTGAACAATCTCGCTCTCCTAAATGAACAACATTACCCGACCTATCAGCCAAAATTTGAATTTCTACATGTCTTGGCTTCTTTATAAATTTCTCCATATATAAACCATCATTACCAAAAGCTGCTTCTGCTTCGCCTTGAGCTGCTTTAAACATTTTTTCGAGATTATTAGAGTTTTCAACCAACCTCATACCTCTTCCGCCTCCTCCTGCAGTCGCTTTAATAATTACCGGATAGCCAATTTCATCTGCCAATTTATAAGCCTCATCAACATTTGATAACAAGCCTTTACTACCAGGTACTGTTGGAACTCCAACTGCTTCCATAGTTTCTTTAGCTGTAGATTTATCTCCCATAGATCTAATAGCTTTTGGAGATGGGCCAATAAAAACTATGCCATGATCATTACACATCTCAGCAAATTTATCATTTTCAGCAAGAAATCCATAGCCAGGATGAATAGCATCAACTCCTCTCGATGTAGCGGCAGCAAGTATATTTGGAATATTTAAATAACTCTTATTACTCAACGAATCTCCGACGCAAACGGCTTCATCAGCAAGCTGAACATGCAATGCTTTTTTATCTACAGTGCTAAAAACTGCAACGGTTGCAATACCTAGTTCTCTACAACTTCTGACAATTCGTAAAGCTATTTCTCCACGATTAGCAATTAAAACTTTTTCAACCATTATGAAAATTAAATTGAAGAAATGAAAATGACTTAAAATAAAAAATTATTTGCCAAAGTATTTAACAAAATTTTTTTAGTGATCAGAGGACATTTTTTACAATACAACCTAGAACGTTATATATGTATAAATATTTGTTTTATGCAATAGAAAAATTATTCATCATATTCCAAAATACTCATCTAAAACTAGATGCTTATTTCAGTCAATAATGTATGATATTTCTAAGGTTTAAGTATCCACCGGTTGCTGAGAACCCTTTGCGGACGTGGCGGAATTGGTAGACGCGCACGTCTAAGGAGCGTGTGGCTTCGGCCTTGCGAGTTCAAGTCTCGCCGTCCGCATTAAATGTACTCTGGTTTAACTGCAATGAAAAAAGAATCAGTTGCAGTAGTTATAATTTCCAATGGTCCTGGTGAATTAACTACATGGGTAAATCCTGTAGTGGATGAATTAAACAAAATAAATAAATCATTTTGTGATGAAGATAAACAAAATTTTACTCTTAGGTTAGTCCTTGTTCCTTGCCCAAATGCCACTGGTAAAGAATTTTTAGTTGCAAATTCATGGAATAAATTCGAATTAATTACAAAATCCAAAAGTTTTTGGAAATTATTAATAAAGCCACATTCTTTTGCTGATTGGCCAAAAAAAGGAATAGTTATTTTCCTTGGTGGGGATCAATTTTGGAGCATTTTATTAGCTAAAAGATTAGGTTATTTGAATATCACATATGCTGAATGGGTTTCACGATGGCCTAAATGGACCAATGAAATTGCTGCTATGAATATAAAAGTAAAAGAGTTAATACCTAAAAGATATAAATATAAATGTAAAGTAATTGGCGATTTGATGGCAGATATCAAACTTAATAGCGAAATATCACTAAGAAATAAAGAAAAACAAAACATTGCATTATTGCCTGGTTCTAAGAAAGCAAAGCTTTCTATTGGAATTCCTTTCTTCTTAGAAGTTGCAGATCATATCGCTAAAGAAAATCAAAATATAAATTTTATAATCCCCATTGCACCAACTACTGATAAAAGTGAATATTTGTTTTTTCAAAGCAACAAAAATCCAATTGCTAAATATTACTCGTCACAAATCAAAACAATTAAAAACTTCAAAGACTCTAGTTTTGATTATGTAATTGAAACATCAAAAAAAACAAAGATTTATCTAATCAAGAAACATCCTTGCTATGAAATATTAAAAGAATGTGATCTTGCAATTACAACTGTAGGAGCAAATACTGCAGAATTAGCAGCAATTAGTCTTCCAATGTTAGTTGTTCTGCCAACTCAACATTTAAATATGATGAACGCTTGGGATGGTATTTTTGGAGTAGTTGGAAAAATTTCATTCATAAATAGATTTGTAACTTTTATAATTAAGAATTTCTATTTTAAAAAAAAGAAGTTTTTTGCTTGGCCAAATATTAAAGCTAAAAGAATGATTGTCCCTGAAAGGATAGGTAATATTTCGACTATAAAAATTGCAAGAGAAGTATTATTTCTTATTAAAAATAAAGATCAATTAAAAAGTATTAGGGATAATCTAAACAAAGAAAGAGGCGATAAAGGTGCTGCAAAAAAACTTGCTTCTATAATTGTTAATTCAATAAAAAAACTTTAACAATTACCAGGGATCATCAATTTCAAACTTTTCTAATTTTTTATTATCTTGAACTAAATTTTGTTCGTTTAGTGGTTCAATATCTAAAGTTTCATTTGCATTTTGAATTGGTCTTTTCGAAGCTAAATTAGAAGTTGATTGTTTTTTTTGCTTTAAATCAATATTGTTTTTTTCATCTATTTGATTAACACTATTTTGATTCTGGACCTGATCATAATCATCAATATCCATGTATAGCTTTTTTCTATTATTTATTTCTTCTTCAGAACCCTTTATTTCAACATATTCAAGTTCATCTTCATAATCGTCTTCATAATCATCTTCATAATCATCTTGTTCAACAACTTCTTCATATTCCTCGACCAAATTATTTTGCTGTTCTGATTCAGAACCTGAAAGTAACTGATTCTCAACAGGTACAAGATTTGATGAGTATCCATTTAGTTCCCTTTCATCCCATGAAGAACCCCCGACTCCAAGTTTCTCAAGTAGTCCACTACTTAGTTGCTTCAATTTCTCTTCCGCACCTTCATAAACAATAATCCTATCGGTTCCACTACTTACAATTTCCTCAGCAGGTATTTCCCAAGTACTTAAAACTCCCTCGCCTAAAAGCGGAACACCAACTGCACCGATAACAAGAGATATCAAATCCCCAGTCTCAATATCAAAAGAAAAGCCAAGAACTCTTCCCAGCAGTTGTCCAGATTCTGTAATCACTTGACAATTAATTACCTTACCATACCTTTCTGGAGAAAAACTTTCACTCAAAGAATCTAGGGAGTCAACTAATATGACATCTCCAACTTGCTTTATACTTTCTAAAGGCATCCATTTTGGCAAACCTGGTAAGAATCTTGTAAGAGGATTATCTCTTAGTCCCAAAGCGACCACCTCTCTTCTATCAATATCAACAACAACTTCGCCAACTACGCCTAGCCGCCTACCAGTATCAGTAGTTATCACTTGTGTTCCCATTAATTCTGACCTTAACCATAAACGTTCACTAGGAACCGAGTTAGGGAGATTCTTATTAGCAGATGTGTTAGACAAGCTCATAAATTTCTTTTTATCATTCTGACGTATAAATTTAAAAAAGTGTGTTTATGCAGCATTTGGTAACCCAAGAACTTGAGTATTAGCACCTCTTGCTTGCGCAACCCCAATTGTTCGTTCAGATGCACTAATCATAGGCCTTCTATGACTTACGACTATAAATTGAGCATTTGATGACTGATTTGATATTAGTTTTGACAACCTTTCAACATTAATACCATCTAAAAAACTATCAACCTCGTCTAATGCATAAAAAGGTGAAGGCTTATACTTTTGCAAAGCAAATAAAAAACTTAAAGCAGTTAAAGATTTTTCACCACCTGACATAGACGCTAATCTTCTGACATTTTTTCCCTTGGGATGAGCCACTAAAGTTAATCCTCCTTCTAAAGGAGAATTAGGATTTTCAAGTTGAAGAAATCCGTCTCCGTCAGATAAATTTGCAAAAATTTCTCTAAAATGTCTATCTACTTCTGTAAATGCTTGCATAAAAGCTTCTTGACGCATCGTAGATACAGTTTCTATTCTCAGCAATAATTCAGATCTTTCATTAGATAGAATTTCTAATTTTTCCTGCAAACCATTTAATCTCTCAATTAATTCTTCTAGTTCATCAAGAGCCAACATATTGACAGGTTCTAAGCTTTCTAGTTTTGCATTTATGATCGAAATTTCTGATTGCAAAGATTCAAGACTCTGCCCTTCATATTCTCCAAACTCCAGAGAAGGATTAGGTAGATCTTTTTTATAATTTTCTAATTTTATTTTCTCGCTCCTCATCTCTTCTTTAAGGGAATGCAAATCCCTTTCAAGATATTCAAGCTTTAACAAATAGTTATTATATTCTTGCCTTTTATTTGAAATTGAAGAGTTTAATTCATCTCTTTTCCTTCTCAATAAACCTAAATTCTTCTCTAGAGAATTTTTTTGATTATCGAGATCTGAAAGCTCATTTTTAAATTGATCCCTTTTTTCTATC
>QCCX01000002.1 GCA_003278845.1 Prochlorococcus sp. AG-347-O22
ACCTCTAGGTTCAGCTTTATTAATTCTTAATGGTCTACCCATAAGTTCCGTGCCTTGCAACCCATCAATAGCAGTTGACTCAATCGCTTCATCTGCCATTTCAATAAATGCAAATCCTCTTTTTCTTCCAGTATCTCTTTCCAAAGGAAGAGAACAATTTGAAACTTCACCGAAAGGGGCAAACAGTTGTATAACATCTTCGCGCTCTGCGCGGAACGGCAAATTGCCAACAAAAATACTCACTTTAAACTCAACAAAAAAATTTACCTTATAAAAAAACTACAATGAGTAGTCTCATAACGTTGCTTTTCTATTCTACTTCAAAGCATACCCTTGTTGTAGAAAAATAATTGAGATTCAAAGTAACAATCTTTTTTGCCAATTACTTAACTCTTTTTCTACTTGAGCAAAACCTGTACCACCTTCACTATTTCTTGATTTAACTACATTAAGAGGTTTAAGGTCCTCAAAAACATCCTCATCAAATTCGGGATGAAATTTTTTAAATTCTTCAATTTTAAGATTTTTAAATAACTTTTTTCTATCTAGGCAATATTTAACCATTTGACCAACAACTTGATATGCCGTCCTGAAAGGAACATCTTTACCAACTAAATAATCTGCCAAATCAGTAGCATTAGAAAAATCTTTTTCTACAGATACAGATAGATTTTTAATATTAAATTCAATGCCCTCATTAATTAAGATAGTCATCGCTTTAATGCAAGAAGATATTGTTTCTGCAGTATCAAATATTGGCTCTTTATCCTCTTGAAAATCCTTATTGTAAGAAAGTGGTACTCCCTTCACCATAGTTAACAATGCCTGGAGATGTCCATACACTCTTCCTGTCTTTCCTCTTATCAATTCTGGAACGTCAGGATTTTTTTTCTGAGGCATTAAGCTACTTCCTGTGGCACATTTATCTGTTAATTTTGCAAAAGAAAATTCATCAGTTACCCATAAAATTATTTCCTCTGAAATTTTACTTAAATGAGACATCATCAAAGCAGATGCAGAAACAAATTCTATACAAAAATCTCGATCACTTACTGCATCAATACTGTTTTTATAAATTTTTTTAAAACCCAATTCTGCAGCTGTAAAGTGCCTATCTATTTTTATTTTCGTTCCAGCCAATGCTGCAGCACCTAAAGGAGAAATATTAACTCTTGAGCGTACTTCTCTATACCTTTCACGGTCTCTTTGGAACATTTCTATGTAAGCTAATAAATGATGAGCCAAAGATAATGGTTGAGCTCTTTGCATGTGGGTATATCCAGGAATTAAGGTGTAAATATTGGATTTCGCAAGACTTAAGAAAGATTTTTGCAAATCGGTTATTAAAATTTCAATATTATCGATCTCTTTTCTTAGCCACAATCTTATATCTGTACCAACTTGATCATTTCTACTTCTGCCTGTGTGTAATTTTTTTCCAGTTTCACCAATTAAACTTATCAGCTTTTCTTCTATACAATAGTGAATATCTTCAGAAGGCGGACTAGGCGTAAATTTACCCTCCAAATACTCAACTTTTATTAACTCTAAACCATTTATAATTTGCAAAGCTTCTGTAGAAGATAAAACTTTTGTTTTGCCAAGCATTTTCGCATGAGCAATCGAACAATCTAAATCTTCTAAAATAAGCTTTCTATCAAAACCAATTGAGGCATTAAACTTTTCAATAAAAGGGTCAAGTGCATTATCAAACCTTTTACTCCAAACTTTTGCCATATCAATTAAGTAACTTTAAGTATCTCTAATAAAGCATTTTTTTATAAAAGTGACAAAAAATATCTATTTCAATTGGAAAATAACCATAGAGGCGTCATCTTCAAGATGTCTATTTTGCCCTGTAAAATCATCTAACTTTTTAAATATTTTATTTAAAATTTCTTGGGATGTATAAGATTGCTTGCATAATTTTGTAAGGATTTTAATTAATCTTTCCTCATCAAATCTTTGCCCTAAAGAGTTAGAAGTATCAATTACTCCATCTGTGTAATAAAGAACCAAATCATTTTGATTAAGCTTGATTTCACCACAATGATATTCAGCATCTTTTTGTAGTCCAAGTACAAATCCTTTTGCATCTAATTTAATGATTTTCTGATCTGAACTTTTCCAAAGAAGAGGAGGATTATGTGCTGCGTTAGCGAATCTAAGCTTTCTAGTTCTGGGGTCATAATCTGAGTAAAATAATGTCACAAATCTATGCGATTGATCTAAATCATTTATTGCTAGTTGATTCAAATCATACAAAATTCTATCTGGAGGCAGACCTGTAAGAACCTCTGCACGTAACATTCCCCTCAACATAGTCATTAAAAGACCGGCTGGAATCCCTTTACCCATGACATCACCTATTACAAAGGCCCATCTTGATTTCTCTTTCCTTTTTTCTGAGATATTAGTCTTTAAGCACATAAAATCATAGTAATCCCCACCGAGTTGAAGAGCTGGTCTGCAATGTGCAGCAAGGTCTACACCATGAATAATTGGACAATAATCCGGGAGTAATTGAGATTGTATTTCAGCACCAGTAGAAATTTCTCTATCTACATTTTCATGATTTTTCTTTATTTTTATTAGGTGGTGATTTTCTAATCCAACAGCTAGACAATTTTCAATAAAATTAAAATTACTATCATCTGTAATCGACTGACCAGAAACATCTTTGCTAAAAATATAAATAAATCCTCTACATTTTCCTCTAGATATTATTTTTTTCTCCTCAATTTTATACTCTTTAAATTTATTTTTTAAAGCTTTTTCAAAAGTTAGAATTTCTTTTATTTTAAAATTTTTTGAAAACTGGAATTGATTCAAAAAACTTTTAATTTCTTCTTTGATTGTTAAATATTCGTATTTAGT
Organism: Prochlorococcus sp. AG-347-O22; assembly: GCA_003278845.1. Classification (GTDB taxonomy): domain Bacteria; phylum Cyanobacteriota; class Cyanobacteriia; order PCC-6307; family Cyanobiaceae; genus Prochlorococcus_A. Next base: position 2,878 of record QCCX01000002.1, read on the forward strand.
AGAAATTTTTATATTTTCATTCCATATCTCCCCCTCGTAATTTAAAGGAATAATTAAAATTATATTCTCAGAAAAAATATGTTTAAAAATTAAACATACATAATCCAGTAATTTATTTATGTTGGAAAATGATTTTAAATAATATGCTAAGGAAGATGCAATTTCGGCAAATTTATATTTATTTTTTAAAGTTACTTGAGGATCATTTTCTAAAAAATTTTGGATAAATTTATTCGAAAATATTTCTTCTTTTTGATTATTTGTCAAAGCCAATCTAATAGATAAGTATGTTTTAACATTAAAATTCAGTTTTTAAAAAAAATTAATTAAATATTTATTTATCCGCAAGCAAAGCCTCTACAAATTCATAACTATTAAATGGTCTCAAATCTTTTATACCTTCTCCAGCTCCAATAAACCTTATAGGCAAATTTACTTCTTCAGATACAGCTAAAGAGACTCCACCTCTAGAAGTGCCATCTAGTTTAGTAATAATTGCTCCACTTAAATCTGCTGATTTAGCAAAACTTTTTGCTTGCTTTAAGCCATTTTGTCCTTGACTTGCATCTAAAACTAATAATGATTCAACAATTGCATCTGGGACCTTTTTATCAATAATTTTTTTTATTTTTGCTAATTCATCCATCAAATTATTTTTTGTTTGCAATCTACCAGCTGTATCAACAAGTAATAAATCAACATTTCTTTTTTTTGCTGAATTAATTGCATCAAAAACCACCGCAGCCGGATCAGCATTTTTTGATTGATTAGATATAACGTCAACATTACTTCTGTCTCCCCACACTTTAAGTTGTTCTACTGCAGCCGCTCTAAAAGTATCAGCAGCAGCAATCAAAGTTTTATAATTACTTTTTGATGACAAGTATGCTAATTTTCCTAATGTAGTAGTTTTGCCAACACCATTAACTCCTACTAATAACCAGACATTTAACTTCCCCTTTTGGGGAACTAAAAGATCAGAGCCCGAATTTTTTATTGGTTTATCGATAATTATTTTTAATTCCTTCTTCAAGAATTTTATACCTGCTTCTCCACCAACGACTTCCTCGTTTAATTTTGTTCTAAGAGAACTTATAACTTTATCGGTTGAATCAATCCCTACATCAGCTCTTATTAATAGAGTCTCTAAATCATCAAGAGATTCAGGAGTAAGAGGATCATCTCCCAATTTATCCAATAATTCTGTGACAAATCCTTTTCGGGTTTCTTCTAATCCTCTACGTAATTTCGTTAACCAATCAATTTCATCAATCGATATTTGATTTATTTTTTTTCCTTGAGCAGCTAATACCATTGCAGACCAAGTAAAATTATCATCAAATTCTCCTAATTCAGTTTCAGTAAAAATTTTAGACTGTCCAGCAATATTTTCTTTATTAGGAATATCAATCAATTCTTGCTTTTGCTCCTCCTGCTTCTCTAATTCCTGCTTCTCTAATTCTTGCTTTTGCTCCTCCTGCTTCTCTAATTCCTGCTTCTCTAATTCCTGCTTTTGCTCCTCCTGCCGTTTTTTTAAAAGTGCATAAGCTTGTGCAGCCCATTCACGAGAATTATCAGAATCAGTCTTAGTCATTATTATCTATAGTTCGTAATAAAATTTTCTAAATACTATATTTATATCAAATAATTATGACAATTAAATTGTTTGTAATCTCCTTAAAACTCCATTAATAAATTTTCTACCTTGCAAATCACTATATTTATTAGCCAAATTAACAGCCTCGTCACAAGCAACAGCGACAGGTGTGTTCAAAAAATTGATGTCCACGTAAGCTAAACGCAATATATCCCTATCAATTCTTGGTAATCTTTTTAATCTCCAGCCATCCATTACTTGATCAATATCAGAATCAATACTTTTAAGATTATTAATTATGTTACAAATCCTTTGCTTCACATCTTCTCTAATATCTATTTGACCGCTGGAAACAATCAATTTTGGAAAGTCTAAAGTCACAGAGAGAGTATTCATTACAGTTTCAATTTTTGTCAGCGATTTTTTTAACTCATCTCGAACATTTGAATAAGAGGAATCAACACCCTCTTGCAATTCACTATCTAATATTTTTTGTGAAGCATTTTCTAACTCTAACTCACAATTATCTAATTCCTCTCTGCAATGGTTTATTAGAGAATCCAAGGCAGATTCAAAAATTTCTTCTATCTGAAATTTATTTAATTTAAAATCACCTTTATCTTTTATAAGGCCGAGAGAAATTAAAGATAATTCTCTAGAAAGGGATCTATTATGCATCAATTAAGAAGAAGTATTAGTAGAAGCTCGTAATTGAGAAAACAGTTTTGAAAATGTTGGATTTGTGGTGTTATTTTTCTCATCTGGATTAACTATTCCAGCAGAAATTATTGTTCTAAAAGCATCTTCAACAGAAATATCCAAATCCTTAACAGAAGACTCAGGAACGAGTGTATACCAGCCAGTCGTTGGGTTTGGTGCTGTAGGAATGAAAACACTAAGTAACTTTTCTTCCAATTCTGGCTGTAGAGAAGGTCCTACGTCTCCAGTTACAAAGCCTACACTATATAGTCCCTCACGAGGATATTCAACTAAAACAACTCGTCTAAATCTATTAGATTTATTGCTTAAGAAAGTTTCTAGCAATTGTTTAAGAGTTTTATAAACCGCTCCAGCTACGGGGATTTTTGATAAAGTACCCTCTCCAAATTCTAATAACCATCTTCCTACAAAATTTCTCGCCATCAGGCCTATTAGCAAAATAGCTAATAAAGGAACAGTTAAACCTAAGGTGAGATTAATTAAATCTTGTAATAAAGGATTTAAATTAATAAAAGGATTTAATTGCTTTGGGACTGAAGTAACTAACGTTAAAACAAATTTACTAACTAATGATGACAGCCAGATTGTAGTGGCTAGGGGTATTACAACTAACAACCCAGCAATAAGATCATTTTTGAGATCTTGTTGAAGCCTAGATCCTAAATTCGGATCTTGATTTTGATTAGATTCAACCAAAATAACGTTTTAACTATATTAACTTTACTAATAATTTAACTGTTTTTACTAAGTTAGGATATATTTTTCTTAAATATATCTATTTTATTTATAAGTTTCCCCCACAAACATAACTTCTAAAAGAAATGCTATAAAGAAAAAGAAATGATTGATACGATTCAAGACAAAAAAGAAATAAGTAGAAAATTAAAAGAAAGAGCTATTTTTGAGGGTTTTACAGTTGCGGGAATAGCTTCAATACCAGGTAGTTCACGCGTAAAATTAAGAACTAATGCGTTAGAAAGATGGTTGTCAAATAATTATCATGCTGAAATGAAATGGATGGAAGCAGAAAAAAGAAAAAATATAGGCTCACTTTATGAAGATGCAAAAAGTGTTTTAAGCGTTGGATTTACCTATATTAATTCACAAAACATCAACAACAATTTCCTCAAGGTAGCTAAATTTAGCCAAGGTGAAGATTATCATAAAGTGATTCACAAAAAATTAAAAAATATAGGTAAATGGATCAACATAGAAATCCCTGATTGCAAATGGAAAATATGTGTTGACACCTCTCCTCTTCTTGAAAAAGCATGGGCAGAAGAAGCAGGAATTGGTTGGATAGGTAAAAATAGTAATTTAATCAGCAAAAAAAATGGTTCTTGGTTTACTTTGGGTTTTATGATTCTTACAAAAGATTTAATGCCAGATAAACCTCATCAATCACTTTGTGGAAAATGTGATATTTGTATTAAACATTGTCCTACAAAGGCAATTGTAGAACCATTTGTAATACAATCAAATTTATGCATTGCTTATCACACAATAGAAAGCAGAGATAAAGCTATTCCAAAGAAAATAGAAAAAAATTTAGGTGGATGGGTTGCAGGATGTGATATTTGTCAAGATGTTTGTCCTTGGAATAAATCAGTGCCATACAACAATAATCATGAAACCAAACCGAAAGAATGGATTAAAAATCTCAATGTTGAGTCCCTCAATTGGGATGATAAAACGTGGCAAGAAAATCTTAAAGGAACTACTTTAAAAAGAATTAAACCATGGATGTGGAAAAGAAATATACAAGCAAATATAAAGAATAAAAAAATTAAAATATGAAGTCGTTTTTAAAGAAAACAATATGGATCTCTTTGATCTGTTTTTATTTTTTTCAAATAGAAATAGTTCGAGCAATAGTTCCCTATTATTATTTCCCAACATTAAAAAATTTACAAAAGCAAAGTTTATATATTGGCAAAAACGCATATCAACTACTTTATTTTGGTCAATATGAAGACAGTCTTAACTTAGCCAAATTAGCAGTAAAAATAAATACAGAAGATGAAAAACTATGGTTAATTTTGGCTGAAGCACAAATAGCTAACAAAGAATACCAAAACGCATTAAGTTCTCTAAATAAAGCAGAACAGATCAATTCAAATATTAGCGAAATATATTTTGTAAAAAGTAATGTTTACTTAAAAACTTCCCAACAGACAAAAGCAAAGAATGCTTTAGAAAAAGGAATAAAGATTGAGCCAAATAACTACAAAGCTATTTTTCAATTAGGAAATATTTTATTAATGGAAAAAAATTATTCGGGAGCTATCAAATTATTTGATAAATCTATAAAAATTAAGCCTGATTTCTGGCAAGCAATAAATAATCAAGGTTTAGCTTATTTCGAAAAAAATAAAGTGAATCTCGCAATCAAACTTTTTGAAAGTGCAATCTCAATCGAGGAGAATGCTGAACCATTACTAGGACTAGCCTCATGTATAAATATCCAAGATAATAAATTAGCAATTCAGCTAGCAAAAAAAGCTTTGAATAAAGATCCCAAATATGTTAATTATGATTATAGAAAAGAACAGTTATGGGGAGAAAAATTACAAGCCTCTACAGAAATTCTTTTACAAAATGAACAACTAAAAAAAGATGTAATCCTGGCAAAGTCCAAAATAAGTGAATCATCTTAATGTTCAATACTGGTAAATATTGTTTTACCTATTAGTCTTAATTTAGTTAATAGATAATTATTTAATTTTGCGCTCAAATGGATAAGAAAAACTTCACTTCCATCTCGCTTCAAGAAGAAATGCAACGTTCTTATTTGGAGTATGCAATGAGCGTAATAGTTGGACGCGCTTTGCCTGACGCAAGAGACGGTCTTAAACCTGTACAAAGAAGAATCATATTTGCGATGTACGAATTAGGTTTAACACCTGATAAACCATTTAGAAAGTGTGCAAGAGTTGTTGGAGATGTACTTGGTAAGTATCATCCTCACGGAGATCAAGCAGTATATGATGCATTAGTAAAGCTTGTACAAAATTTCTCTACTAAATATCCTACCCTTGACGGCCATGGAAATTTTGGATCTGTGGATAATGATCCGCCGGCAGCAATGAGATATACTGAGACCAGATTAGCTCCAATAGCACATAAGGGATTTCTTGAAGAAATCGGATCAGAAACAGTAAACTTTTCAAATAACTTTGACGGTTCTCAAAAAGAACCAGACGTGCTTCCAGCCCAACTTCCATTTTTATTATTGAACGGCTCATCAGGTATTGCTGTTGGCATGGCAACAAATATTCCGCCTCACAACCTAGGCGAAATTGTAGATGGTTTAGTTGCTCTAGTAAAAAATAAAGAAATAAGTGAAAAAAAACTTTCTAACATTATCAAAGGACCTGATTTTCCTACAGGCGGAGAATTAATTTATAGTAGAGCAATAGAAGAACTTTATGAAACTGGCAAAGGATCAATAACGATAAGAGGAGTTGTAAATTCGGAAGAGGTAAATTTAGGCAAAGGTAAACACAAAAAGAATGCACTAATCATTACGGAACTTCCTTACCAAATTAATAAAGCAGGGTGGATTGAAAAACTCGCAGAACTTGTAAATTCAGGGAAGATTAATGGGATTTCTGATATTAGAGATGAGAGCGACAGAGACGGAATGAGGATTGTAATAGAATTAAAAAAAGATTCTAATTCTGAACTTGTTATTTCTAATTTGTATAAAAAAACAACTCTCCAAACAAACTTTGGCGCAATATTCTTAGCTTTAGTAAAAGGCAAACCTGTACAACTAAATCTAAAAAAATATCTTAACTATTTTCTTGAATTTAGGGAAGAAACAATTAGAAAAAGAACTTTTTATTTCCTAAAAAACACTCTTGATAAACTAGAGATATCAGAAGGGTTATCTAAAGCTACAAAAAACATAAAAAAAGTTATCGCAATTATTGAAGAATCAGAAAATTCTGTGCAAGCAAAATCAAAATTAATAGAAAATTTTTTCTTAAGTGAAAAACAGGCAAATTCAGTTTTGGATATGCCACTAAAAAAATTAACAAATCTTGAAAAAAATCAAATTGATAGCGATATAAAAAATTTAAAAGAAAAAAAGAATTATTTTCAAAAATTATTGAATGAAAGAGAATTATTACTTGAATTACTTATAGAAGAATTATTAATATTAAAGAAAAAATACAATGTTATACGTAAAACAAAAATAATTAAAAATATAAATCAACATGAAGAATTAGAAACGCTTAATAATCAGATATTAGAAGACTTTATAAATAAAAAAACAAAATTATACGTAGACAATAGACTTTATTTAAAAAGAATGATTTTAGGTAATTACAAGAAATCATTTGAGGTTGTAAATAAAATTATAGATAATAAAAATATTCAAAAATTTATATGTAATATTGAAAAAAATATAAAAATAATTGGAATCACAAATACGGGAAAAGTATTTCCCATTGATTGGGAATCAAGTATTAATAAAGACTATAAATTAGATAATAAAATTCTAGGAAATATTCATCCTAGTGAAATAATAAATTTTCATTCAATTAAAAAAGAAACTAAAAATTATTTATGCATATTAAATTCAGACGGAAGATTTAAAAAAGTTTTATTTGATGAAGATATGATTAAAAGCAATAGATCTTTCACTATTTCAAAATTAAAAAATAATTTAAAAACAATTGATTCTTTTATTTCTGATGAAAGCAAGGATTTAATAATATTAACCTCGATAGGAAGAATTTTTAAATTTAATTTATCAAATAAATTTTTAACTCCAACTTCTAAACAATCCCAAGGATTAATAATCGCAAAACTTTTACCATCTGAAAAAATCGTTTCTTGTTGTACATTTAATGATGGAGAAAATATTTTTTTAATATCTAAACAAGGAAAAATCTTTTGCATAAATAGTAATGAAATTTACTGCTCAAATGAATACAGTTTGGGATATTTGAATGAAAAAACCCAACTTAAAAACGATTACTTCCTCAAAATAATGGCAAGTAACCATTACCTTGATATTGAAACTAATAAAAATAAATCTGCAAGATTAGACCTAAATAAATTAAATTTCAAATCCAATAAATCAAATTTTTTAATTGATTTTTTAAAATTAGATAATGATGAATACCTTGAAAATTGTTTCCGACTTAAAAACTTTCTCGACTAAGATTTATATTCATTTTCAACCCAATTTAAGTATTCTTGATTTACTGTTCCAGTTACATAATCACCAGTAAAACAACTCATCTCTAAACCTTTAATAGGAGAATCACCAATTATAGATTTACGCAAACTTTCAACACTTTGATAAACAAGGTTATCAATTTCAAGTTTATCAGCGATTTCACTTATAGTCCTATTGTGAGCTATTAATTCATCTCTATTAGGCATATTAATTCCATAAACATGAGGATAACGAACAGGAGGAGCTGCTGATGTAAAAAAAACTTTATTTGCTCCTGCATCTTTAGCCATCTGGACAATTTCTTTTGAAGTAGTACCTCTTACTATCGAGTCGTCAACAATTAATACATTTTTATTTTTAAACTCTGCACTCATGGCATTTAATTTTTGCCTTACAGATTTCTTACGTTTCTGCTGACCAGGCATTATGAATGTTCTGCCAACATATCTATTTTTAAAAAACCCTTCTCTATATTCTATCCCTAACTGTCTTGCAACTTGCATTGCCGCAGGCCGAGAAGAATCAGGAATAGGCATAACTACATCAATATCTCCAGAATTGATTGTTTCTTTTATTGTTTCTGCTAAATAATCTCCCATCTTTAAACGAGCTTTATAGACGGAAATTCCATTCATAATTGAATCTGGCCTAGCTAAGTAAACATATTCAAAAGCACAGGGAAATAACATTGGATTTTCAGAACATTGCATAGAGTAAAACTCCCCATCAAGATTTATAAAAACAGCTTCTCCTGGATCTACATCTCTCACTACTTCATAATCATTATTCTCAAGTACTAAAGATTCGCTTGCAATCATCCATTCTTCTTTTTTTGTGGTTAATGAAAGTCTTTTCCCTATGACTAAAGGCCTTATACCAAAAGGATCTCTAAATGCTAATAAACCATGTCCTGAAATTAACGCAATTGAAGCATATGACCCCTGAATTCTTTTATGTAGAGATTTGACCGCATTAAAAATAATATCAGGTTCTAATTCTTGATTATGAATTTGTTCTTGTAATTCTGTCGCAAATACATTTAATAACATTTCAGTATCACTTGAAGAATTCGTATGACGCTTATCGACATTAAATAACTGTTTTTCTAAATCTCTGGTATTAGTCAAATTTCCATTATGTATCAAAACAATTCCGTAAGGAGCATTAACATAAAAAGGCTGTGCTTCTTCTACACTTTCTGCTGATCCCTTTGTTGCATACCTAACATGACCTAATCCAATTTTGCCAATTAAATTCCTCATATCTCTAGTTCTATAAGCAGTATTAACCTGACCTTTAACCTTATGTATATGAAAAATAGTATTTTCCATTGTTGCTATTCCTGTTGAGTCTTGACCTCTATGCTGCAAAAGCAAAAGACTATCATAAATTTGTTGATTTACATCATTTGAAGAAACGATTCCAACTATTCCGCACATAATTTAATATCTTAAGATAGTTAATACTTGAGAAATGTTTTTCATATTTAAAAGTAATCTGAAATACTATTATTAAATTTTTCGGTTAATTCCTCAACCCTAATATTGCAAATGTTTTTTTCGTTGATTTTTATCTTGAGCATGTCACTAGATACGTATCCTATTTTTTTTACATAAACACTTGATGGGAAATTTATTTGATTTTGTTTTAAATAATTAAACCATTCATTTTGTTTCCTTTTACTAATTGAAAAAATTATTCTTGACCCGCCTTCGGCAAACAATAAATTATCAACTCTATTTAAATCTTTCTCTAATTCTATAGTTGCACCCATTGCGGAAAGAATGCAAGACTCTGCTAAAGCTATAGCTAAACCTCCGTCGCTTATATCGTGAGAAGAAACTACAAGACTGTTTAAAATCGCATTTCTTAAAAAACTCTGGCAAAACTTCTCATCCAACAAATCTATTTTTGGAGGCCGACCTGTAATTTCTCCATGAAAATATTCCAAATAAGAACTAGCAGCAATTTTTGTTTCTGATTTGGAAGAACCAATTAACCAAATTTGATCTTCAATATTTTTCCATTCACTACTTATAGCTTTTTCTACATTATCTATCTTTCCAACCATTCCAATAACAGGAGTAGGGCTAATGGGAGTAATTAGATTATCTTTGTTTTTTGATTCATTATATAAAGAAACATTACCTCCTGTAACAGGGGTTTCTAAAGCTTTACAGGCTTCAGCAATTCCATTACATGAAGATGAGAGTTGCCAATATCCTATTTCATTCTCAGGGGAAGAAAAATTTAAATTATTTGTAATTGCTACTGGTTCAGCACCAACACAACTAACATTTCTAGCGGACTCTGCAACGGCAGCAATAGATCCTCTAAAAGGATCAAGCGCAACCCATCTACTATTGCAATCAACTGAAGCAGCGATACCAGAAAATACTTTGCTTTTATTTTTTTTATTTTGTTCCCTTAGTCTTACAACAGCTGCATCTGATTTTCCAGGTTTAAAAACTGTATTTGCCTGAACTTGAGAATCATATTGTTTATAAATCCATCGTTTAGAAGCTATTGATGGATTAGAGAGTAGTTTTAAGATGATTTCTGAAAAAGAAAAATTCTTATTTTCCTTCAATGAAAATATTTTTTGCTCATAAATTCCTGGTAAAGCATTTTCTTTCCATTCCCACTTATTTAAAAGATTATCGGGTGGGTCATTAATCACATTGTGAAAATTGACAGGAGTATCATCAGATAAGGCAGAAGTAGGTATTTGAGCCACAATTTTACCTTTATGAGAAATAATTACCTCATTAGTTCCTATCACTTCACCAATAACACTGGCATGTAATCCCCATTTATTAAATTTTTCAATAAGATCTTTAATTTTTTCTTCTTTAACGACAAACAACATTCTTTCTTGCGATTCAGATAATAAATACTGGTATGAGGACATATCATCTTCTCTAGAAGGGACCAAATCTAAATCAATAGATATCCCTAAATTTCCATTTGCGGCCATTTCTGCGCTACTGCATGTTAAACCTGCAGCACCCATATCTTGAGCTGCAATTACATCCCCTGTCTTGAAAGCATCCAAACAAGCTTCAATAAGACTTTTCTCAACAAATGGATCACCTACCTGAACAGCAGGTCTATCATCCAATGAAGTTGTAGTTAATTCTGAACTAGCAAAACTAGCACCACCAACACCATCTCGGCCAGTTGTATTACCAACATATAACACGGGTGATCCTACATTTTTAGCCCCAGAACAAACGATTTCCTTAGTCTCTAAAAGTCCTAAAGCCATAACATTCACTAAAGGATTTCCAGAGTAACTATCATCGAAGTCAATTTCACCTCCAACAGTCGGCACACCTACGCAATTCCCATAATGTGAAATACCGGATACAACTCCTCGTAGTAAATCAACATTTGATGATTTATCAAGATTGCCGAATCTCAATGAATTTAAGACTGCGATTGGCCTAGCTCCCATTGTGAATATATCTCTTAAAATTCCTCCTACACCTGTTGCTGCGCCTTGAAAAGGTTCAATAGCAGAAGGATGATTATGACTTTCTATTTTAAAAACAAGTTTTTGATTATTTCCAACATCAATAACGCCAGCATTTTCTCCAGGTCCAACTAAAACATTTTTACCTTTAGTGGGAAACTTAGATAGTAAAGGTTTTGAATTTCTATAACAACAATGTTCGGACCACATAACGCCAAACATGCCTAATTCCGTTCTGTTAGGTTTTCTCTTTAATCTTATGCAAATTTCTTCGTAATCTTTAAGTGTTAAATTTTCAACTTGTAGTGCTTCATTAAGATCATATAGATCATTATTTTCTTTATTTATCATTATTTATATCCAAGGGTCATCTTCTTTCTTTTCACTAGATGGTATAGATGTTCTGTCGTTATTATAAAAACTTTTTTGTTTAAAATCTAAGTTTTGGCTAATATCTTCATCTTCTTCAAGCCATTCCTCTAATCTATTAGAGGCAATATTCTTCATATCATCAAATCTATCAAAAATTTTTTTCCCTTTTTGCATAAATTCATTTTTAATACTTGATTTTATTAAAGATAAATCATCTAAAGAATTACTTTCACAGAATACCAATCCCGGTTGTTGGTCATTGATATTATCAATATTTAATTTCCATCTACTAGAACCTGGAATCTTAGGATTAGATCTAGAAACTAAGTAATATTTAATTTTTCCTGTTTTCATTTCAAATAAAAAATCTGCGATGACTCCTATTTTTGATCCATTTATATTTAAAAGATTAGCTTCTATTAAAGTTGGGAACCTATTTAAAGTTGCCAAATCCGAAATAGCTGGATCGCCTTTAACATAAATTTCATTATCTATTATTTGAGTAATTTGATTTAATCGCCAAACATTTCTTTTTAAATCAAAATTTGAAGGACGAGAGTACCATCCCAGAATCCGGTGAACTGGAGGATGCATCCAAACATTTTCACCATTTCCATAATTAAGGACCTTATTACCCTTAACACTATAATTTAATAATTCACTTAATAAAATTTCTTTAGGTAATTTCAAATTAAGAACGAACCTGCACAGGCATAACTAGATAAGTAAAAGAATTAAGATTATCTTCTGGCACAAAAACAGCTGGAGTAGTTGCAATATTACACTTTAAAAGTACATTTTCAGAAGCAATAACTTTTAAACCTTCTAACAAATATCTTACGTTAAATGCAATATCAAAATTTTCTCCAGAATAAGAAACAGGTATTGATTCATTTGCATTTCCAATATCTTGAGCATCTGCGCTGATTGAAGCTAAATCTGTATCATCTAATTTAATCTTTACAACACTACTTTGCTGATCAGCCAAAACAGCAATTCTTTCTAATGAATTAATTAATTTTTTTGTATTAAAATTAAGAATTTTAGAAAAAGAATCAGGAATTAATTGCGAATAATTAGGATAATTACCTTCTAAAGTTCTTGTAGTAATTATTTGATTCGATGATATAAATACTACTTGACCTTTGTCATAGAAAAGCTTAATTGAATTTTCCGAGCTTCTCAAAGATACTAGTTTTTCAATTTCTCTTAATGATCTAGTTGGGATGGTTACCGATAAATCATCAACATTTGAAGATGATTTTTCTTTATTTTCAATATGTTCTTCAGTACCAATTAGGGCAACAGCCAATCTATGGCCATCTGTAGAAGCAGACTCTAAATAATTTGGTTTGAAAGTAAAATTGACACCTGTGAGTAGTTGCTTTGAATCATCATTACTACTGGCAAAAATGGTAGATTTTAAAGCCTTTAAAAAAGAACTAGGATCAATATTCAAAGAAGTACCGCTTTCAACAAATGGCAAATTAGGATATTCGTCAGAGGGGATCCCTTTTAGATTAAAAGAACCTCTATCACTTTTTATTAGGATATTTTCTGAATTCTCATCTACTTCTAGAGAAACAGGAGTTTCATTAGGAAGCTTAATTACTATTTCGGATAAAAGTTTTGAAGGTATAGTAATAGCTCCACTATTTTTGACAGTTCCATCAAAAGAAGTTTGAATTCCTAAATTTAAGTCAAATCCTGTAACGCTAATTTTATTTGTTCCTTCGTCAGCTGTTAAAAGTATGTTTGCAAGAATTGGATGGGTTGGCCTTGAAGCAACTGCCTTGCTTACTAGTTGTATAGCATTATTTAATTCATTTTGGTTACAAATAATTTCCATCAGAATTTGGAACTTTTTACAAATACAATATACTTTTTTCGTAAATTAAATTCAATAAATTTATTTTTTACTTTTTCTCTAATATAAAAATAAATAATAAAATAAAAAATTTAGTAGTAGTAGTTTTTGTGGGAAATGTGGAATTCTTCATTTAAACAGCTTGTTTATTTAGTTTACGAAGAAAAGAATATGTGTAAAAAAATTTTTATTTGTTGAATATTTTTTACTTTTTTCGAAAATTTTAAATTTATTCAACAAATAGAAGTTCTTATTATGTACTTTTCAACAAATTAGGTTTGTTTTTAATTGATTTCCACAGACACTATTTTTTTTGGATTTTAATATCCCAAGATTTTAGTTATATTTTTTAATGAAGGTTCAATATTTTTCCTAAAAATAGCATCGTTGTTTTTTATAGCGCAATCTGGATCTTTCAAGCCATTTCCAGTCAGAACACAAACAATAGTCGATTCTTTCTGAATTCTATTTTTATTTTTAATCAGTCCAGCAACTGATGCTGCACTGGCAGGTTCACAAAATACTCCCTCTTTGGCGAGAATTTTATAAGCATTGATTATTTCTTCATCTGTAACTGATTGAAAGTCTCCTTTACTCTCTTTCCTTACTTTTTTTGCTTTTTCTCTATTTACAGGATTTCCAATTCTTATTGCAGTTGCAATTGTTTCTGGATCCTTAACTATTATATTTTTTACTAATGGAGCAGAGCCTTCTGACTGAAAACCCATCATTATTGGTAATTTCAAATTTCTTTTTATTTTTGAATATTCTTTAAATCCCATCCAATAGGCAGTTATGTTTCCTGCATTACCCATTGGAATACAAAGCCAATCAGGAGCATAACCTAAGTCATCAACTATTTCAAAAGCTGCTGTCTTTTGTCCTTGTATTCGATATGGATTAACAGAATTAACAAGTTCTATAGGATGTTCTGAGGATAAATCTCTAACAATTTCAAGAGCCTTATCAAAGTTTCCATCAATAGATATTATCTCAGCGCCATACATTAATGCTTGCGCAAGCTTTCCTTGTGCAACAAATCCTTCTGGGATTAATACATAAGGTTTTAATCCTCCTCTCGAGGCATATGCAGCAGCAGCAGCAGAGGTATTTCCAGTACTTGCACAAATTACTGCTTTACGGCCTTCTTCTTTTGCTTTGCTAATTGCCATAGTCATTCCACGATCTTTAAAAGATCCTGTTGGATTAAGGCCATCATATTTTAAAAAAATTTTTGTTCCATTTCCAATTAATTTGCTAATTGACTCGCTGAGAATTAGTGGCGTATTTCCTTCATTTAGGGAAATAATAGGAGTTTTCTTTGTAACTGGAAGATATTGTTTATAAGCTTCTATTAGACCTGGCCATCTTTTTTTTCTGTAATTAATACGAAGTTTATTTTTTATTTTATTTAATAACACCATGGCTGTTTAATTTGTTTTGATTTTTTCTAGAGGAGAATTGGTGAAAAAAGTTAATAATTCTGAAATCGATTCTACTTTATTCATAACTTTGCTCAAAGCGCTGACATCTAAAATTACAGTTTTAGTTGGATATCCTTCAAAAAATTTTACTAGATTTATTTTTCCATTTCCTAGATTAATTCCTTGAATTACGCTTGCTCTAAGGGCTAGCATACCTGTTCTTTCATCAGTTGCTTTGGGTGGGTGGATAATAGATGAAAGTCTTGTTAAAAAAACATTTCCTATTTCTGAATATACTAGTTTGCTTGCAATGGTAATAGGAACTTCAAAATCTTTGTTTAAAACTTTTCTAATTTCTTTATCGGGAGACCCAGTTGCTTTCAAAATTTTTTTTAATTGTCTTGTGGATTTACCTTCTTTAGCAAAAGTTTTTAAAGAATTGACTTTAATTGTTCTAGAAAATATGCTATACGTGATTTTAATTTCTTCAGCAGTATAAGCTTTTGGAACATTAAAAAATACTGGAGAAATTACTAAAATAAAAAATATTTTGAATTTTAAAAATTTACTAAACTTCATTTATATATTTGTACCAGCGGCAATTTTAACAAGTCTTACTACTCCTTTTTCAGTCACTTTTTTTGCAATTTTTATACCCATTTCTCTTGTATAGGGCTCATTAATAAGTCTTGGCACTCTTTTTAGAAAAATGTCAATTGAATACCCCGGAACTTTTTGTAAAATCTCTAAAAAGTTTCTCAATGGTTCAACATACATTATAAGGTCACCTAATTTATTATTTTCGTTAGTGGTATTAAATTTAATTGATTGAGGAAGATAATTATTAAAACTTCTCAATATTTTTAGACTAAGTAAATCTATCTGATTAGTTAAACCCTCAACTATCTCATTTCTAAGAAATCCTCCATTTGGAGAAAAGAGAAGATTTATAACTTCGTCTAATAGTTTTTCTAAATCGAGATTTGTTTGCTTTGCAGCGTTAGAAAGTAGATCTTCTAAACGATCCCATTTAAATTTTTTGTTATCAAAAAGCATTTCTTTAAGGCTTTCCCTCAATTGTGGATCAGGGTCTTCCATTAATCTTCTTGCAAAATATGGATAAGCTGCGCCTAATATTTTGAAGTTTGGATCTACGCTTAAAGCTATACCTTCTAATGTAAGTAATGATCTAATTATAAGAGCATAATACGGTGGTAGCCTGAAAGGAAATTTATACATTACACCAGACATATCGTCAGTAACGCTCTTAAAATCCATTTTCGAAACTCCTTGTTCAACGGCGTTAATGAAAACATCTTGAAATGCTGGAACAATGGGTTCTAGATTAACTTCCTCTGATAAAAATCCTAATTTTACGAAATCTTGAGACAATTTATCGAAGTTTTTATTTACTAAGTGAACTACTGCTTGAATTAAACCTGACCTAGATTCTCTGGAAACCTCGCTCATCATGCCAAAATCTAGATAACATAATCTTCCATCTTCTAGGGCTAATAAATTACCTGGATGCGGGTCTGCATGAAAAAAACCATGTTCTAAAAGCTGTTCTAAACTGCATTGCACCCCTATATCAATCATGTCATCAGGATTAATTCCTAATTTTTTTACTTCCTCTAAATTTGTTAATTTTGTACCATCTATCCATTCCATTGCTAAAACTCTTCTTGAAGTTATTTCTTTATAAATTTTTGGTACGGCAATCATTTTGTTATGTTTATGCATATCTCTAAATTTTTCTGCATTTGCTGCTTCGTTTAGATAATCCATCTCTTCAAAAACTCTCTTGCCTAATTCATCAATCAAAGCAACTAGATCACTTCTTATCAATCCGATATTATTTTTTAGCCAATAAGCAATATTTCTTACAATGTAAAGGTCTAAGGTTATTTGTTCTCTTAAACCTGGCCGTTGTACTTTTATTGCAACGATCTCTTCATTTTTTAATTTAGCTTTATGCACTTGACCTAAAGAAGCAGCAGAAATTGGCTCTTTATCAATTTCTAAAAAAATCTCATCTATTTTGTTTCCTAAATCTTCCTCTATTAATTCCATAGCTTTATTGCCATCAAAACCAGGGAGCTGATCTTGCAATTCAGATAATTCCTCTAGAAGAATACCCGGGATTATATCTGGTCTTGTAGATAAAGCTTGGCCTGCTTTAACAAATGCAGGTCCAAGTTCTACTAACAAATTTGTTAATTCTCTTGCTCTAAATCTTGCTTGCTGTTCATTTTTCAGTCTTCCAGTTAATTTATCCCATCCAACGGAAAAGATGTAAGCAAAGATAGGTAAGAGTGTTTGCCAAAGTCTTTTTAAAAGTCTTTTAGGATTTTTTTTGTAAATTTTAGAAATTGTATCTGGATCATAATTTAAGAGTCCAGATACCTCAATAAAATCAGTAAACTCTTCTTTCATAACTTTATATATTTAAAACCTTTATTTTTTTAAAAAAGAAGTTAATTTTTTTATATGGAAGATTTATCATGTTAATACAACTAAAAATAGAAAATATTGCATTAATAGAAATTATAGAAATTAATTTCGAAAAAGGTTTGAATATCATAACTGGGGATTCAGGTTCAGGAAAATCATTAATTTTGGATTCCCTAAATGCTCTATTTGGTGGAACTAATATACCTCTAAAACATTTAATACGTCCAGGAAAAGATTTTTGCGTTATTGAGGCGATATTTTCTTCTTCTTTTCAAATTAATAATTGGTTAATTAGTAATGGTTTTGAAATAACTTCTTCAGAACTACAAATTAAAAGAATATCTTATAAAAAAAATAATAAAATATTATCTAAATATAGCCTTAATGATTTACCAATTAATAGACAATCATTAGCCAAACTTGGAGGATTTTTAATAGATTTTGCAGGTCAATTTGATACTTTTATCTTTGATTCTATAGATAAGAGAAGACTAATTATTGATGACTTATGTTCTCAAGAATTTAGAGATACTAGCGAAAGGATTAAAAGTATATGGAGAGAAAGTGAAAAGTTAACAAGATTATTGAATGAAAAAATAGAATTTTCTAGTAATCAAGAAGAAAAAAACTTGGTAATTAAGCACATGTTGAAGAGTTTAGAAGAAGCTGATTTAAATTCATGTCAAGAAATTTTAGAACTAGAGTTATTAGAAAATAAACTTGTAAATAATCTAGAAATTAATAATTCAATTAAATCATCATTAGAAAATTTAAATAATTTTAGTCATGATGAACCTTCAGTAACTTCTTTTATCAATCAATCACTAAAGATTTTAAATAAAACAGCCGATTTCGATCTAAAGATTCAAAAATTTAGAGAGAAGTTATTAAATATTCATGCTGATGTTGAAGATTTAATGTGTGATCTAAAGTCATATTTGCAAGAAATAGAAAATCATGAATCTAATCTTCCAGAAATACAAGAAAGATTATTCTTTTTAAAAAACTTAGAGAGAACTTTCTCATTGGATTTAACTCAATTAATTGAAAAGCGCGATCAATTAAAAACGTATTTTCAACAAAATGATCAAGGTAATGAGATTTCCATGATTAAAGCTCAAATTGAGAATTTACAAAGTAATCTAAATTCTTTATTTGTTATCCAATCTACTGAAAGAAAAAAAATTGCTAAACAGTTACAAATTTCAGTAATGTCAATTTTAAGCAATCTAGGTTTAGAAAATGCAAACTTTTCAATTCAATTTTCTGAGTGCAAGCCTTCTGGCGATGGAATTGACGATATAAATTTTTTGTTTTCGGCTAATCCTGATCAGAAGCTTGCTCCATTATCAAATGTTATTTCTGGCGGAGAAATGTCAAGATTCTTGTTAGCTATTAAATCAAGTATTTCTAAAAAACCCAATACTTTCTTTTTAGATGAAATTGATAGTGGTTTAAGTGGTAAATCTCTATTTTCTTTGGTGGAGCTTATAAAAGAAATTTCTAAAAATCAACAAGTCTTATGTATTACACATCAGCCATTTCTCGCTGCAAGAGGATCAGCTCATTTCAAAGTTAATAAAAAAGTAATTAATGGGATAACTTTTACTTCAATCGCAAAACTAACTACAAAAAATCAAAGAAAAAATGAACTAATAGAACTTATAGGTGGAGGTTCATGCGAAGTAAACGAATATGCTTCTAGACTTCTTGATCGCTCAGCTGCGTAAAATAAAAAAAATTCTACTATAATAACCTTTTTAAATCATATTTTAGATTTAAACATGGTTAATAAAGTTGATAGTAGTTTTGGAGAAGATAACTCAATTAATATTAGGGGAGCTCGTCAGCATAATTTAAAAAATATTGATCTTTCTCTACCTAGGAATAAATTTATAGTTTTTACAGGTGTAAGTGGAAGTGGTAAAAGTTCTTTGGCTTTTGATACTATTTTTGCTGAAGGTCAAAGAAGATATGTTGAGAGTCTTTCTGCATACGCAAGGCAATTTTTGGGTCAAGTAGATAAACCAGATGTTGACAATATTGAAGGTTTATCACCTGCTATTTCAATTGATCAAAAATCTACAAGTCATAATCCTCGGTCAACAGTTGGAACAGTAACGGAAATACAAGATTATTTAAGATTATTGTTTGGTCGTGCTGGTGAGCCTCATTGTCACCATTGTGGGATTCCAATTGCGCCTCAAACAATTGATGAAATGGTGGATCAAATTCTTCTTTTACCAGAAGGAACAAGGTACCAATTGTTGGCTCCTGTTGTAAGAGGTAAGAAAGGAACACATACAAAATTAATAAGCGGACTAGCTGCTGAAGGATTTGCTAGGGTAAGAATCAATGGAGAGGTAAGAGAACTTGCTGATAGTATTGAATTAGATAAAAATCAAATTCATAATATTGAGGTAGTAGTAGATAGATTAATTGCAAGAGAAGGCATACAAGAAAGATTAAATGATTCTCTACAAACTTGTCTCAAAAGAGGGGATGGCTTAGCAATAGTAGAAGTTGTTCCAAAAAAAGGAGAAAACTTACCTTCTAATTTAGAAAGAGAAAAACTTTACTCAGAAAATTATGCATGTCCTGTACATGGATCTATCGTTGAAGAACTTTCTCCTAGATTATTTTCTTTTAATAGCCCATATGGGGCCTGTCCAGATTGTCATGGGATAGGTTATTTAAAAAAATTTACTGCGGATAGAGTTATACCTGATAAAACATTACCTGTTTATGCTGCAATAGCTCCTTGGAGTGAAAAAGATAATACTTATTACTTCTCTTTACTTTATTCTGTAGGACAAGCTTATGGTTTTGAATTAAAAACTCCTTGGAAAGATTTAAGTGACTTGCAAAAAAAAGTTCTACTTTTGGGATCAGATAAACCAATATTAATTCAAGCTGATAGTCGTTTTAAAACTTCTAGTGGTTTTGAAAGACCGTTTGAGGGGATTTTGCCAATATTAGAAAGGCAATTGAATGAAGCCAATGGAGAATCAGTTAAACAAAAATTAGAAAAGTATCTAGAATTAGTTCCCTGTAAGACATGTTCTGGAAAAAGATTAAGACCTGAGGCTTTGGCAGTTAAACTTGGTCCATACAACATTACTGATTTAACTTCTATAAGCGTTTCTGAAACCCTAAATCACGTAGAGCGCATCATGGGCTTAGGTAAGACAAAGAAAGAAAATATATCTTTATCAGAAAAACAAAAGCAGATAGGTGAATTGGTTTTAAAAGAGATTCGTTTACGTTTGAAGTTTTTAATTAATGTAGGTTTAGATTATTTGACTTTAGATAGACCAGCTATGACTTTGTCTGGCGGTGAGGCTCAGCGTATTAGATTGGCTACACAAATAGGTGCAGGTCTTACTGGCGTTTTATATGTATTAGATGAACCAAGTATTGGTTTGCATCAGAGAGACAATGACAGATTATTAGAAACATTAAAAAGCTTAAGAGACTTGGGAAATACTTTGGTTGTCGTTGAACATGATGAAGATACTATGAAATCCGCAGATTATTTAGTAGATATTGGTCCAGGGGCAGGTGTTTATGGTGGGGAAATTATTGCTAAAGGATCTTATCAAGATGTCTTAAATTCAGAAAAGTCATTAACTGGAGCTTATCTTAGTGGTAGGAAATCGATTCCTACTCCAAAAGAACGTAGATCATCTGTAAAAAAAAGTTTAATTTTAAATAATTGCTCTAAAAATAATTTAAAAAATATTTCTGTTGAATTTCCTTTAGGAAGATTAGTTTCTGTAACTGGTGTGAGTGGAAGTGGGAAGAGCACTTTGATAAATGAATTACTTCATCCTGCATTATGTCATTCTCTTGGATTAAAAGTCCCTTTTCCTCAAGGTGTAAAAGAGTTAAAGGGGATAAAGGCAATTGATAAAGTTATCGTTATTGATCAATCTCCAATAGGAAGAACTCCAAGATCAAATCCTGCTACATATACTGGTGCTTTTGATCCTATAAGGCAGATATTTACTGCCACAGTAGAAGCAAAAGCAAGAGGTTATCAGGCTGGTCAATTTAGTTTTAATGTGAAAGGAGGAAGATGCGAAGCTTGTAAAGGTCAGGGAGTCAATGTAATTGAAATGAATTTTCTACCTGATGTGTATGTTCAATGTGAAGTATGTAAAGGAGCTCGTTTTAATAGGGAAACTCTTCAGGTGAAATATAAAGGTTTTAATATATCTGATGTTTTAGAGATGACTGTTGAACAAGCTGCAGAAACTTTTTCTGCTATTCCTCAAGCTGCTGATAGATTATCTACATTGGTTGATGTTGGCTTAGGATATGTCAAATTAGGCCAGCCAGCTCCTACATTATCTGGTGGTGAGGCTCAAAGAGTTAAGTTAGCCACGGAATTGTCAAAAAGAGCTACTGGAAAAACTTTATATTTGATTGATGAACCAACTACTGGGTTAAGTTTTTATGATGTTCATAAATTAATGGATGTAATACAACGTTTGGTAGATAAAGGCAATTCAGTAATTGTTATTGAACATAATTTAGATGTTATTAGATGTTCAGATTGGATTATCGATTTAGGACCTGATGGAGGGGATAAAGGAGGAGAAATCATTGCAGAGGGTATTCCCGAGGATGTAGCTAAAAATCCTACAAGTCATACAGCAAAATATCTTAAAAAGGTTCTGAAATAAGAAAAGCCTTGTTGTATTTCTTTTTATTTTAATTATTTCAGCAATAAGAAATTCTTTTTTTTAAAGGGGCATAAAACTCCTCCATAACTGCTTTTTTGAAAATTTTCATATAAAAAAAATTTCAAATCATAATGCTTTCTTAATATTTCCTTAGAAAATTCAGCTTATTTGTATTAAAGGCCGTTGATCGGAGGTTTTCCTGAATGAGGTTAAAATTTTTACATTTACATTTACATGGTCTTATACGTTCTAAAAATCTTGAGTTAGGCAGGGATGCAGATACAGGAGGGCAAACACAATACGTTTTAGAGTTAATTAAGAGCTTGGCTAATATTTCAGAAGTTGATCAAGTAGATTTAGTTACTCGTTTAATAAACGATCCTAAAGTAGACGATGAATATTCACAAGAAGAAGAATTTGTAGAACCAGGAGTGAGAATTTTAAGATTCAAATTTGGACCTAATAAATATTTAAGAAAGGAATTGCTTTGGCCTTATTTAGATCATTTAACTGAAAGACTAATTTCTTACTATAAAAAAAACAAAAAGCCTAATTTCATTCATGCACATTATGCAGATGCTGGATATGTAGGAGTTAAACTAAGTAAATCCTTAAACGTTCCTCTTATTTTTACTGGTCATTCTTTAGGAAGAGAGAAAAAAAGGAAATTGCTTGATACTGGTTTAAAAAATAATCAAATAGAAAAACTTTATTCTATAAGTAAAAGAATTGAAGCAGAAGAAAAAGCATTGAAGTCTGCAGATATTGTTGTTACAAGCACTGAACAAGAATCAGTCTATCAATATTCCCAATATTCTTCTTTTTCACCTCACAAAGCTAAAGTTATTCCTCCTGGTGTTGATCATAATAAATTTCACCATATTCACTCCACAAGCGAGACAGCCGAAATTGATAACATGATGAAACCTTTTCTAAAGGATTCTACTAAACCTCCATTTTTAACTATTTCTAGAGCTGTACGAAGAAAAAATATTCCATCTTTGATTGAAGCATATGGAAGATCTGAAAAATTAAAAAGAAAAACTAATTTAATTCTGATATTAGGTTGTAGAGAGAATACTTCAAAACTTGACCCTCAACAAAAAGATGTTTTCAATAATATTTTTGAAACAATTGATAAATATAATTTATATGGAAAGGTAGCTTATCCAAAAAAACATCTTCCAAGTCAGATTCCTGCTTTATATAGGTGGGCTGCTAGCAGAGGTGGTGTATTTGTAAATCCAGCTTTAACAGAGCCTTTTGGTTTAACTCTTCTTGAAGCTTCTTCATGTGGATTGCCAATAATATCAACAAATGATGGAGGGCCAAAAGAAATTCGTTCAAAATGTGCAAATGGACTTCTAGTAGATGTTACTGATATTAATGAGTTGAAAGTTATGCTTGAAAAAGGAATATCAAATAATAATCAGTGGAAAATATGGAGCAGAAATGGAATTGAGGGTGTTAACAGGCACTTTAGTTGGAACACTCATGTACGCAATTATTTAGCAGTACTTAATGAAGAATTTTCAAATTCAAATAGTTATTCTTCATCTGACATTAAACAAAGTTGTTTAAAAGGGACTTCTTCACTTATAAAACCCCATTGATCAAAAACCTCAGGGTCAGGGTGAAGAATTAGTTGATTATTTTGAGTTTTCTTTAGTTTAAAGCCCTTCTTAGAAAGTTTTTTCATTAAGTTAGCAGTTTCTTCAAATCTTGATGCCATTGCATCAAGACTTGAGCAGTCACTTGTTAATCCATTATCTTTCCATGTAAAAAAATTCATAACAAATTCTTCAAAGATTGATTTTTAAAACTATACCTAAAATTACAAGTAAAATGTTGATTTTCCAAAAATTTTCAACTATTTTTTGTTCCTTTACTCCTTTAAGTTCAAAGTGGTGGTGTAGTGGAGCCATTAAGAATATGCGTTTACCTCTATGAAATAATTTTTTTGTAATTTTAAAAAATCCTACTTGAAAAATTACTGATAACGATTCAATTATAAATATTCCTGAGAAAATAGATAAGGTAAAAACGCTATTGGTTAATAACGCTATAGAACCCAAAATTGCTCCAATACTTAGAGATCCTGTGTCACCCATAAATATTTTTGCAGGATAACTATTATATTTGAGAAATCCTAAGCATATGCCGGACATCGAAAAACATAAGATGCTAAAAACAAAAAGTTCTTGCTGTTCTTTCAGTAATATCTCTGTTCCTAATCCATAAAAGACAATTCCACTGCATCCAGCTGCTAATCCATCTAGTCCATCAGTCAAATTTACTGAATTACTTATGCCCACAAGCACTAAAAAAGAAACTGGCAATATGAAAATATTCATATTTAATCCCCAGGAGTCAGAAACTGTTATTAACGGACTGATTAAATTTTTTTCATAGGCTAACAATATAAAAATTATTGAGATGACACTTTGTAAGAAAAATTTCTCTTTTGTTTTTAAACCTGTGTTCTCTTTTCTTTTAATACTTAAAAAATCATCTAAAAATCCTGTAATAAAGAAACCAAAAATAGTTAGTAATAAAAGAAATAATTTTAGAGAACCTAAGCTGATAGTTATTATCAAAAGCAAAATTAAAAAAGGGATTATCATAAAAATCCCACCCATTGTTGGAGTATCACTTTTTTTAAAGTGATTAGCTGGGCCTTCATTCCTGATATTTTGAAGTAAATTAAATTTTTTGATAATCTTTAGACCATTTTTAGTTGTAAAAATAGAAATAAAGAAAAATGATATGTAAACTCCTGTAAAAATAAAATTATTAAAAAAATAGGAGGTAACTATTAAAGCAAAAGTATTTAATAAAAATAAGGATATAAAGTTAAACTTTTTAATCTTCCCAATCATCTTCTAATGAAGGATCTTCTTCAGCTTTATAATCTTCCTTTTCTCCCATAAGTGCTGAAAGTTCTTCTTCTTCTATTGTACTAATCTCTTGTGAATCTCCATCTTTTTCTGCAACGAGTCTACCTGTATTTTCGAGCCAAGATAGTAGATCGGGTTCCTCTCTTAGTGGCAACACAGGAGCTGGATCATCTCTGTGATAGCAAGTTAAAGCAGGATTGACTTCAGAAATGTCGTCCAATCTAAGTTTTAATTTATTTGAATCCATTAAAGATTTTGTTCTATATATAAGATAATACATAATGATGCACACTTAAAAACTTTGTTTGATAAAGGAAATTTAAAATACTTTTTTATCTGGCTAATTTCATTGTTGCTGTCTGGATTATTAAAACTTATTGGATATTTGAATCCAAATCTTTTAATAATTAATAACTTTCTTCTCTTATTACTAGTTTTTGGTCCAGCTCTTTTAGTTACAATAGTATTAGTCTTTAAAAAGTATTCAAATTCTTAATTACGTCAAAAAAGTTAAATTTATGGAGCAAATTTAGATGCAGCAGGTTAAAAAAGTTGTACTAGCTTATTCTGGTGGCGTGGATACGAGTGTTTGTATTCCATATTTAAAGAATGAATATGGAATTTCAGAAGTAGTTACTTTTGTAGCAGATCTTGGTCAAGGCGAGGATTTAGAACTTATTAGGCTAAAAGCTTTAAACTCTGGTGCTTCTAAATCAATCGTTGGCAATTTAGTTAATAGTTTTGTTGAGAGATACGCTTTTCCAGCCATTAGAGCAAACGCATTATATTTAGATAAATATCCCTTATCTACTGCTCTTGCTAGACCTTTAATTGCCGAAAATCTTGTGAATATTGCTAGAGAGATTAATGCCGATGCAGTAGCTCATGGATGTACTGGTAAAGGGAATGATCAAGTTCGTTTTGATTTAGCAATTAATGCTTTAGGTCCTGATTTAAAAATAATTACTCCTGCAAGGGAGTGGAATATGAGTAGAGAAGAGGCAATAGTGTATGGAGAAAAATTTGGTATACCTGCGCCAGTATCAAAAAAATCACCATATTCAATAGATGTTAACTTACTTGGTAGGAGTATTGAAGCAGGTATATTAGAAGACCCAATGCAAGAAGCACCTGAGGATATATTTTCGATGACATCATCAGTTGATAATTCACCTGATTCTCATCAAGATATAGAAATTGTTTTCAAAAATGGGTTTCCAGTTGGAATTAATGATGAATTTTTAACTCCTGTAGAGATCATTCAAAAAGCAAATGATCTTGCAGGAAACCACGGTTTTGGAAGAATAGATATGATTGAAGATCGAGTAGTAGGAATTAAAAGTAGAGAGATTTACGAAACACCTGGCCTCTTACTTTTAATCAAAGCTCACAAAGAATTGGAGAGCATAACATTAAACCCCGATGTTATCGATTTTAAAGGAATAGTGGAAAAAAAATGGGGTCAATTAGTTTATCAAGGTTTTTGGTTTGGACCTCTTAAAGAAAGTTTAGATGCATTTATATCATCTACTCAAACTTCAGTTAATGGCAGAGTAAAGATTAGGCTTTATAAGGGGAACGCAATAGTCATTGGTAGAGTGTCGGAAAATAATTCACTTTACAGAGAAGATTTGGTAACTTACGGCAAAGATGATGTCTTTAATCATTCTTTAGCAGAGGGTTTTATTTATATGTGGGGTATGTCTAATAAAATTTGGGCTGAGTTAAATTCAAAAACAAAAGATTAACATTTAAGATTCTGCATTTTCTTTAGTTTCAGCTTCATCTTTGCTTGAATTTGATGAATCTGCACTTGCGACTGGTTCTTTTTCTTTAGTTTCAACTTTTGCATCTGGATTATCTTTATTTTCTGTTCCAGATGTATTTTTGTTCGAAGGTCTTGGGGTTGGTAAAGGGCCCTCTTGTTTAACAGTCATGTATCTAATAACATCCTCACTTAGTCTCATTGCTTTTTCAATTTTGAAGATATGTTGCCCGTCACCTTGATGACTTAGTTGTACGTAAATACCTTCTCTATGTTTTGTTATTTGATAGGCTAATCTTCTCTTGCCTCTCATTTGACTATCAAGAATAGTACCGCCAAATTCTTCTAAAAGCTTGTTGTATTTATCAATGTGATTAGTTACTTCATCTTCCGCAATGTCTGGGCGGAGGATATACATGGTTTCGTAATAAGATTGTTGATCGTTCATAGTTTCAGACAAGGTCTTTGGCTCATGAATTGATGTGATGAGCGTCTGTTCATTACTTACGATACATTACGATAGGCAATTTCTTGATAAGTAGGATCATTTTTTAAAGATATTTTTTTAGTGCGTCATTCATTACATGAAAAGGTACTTCTAAACCATCTGTCCAAAATGATAAGGATTTTATTCCTTGGGCAACAAGCATTTCTAAACCATCTATAGTCATGCATCCTTTTTTGGCGCAAAATTTCAATAAAGTAGTTGGGGCAGGATTGTATATTAAATCGTAAACAATTGTTTGCGAGTTAAGAGATTTCCAAAATGCTTCGCCATATGGAATTACATTATCTTCATATTTAGTGGTTTTCATCCCTGCTGGTGTTGTATTTACAATCAAATCTGCTTCACGAATTAAAATTTGAGCTTGATCATCACTATTCAAAAAACCCTCCAGTTGAATTTGATTATCAAAGTTTTTTATTAATTCATCTAGTGATGATTTATTACGTGATATTACTGAAATTGTTGAAAGATTTAAATTTATTAAACCTTGAATAACAGATCTTGCTGCACCCCCGGAGCCAAGAACAATTGATTTTTTCTTTGCTAAGTTTAAATTTTTTAATGGATAAATAAATCCTTCTACATCGGTATTAGTTGCGCTCCATTGTTTTTCAGAATTTAATTTCAGGGTATTAATTGCTTTAAGTTTGTTAGCAATAGGGGAGATTTCACTACAAAGGTTAAATACTTTTTCTTTGTGTGGAATTGTAATGTTTAAACCTTTGCAATTAATCTTTTTAAAAGAATTAAGAACTAATTCTAGATCTTCATCTTTACAGGGTACAGCAATATAGATTAAATCTAAGCCTAAATATTGAAGGGCAGCATTTTGCATAATTGGGGACAATGAATGGCTTACTGGATTGCCAATTAATGCGATGAAAGATGTCTTACTTGAAATCATGTTTAGAATTTTAACCCTAAAAGTAATGGTCTGTTCGGGAACCACACCCCGTCTTTGAGTAACAATAATGACGACAATGACCGATTATGGAGAATAACAAATAAAAAGAATTTACCCATGGGTAAGGTAGTAGGAATTGATTTAGGAACAACAAATAGTTGTGTCGCTGTAATGGAAGGTGGTAAGCCTACTGTAATAGCAAATGCTGAGGGTTTCAGAACTACTCCATCAGTTGTTGCATATACAAAAAATCAAGATCAGCTTGTTGGACAAATTGCAAAACGACAAGCTGTAATGAACCCTGAAAATACTTTTTATTCTGCAAAACGTTTTGTTGGTAGAAGAGTTGATGAAGTTAATGAAGAATCTAAAGAAGTTAGCTATTCTGTTGAAAAATCTGGTTCTAGTGTCAAATTAAAATGTCCTATTTTGGATAAACAGTTTTCTCCTGAAGAGGTGAGTTCTCAAGTTTTAAGAAAGTTAGCAGATGATGCAGGTAAATATCTTGGTGACAAAGTTACTCAGGCTGTAATTACAGTTCCAGCTTATTTTAATGATTCCCAAAGACAGGCTACGAAAGATGCTGGAAAGATTGCAGGTTTAGAAGTTCTCAGAATCGTTAATGAGCCAACTGCTGCGGCTTTAGCATATGGTTTGGATAAAGAAAATGAAAAAATTCTTGTTTTTGATTTAGGGGGAGGTACATTTGACGTTTCAGTTATTGAAGCTGGTGATGGAGTAACTGAAGTTCTATCTACATCTGGAGATACACATTTAGGTGGTGATGATTTTGATAGATGCATCGTAGATCACTTAGCCAATACTTTTAAATCTAATGAGGGAATTGATCTCAGACAAGATAAGCAAGCTTTGCAAAGATTGACTGAAGCTGCAGAAAAGGCAAAAATAGAGCTCTCAAATGCTACGCAAAGTGAAATAAATTTACCTTTTATCACAGCGACGCCTGAAGGGCCAAAACATTTGGATTTGAACCTTACTAGAGCAAAGTTCGAGGAATTAGCAGCTTCTTTAATTGATAGGTGTAAGACCCCAGTTGAGAGAGCTATAAGTGATGCAAAAATTTCTACTAGTGAAATTGATGAAGTTGTTATGGTTGGAGGCTCATCTAGAATTCCTGCTGTTTTAGATTTAGTTAAAAAAATAATTGGTAAAGAACCAAATCAAACTGTTAATCCTGATGAAGTAGTAGCTGTTGGAGCAGCAATTCAGGGGGGAGTTTTAGCAGGAGAAGTTAAAGATATTTTGTTGCTCGACGTTACTCCACTTTCTCTAGGTGTAGAGACTTTAGGGGGAGTAATGACAAAAATGATAAATCGAAATACTACAGTACCCACGAAGAAATCTGAAACATATTCAACTGCTGTAGATGGTCAAACAAATGTTGAAATACACGTTTTACAAGGTGAAAGAGAAATGGCTTCTGATAATAAAAGCTTAGGAACTTTTAGATTGGATGGTATACCTTCAGCACCAAGAGGCGTTCCGCAAATTGAAGTTACATTTGATATCGATGCAAACGGTATTCTTAGTGTTACTGCTAAAGACAAAGGAAGCGGTAAAGAACAAAGTATTTCTATTACTGGTGCTTCAACTCTATCTGATAATGAGGTAGATAAAATGGTAAAAGATGCTGAATCAAATGCATCTGCAGATAAAGAAAAAAGAGAAAAAATCGATTTAAAAAATCAAGCTGAAACACTTGTCTACCAGACAGAAAAGCAACTTGGTGAATTAGGAGACAAAATTGATGCTGCAGCAAAGTCTAAAGTTGAAGAAAAAAGTAATGCTTTAAAAGAAGCAACTTCAAAAGAAGATTATGAATCAATGAAAAAACTTCTTGAAGAACTTCAACAAGAACTTTATGCAGTTGGTTCATCTGTTTATCAGCAACCAGGTAATCAGCCACCATCACCTGGCGCTGCCGGCGGTCCTGATCAGAGTGATTCAAGCGAAAAAGATGGAGATGATGTAATTGATGCAGACTTTACTGAAACAAAAGATTAATAAAGGTAATTTTTAACTTCATTAGCAACCCATTTAGAACAAGCCGGAGCCAGTAAAATTCCATTTTTATAAAAACCTGTACATATAATTAGCCCATCTTCAAGATTTTTCATTATTGGAGAAGGTTCACCATCTGGTCTTGACCTTATTCCAAACCATTTTCTAGAAATTTTTCCTTTCATCAGCCAATTTGGTTTTTTATCGAGAAAATTTGTAAGTTTTTCGAATGTATTTTCTTCTGGCTTAGTACTATATTCATCAGTTGATCCAATAATTAGCTTATTGTTCGATTTTGGAATTATATTTTTACCATTTATGTTGAATTGTTTTGGCAGCATTAATAAATCAACTTCTGCATCATTTATCTCAATTTCTATAGCTTGACCTAAAACAGGTTTTAATTTGATGTTGTGAGATAGGCTACCTATTAAATCAATCGCTTTTAGTGAATTACACAAAATAACCATGTCAGATTTGATGTTTTCATTATTCCTTGTTGTAGAAATCCATTGATTGTTTGATTTTCTTATTTTTATTATTTTTTCTCGCAAATAATTTACTTTTTTATCTTTTAGATATTGATCTAATGTTTGAAGTAAAGAAAAAGGATTTATTCTTCCATCTTTGAACGAGATCATTCCTTTTATATTTGTTGCTTGGAAGGCTTTATTAATATTCTTGATAAATATTGAGTCTCTTTCTAAAATTCGCAAGTTTTGATCATTATTTTCATAAACAAATTTCTCTAATTTTTTAAACTTTTCTTCATCTGTAGTTAGTTGTATTAATGGTTTTTCGATATTTAATTCACAATTAAATTTTTGCAGGAATGTAATCCATTGTGGCCATAATTCAATGCTCTGTTTCCTGAGATCCCAGCTTCTACCTCTTCTTTTTTGATACATATTACCCATTAGTAAGCCTAAAGCTGCATTGCTACTATTTTGGTGTTGAGCTGGATCTATTATCGTTACCTCGAAACCTAATTCTGATAATTCTAAGGCGTTAAATTTTCCAATAATCCCTGATCCAATAATAACTATGTGTGCTTTTTGAAAATTTTCTTTTAAGCTTTTCATTGATATATTAGATATACTTGCTTATTTGACTTAATAGTTAAAGATTTTTTGGAACATCCTTCAATTATATTCAAAATTGTTTGTCCCGATCGTCCTGGTCTTGTAAGTCTACTTACAAGTTGGATTTCAAATTATGGTGGCAACATAAAACATTCTGATCATCATACAGATCAAGATGCAGGATTATTTCTTAGTCGAATTGAATGGAAAAGTAACAATGAATTTTTTAATAGAGATGAAATTTATAAAGAATTTGAAAAAATTGCAGATGAAGTAAATGGAAAATTTAACGTAAATTATTCAGATGAAATTCCAAATGTTGCTATTTTCGTGAGTAAACAAAATCATTGTTTGATTGATTTACTTTGGCGAGTAAGAAATGGAGAACTCAAAATGAAAGTCCCGTTAATAATTTCAAATCATTCTGATCTTGAAATTATTGCAAATGACTTTAATGCAAAATTTGTTCATATAGATACCTTTAAAACTGATAAATCTATTGTTGAAGATCAATTTTTACATTTATTAAAAGAATATGAAATTGATCTCGTTGTATTAGCTAAATATATGCAAATTTTGAGTAACTCTTTTTTAAAAAAGTTTTCTTCAATAATAAATATTCATCATTCTTTCTTACCTGCATTTAAGGGCGGGCAACCATATCATCGAGCTTGGAAGAGAGGCGTTAAATTAATCGGTGCTACAGCTCACTATGTTACTGAAGATCTTGATGAAGGGCCGATAATTGAGCAATGCACAGTTAATGTAAGTCATAGGGATGAAGTTGACGATTTGATTAGAAAAGGAAGAGATATTGAAAGAATAGCTTTAGCAAGAGCAGTTAGATTACATCTGAATCATCAAGTATTTGTTTATAACAGCAAAACTGCTGTTTTTGATTGAAGATAGTTTTTAGTCCTCTAATTCTATTTGTATTTGCCTTTCATAAATTGATTCTTCATTAAAAACTCTTGCTATCAAGAAACTGGCAATGCAGCTGATTAACACAGGTTTCATTATTAATAAATTTTTTGTTAAAGCGAAAGCTAAAAACATTGCGGTAATTGGTGTTCGCGAACATCCTGCTACGAAAGCTCCCATTCCCGCAAAAATGTATGTACTTGGTGCATGTCCTGTCGCAATTTCCACCCAGCTCCCCATTATTAGTCCAATTGCCCCACCTAAAGTAAGCATTGGATAGAACAATCCTCCAGGAGCTCCAGATGCTGCAGCTAAGCCTGTCGTGATAAATAGTACTAAAACTGCTAATAAAGCAATTCCAATACTTGTATTTTGTTCAGCTATTATTTTCTGTAATTCATCTAAATTATGAAATGTACTGGGTAAACAAGAGTAGATGCTTCCTAAAATAAGTCCACAAATACTCATTTTTAAAACAAATTTATTTTTATACCACTTTTTCCCAAGATTTTGCATAAACAAAACATATCTGCTGTACAATTCTGCAAATATTCCAATAATTATTCCTAGTAAAACTAAGTAAATAAAATCTACAGGTAAGAAAAAAACTGATGGGTCATATTCTTTTTGAATCAAAAAACCGAGGTTAAAATCAAACCCTCCTGCTTTAGGATCTAAGCCTAAGGCTTGAATAATATCAGCAGATGAATCTGCAATGAAAGTTGTAATTACTACTAATAGCAAAATTACTGGTCTTGCAGAGTTTAATAATTCTTCTATTGCATAGACAAACCCTCCTAATGGAGCGCTAAATACTGCAGCTATTCCAGCACCACCCCCTGCTGCTACTATTACTCTTCTAAAAGCTGTGGGAGCTTTAAGCCACTTGGCCATTTGCCAAGCTACTGATCCTCCCATTTGAACGGATGGACCTTCTGGACCCAAAGGGAATCCACTACCAATTGCAATAATTCCTGATATTAGCTTTACTAAGCCTACTTTTAAATTCATTGGAACTTTTTTATGTCTTAAAAAACCCATGATTTGACTAACTCCTGAACCTTTTGCAGCAGGTGCTATATTTTTGATCAAATATCCTGCAATAGCTCCTCCTAGAGCTCCAAAAATAGGTAAGACTGCAATAGATGGAAATTGGTCTAATAATGCTAATCTCCAATTGTTAATAAAATAGATTCCAGTTTTAAAAGATATGCTTGTAATAGAGGCTCCTAAACCTGTTAATAAGAGCGAAAATGCAACGACTAGAGATCTTTGTTTTAATAATTTTTTGATGCTACGAGACGAATTATTACTTGTTTTTTGAATATTATCTTTTATAAAGTTTGGCATAGTCCATGATTACTTTGTCAAGCTGAAATCGTTTATTTCATCAAATTGAAGATAGCGATAAAGTTCATCTGAATATGGATTAATTTTATTTTTAGTAATATCCTGATATTCCTCAACTTCAGGTATTTTGCCAAGCAGTGCGCAAACTGCTGCTAATTCGGCGCTGCCTAAAAAGACTTGTGCATTTTTGCCAAGTCTATTGTCAAAATTTCTTGTACTAGTAGAAAATACTACGGAACCTTCATCTACTCTGGCTTGATTTCCCATACATAAAGAACAGCCCGGTAACTCTAACCTTGCACCACAATCTTCAAAAATTTTATAGTAACCTTCTGCTTTTAGAGTTTCTTCATCCATCTTTGTTGGTGGACAAATCCATAATTTAGTTTTTAAATTTTGTACTCCTTCAAGAACTTTTGCAGCTGCTCTGTAATGACCAATATTTGTCATGCAAGAACCTATAAAAACCTCGTCAATATTTGTATTTGCAACATCAGTGATTTCTTTTACATTATCTGGATCATTAGGGCAAGCAACTATAGGTTGTGTTACTTTTGCTAAATCAATTTCAATGATTTCTTCATACTGAGCGTTTGAATCTGGTTGAATTAATGATGGTTTTTTTAACCAATTTTTCATATCATTTATTCTTCTTGAAATCGATTTTGAATCTTCATAATTACTCTCGATCATTTTTTCTAGCAAGCAAATATTGCTTTTTAAATATTCTTGAACAGTTTCTTGGGATAAAAGTATTGTGCTACCAGCGCATGAGCGTTCTGCAGTAGCATCAGTAAGTTCAAAAGCCTGTTCAAGTTTTAGGTTTGGTAATCCTTCAATTTCCATAATTTTCCCGTTGAATATATTTTTCTTATTTGCTTTCTCAACAGTTAAGAGTCCTTTTTTAATTGCGAAGAGAGGGATTGCATTTACTAAATCTCTAAGAGTGATTCCTGGTAATAATTCTCCCTTAAATTTAATTAGCACAGATTCTGGCATATTTAATGGCATTGATCCTATTGCAGCGGCAAAGGCAACAATGCCCGAGCCTCCAGGAAATGAAA
Organism: Prochlorococcus sp. AG-347-O22; assembly: GCA_003278845.1. Taxonomy (GTDB): domain Bacteria; phylum Cyanobacteriota; class Cyanobacteriia; order PCC-6307; family Cyanobiaceae; genus Prochlorococcus_A. The sequence goes on from QCCX01000002.1 coordinate 37,182, forward strand.
TGCCAAGAGGAAATCTAGTATGACTATCTCCGCCAGTGCCAACAGTATCTGGGAGAAGCATTCTATTAAGCCAGCTATGAATTATGCCGTCTCCAGGCTTAAGAGCTACTCCACCTCTTTGAGATATAAAATCAGGTAATTCTTTATGGGTAACTAGATCTACTGGTTTAGGATACGCAGCTGTATGACAAAAACTTTGCATCACTAAATCTGCAGTAAATCCTAAACAAGCTAGTTCTTTTAGTTCATCTCTAGTCATTGGCCCAGTAGTATCTTGACTGCCAACTGTAGTCATAATTGGCTCACAGGTCATTCCTGGCCTTACTCCCTCTAAACCGCATGCCTTGCCCACTATTTTTTGAGCTTGAGTAAAGCCGGCATTACTTTCGGTTGGATTTTGTGGTCTAGTAAATATCTCACTTGGTTGATAATCTAATTTGTTTCTAATTTTGTCCGTAAGAGATCTTCCAATCATAAGATTTATTCTTCCTCCAGCTTGAATTTCATCAGTAAGAGTTGATGGATACAACTCGAATTTGCTTATTAATTCTTCAGTATTTGAATCTTTTTCAATTTTTTTAATAATGCCTTTATAAGGATATATTTTAATAACATCTCCTGTTTTCATTTGAGATACATCAGCTTCTATAGGTAAAGCTCCTGAATCTTGTGCAGTATTGAAGAAAATTGGGGCTATTTTGCTGCCAATTATTATTCCACCTGTTTTTTTGTTGGGAACAAAAGCGATATCTTCTCCTATATGCCAAATGAGTGAATTAATAGCAGATTTTCTAGAACTCCCTGTTCCAACAACATCTCCAACATAAGCTATTGGTAAATTTTGTTTTTTTAAATTATCAAGAATCTTTAGTCCATCAGGTTTTTTAAATTCCAACATAGCTAATGCATGCATTGGAATATCCGGGCGTGTTGTTGCATGTACAGCTGGAGATAAGTCGTCTGTGTTTGTCTCACCGTCAACTTTAAATACTAAACAAGTAATCTCTTTCTCCAGAACTTTTTTATTTATGAACCATTCTGCATTTGCCCAACTATTTACAACTTCTTTTGCATAAATATTACTGTGAGATAATTCATAAATTTCATTAGCCGAGTCGTAAACAAGAATAATATTTTTTAAAATTTCTGCCGCTTTTTTTGCGAGTAAATTATTTTCTCCTTTAAGGATTTCAACCAAAGAATTTACATTGTATCCGCCTATCATTGTTCCTAGTATTTCAATTGCTTTTTCGGGATTAATTGATTTGCAATATTTTTCGGAATTAACAATAGCCGTAAGCCAGCTTGCTTTTACGTAAGCAGCCTCATCAACTCCTGGGGGTACTCTATTTATTAGTAAATCAAGTAAATAAGATGAATCGTAAGTACTATCTTGTTCTAATAATTTTGTAATACAATTTGTTTGTTCAGCATTTAAAGGTAAAGGAGGTATACCTTTGGCAGCTCTTTCAGCTACATGATCTGCATAATCTTTTAGCAATGTTTCCAAATTCTTCATTAGTAAGGTTTAATGCCTAATCTATTGTTATTTTTAATATTGAAAAGGAGAGTATTCATAAATGCTTTTTTAAATATTCAAACTTCTTAATTAATCAATGACGACATCATCAAATAATTCAGCTTTAGAAAAGACATCAGATTTACATGTTCTTGAAACACGTCCATTAATACCTCCTAGCAGATTACATAATGATATACCTTTAGATCACGACTCTGCTAATACAGTATCTAAAACAAGAAGATCGATACAAAATATTTTGCATCATAATGATCAGAAGCTTTTAGTCATTGTGGGTCCATGTTCAATTCATGATCTTGAGGCGGCAAAGGAATATTCAAAATATATTCAAAAATTCCGAGAAATGTATAAAGATAAATTAGAAATAATTATGAGAGTATATTTTGAAAAACCAAGAACAACTATTGGTTGGAAGGGACTGATAAATGATCCTCATCTAGATGATTCTTATGATATTAATACTGGTTTAAGAAGGGCAAGAAGTTTGCTTTCATATTTAGCAACTCGTGGCATACCTTCTGCTACAGAATTACTAGATCCAATTGTTCCTCAATACATTGCTGATTTAATAAGCTGGACAGCCATAGGTGCGCGGACTACAGAAAGTCAAACTCATAGAGAAATGGCATCAGGATTATCAATGCCTATAGGCTTTAAAAATGGAACGGATGGTTCTTTTACTACTGCAATTAATGCAATGCAGTCAGCTTCAAAATCCCATCACTTCTTAGGTGTAAATGAAAATGGAATGGCTTCTATAGTTAATACTACAGGAAATCCAGATGGACATATAGTTTTAAGGGGCGGTTCAAAAGGCCCCAATTTCGAAAGTGATCATGTACAAAGAATTTCAGCAGAATTGAGGCAGTGTAATCTTCCCTATAAAGTGATGATTGATTGTAGTCATGGAAATTCCAATAAAGATTTCCGAAAACAGTCGGAAGTGCTAAAAAATGTAGCTTCTCAAATTAGTAATGGTGAAAAAAATATTCTGGGAGTTATGCTTGAAAGTCATTTGAAGGAAGGAAATCAAAAACTTTTAAAAAAAGAAGATCTCCAGTTTGGCAGAAGCATTACAGATGCATGTATAGATATAGAAACAACAAAAGAATTAATCGCTATTTTATACGATTCACTTAGCTAGTTATAAAATAATTAAAAAATAATGCTGAAGAGATTGGAACAATTAAATTATCTATTCCTAGAACACTAAATTGTTCGAGCAAAGTCGCAATAAAAGCTATTGTAAAGTAATTTAAATTTAGACTATTTTGTTGCGAGTATCCTATTGAGCAAACTACTATCAAACTTGTTAAAAACATTGTAATGGTTCCATATAAAGATTTTTTTTGTCTAAAAAAAATCCAACTCTTGGAGTTAAAGCTTTTTCCTATTAATCCAGCTAATCCATCGCCAAAAGTCATTATGAAAAATCCACTAATTAGTGCATATGGATCTTTATCCCAGAAAAGATAAATCAAAATAAATAAACTTAGACAATAAAATAATGTCCCATAACTTTTTCTCTCAACATCCTCAATTGTTGGAAATAATTTATAGTTGTAATTGATAAAAACCATTAATGAAACAATTCCTGTAAAAATTAGAGCAGAGTTTTGATTAATTTTTAAAAATTGAGCAATTGGTATTAAAGGTCCTATTCCAATATGTATTATTTTTCTTACGATTTCTCTGCTATCTTCATTATATTTTTTAAAAACTACTGATATTAAAAAAATTGAAAATAAATATAATAAAATTACAGTAAATTTTATCAATTTGGCTAAGCTGCTTTTTGATGAGTTGTCATTACTCGAAGCTTTAATATTGCTTTAGCTTCTAGTTGCCTTACTCTTTCTCTTGAAACATTAATTTGTCTTCCTATTTCTGCGAGGGTTAATGGTTCTTCACCATCTAGCCCAAATCTGAGCTTCATGATTTTTTGCTCTCTTTCATTTAATTGAGAAAGCCAAGTTCCTAAATGCTCTTTTTGAATAGTTCTATCCATACCCTCCATAGGCTCTTCACAGTTTGGATCAGGTATGAGTTCACCAAGAGTACTTCTGTCTTCTTCCCCTCTTGCATGAGCATCTAGGGAGGCGCAAGGAGCACTTTGAGAAATTAAATCTTCTAAATCTTTTTGATCAATTCCCATCTCAGTAGCCATTTCCAATCTTGTAGGTTGTCTCCCAAATTTATGTGATAATTCTCTAGAGACTCTTCTCATTTTGGACAGTTTTTCACTTATGTGAATAGGCAAACGGATGGTTCTAGCACTGTTATCAATTGCCCTCGTCATTCCTTGTCTGATCCACCAGTAAGCATATGTTGAGAATTTATATCCCATAGCAGGATCAAATTTATCTACAGCTCTTTCAAGGCCAATAGCTCCTTCCTGGACAAGATCTAATAATTCAAGCCCTTGGTTTTGGTATTTTTTTGCAACGGAGACAACGAGCCTTAGATTAGCTGCCATCATTCTATCTCTTGCTCTTTTGCCAATTTTAATTTGATAAAGATTTCGTTGGGTTCTATCAGTTTCAGGAATTTGTAGCAACTTTTTCATGTTTTGAACATGATGAGCTAACTCTATTTCCTCTGCTGGAGTCAAAAGAGGTACTCTTCCAATGCTACTTAAGTAATAGCCAATAGAATCTGAAGCGAGTCTGCCAGATTTTTTTTGGCTTTGTTTTGCCCTAAGACTGGATTTCGATTTGCGAGACTTGCCCGCAGTGTTTGGTAATCTTGGCTCATCAAAATTATTATCTGAAGAGCTTTTTGCAGATTCCAGAGGGATCCCCATCACCCTGGCCTCCTAAATAATGGATTTTTTAAAAAGCTAGCACTGAAATTGAAATAAAAACTCCTTTTACGTTGAAATTTTAAAGACAAAAAATTTTTTTTAAAGGCCTATTTCCTGAAATCCATTGATATGAGCTGATTTAGTAAAAAATAAAAAAAATTTAAAATATTAAGTATTTTTTTAAATGTTGTAAAAATCAATATTAATTTTATTTTTCTATGAGGTCAATTTGCGAACGATTATGCGATGAAGCTAATTCATATTTCGAATAAGAACCATCTTCCTTCATTATCCAAGAAAAGTAATTATCTTTAATATAGGTTTGCAAAAGTGAGTATATTTTAGATTTCAATTCATAATCCTCTATAGGAGTAACAGCTTCTATTCTTCTATCAAGATTTCTTCTCATCCAATCTGCACTCCCAATAAAAACCTCATTATCACCGTTATTACAAAACCAAAAAATTCTTGAGTGTTCAAGAAAATGGCCAATAATGCTTATAACTTTAATATTTTCACTTAAATTTTTTCTTTGGGGATATAAGCAACAAATACCTCTTATGATGAGGCTAATTTTCACACCTGAGTCTGAAGCTATATAAAGAAGTTTAATTATTTCTGGGTCTACTAAAGAATTCATTTTTGCAATTATTTCAGCTTTTTTACCTTCCTCTGCATTTTTAATTTCTCTATTTATGAGAGATATAAATTTATCTCTCATCGATGAAGGAGAAACTAATAATTTGTGATAACTTTTTTGTTTAGAAAAACCTGATAAGTAATTAAACAATTCAAGTAAATCAGAAGCAATATCTGGGTCTGTTGAAAGTAGTCCTAAATCTGTATAAAACCTTGAAGTATTAGAGTTATAATTTCCCGTGCCAATATGAAAATAATTTCTTAATCGTCTTTTTTCTTTTCTTACTACTAAAGCTATTTTTGTATGTGTTTTAAATCCTATAATTCCATATACAACATGAATTCCAGCTTGTTCAAGTTGTTTTGCCCATTGAATATTATTATCTTCATCAAATCTTGCTTTAAGTTCAACAAGAGTCATTACTTCTTTACCATTTTCTGCAGCTCTCATTAATGCTGCGATAATAGGTGAATCCTTTGAAACTCTATATAAAGTTATTTTTATAGCCATAACTAGCGGATCATCAGCTGCTCTTTTTATAAATTCTTCAACTGAAGTTTTAAATAAGTCATAGGGATGATGAAGCAGAATATTTTTTTTCCTAAGTATCTTAAAAATAGAATTATAGTTTTTGTTTAAAGGTGAATTTAAATCTTTTAATTGCGAGTGAGTTTTCCCAATTAGCAGATTTTCCTTTAAATCACTTCTATTAATTTTTGTAAGCTGATTTAAGTCGTCAAGGCCTAAAAAACTTTTGCAAAAGTAGATATATTCTTTTTGTATTGAGATACTTTCAATAAGTAATTTTAGGATATTTTCTGGCATATCTGATTCGACTTCTAATCTAACTACGTCTCCACCTAATCTTCTCTTTTGCAAACTTTGTTCAACTGCTAAAAGAAGATCATCAGCTTCAAGTTCTTTTAATTCTAAATCTGCATCCCTTGTCACTCTAAAAAAAGAGTAATTTATACATTCCATTCCGTTGAATAAAGAATCTATATTATTTCCAATTAAATCCTCAACACTTATGAAAAAGTGAGAATTTTCATCACTACTTTGAATAATTTCATTGGGAATTTGTATAAATCTATTTATATTTTTTGTTGGTATTTTTACTCTGACAAACTGATTTTTAGAGTCTTCCTCATTCTTTATTAGAGCTGCCAAATTTAGACTTAAATTACTTATAAATGGGAATGGATGTGCTGGATCAACAACTAATGGTGTTAATAAAGGGAAAATAGAAGAAGTAAAGAAGTTATTACACCAATTTCTTTGATTTTCACTTAGGTCATTATATTTTTTTAAAATCACACCTTTTTCTTGTAATTCATTTTTTAATTCATTATTTACATAATTTTCTTGAAGAGTGGTTAATTTTTTTACTTCTTTGTTTATTGTTTCTAATTGCTCTTTTGGTGTGAGTCCATCAATACTTTTTTTTGTAATTCCTGCTTCAACTTGAGCCTTTAATGAAGCTACCCTTACCATAAAAAATTCATCTAGATTATTACTAAAAATTGAACAAAATTTTACTTTATCTAGGATTTTGTACTCCTTTTCCATACCAGTTAGGAGTACTCTTTTATTGAATTCAATCCAACTTAATTCTCTATTAATAAAAACATCAGCCTGGCTTTTCATTAAGATAATTTTGAATTTTGATTGTTAAAAGAATTATTATTTTTACCCTCTGCAATAAGATATATCATGAAAAGTAAGATAACGGAACCAGCTATAAAAGGTGATTTAGGACCAAAACTATCATAAACCCTCCCGGCCATTGCAATTCCTAAAACCCCTCCAAGACTCTGTAGACCCTGAAGGTTACTTAAAATTGATCCTTGTTTATCAACGTCTAATTTCTTTGATATTAGTGCTCTTAAAGTGGGCGTAATTAATCCTGCCCCAACGGCTAAAAATGAAACAGCTGAATAAATATTAATTGTTGCATTTTCTTTTGGAGCAGTTATTAAAAGAGCACACGCCACAAGAATAAAGCCAGATCCGATTAGTGTTAATCGCATTTCGCCAAATTGCTTTACCAGAGGCCCAATTAATCCTCCCTGAACGATAATCGCAATAATTCCTACTACAACAAGAGTTCCGCTTGATGCTTTGGTCGTCCAGTTTAAAGATTCTTGGAGGAAAAATATAAGGATATTAGTCAATCCAGTAAAAGCAATAAAGTAAATAAAGAAAGCTAATGATAATTTTTTAATCTTTTCTTCTTTGAAAACTGTAAAAAGAGCTTTTAAAGGGTTTTTTAAAGCGGTTTTTGATTTATTTATTTCACTATTAGGCTTGGTTTCTGGTAAGTAAAAAAATACAAGGAGAAAATTTATTATTGGAATAATTGAGGCTATCAAAACTGGAATAATAAAATTATTATTTGTATTTCTTGCAAAAATTACAACAAAAATATTACCTAAGAAAAAACTTAAACCAAAAGCAACACCAATAAGACCAAATGTTTTTGCTCTTTTTTCAGGGCTTGAAATATCTGCAAGAATTGTTGTTGCAGTAGCTGCAGTCCCCCCACTTAAACCGTCAATAAGTCTCGCTAAAAATAATAAAAATAACGGGATAGTGGCTATTGAATTTGACCAATTAAAAAGAACTGTAAAAGATAATATTGATATTCCTATTATTGAACCAGTAATACAAAAAAGAGTGACAGGTCTTCTGCCATATCTATCACTCATAAGTCCTATAAAAGGAGAAGCTGTAAATTGAGCTAATTGGTAAGTGCATGATAATAAACCATATGTACTTGCTTTAGAGTCAAAGAGTAAAACAAAAGAGGGTAATATGGGTAGCAGTATACTTTCACTTAAACGATCATTTAGAAGAGTGATAAACGCACTAAGGAGAGTAAATTTTTTATTTGGTTTTAATAAACTTTCTTTCACAATATTTACCTTCATTTCGATTAACTTTTACTACCATACTTGTTAATGGAGATTATTGTGCCCGGCATTGTTTATTTAGTTGGAGCAGGTCCTGGTGACCCTGAGCTTTTGACTCTTAAAGCTTTACGCCTAATAAAAAATTGTGATGCATTAGTTCATGATGCTTTAATTCCGGATGAAATAACAAAAGAGGCAGGAAGAAATACAGAAATTTTTCATGTAGGCAAAAGAGCTGGGAAGTGTTCTGTACCTCAGGCTGAAACTAATGATCTCATTATGAAATTAGCAAAAGAAGGTAAAAATGTTGTAAGGCTTAAAGGGGGAGATCCATTCGTTTTTTCTAGAGGTGGTGAAGAGGTATCGATTTTAGAAAAAAATGGAATTTCAGTTGAAATCGTTCCTGGTATTACTTCTGGGATAGCTGCTCCCACATATTTTGGTATTCCACTAACCCATAGAGATGCTGCAAGTTCCGTAACTTTTGTCACTGGACATGAGCGCGTGGATAAGGAAAAAAAGACAGTGAATTGGAAAGATTTAGCTAAATCATCAGATAGCTTAGTAATTTTTATGGGTATAAAAAATATTGAATTTATTGTGGAAGAATTAGTCCTGGGTGGTTTAGATAAGAGTACTAAATGCGCTGTTATTCAAGAAGCTACTTTAAAAAATCAAAAATGTTTGATAGAGAAATTAGAAAATCTTCCAGATAAAATCAAAGATAAAGAATTTTTAGCTCCATCAATTATCATTATTGGAAAAATTGTTGAATTTAAGGTTAATAACAATATAACTAAAGTATCTGATGTCTATTTACCAGATATTAATAAAGTTCAACTATATAATAAATCCCAAAAGTAAATCGGATCGAATTTAGATTTAAGCTTTAAATCATTAACTTGATTAATTTGTCTACAAGATAAGCTATTAATTGCAACTACTATGTCATCATTTTGAAATTCTGGAGGAATTAATTCTTCTTTTACAATTTTCAATTTTAAAGCTTCAGAAACCATAATCCCCTCTAAACAGCCGCTCTCTTTTCTAGGAGTTATCCATTGATTATTTCTTTTAATTAGAAGATTAAATGTACTTCCACAACAAAGTTCACCTGACGTATTCAAAAGGATAGAATCATCAAATGATTTTTTATTAGCTTCTGTCAAAACTTGTATTGCCTGATTATATGAAAATGTTTTGCATTTACTTATAAGACTGAATTCATTTATTTTTTCAGTTTGACTAATGCAAACTCTTATCGGATTAAAATTTGGTTTGATTCTATAGAACTCAAGCCATAAATTATCCAAATCTTTTGTCTCTGAAGTGCTATTAATTGTTAGTGTTCGACCTTCATTAGTTCCTCGACTATAGTTTATTCTTACTGAAGCAAATTGATCATTTTTAAGCGATAACTTTCTAATTCCATCGTGAATAAGTTGTCTCAAAGTTAATTTATTTATTTTGAGATTAATATTTAAAATCTTGCTACTTTTTTCTAATCTTTTCAGATGTTCATCAAAAAGAATAGGTTTGTTTTCTTTTATCAAAATGGTTTCAAATATACCATCAGCAAATTTTAATCCTCTATTATTAGCAGCAATAAATATTTTATCAATATTCAACCATTGATCCTTGTGCCAGCCTAATGTTTCAATCATTTTAGTGCATCAATTAATGGTAAAAGTTTCCACTTCAGTTCATCAGTTTCCTCTTCAGGGTTTGAGTCAATAACTATTCCGCAACCAGCATATATATTGATTTTTTTGTCTTTAATTAAAAATGATCTTATTAGTAAATTGCTGTCAAACTCTCCATTCCAGTCGAGCTTCAAAAATGAGCCACAGTATGGTCCGCGTTCACATTCTTCTAATTCAAATAGTCTCTGGCATGATCTTAATTTAGGTGCGCCAGTTATAGAGCCTCCAGGCCAACAAGCTTTTAGCAAATCAATCCAGTTCTTGTCTTTTTTTAATTTGCCTCTGATTACTGAAGTTAGATGATGAACTTTTAAGAAGCTTTCAAGTTTTAATATTTCTGGCACCATAATACTTCCTGTTTCGCAAACTTTACCTAAATCATTTCTTATTAGGTCAACAATCATAATATTTTCGGCTCTATCTTTTTCGTTCGTTATTAAATCGATAGCATTAAGTGCGTCTTGATTTAAATCTTTATCTCTGGATCTAGTTCCTTTGATAGGTCTTGATTCTATAAAATTTTTATTATCTATTTTTATAAACCTTTCTGGCGAGGTTGATAATACAGCTTCTTTATAATTATCATTATTTATTATTATTCCTCCAAAGGGAGCTCTCAATTTCCTTCTTATTTTCAAATAAATATCTAAAGGATTATAGTTTTTGGAACTTTCAATTTCGCATTTAGTTGTTAGGTTTGCTTGAAAAATATCTCCTAGGGAAATTAATTTTTTCAATTTTAGAATATTTTTCTGAAATTTTTCAGACATTTCGTCCAAATTGATTTTTGAAAAATCAAAATTCAAATTTGTTTTAATAATATTTTCTTCTTCAATATTTTTTATATTTTTGATTATTTTTTTATAATTCATCAGTTCAGATGAGTTTGTGCCTTCGATAATTATTTCTTTTTTTATTAGATTACATTTAATGATTGGATCATATGATCCAATCCATAAAGTTGCCATATCAGATTTTCTCCATGGGTTTTTTGGTTCTATGTAAACTCCAGCTTCATAACTTAACCATCCGATCCAAAATCCTTTCTCAATATTTTTTAAATTATTAAATGGATTATTAGTTTTGTCTAAGTTATTGATATCTCTTGATTGGATTATTTTTTTAGGCTTAATTCCTATTATTGACCATTCCCCATTATCTTTGCCATCACTGTCTAGCCAAGCTAATCCTTTATCTCCGAATTTTTTTGTTAGATGATGCGTAATCAGTGCTGGATCTATCCATTTTTCTAGAATTATTTTTTTTATTTTCATTTTTTATTATTTCTATTAAGCCATTTTTCATAAGCGGCATTTCTAATTCTGCAGCTATCACACTTACCGCATGGTTTTGAATTACCTGAATAACAACTCCATGTTTTATCTAAAGGGACATGATTATCAAAAGCTAATTTAATAATTTCCTCTTTATTTAAATCTAAAAGTGGTGTCCAAAGTTTTATTGGGTTATTTTCTCTTCCTCTTTTGTTGGCTAAATCTGCTAATTCTTGAAATTTTTTAATGTAGTCAGGTCTGCAATCTGGATAACCAGAATAATCAAGTGCATTAACTCCTAATCCTATAAAATCAGCATCTATTGCTTCGGCGTAACTTAGTGCAACGGAAATAAATATAGTATTTCTCCCAGGAACATAAGTATTAGGAATTTTATTATTTTGTACTCCTTCTAACGGGATATTTTTTTGAGTATCAGTTAATGAAGAGCCTCCCCATAAAGATAAGTCAAGCTTTATGATTTTAAATTCTTCGATATCAAAGTGTTTTGCAATTATTGATGCAGAATTTAATTCTTTTTTATGACGTTGACCGTAGTCAAATGAAAGGCCAAAAATTTTAGCTTCGGATTTTTTGGCGATACCAGTAACTGTAGAAGAATCTAAACCTCCAGATAATAAAACTACTATCGATTTATTTTTAAGAGTCATATGATGTCAATTAATCTTTAAGTATTTGTGAGTTTGAAGGCTCAATTTCCAATCGGGGTTATTTTTTACGAAATCGATAGCGAGAGAAAAACCATTCGCATTGTTCCATGCTGGCTGTAGATAAAAAATTTTATCTTCTTTTTTTAATCCATCTTCGCTTTTAGAGGGTTGATATTGTTTTAAAGTTTCTTTTTTTATTTGAATAGCAAATTCAATATCTTCTATTTCATTTATGATTATTTTGATTTCATTACAGTTTTTTAAAAAATAATTTTTCGGAGGTGAGTGTCTTTTAGGAGATAAAGTAATCCAGTCATAGCTTCCTGATATCGAATTAACTCCACTTGTCTCAATATGAATCTTCATTGGCTTTTGTTCTTCTCCTTTCGTCATTTTTTTTATGGCTTTGCAAAAATTATCCAAGTTATGTTGTAAAGGTTCTCCACCTGTAATAACGCAAAAAGATGCTCCTTTTTTTCTGGCAATTTTTATGCGATCTATTATTTTTTCAATTGATATAGAAGGGTGTTTTTTCTCGTCCCATGAATTCTTGGTATCGCACCACGAACATCCAACTTTACATCCGGCTAATCTTACAAAAAAAGCACTTTTTCCAGCGTGATAACCTTCACCTTGCAATGAATGAAATTGTTCAACTAAGGGTAAAAAATTTGTCATTTTCATTCAAAAAAATAAAAAATATTAATTTGATTGAGTTAACTTATCTTGAGAGGCTTTTATTAATCCTTTAAATAAAGGATGAGGTTTGCCAGGTCGTGATAAAAACTCAGGATGATATTGACAGGCTAAGAAGTATGGATGATTTTCTAACTCAATTAATTCAACTAATCTGCCATCTGGTGATGTACCACTAATTTTGTATCCAGAATCTAAAAAACTTTGTTTGTAGTAATTATTAAATTCGTATCTATGTCGATGTCTCTCATAAATAACATCCTCATCATATAAGTTTTTTCCAGTTGTATTTTTTGTCAATCTACATGGATAAACTCCAAGTCTCATTGTCCCACCTAAATCAACTACATCTTCCTGTTCTGGTAATAAATGTATCACTGGATTTGGAGTGTTTGGGTCTAGTTCTGAACTAGATGCATCTGGAAGATTAGCTACATTCCTAGCCCATTCTATAACTGCACATTGCATACCAAGGCATAAACCTAAAAAGGGAATTTTATTTTCTCTTGCGAATTTTATAGCCGAAATTTTTCCATTGACTCCTCTATTACCAAATCCCCCGGGTACGACAATTGCATCAACTTCACTTAAGTAAGTTTCTGCTGAATTTTTTTCTATCATTTCAGCACTGACCCAACGTAAATCTAATAAAGCTTTTTGTTCAATGCATGCATGTCTTAAAGCTTCAACAACGGATAAATATGCATCTCCAAGTTCAATATATTTGCCTACAAGGGCAACTTTTATTGGATCTCCAGGATTTCTTAGGTTGTGTATTAGTTGCTCCCAGTTTTTCAAATCACATTTTTTATCTTCAAGGTCTAAATACTTCAGGGTTTCTTTACATAAACCTTCTTTTTTTAAAGAAAGAGGTACAGAATAAATACTGTCTGCGTCTAAAGCTTCAATTACAGAGTTGATACTGACACCGCAAAAACCACTAAGCTTTTTTTTAAGAGCTTTATTGATAGATTTATCACTTCGGCATACAAGTAAATCTGGCTGAATTCCAATTGATCTTAATTCTTTTACTGAATGTTGTGTTGGTTTAGTTTTTATTTCGCCAGAGGTTTTGATGTAAGGAAGTAATGTTACGTGTATGTATGCAACATCATTCCTATTGACATCATTTTTGAATTCTCTTATTGCCTCTAAAAAAGGTAGAGATTCAATATCACCAACTGTTCCACCAATTTCAGTAATAATAATATCTGCATTGCTGTTAGCGGCTACTCTATGAATCCTTTCTCTAATTTCTCCCGTTATGTGAGGTATTACTTGCACAGTTCCACCGTTATAATTACCTCTTCTTTCTTTATTAATAACTGCTTGATAAATAGATCCCGTTGTTACACTATTCAACCTAGTCATTGCAGTATCAGTAAATCTTTCGTAGTGACCTAAATCTAGATCGGTTTCAGCCCCATCTTCGGTTACAAATACTTCTCCATGTTGAAAAGGGCTCATAGTGCCTGGATCAACATTTAGATATGGATCTAGTTTTAATATTGAAACACCATATCCTCTAGATTTTAATAATCTACCTAAACTTGCAGCTACGATTCCTTTACCAATGCTAGAAACTACTCCTCCGGTGACAAAAACAAATTTTGACATTAAATATTTTTAATTAAGCACTGCCTCCTTATATCTTATTTAAACAAAAAACTTTTAGATCATCCATATATATTCTTATTCATCAATTGTTATTTCAATATCTAATTCTTTTAATTGTGATTCTGAGACATTTGAAGGCGCATTTGTAAGAAGACATTTTGCTTGTTGATTTTTTGGAAACGCTATTGTTTCTCTAATTGAATCTGCACCTATGATCAGCATGGTAATACGATCTAATCCAAATGCTATTCCACCATGAGGAGGAGCACCCATTTCTAGGGCTTCTATTAAAAATCCAAATTTTTCATTAATCTCTTTAGCAGTAAGTCCTACCGTTTTCAAAACCTCTCTTTGCAAGTTTGCTTCATGAATACGCAAAGACCCACCTCCTAATTCCAAGCCATTAAGAACTAAGTCATAAGCATTTGCTGTAGAGACTTCGATTTCTTTTTGCAAATTTTGTGGATCTTTAGATTTTATATTTTTTGGAGAACAAAAAGGATGATGTAAAGCTTCATATCTATTTTCCTCTTCATTTCTCTCAAACATCGGGAAATCAGTTACCCATAAGAAATTCCATTTACTTTTATCTATGAGATTTAAGTCTTTTGCGATGTATTGTCTCACTCTATCTAATGACTGGTTGACAATTTGTTTATCTCCAGCACCCAAGAGAATTAAGTCTCCATCTTGCGCTTCGGTGATTCTCAAAATATCAGCTATATGCTCTTCATTTAGATTATTTTTAATTGCCCCAATAGTCTCAAGCTCATCTCCTTTGACCCTTATAAAGGCCAAACCACCAGCTCCTGCTTCTTGAGCTACTTGGAAGATATCACCTCCGGGTTTAATTCTTACGTTGCTAATACTTAAATTACCTCCTTTGACTGTTATGGATTTTATAGAACCTCCAGACTGAATTGCCTTGGTGAAAATATTAAAGCCAATATCACCTAATACTTCTCCTAAATCTTTTAATAACATTTGATATCTTGTATCTGGTCTATCAGTGCCGTAATTATTCATTGCTGCTTGCCAGGACATTCTTGGAAAAGCATTATTAAAATCAATATTTAATACTTCTTTCCATATTTTTTTTATAAGATTTTCATTAAAAGAGATTATTTCTTCTTCACTAATAAAGCTCATTTCAATATCTAATTGCGTAAACTCTGGCTGTCTATCTGCCCTTAAGTCTTCATCACGGAAACATTTTGCGATTTGATAATACTTATCTAAGCCTCCCACCATCAAAAGTTGTTTAAATAGTTGTGGGGATTGAGGTAGAGCAAAAAATTCTCCATTCGAAAGACGAGCAGGAACAAGAAAATCGCGAGCGCCTTCTGGAGTTGATTTTGTAAGTAATGGAGTCTCTACTTCTGTAAATCCAAAATTATCAAGAAATTCTCTAGCAACTTTAATAATTTTATGTCTTGTTTTTAAATTTTCTAGTAATTTGCCTCTTCTTAAATCAAGGTATCTATATTTTAATCTGAGTTCCTCTTTTGTATTTTCATAATCATGTATAGATACTGGAAAAGGTAGGTTTTTATTGATTTGGTTGAGAATTTGCAAATCTTTAACTTTAAGCTCTAACTCTCCAGTACTTAAATTTTTATTTATTGAATCTTTTGGCCTTTCGTTAATAATTCCGCTAACCATTATTACTGTTTCATTTCTTAGAGTTTCTGCCTGTTTAAATAGATCTGCACCATCATCGGGGTTAATTGTTATTTGTAGGAATCCACTATGGTCTCTTAAATCAATAAAAATTACACCTCCATGATCTCTTCTTCTATCTACCCATCCGCATAAATCAACTAATTTACCAATATCTGTATTATTGAGTTCTTCGCAAATTTTGTTTCTCATCTAAGTATGATTTATTTATCAATAACTTATAATAATTCTTTAAGGGTAAATTTAGTTAATAATTTTTTTTATAAAACGCTCTTTTTGTTATAACCCCTTTGAATTTTTTGCCTCTTATTAATATTTGAACTTCATTATTTATTAAGGCATGCGAAGTATTGATGTATGCAAAAGCTATAGCTTGTTGTTTAGTTGGAGACCAACTGCCGCTTGTTATACTCCCAATATTTTCTTCATCTTTAAGAACTGAGCAACCTTTTCTTCCTATTGCTTTACCCTCTATAGAGAGACCAACTAACTTTTTTTGAATACCTAATCTTGACTGTTCTTCAAGAAATCTTCTTCCAAAGAATTCGTGATTATTTTCTAGATGTACTAGCCAGCCTAACCCTGCTTCATATGGAGAAGTTTCTTCATTTATGTCTTGACCATAAAGATGCATGCCTGCTTCAAGTCTAAGTGTATCTCTAGCTCCTAAACCACAAGGTGCAACATTTTTGGAAATTGAGAAATCCCATAAATTAATTGCTGCTTTTTTAGATAAAAGTATTTCTAGACCATTTTCCCCTGTATATCCTGTCTTTGAAAAGAAAATTTTTTCTTTAGGCGAAATATGTTCAAAAATTTTATATTCGCATCCAAAGTTAGGGATATGCGAGATCGAAGATTCAATCCATTCTTCAAATAAATCGAATGAGTTTTTTCCCTGTAGTGCTAAAAGTACTTTGTCTTTTTTAAAGTTTGTTATCGAAATTTCATCTTTATTTAAATTATTTTTTATCCACTGAAAATCTTCTTCATATCTACTTGCATTAACTATTAATAATAATTCTGATATGTCATTTTCTTGCATGCCAAGGTCATAAATTATTAAGTCATCTATTATTCCTCCTTTATCATTGAGCATTACTGTATAAAGCCCTTGACCCACAGAAAAGGAATATAAATTAGTAGGAAAAAGTTTTTGAATATAATCCTTTGGATTGATTCCCTTGATAGAAATCACCCCCATGTGAGAAATATCAAATAATCCTGCTGATGATCTAACTGATTCATGCTCTTTAATTAATCCTGAAAATGATATGGGCATTTCCCAACCTGCAAAATCTACCAATTTTGCATTGGCTTCAAGATATTTTGAATAAAGAGGACTTTTTAGCAAATCCATGAAATATTTCGTTTGTATTTAGTATTTTTACACTGTAGTTTAGAAATTTTTTATTGCATATTTTCTAATGACAAAATTAAACTTCTAAGTACTTTGGCTGCAACTATGCTACTTACTCCGCTTTTATCAATTTCTGGAGATAATTCCACAATGTCTGAAGCCACAATTCTAAAGTCTTTTAAAGTTTTCAGTATTTCTTCAAAATCATTCCAAAAAAATCCTCCTGGTTCTGGAGTGCCCGTCCCTGCTAATAAACTGGGATCAAACCAATCTAAATCTATTGTTAAATAGATTGGAGACTTGGCGAATGGTAGAAGAGCTTGTTTTAACTCATGTGCATTTCCGCCTGGACAAAAGTTAACTAATTGGTTGTTGTTATGCATAATTTCAAATTCTTCCTTAGTTCCACTTCTAATTCCAACTTGTAAAATTTTCTTTTCAGGTAGCACTTCTAAGCATCTTTTCATAGTACAAGCATGACTATGTTCATTTCCTATATATGATTCTCTTAAATCTGCATGAGCATCAAGTTGAACCAATATCAAATCTGGATATTTTTTTACTAATGCTTCAATAGCACCTCTTGTAATAGAGTGTTCGCCTCCAAGCATAATAGGACTAAGACGTTTATTAATTAAATAATTTGTTGCTGATTTAACCGATTCAATAACGGACTTTGAGTCATTTTTATCAATTAGTATTGATCCAAAATCAACATAAATAATATCCTCTAAGTCTTTTTTTATTTTTGGACAATATGTTTCTAAACAAGAACTGACTTGTCTTATTGCTTCTGGACCAAATCTTGCTCCTGGTTTAAACGAACATGTCCCGTCAT
Source organism: Prochlorococcus sp. AG-347-O22 (assembly GCA_003278845.1). Taxonomy (GTDB): domain Bacteria; phylum Cyanobacteriota; class Cyanobacteriia; order PCC-6307; family Cyanobiaceae; genus Prochlorococcus_A. The sequence continues at coordinate 54,916 of QCCX01000002.1, forward strand.
AATTAACTCCAAATATACCAATTGAGCAATTCTCGGGACTTCTTTTTGCTCCCATATAAATTGCATTTTCGTTATCAAATAAATTTTTTGTCATCTTATTAATCTAGTTCTTTTACAATTTTATTTGGCATCATTTTGAATGCTGCATTTTGAAAATTTAAATTCCAAATTTCACATCCTTTTTCTATTTTTAGTACTTCATCACAATTTTGCTTTGATAAATTTAGATCTTCTGAAGAAGCGAATGTCCAACTCCAAATCCCGCTTGGATATATAGGCACAAAGGAATACATAGTTTCAGAAACTTTAAATATATTTTTTAGGGTTTTCAAAATATTTATGTGAATATTTTTGAAGGATTCAGGAGATTCACTTTGCGTTGCTAATATCCCCTTTGGTGTAAGTATTCTTTTACATTCTTTATAAAAAGAATCTGAAAATAATAAATTTGAAAATTCTGAGGGATCTGAACAATCTATAAGAATAACGTCGTAAAAATTATCTCTTGTTTTTTTTACCCATTCAACACCATCATCAACATGTATTTTTAATCTTTTGTCATTCCATGCTTCGCCTCCAATTTCTTTTAAAAATTTTTTAGATATTTTGATTACCTCCTCGTCAATTTCTACTAGATCAATTTTCGATATTTGAGAATATTTAACGCATTCTCTTGCTGTACCGCCGTCTCCTCCACCAATAATTAGTACATTAGATTTTTCGTCAATGCTACTTAATGCTGGATGCACAAGACACTCATGATAATATTTCTCGTCTTTTAGTGATGTCATCCAACAACCATCAAGCATTAAAGCTCTGCCATAGTATTCATTTTCAATAACAATAATTTCTTGATATTGTGAATTTTGTTTAATTAAAACATCTCCATTTAGACCGAATCTTGAGCCTTTATGATATTCATCTATCCATGTTGAAATATTAGTCATTTACTTTTTAAGAATTTTTTCTTTTAAGTTTTCGCTTGGCTATTTGCCAAAGCCGTTGAAAGTCTTTAGGAGTTTGTTTTTTTATATTATCGCCTGCATGATGTTCAATAATTGAAAATCTGTCTAAAAATTTTTTATTAGTTTTTTGTAGAGCTGATTCAGGATTTATTTTTAAAAAGTTTGAGAGATTCAGAAGGGTAAAGTAAATATCCCCAAATTCATTTTTTATTTCTGAATCATTATTGCTTTTAATCGCTTCCTTTAATTCATTAATCTCTTCTTCTAACTTTTCAAAAATCTGATCGGTACTCTCCCATTTAAAACCATATTCTTTAACAACATTTGTGATTTTATCTGTTCCAACCATTGGTGGTAAATTTTTGATTTTCATATTTAAATTTTTACTAATTGATGATTCCATATGAGGTGTTTCTTTTTCTGAATTTTTAATTTTTTCCCAAATTTGTTGCGATTTTTCTAGAGATACTTTTTCTTTTTTTTTAAAAATATATGGATGTCTATTAATAATTTTCTTGTTTAGATTTTTTATAACATCATTTAGCTCAAATTCTTTTTTTTCGTAACCGATTTCAGCATGAAGCATTACTTGTAATAAAAGATCTCCTAACTCTTCACATATGTTATCCGTCTTTTTTTCATATATCGCATAAATAAATTCATTACTTTCTTCATGTAAAAATGGGATCAACGATTTATGAGACTGTATTTTCTGCCAAGGGCATCCCCAAGTCTTATCTTTTAATGATTTGATATTAGATATTAAAATTTTAAAGTTTTCTAAAGTCTCTAAATCGGAATTTTTTTGTAAGTTATATCTATCGTTTGAGGACATAGGATATATTTTATTAATTTAATTTTGCCTCAATCATGAAATATTTAAATACTTAGTATAAATATTTCAACTTCATCTATTAGAATGATTTATTATAAGGGCGATTAGCTCAGCGGTAGAGCGCCTGCCTTACAAGCAGGATGTCCCTGGTTCGAACCCTGGATCGCCCATTTATTATTTTTCTAATGACTGAGATCGTCAATCTTTCAATCAGTCAAAGCGCTGCTTCAGAACTATCTAGGCAAGCTTCTTTTGGAGGTTCTCCAGGAGAAATGTCGATTGATTTGGTAGAGGATAAAAACTGTTCCGAAGGATGGATGCATATTAAATTAAGGCCGGGTACATGTAATGGATCCCCTATTTCAAGAACTGAAGGAGTAACTTTATACGCGGATGTAAAAAAGTTTAATTTACTTAAAGATTTAAAATTAGATTATTACGGTGATTTGAGCGGTGGTGGATTTCTTATTTCAACACCAAAAAATGCAAAACGTTGTTCTTGCGGTTCTGGCTTTAAACTTTTGTAGAATGTATGTTTCTTTTTTGCAAACTAATATTATTTTCATTAATTGGCTGCTCTCAAGATAAAATAAAAAAAAAGTTTATTGAAATAAAATTTGGACATGACAGAGATGAATGATCAATTATCTTTAGAGAATTATTCACCTTTTGAAGTAGAGAAAAAGTGGCAAGAAAAATGGGAAAGTCTAAAGGCGTTTAGTCCTAATCCTGAGGATGATGGGGAGCCTTTTTGTGTTGTTATTCCGCCACCAAATGTAACTGGATCTTTGCATATGGGGCATGCATTTAATACGGCTTTGATAGATGTTGTAGTACGTTTTCAAAGACTTTTAGGTAAGAATGTTTTGTGCTTACCAGGAACTGATCATGCTTCAATAGCTGTTCAAACTATTCTTGAAAAACAATTAAAAAGTGAAGGCAAAACAAGCGAGGATATTGGAAGAGATGAATTTCTTAAAAGAGCATGGAACTGGAAAGAACAAAGTGGTGGAAGAATAGTTTCTCAATTAAAAAGGATAGGATATTCAGTTGACTGGACTAGAGAAAGATTTACTCTAGATCAAAAATTAAATGAAGCAGTTATTGAGGCTTTTAATATTCTCTATAAAAAGAATTTAATTTATAGAGGCGAATATTTGGTTAATTGGTGTCCTGAATCTCAATCTGCCGTAAGTGATCTTGAAGTTGAAATGCAAGAAGTAAATGGTCATTTATGGCATTTTAAATACCCTTTAATTTCTGAAAGTGGTGAACATTTAGATAAGTACTTAGAAGTTGCAACAACAAGACCAGAAACTCTATTGGGTGATACTGCTGTGGCAGTTAATCCTGATGATGATAGATATAAAGAATTTATTGGTGTCAAAGTAAAAGTCCCTTTCGTTGATAGAGAAATACCTATTATTGCTGATTCACATGTTGATAAAGATTTTGGCACGGGCTGTGTAAAGGTTACTCCAGCCCATGATCCAAATGATTTTGCAATAGGAAAAAGGCATAATTTAAAACAGATTAATGTAATGAACAAAGATGGAACTTTAAATATTAATGCAGGTATTTTTCAAAATTTAGATAGATATGAGGCTAGAAAGAAAATTATCAAAGAATTGGATAATTTAGGCCTTTTGACAAAGATAGAGGATTATAAACATACTGTTCCTTTTTCTGATAGAGGTAAGGTTCCAATTGAACCTTTATTGTCAACACAATGGTTTTTGAAAATGGATGATATTTCACAAGGATGTCTTAATGAAATTGGTTCTAAAAAACCATCGTTTATTCCTCCACGCTGGGAGAAAGTTTATAAGGATTGGTTGGAGAATATTAATGATTGGTGTATCAGTCGTCAATTGTGGTGGGGACACCAAATACCAGCATGGTATGTTTTAGATGAAAATCAAGACTCAATAGAACAAAATACTCCATATATCATTGCAAGAAATGAACAAGATGCCTTAATCGAAGCTAATAAAAAATTTGGATTAAATATTAAATTGGTTCGTGATAAGGATGTTTTGGATACATGGTTTTCAAGTGGTTTATGGCCTTTCTCAACCCTTGGTTGGCCAAATACAAATGATCAGGATTTTAAAAAATGGTATCCAAATAATGTTCTTGTTACTGGTTTCGATATTATTTTCTTCTGGGTGGCAAGAATGACAATGATGGGGAATACTTTTACAAATAATATTCCTTTTAAGGATGTCTATATTCATGGTCTAGTTAGAGATGAAAATAATAAAAAAATGAGTAAAAGTTCAGGTAATGGTATTGATCCAATACTATTAATTGATAAATATGGTTCTGATGCTCTACGATTTGCTTTAATACGAGAAGTTGCAGGCGCTGGACAAGATATCCGGCTTGATTTTGATAGGAAAAAATATACGTCTTCAACTGTTGAAGCTTCAAGAAATTTTGCGAATAAATTATGGAATGCAACTAAATTTGTGTTAATTAATAAAACTTCTAATAATAATTATTCGCTTAATGAGAGTGATGAAACTTCTTTAGAGTTATGTGATAAGTGGATTTTATCGAAATTGAATCAAGTAAATATAAAAGTCGCTGCTTTGTTGAAAGAATATAAATTGGGAGAATCTGCGAAACTTCTATATGAATTTACGTGGAATGATTTTTGTGACTGGTATGTAGAATTTGCTAAACAAAGGTTTAATAATAAAGAGACTAATAATAGACAAATATCTGAAAAGGTTTTAATAAAAGTGCTCAATGATATTTTGGTGATGATTCATCCTTTTATGCCGCACATTACTGAAGAACTTTGGCATGTACTTCAACTTAAATCAGATAAAGAATTATTATCTCTTCAAAAATGGCCAACCCAAGAAAATAAATTTGTTGATAATAAGCTTGATAATTCCTTTCAACAACTCTTTGAAATTATTAGATTGATTAGAAATTTGAGAGCTGAATTAGGCCTCAAGCCATCAGAAAAAGTTCCTGTTTATTTGATTTCAGATAATGATGAATTGATTGATTTTCTAAAAATTTTAGTTGATGATATTCAAACCTTAACTAAATCTTCTGAAGTATTTATTTTTAAATCTAATGCTGTTGATAAAAAAGAGTTTGCTAAATCTTTTTCTGGGATAATTAGTGATTTAGAAGTTTACTTACCTTTTCAGGATTTTGTAAATATAGATGCATTAAAGGAAAGGTTAAACAAGGATTTAAAAAAGGTGACTATTGAGTTAGATAATTTAAATAAGAGATTATCTAATAAAAATTTCGTAGATAAGGCTCCAAAAGATATTGTCGATGAATGTAGATTTAAATTAAATGAGGGTTCGGTACAAATGGAGAGAATTACTAAAAAACTCGAACTTTTGAATTGAGAATGAATATATTTCTTGAAAATATTTATAATTTATCTTTTTTTTTTAGTACTGGAATTGGGATATTTTCGTTTGCTTGTATTTATATTTTAATTGTTTTATTAATACTCCCAGCTTCTTGGTTATCTTTATTATCAGGTTTTTTATATGGCTCATATTTAGGATCAATTATCGTTTTTTTCTCCGCTTCCATAGGAGCATCAGTTGCTTTTTTTGTATCAAAAAGTTTTTTTGCAAAAAAGCTAAAAAATCTTTTTAGTCGTTATCCAAAATTAAGTGTTATGGAAAAAGTAGTAGAAAAAGGCGGACTTAAATTAATTTTTTTAGCAAGATTATCCCCGATATTTCCGTTCAGTATTCTTAATTATTTTTATGGTTTGAATAATGTTAAATTTCGAGATTTCGCTATTGGTCTTCTTGGAATAATTCCAGGAACTTTTCTTTATTGCTCAATAGGTAGTTTGGCAAAAAATATTCAGGAGCTAAAAAATTTCCAATCACCAAATAATTTATATATGACTATCGTTGGAATTATTTCAACTTTTTTAGTTGTATATTTCTCAGCTAAATATTCTAGGGAATATTTTGAAAAATCCTAAGAATTTACTCTTTAATATTCCAATCTCTAATAGATGCAATTAAAATAAACCACAAAAGCCTAAATTTACCTAGTAGGGTTTTGTTGCCTTCTAATTCGATATATTTTGCTTGTCCGCAAGGTGTTTTTATGAAGTTGAAAACTGTTTTCTTCGTCATAAGTCTCTCTAAAAGTCCTGATAATTATTCTTACATTTTATAGCCAAGATTTTTAGTTTTTTTACTTAAAAACCACATTTTTCATTAACTTTGTGGAATATTATTTTTTAAAATTTAAACTTTTTCTCCAGCTTTAAATCCTCTAAAGCATTTGAATCTCGGAAACCTTAGACTAAAAGCGACCCCATCCTTGGATTTAGTTTTCGCATCAGCTCTGATTTCTACAAGTTGACCAATAAGTTGATTCCGTTTTGACCAATATTCTTCACGTTGGATATCACTAAATCCGCTTCCACAACTAAGACTGTATTCATGCCCATCATCTTCACCTTCTACTAGAACAGCTCCTAGTCTACCTTTATTGCGACCTGTGCCTTCCTCAACAGATACAACCTTTAAGGTGACTTCAATGAAAGGTTTTGCTTTTAACCAACTGTGTGTTCTTTTACATTCATATATTGCATCAGGATCTTTAATCATTACTCCTTCATATCCACCCTCTACAGCAGATTTATTCAACTCTACAAATCTTTTCTGTCCCTCATTGGTGTCGAGGTCTACATTTTCCCAGTCAAGTGTTTTTATATGTCTAAGAAGTAAAGAATGTTTTGCTACCCATTCTTTAACTAATACACTTCTTTCTGTTTGAATAGTGTTCCATCGCCCTTTTTGGAAGTCTTCAAGGGGACATAAATCAAATAGATGTAGAACTGCGTCTTTTGTTTGTTTGCCATCTTTTCTATGAACCTGTTTCATTAAATCCTGAAAGTTAGCACTCATTACTTCACCATCTAGGACTAAGTCATGGGGTGCAGGATCTTCTTTTAACACGTTTTCTATTTCTGAGATAATATGACCAAAATTATGGAATTGTTTCCCATTACGAGAAAACATTTCTACCTTATTTTGTCTAATAATAGTTAAGACGCGCACACCATCTAATTTGATTTCAATTTGCTTTTTTCCTATCATTTTTTTTTCATGGTTTGCACTATCATGAGCTAAGGGACATGAAAAAATAGGAATCGCATATTTGGGAAATTTCTTGGCTATCTTGTTGATTGTTTTTTCAGATACACCACATCTAAGATCTTTAATTAAAACTCGTCTATAAAATCCATTCCACTCTTCTTTTTTGGCAGATTCCATAGCCGTAATAATTGCATCGCGAGCAGCGTGACCAGTAAGTTCTCTTTGAATAAGCTTATTTGCTAATAACCTAAAATCTTTCCATAAAAAATTTTGACTTTTTTCATTCTCTTTTTCAGGAACAATTTTTATACCAAAAGTTACCAATGGATCAAGTGCCATACGGATTCCTTCAAAAAAATCATCTAATCCTTTTTCCATCGCTTCAGAGATGATTTTTTCTTTATCTAATCTACTTGGGTGTAATTCTAATTGATGTATTATCTCTTCTTTAAACAATTCTTTTTGCCTCACAAGAAATTATTAATTCACTTTTGCTATTCTGTCTATTTTCCAATCATTGTCAGTTTTTGCGAAAGTAAAGTCTAATGGGAGCTCATCTTGTTTATCTTCTGATTTTAAATTCAAAGTTATTATGATTTGATCTTCTTGGACTCTAGGTCTTCCTGATTTTAAATTTCTGTATTTATTGAGATTTAAACTAGCTAAAAATTTAAGAAAGTCTTGGCGCTTCACATGCGTTTTATAAGTTTTTGTAGTCAAACCATACGCTGCATCAATTCTTCCTGCAGCTATTTGATCAAAAAACTTTCTTACTAATGGATTAATTCCTCTGGCGCTTATAACTAATTTGACTGCATTAAAAGTCCAAAAAGAAACTAGTACCGCTCCACCAACTAATAATGCTTTGATTCCGATATCTTTAACTAATGTTGCATCCATGTTGATTTAAGTTTTTTATTACTTTAAGAAAAGAAATCGTTTTTGATGGCTTTTTTTGTCAAAATAATACTAATTTTAATCCATAATGCCTGTAATTCCTCTTTTACCTTTATTTCATAAATTTAATAGCCAATATTTTGATAATTCTCTAGCGGTTAATAATCAACCTTTAGTAAAAGTTAGATGGAGTGATAATAGATTAAAAACTACTGCTGGTTTTTATAAAAGAAAACGAATTAATGGTCTTGTAGATTCTGAAATTATCTTATCTAAACCTATTTTGAGTAAATTATCTACTAGTGAAATAAACAGTACTTTATGTCATGAAATGATTCATGCATGGGTAGATATGATATTAAAAAAAAATGAGATACATGGTCCAAATTTCTTAGAAAAGATGAATGAAATTAATAAGAAAGAGAAGTATTTTCAAATTTCTGTGAGGCACTCATTTCCTATTGAAAGGAGAGAATTAAAATACATAGGAACTTGCCAAAATTGTGGTGAGAAATTTTTCTACAGGAAAAGGATAAAGAATATTGCTTGTAAAAAATGTTGCGTAAATTTCTTTAAAGGATCATGGAATAAAAAGTGTATAATTTTGTTTGAATAAAAATATAAGATGTGTTTTTGTTTCTATCTTTGGAATTATTTATTTTTTTAATGTAGTTTATATTTTAAAAAGAACAATAATTTATGGATTCAAGGAGAATTAGAAATCTTAGAAATAGTTTTGATAGAAATATTGTTGATAAACAGGTTGATAAAATTTTTGAAACTGGAAGACAATTCGTTGATGGAGTATCTGGTGCTAGGCCAGGTAAAAGAAGGAACTCAGATTTTCAAGGAATAACAAGTAAGAGTGTTAAAAAAGTAGGAAGATGGGTATCTGAAAAAGTAGATTTATTTTTTGATGAAGAAAATGATGATTGGAATGATGAGAATTTTTACGATAATCAAAGCGATATTAAGACATTTTCCAGAGAATCAAATTCTTATGAATCTACTACAAAGTATTCAAAAAGACCATTAGAAGCAGTATCTTTAAGGCAATCAAAAAATTTACAGACAACTGAGCAAAAAAAATTACCTTATGTGAAAGAGAGTAAGGACGAAGATTGGCCAGATGAAATGGATTTCAAAGTTGAAAGATGGCAAAGAGCTTCAGAAAATGAGAGTAATACTTTGAGAGATCAATCAATCCAACAAGTTCAATCAAAATCAAGAAATCTTCCCAGATCAAGAAGAAGAAGAGTATAGTTTGGTAAATTCTTTAATTCCTGAATAACCCAGTAAAGCTTCTAAATTTGGATTGAAAACTTCCCTTATAATCGTTAAGGGTTTTTTGTCTCGAAAAAATCTGTAATTTCTTGACCAAAATGGACCTTTAGAGCAAAATTGATCTTCTAGCCATTTTGCATTGACAAGTGAAATACGATCAACTTCTCTAAATAATTCTGATCTGTCTTGTGTCAAATTCTTCCAAATTGGCTCTTCTTTGGCTTTTAAATTTTCATTCACTTGATCTGCATTCCACCAACTTTCTGCCCATGCTAGGTTTTTATTATTGCTTTTGATCCATACTTGTCTTCTAATTAAAGGGCCATTTAACTGATTCAATTCTGTAGGGCCTTCTTGAGTGGATAGAGAATCTAATTGCATTGAAATTAAGTTAATTTTTGTCTCTTGATTAGTTAAAAGTTGCAGATGTCTAGTTGGACTTCCATCCCCAAGCAGCATTAATTTCCATGGACCAGATATTTTTGGTAATGAATTCTTCACTAAAAAATTAGAGGCTTTTTCTTCCCATAAAATTTTTGGAGAGTTAAAAAGTTTATTGTTCAGTGCTCTGACGGAGTGCTTTTAAGATGATAACTTTTTTTCAGCAAAAATATTTGCCTTATTTTTTTTTATCTCTCTTATTTTTAGCCAAACAAGTAAAGCAGTTAAATCAGCTTTGCTAACCCCAGGAATTTTTGAAGCATCACCAAAATTTTTTGGCTTTATCTTATTCAAATTTTCTCTAGCCTCTAAAGATAATGTATCTATCTTTTCATAATTTATTTCTTGAGGCAGAGATTTACAGCTTTGACGATTTATTTGTTCAATGTTGTTTTTTTGTCTTTTAAGATAACCCTCGTATTTAATATCTATTTCAACTCCTTCTTGTATTGAACAAGCTATATTTTTTTCAGTCAAATTATATTTAATTAGATCTGAATAATGAAAGTTTGGTCTTTTTAAGAGTTCTTTCAAAGTCGTTGAGCCTTTGATTTTTGATCCCTTGTCTAATTCTATTTTTTTTGATGTTTCATCGGTATTTTTTAAACGGGTGTTATTTAATCTTAATTTCTCTTCCTCAAGGAGTTTCATCTTTTCTTGATAGGCCGACCATCTTTTCTCATCAATTAGCCCTATTTCATAACCTAATGGGGTTAATCGCCTATCTGCATTATCTCCTCTAAGGGTCAACCTGTATTCACTCCTACTAGTAAGAACTCTATATGGTTCTTTGAGATCTTTGGTAATTAAATCATTGATCATTGTTCCTATATAGCTGCTTTCTCTAGTGAAGATTATTGGATCTTTTTTGTTTAGTTTTCTTGTCGCATTAACTCCGGCTACTAATCCTTGTGCTGCTGCTTCTTCATAACCAGTAGTTCCATTAATTTGTCCAGCGCTAAATAAATATTCAATTTCTTTCGTTTCGAGTGATGTTTGGAGTTGTGTTGCAGGTATATAGTCATACTCGACAGCATAAGCTGGTCGCAACATTTTACATTCATTTAATCCAGGTAAGGTTCTTAGAAGTTCTAATTGAATATTTTCAGGTAAACCTGTAGAGAATCCTTGAACATATATTTCAGGGGTATTAATTCCTTCTGGTTCTAAGAAAATTTGATGTGATTCTTTATCAGCAAATTTTACGATTTTATCTTCAATTGATGGACAATATCTTGGCCCCTTACTATCAATAAAACCGCCGTAAATGGGAGTTAAATGTAAATTGTTTCGAATTAGTTGATGTGTTTTGGCAGTTGTTCTTGTGATATGACAACTAACTTGGGGCATATTATTTGTGATATCTGGATCAAACGAAAAATATTTATCTGCTGCAGTACTTGGTTGAATATCTAATTCATCAAAAATGATACTTCTTTTATCAACTCTTGCTGGAGTTCCTGTTTTTAAACGTTCTGTTTTGATACCAATTTCGTGTAAATTTTGAGTAAGACCTTTTGCTGCTTGTTCGCCCGATCTACCAGCTGACATTGATTTATTTCCTATCCATATTCTTCCTTCTAAGAACGTACCAGCTGTGATGATAACTGATCTTGCTGAATAATAACTACCAAAGAAAGTCTTTACACCCTTTATTCTTTTTTTTACGATTTTTTTTGAGTTCAATCCAATTTCTTCACTTTTTCCGATATCTAGTTCAGTAATCATTGCTTCTTTTAATGATAAATTATCTGTATTTTGTAGTATTTCAATCATCTTTTTTGAGTATTCTCTTTTATCTGTCTGAGCTCTTAAAGCCCATACAGCTGGGCCTCTACTTCCATTTAATATTCTTTTTTGTATAGCTGTCTCATCAGCTAATTTACCAATAATTCCTCCTAATGCATCAACTTCATGAACCAGCTGACTTTTTGCTGGCCCGCCAACTGCAGGATTACAAGGTTGCCAGGCAATCCTATCTAAATTGATTGTAAATAAGGCTGTAGAAAATCCTAATTTAGCTGTTGTTATAGCTGCTTCACATCCTGCATGTCCTCCTCCAATAACGATGACATCAAAAGATTCATTTGTTGCTTGATGATCTTGCATTTTAGGATCGATTTAATTAGCTAAATTCCTAAATCTCGTAAATTGAGGTTCAAATAATAATTTAACAGTTCCTACGGGTCCATTTCTATGTTTAGTGACAATGATCTCTGTAATTCCTCTATCTTCAGTCTCTGGATTATAGTATTCGTCTCTATAAATCATTAACACCAAATCTGCGTCTTGTTCAATAGACCCTGATTCTCTTAAATCGCTTAACATTGGTCTTTTATTTGTTCTAGACTCAACTCCTCTACTAAGCTGAGATAAAGCTACTACTGGTACTTTTAATTCTCTGGCCATGCTTTTAAGACCTCTTGTTATTCGTGAAAGTTCTTGCACTCTATTATCAGGGGTTGATCCTTCCATCAACTGTAGGTAATCAATCACAATTAATCCAAGTTCTTTTTTTTGTTCAGCTATTAATCTTCTGCAAAGAGATCTCATCTCTAAAACACTTAAGTTAGGCTTGTCATCTATAAATATTGGTAATTGACCTAATGAATTGATACCTTCTCCGAGTAATGGCCATTCATCTTGCTGTAATCTGCCTGTTCTTAGCCTGCCACTCTCGATTCCAACTTCCATAGAGAGCAATCTATATGTCAATTGTTCTTTGCTCATTTCAAGGCTAAATACACACACAGGTAAATCTTGCGATTGTGCAACATTTTTTGCCAGATTAAGAACTATTGAAGTTTTCCCCATTGAAGGTCTTCCAGCAACAATTATTAAATCACTTCTTTGAAAACCTTGAGTCATCGCATCAAGGTCATAGAAATTTACTGGAATACCAGCTACTGAAGTACCTAATGATCTTGACTCTATTTCATTGAAAGTACTTGTAAGGATTTCAGCTGCTTGGGTCAGGCCTTTTGAAGGTTTTTCTTGGCTGATTTCAAATATTTTTTGCTCTGCTTTATCTAGAACTTCATTAGTATCTTGAGTTTGATCAAAACCTAGTTGAACAACTTCATTCCCAGATCTTATAAGTTGCCTTCTCATGAATTTGTCGTTAATTAAATTAGCAACTTGTTCTATGGAAGCTGTAGAGGAAACATTTTCAACTAGTTCTACCAGTTTGCTGTTTCCTCCAATTTTTTCTAGTGATCCATTATCTGCTAACCAAGCACTCATTGACGTTAAATCAGTTGGTTTACCCTGGGTATGCAACATTAATGCTGTTCTATAAATCTCTTGATGGGCATTTATATAAAAAGCTTCAGGTTTAATTAAGTCTGCAATTCTTCCGATCGCGTCTGGATCAAGAAGTATGCCCCCAAGAACAGCTTCCTCTGCTTGAACGTTTTGAGGAGGTACTAATCCAGCATTTTCACTATTGAAATCTTTTTTAAAATTTTTATTTTGCCCATTATTTGGAAAAGGTACGGAAACCATATCTTTAATTGCTTAGATTTATACTCTGGCTACTTTTCAAAATAATGCAACAAATTGATTAACTTGTTACTTCAATATTAACTTCTGCATTTACTTCTGGATGTAATTTTATTTTTGCAGTAAATGAACCTAAATTATGAATGTCAGGAACAGTAATGTTTCTTCTATCAATTTCTTTTTTAGTTGCAGCTTCTATCGCTTCGGCAACATCCCCATTGGTAACCGTTCCAAAAAGGACACCATCTTCTCCAACCTGTTTTTTGATAGTGAACCTACCTATTGTAGATAATGCAGTTTGGAAATCTAAAGCTTCTTGCTTTAATTTATCAGCAGCGATTTTTTCTTTCTCTTTCTTCCTCTCAATTTGTTTAAGGACTGCTGGTGTTACATTCATTGCCTTGCCGTAAGGTAATAGAAAATTTCTTGCGTAACCAGGTGCTACATCAACTAGATCTCCTTCTTTACCTAGTGATGCGATTGATTCAGTTAGTGCGACTTGTACTCTTTTAGCCATGAAAATATTGAACAATATAGTTAATAATAAGACCTGGAGGGTAACTTTACTTTTTTTGCAAAACCAAATTTCGCAAGAATCTTAATATGTTCCCATGTTATGTCTATTTGACCTTTAAATAATCCTTGTTTTGCCGAATTGGGAAATGCATGGTGGTTATTATGCCAACCTTCTCCAAATGTTAATGCAGCAACCCATGCATTGTTTTTAGATGAATCACCACTTTCAAATGGTGCTTTACCCCAACAATGCGTCGCAGAGTTGACTAGCCAAGTTACATGATAAACAACCACAAGCCTCAATGGTATTCCCCAAAGGACTAGAGCCCAGCCTCCAACTCCTAATTTTTGACCTATTGCGTATAATGAAAGTCCAATAGGAATTTGTAAGAATAAAAAATATTTATTTAAGAATCTATAGTATGGATCCTTGATTAAATCTGCACTTAGTTTTGGAACAGCTTTTAGTGCTTCTACGTCTTTAAACATCCAACCCATATGACTCCACCAAAACCCCTTTTTACTGTTGTGATGATCTACTTCAGTATCTGAAAAAGAGTGATGATGCCTATGTAAACCTACCCAATCTATTGGTCCATGCTGGCAACTTATGGCTCCACAGGTAGCAAAAAATCTTTCTAACCATCTTGGTACAATGAATGATCTGTGTGATAACAATCTGTGATATCCAAGGGTGACTCCTAAACAAGCAGTTACCCAGTAAAAGAATAATAATGAAGTGACTGCAGGGAGACTCCAAAATTTTGGTTGTATAGCCACAAGAGAAAGAATATGAATAGCAACCATAAAAACTATTGTTCCCCACGTTTTATGTAGTCTTGGGGGATATCTTTTTGAATGACTGGAAGGTTCCAGCAATTTTTCTGAGAGTTCTATAACTTTTTCAGCTGGTACAGGTTTTTTTAATTTTGCTGTTTCTTGGAAAATTACTGAATTCATGATATGGAAAAACTATTTTCAAAATTACCGATATGTAATATTATCATACTATACTATTGATTAGTTTAATTATCTGTGAGTCTCGGATATCGCGATAAATTATCTAGAGGTCGAAGGGCTATGGCTCATTTGATACACCTCTGGCATGAAAGAAATGGTTGGTCTCACAGAGTATTGCCATTACTTTCTGAAGTTCTTAATTTAGGTAAAGTTCATAATTCGCAAATTTCTAATCTTAGGAATGGGAAGTTATCTTCTCCAGGTCCTGAAGTTTTTCTTGCTTTAGCTCAAGTTAATATGATTCTTGATCAAGGTATTGAAAAAATAAGGGATCGTTTTGAAAGTGATTACCCAGAGTTATGGAAATCTTTGGAAGAGTCTGCATTACCCCTAAAAAATGATTCTGGTAATCCATTGTCGGCCGGGGAGTTATTCGAGATATTTTCAGGATTACAACCTCTACCTTCATCTTTTGACTGGTATATAGAAGATGAAGAAGCTTCTGCTTTAAGTGATGCTCTGTCAGTGCATTTTTGTCAAAATAAGGCTTGGAGATCATGTAAAATGCAGGTAATGGAAGCCTATGCTGTCAATAAATCTGCCCGTAGAGAACGTTTTGCTGAGGTAATTGCAGGAATTAGAGATTATACGGCAGAAGAATTAGATGGAGAACTACTTGATTTATATGAGGCTTCGAAAAAACTTTGTTATTTTCAGGGAAGGGGACCTAATGCTTTTCTCGCAGAATTAAGAAATTTAGCTTATGAAAAATAACATGAATTTTCATAATAAATGATTATTAACAATAACCTAAAACTGGCTGAAAACGCTGTTCTTTCTGTCGAAGAGAGTTTAAGTAAAGTTTTCCAAGAAAGGTCCAATCAGGTTTTCCAGAAATTAGAAAATATTTTGACAATTTTTAAGGAAGAAAAAGTTTCTACTAGTCATTTCAATCAATCTTCTGGTAGTGGTCATGATGATATATCTAGAGAAAAAATTGATGCTGTTTTTGCAAGATTGTTTCTAGCTGAAAAGGCTGCTGTGAGGATGCAATTTGTAAGTGGAACGCATGCAATAAGTTCTGTCTTATTTGGAATTCTTCGACCTGGAGATGTAATGTTATCTCTTACAGGACAACCATATGACACTTTAGAAGAAGTCATAGGAATAAGGGGAGGAGGAAAAGGCTCACTTAAAGATTTTGACATTGAATATAAGCAAATAAATATCTGCGAGAATTTTGATTCTTTTGAAGAAAAAATTGTTCATTCTTTTGAAGAAAATTCATGCAAATTAGTATTCATACAAAAAAGTTGTGGATATAGTTGGAGAAAGTCTCTTACGAATCATCAGATAGAGAAAATTTGTAGTCTTATTCATTCCCTTGATCCTAATTGTATATGTTTTGTTGATAACTGTTATGGGGAGCTTGTTGAAGATAGTGAACCAATTTCTAAAGGGGCAAATATAATTGCTGGATCTTTGATTAAAAATTTGGGAGGAACAATCGTTCCTACTGGTGGGTACGTTGCAGGAGATGCAGAGTTGGTTGAGATGGCATGTTCTAGATTAACCTCACCAGGCATTGGTTCTTCTGCAGGAATAAATTTTGGACTAGGAAGATTAATTTTGCAGGGTTTGTTTTTGGCTCCACAAATTGTTCACGAATCACTAAAAGGTGCTGATATGGTTGCAGCAGTTTTTAAAAATTTAGGATTTAAGGTTTTACCAGAGCCAGCAACTTATAGATCTGATCTTATTCAGTCAGTAAGATTAAATAATCCTGATTTGGTACAAAAAGTTTGTCAATCTTTTCAAAATTCTTCACCAGTAGATTCTTTTCTGAATGTTGTTCCATCATCAATGGATGGATATGATTCAAAATTATTAATGGCAGGAGGTACCTTTATTGAAGGTAGTACAAGTGAATTTTCTGCTGATGCCCCTCTAAGAGATCCTTACAATATTTTTGTTCAAGGTGGTTCTCACATAGCTCACATCAAAATTGCGTTAATTCGATTATTATCTGAACTATTAGAGGAAAAATTAATTTCAAAGGATTCTCTACTTCCTTTATCTACTTAATCATGTCTTACAAGTTTCCAGACAACCTTAACTATGCTGATACTCATGAATATGTCTTGGAAGAAAATGGATTGTTAAAAATTGGAGTTAGTGAATTCGCTATAGATCAATTAGGAGATATTGTTTTTGTTGAATTAGCTGATGAAGGAGCGACTTTAGATAAAGGCGAGACTTTTGGCACAATAGAATCAGTTAAAGCTGTAGAGGAAGTCTATCTGCCTTTTTCAGGGCAAATAGTATCTGTAAATGAAAGTGTTATCGAGAACCCTGAGCTTTTACAGAATGATCCGATTGGAGACGGTTGGTTAGTCATTTTGAAACCAGAATCAAAAGCATCAATTGCTGATTTGATGACTTCTGAGGAATATCAATTAAAGGTTGTACCAAAATAAGGCAAACTTTTTAAAAAGAGCTATTTTAAAGAAAAATATTTAAATATGACATCCAAATTTGGGTCTGATTTGTTTATAGATAGGCATCTTGGGTTAGGAGATAATGATGAAAGAATTATGCTTAACAAGCTTGGTTTTAATAATATTGATCAATTTATAAAGCAAGTTATTCCTGAAGATATTCAGCTTAAAGATAAATCTTCAGAAATATTGCCCAAAGGTTGTTCAGAAATTGAGGCATTAAATGAATTAGAAGAGATTGCGAATAAAAATACTAAAATGAGATCACTTATAGGCCTTGGTTATTATGACAATCACATGCCTAGAGTAATCCAAAGACATGTTTTTGAAAATCCAAGGTGGTATACCTCTTATACTCCATATCAAGCAGAAATTGCACAAGGAAGATTAGAAGCTCTATTTAATTTTCAGACTATTATTTGTGAACTAACAGGATTCCCTGTTGCCAATGCATCTTTGTTAGATGAGGGTACTGCTGCTGCAGAAGCTATGGCCATGAGTTTTTCCGCAAGAAAAAATAAATCTTCAAAAGTGTATTTAGTCGAATCAAATGTTTTTGATCATACTTTTAATGTTCTGCAAACCAGAGCAAAACCTTTGGGAATATCCTTAAAACGCTTTACTCAAAGCAAGTTTCCTAATCATGATGATGTTTTTGGAATTTTGTTGCAATTACCCGGTAAAAATGGTGAATTATATGATCCTACATTCTTAATATCCCAAGCACATAGATCAGAAATTATTGTTACGGCATGTATTGATCCACTGGCACAAGTTTTGATTAAACCAATTTCTGAATTTGGTGTTGATGTAGCAGTGGGTAGTATGCAAAGATTTGGTGTTCCAATGGGTTTTGGTGGCCCCCATGCAGCATATTTTGCTTGTAGTGAAAAATATAAAAGGCTGATACCTGGAAGAATTGTTGGGCAAACTCTATCTAAAAATGGAGAAAAGTCTCTAAGATTAGCATTGCAAACAAGAGAACAACATATTAGAAGGGAAAAGGCCACTAGTAATATTTGTACTGCTCAATCTTTGTTAGCCATAATTTCTTCTTTTTATGCTATTTATCATGGCCCTTCTGGATTAACCCAAATTGCTAAGAGATTAGTGGAATTGAGAATAAATTTAGAATCAAGTTTAGCTGCTTTAGGTTTTGATATTCCTGATGGGATTAGATTCGATAGTGTTGATGTTTATTCTGAGTACTCCCAGAGGATCCACAATGAAGCTTTAAAAAATGGCTATAACTTAAGAATTTTGCCGTTGGGATCAACTATTGAAAATTCAACTGGTTTTGGAATCTCTTTAGATGAACTTAGTAATGAAAAAGAAATCAAAGATATTTTGACTTTCATAGCAAAACTTATAGAAAAAGAAGAAGATTTAGAGCATATAAAATTTGATAAAGTATTTCATCTTGAAAGTTTAGCTTTGAGATCCAGTGCATGGATGCAGCAAGATATATTCACAAATTACCAAAGTGAAACTGAATTAATGAGATACATATTCCGACTTGCAGAAAAAGATTTTTCTTTGGTAGATGGGATGATCCCATTGGGAAGCTGTACCATGAAGTTAAATTCTGCAGCAGAGTTAAATCCAGTCTCTTGGGCTAATTTATCTTCTATTCATCCTTTTTCCCCACCAGAACAAACTAAAGGCTATTCAAAAATAATATCTGACCTAGAAAAATGGATAAGTGATATTGTTGGTTTAAAATCAGTTTCTTTTCAACCAAATGCAGGCTCTCAGGGAGAGTTTGCAGGATTATTGGCTATAAATTCTTATTTTGAATCAAAAGGCGAACTTTCAAGAAAAAAATGTTTAATACCTCAAAGTGCTCATGGAACAAATCCTGCTAGTGCAGTTATGGCAGGATTTGATGTTTTAACTGTTGAATGTGATGACGAAGGAAATATTGATTTTCAAGATTTGTCGATCAAGGTCAAGAAATTTGATAACCAAATTGGAGCCCTTATGTTGACCTACCCCTCTACTCATGGAGTTTTTGAATTACAAATCAGAAATATATGCGATTTAATTCACTCTGTTGGAGGATTTGTTTATTTAGATGGAGCAAATTTGAACGCTCAAGTTGGATTATGCAAACCGGGGAATTATGGTGTTGATGTTTGTCATTTGAATTTACATAAAACATTCTGTATTCCACATGGAGGGGGTGGTCCAGGAGTAGGCCCAGTTGCTGCATCAGAAATTTTAAGCCCATTTCTTCCAACTCATTCTTTAATGGATAATAATTTATCTAATAGTTCCAATTACGTATCTTCTGCCAAGCATGGGAGTGCAAGTATTCTTCCAATAAGTTGGATGTACATTAAAATGGCTGGTCTTAGTGGTTTAAGGAAAGCAACTGCGCATGCAATTTTATCTGCAAATTATATTGCGCATTCTTTAAAGCATAAATTCAAGATTCTTTATAAAGGAAAAAATAATTTTGTAGCACATGAATGTATTTTAGATTTTAGAGATTTAAAATCCAAAACTGGTTTGAGTGTAAATGATTTAGCTAAGCGATTAATAGATTATAGTTTTCATGCCCCAACTATAAGTTGGCCTGTTCCAGAGACCATAATGATAGAGCCTACTGAAAGTGAAAGTTTAGTTGAATTGGATAGATTTTGCGAGGCTATGCTATTGATTGGAGAAGAAATCAGCGAAATAGAAAAAAATATTGAATTAAAGAACAATAATGTAATAAGCAACGCTCCCCATACGCTGAAAGAGTTGATTGCTGATAATTGGCATTATCCTTATTCAAAAGAAAAAGCTTCTTTTCCTTATAAAACTCCTACATCTATTAAGTTTTGGTCTTCAGTTTCTAGGATCAATAATGCATATGGCGATCGCAATTTAATTTGTTCTTGTAATGTGAATCAAGGAGAGACTTTTGAAGAAAAAAAATGTGCTTAAAGGACTAGCGTCCATGTATTTACTTAGTTATTATCAGTGAGAATAAAAATTTAATATTTTCTTATAGAATTTTTTTAAATTTTTTTATTACAATATTCGAGCATCAAATTTTTTGGGGTATTTGAAGCTATGACCAAAGATTTTAAATCTGGCAATGTTAAGCACCTGCCAGTTAAAAATGTCGATTTACCAAATTTCGTCAATAATTTTTCAGGAGATAACTCAAACATTTGTTCTATTGAGGGAACTAATGTGATAAGAGTTCCTTTTGGGAAAAAATTCCCAAAGAAAAAAAGGCCTGAAAAGAATCAAAATATCGCTACTCTAATACTTCCCTTAAATTCGTATAGTAGTCCTACGCCTCCACACGTAGCATAATTAAGATTAGTTTTCATCTATTTCTTTGAGAGTGTCGGCATAATAATTTTGCAGTTGTAGGGTTGCTTTATTCCAATCCCATTTTTCAGCTTCGTTTCGTGCCTCTTTTCTCATAACTTCTCTTTTATCTTCATTTTCTAGAATTTTTTTGGTCGCTTCAATCAAACTCTTTTCTCCATTATCTTTTTCATCAGGATCATACAAACAACCATTAATACCATCGCTAATAATATCTGGAATTCCCCCCTTGTTGGCTCCGATCACTGGACATCCTGCTGCCATTGCTTCTAGTAAAACTAACCCAAGTGTTTCTGTACTAGATGGAAATAAAAATATATCTCCAGAGGCATAGGCGCTAGCAAGTTCATCGCCAGATAAATATCCTATGAAATTAGTCTTGGTATTTTCGAATATTTTTTCAAGCTGGTTTCTATATGGTCCGTCACCTACAAGTGCTAGGCAAGTATTAGGGACACTTTCTAAGACTGGTTTAATTCTTTCAATTTGTTTTTCTGCTGATAATCTTCCTACATAAATCAATAAGTAATTAGAGTCGTTATATTCCCCAAATAATTTTTTTCTCATTTTCTCACTTCTCAAATCTGGTCGGAAACTGTAAGTATCTACCCCCCTTTGCCATAGAGCAGTCCTTTGAACACCTTTATCTTTTAACTCATTAACCATAGCAGTGGATGTACATAAATTTAATAAGGCTTGATTATGTGCTGCTTTAAGTAATTCCCACAAAAGTGGCTCTAACATACCCATACCGTAATGTTCTAGATATTTCGGAAGATGAGTATGGTAACTGGCAATTAAAGGAATATTATTAGTTTTCGCCAACCATATGCCACCTAAGCCAAGTACAGCTGGATTTACAACATGTATCAAATCTGGATTAAATTTTTCTAACTTATCTGAGACTGCAGGACCTGGTAAACCAAGTTTTAACTCTGGGTATAAGGGTAATGGCATTGCAGCAACTCCAACTACAGTTGCACCCATATATGATTCTGGACACCCCTCTGGACAAAAAATTATAACTTCATCGCCATTTTTTATTAAAAATTCAATTGTTTTAGTCAGTCTTGTGACTATGCCGTCAACTTTCGGTAAAAAAGTTTCAGTAAACAATGCAATTTTCACTTTCTTAAGATGATTATTTCAGAAATTTTAATTAGTCTTTATAGCCTCAGCTTGTTTTTTAGTCCAGGATGAAACACAAGGTATGCGCTTAAGATCACATCTATTGGAGTATTTTTTAGCAACTTCAACAACTTCTTCTAATAAACCATTATCAAGAGTCGTTGGGTTTAAACCTAATTCAATAAAGCATTTATTATCAACAATTAGATCATTTTCTACTGCTTCATTCCTTGGATTTGGTAAATAATTGATATCAGCACCTGTTAGAGACGCAACTTTTTTAGCTAGTTCTCCAACTTGATGACTTTCAGTCATTTGATTGAAGATTTTAACTCTCTCTCCAGGTTTTGGAGGATTTTCAAGAGCAAGTTGCACACATTTTACAGAGTCTTTTATGTGTATAAAGGCTCTTGTTTGACCTCCTGTCCCATGAACACTTAATGGATATCCAATTGCAGCTTGCATTAGAAATCTGTTTAGAACAGTTCCATAATCTCCGTCGTAATCAAATCGGTTTGTTAATCTAGGGTCTTTTAAAGTTGCTTCTGTATTTGTTCCCCAAACAATGCCTTGATGTAGATCAGTAATCCTTACAAGATCATTTTTGTTGTAGTAAAGAAATAATAATTGATCTAAAGTTTTAGTCATATGATAAACACTGCCTGGACTTGCAGGGTGTAATATTTCTTCTTCAAAGCGGCTTCCATCTGGTTGTGGAACTTCAACTTTTAGATAACCTTCTGGAATTGTTGCACCTCTATGTGATCCATATCCGTAGACTCCCATCGTTCCTAAATGAACAACATGAATATCTAAATTACTCTCTACTATTGCAGCAAGAAGATTGTGGGTGCCATTAACATTATTATCTACTGTATATCTTTTGGTAAAACTCGATTTCATCGAGTAAGGCGCTGCTCTTTGTTCTGCAAAATGGATAACGGAGTCTGGTTTTTCATCAATGAGCAAATCGAGTAATTTTTGATATTGCTTTGAGATATCCATGTTAAGAAATCTCATAGGTTTACCACCAATCTCTTCCCATGCAGAAAGTCGTTCTGTTATCGAAGCAATTGGAGTTAAAGATTCTACCTCTAGATCAATATCAATTTTTCTACGACTTAAATTGTCGACGATAATTACATCATGATTTTGCTCAGCTAAATTCACCGCACAAGGCCAACCGCAAAAACCATCTCCACCTAGAACAATAATTTTCACTCAGAACTCCAGAATTAATAGATTCATAATATATTTATTAAATTACTACAGCGTGCTTCCACTTTGCGAAAAAACATTGTAAAAAGTTTCAAATCTTCTTTCTTAATACGATAAATAAAAGCAAATAATAAATTTTTACTTTCTTTTTAAACTTTTCTCAATTTAGATAATTAGATAGATATGTTTTTTTCCGGTGAACTTGCAACTGCAAAGTCTTGTTTTTTAATTCTTCCTGCCAGAAAAGCTTGCCTGCCAGCTTTCACACTATAATTTATCGCTTGAGCCATTAGAGGAGGATTTGCAGCTTGTGCTATTGCACTATTGATTAAGACACCATCAGCTCCAATTTCCATAGCTTGAGAAGCTTCACTAGGCACCGCAATTCCTGCGTCAATTATTACTGGCACTTTTGCATTCTCAATAATTATCCTTATATTTGATAAATTTAACAAACCTTGCCCGGAGCCTATGGGAGAGCCCAATGGCATTACAGTAGCACAACCTATTTCTTCTAGTCTTTTTGCAAGAATAGGATCTGCATTGATATAAGGTAGTACAGCGAAACCCTTTTTTATTAAAATTTCGGCTGCTTTAAGAGTTTCTATTGGATCTGGTAGCAAATACTTTTTGTCAGGAATAACTTCTAACTTCACAAAATTGTTTTCTTCTTGACCTGATAATTTTGCAAGTTCTCTACCTAAAATTGCTATTCTGACTGCTTCATCGGAATTAACACAACCAGCTGTATTAGGAAGCATCCAGTATTTTTCCCAGTTGATCCTTTCGAGTAAATTTTCTCCTGTCTGATCATTTTTAATTCTTCTAACAGCGACGGTTATAATTTCCGTTTCAGAATTTGACAAACTTTCCACCATATCTTGAGTAGATTTGTATTTGCCAGTACCAACCATTAATCTACTAGAAAATTGTTTTCCACCAATTAGTAAAGAAGAATAATTTTCCATATTTAGAATCCTTTATCTTTAATACCTTTATAAGGTTTATAATTGTTTCTTTTTTCTAACTCCTTACTTTTTTTAATTGCTGTTTTGTTTTTTGGATCTATCACCAAAACCTTTTGATAAGTTTCATATGCCAAGTCGTACTCAAGTAAACGCTGTTGCGCTGATGCGAGGTTATTTAGGGCTATAGGATATTCTGGAAGTGATTTTATTGCAGAGTTATAGTGTTTAATTGCTTTCTTAAATTCATTTTGAGCAGCATAAGAAAATCCTAAAGCATTATTTATGATCGCTTTGGCTTCATCAGGTTCATTTTCATAATTTTCAATTGCTTTTAAAAAAGTTTTAGTAGCTTCAGAATATAATCTTTTTTTTATTTGAATAGACCCAAATTCATATAATTCTGTAGCTTGAGTGAGAGAATCTAAACCTTTCTGCTCGAATTTTACTAAATTTAATTCTTCACTTCTTGTTTTTAGAAATTGTCTGAATACAAAAATAGAAATTATTATTAATACAACAAAAAGAATTACTAAATAAGATTGAAAGGAAGATATTTCCATTATTTATAATTACTTTTCTAGATTATATTATTTTTTCTACTTACTAACTGAAGTAACAATTTTTTCAAAACACTTAGGATCGTTTAAGGCTAATTGAGCAAGCATTTTTCTGTTAATGATAATTTCTGAATTTTTCATGCCATTTATTAACTTGCTATAGTTTGTGCCATTTATCCTAGCAGATGCGTTAATTCTAGAGATCCAAAGTCTTCTAAAATCTCTTTTTCTTCTTCTTCTATCCCTGTAAGCATTACAAAGAGCTTTCATCACTCTTTGGTTTGCAGTTCTGAAAAGATTTTTGTTGCCGCCTCTAAAACCTTTTGCAAGATTTAAGATTTTGTTTCTTCTTTTTCTGGCTATGTTGCCTCTTTTTACCCGTGCCATGAATATCTAATAAAAATTGGTTAAAGATTTATGCATATGGAATCATTAATCTTACATTATCAGCATCTCTTTCATCAACTACGGCTTTTGTTGATAGATGTCTTTTTAATTTTGAGCTTTTATGATCAAGTAAATGATTATGGAAAGCTCTTCTCCTCATGAATTTACCCGTCGCAGTAGCTTTAAATCTTTTGGCAGCTGATTTACGAGTTTTTAATTTAGACATTTAAGTCAAATGTGTTTAATTAGGATAATCTAAACCTTTATATGCATTGGTGCAAATTAAAGTTCTTAATTGATAAGGAAAGTTCTAATTTATGAAACTTAAATTTGCCTTTTTAAACTTATTTTTAGGCTGTATTTCTCTTTTAGTAATAAACACTAAATTTATTTCAAATGCAAAAGGAGAAGAATTGCGAAAGGTTGAACTCCATAATGAAATTAAAAAAGGCAAATTTTTAATTGGTTTAAAGCAATATTTAGGCGGGGAGAATGATAGTTTTTCGGAGAAAAAGAGCATAAACTTTTCAACTAATAAGGGTTTTTTAAACTTGATATCGTCTAACGGTATTAAACATAAATCAAAACAAATAAATATTACCTGGGCAGATATTCCCGTCAAAAATCCAAAAACAATTGAAAGAATTGTTTTTGGTCCTTTTGCTAGCTATGAATCGGCAAAAAAACAATCAGAGAAACTAAGAGATAAAGGATTTGAGACGACTGTTGCCTACCCTAAAAATTGGGAAGTATGGATTCCATTTCAAGATGATCTACCAGAGTTTGAATTAAAAAATAAGATTTTCAGAAAAATAAAAAATTTTCAAATTACTCCTGTTCTTAGAAATGACTACAGTGGTATGAAGCTTGAAGGTCCTATAAATATTTATTCTGAAGAGAAAATAAAAATAAATGGTGTTAATTTTGGCAAAAATTTTTATTTAATAAAGGATTTATATGGAACTTGGACCTTAGTTCAAAAACTTGAATTTGATGACTATTTGGCAGGTGTTTTGCCATATGAAATTGGACCGAATTCTCCTTTAGAAGCACTCAAGGCTCAAGCAGTTATTGCAAGAACTTGGGGAATATTTAATTCTGATAGATTTAATATGGATAAATATCATTTATGTATAAGCACTCAATGCCAAGTTTATAAGCCTTCTGAAATTTCATATAAAAACGTACAAAAAGCCATAGACGAAACTTCAAATTTAATTCTCACTCATGAAAATCAACCAATAAATGCTTTTTACCATGGTTCTAATGGTGGAGTATCTGCTACTGCAGGCGAGTCTTGGCAAATTCAAGATTATTCTTATTTCAATTCAATCATTGATGGTTCTAAATCATTAAATAAAATTTTTAAACTTCCAATTACAAATGAATCTGATTTAAATAATTTTTTAGATTTTGATAAAGAACAGTTTTATGGGAGTAATCATTCTCTTTTTAGATGGAATAAGAAAATTTCTAATCTTCAAATTAAAGAAAAGTTAATTCAAAACAAACTTATAAATATTAATGAAGATGTTTTAGATTTAAATTCTATTGAACGTGGGTCTAGTGGCAGAGTGACAAAATTGGAAATACAAACTGACAAGGGTAATAAATCTATTGTTCTTGTTAAAGATGATATTCGACGGGTATTAAATTTTATACCTAGTAATTTGTTTACTATTAATAAATTAAATGATGATTTATGGCTTTTGAGAGGAGGTGGCTTCGGTCATGGTGTAGGTTTATCTCAGTCAGGAGCAATTGAAATGGCTAAATTAGGATTCTCTTATGAACAAATATTGAATCATTACTATCGAAATGCAAAACTAAAAAAATTTGAGATATTGTCTCAAAGGAAATTAAGTAATTAACAATTTACTTTTATGAGTAAGGGTTTTTATAAAAATCGAAGATTGAAGTCGTTTATATTTCTTAGTGCTTGTTTTTTAATAGCTTTTATTCCTCATGCTAACAATATCGAAAATTTCTTTTACATAATATTGACTCTTTCTTTTGTGATTGTTTTTTACGGTTTAATAGTTATTTCTAGAAATTTCAAAAGGAACAACGTTTTAAATACTGTATGCAAAAGAATTAGCAATAAAGAGTTACCTGTGCTTGATATTTTAGTCGCAGCTAGAGACGAAGAGAATGTCATATCAAGATTAGTTGAAAGATTATTTAGTTTAGATTATCCAACAAATAAATTAAATATTTACATAATCGATGATGGTAGTTCTGATAAGACGCCTTTAATTTTAGATCGATTATCTAGACAATATGACAAGCTAAAAGTGATAAGTCGTTCTCCAAATGCAGGAGGAGGAAAGTCAGGAGCTTTGAATTATGCCTTGAAATTTACCCATGGTGAATGGTTATTAGTTTTGGATGCTGATGCTGAATTAAAACAAGATTCTTTGATCAGGTTATTTAGTTTTGTAGAAGAGGGTGATTGGTCTGCAGTTCAGCTAAGAAAATCAGTAACAAATGTAAGTAAGAATTTTTTAACTTCCTGTCAGTCAATGGAGATGGCTATGGATGCAATCTTTCAATATGGAAGATTATCAGTTGCTGGAGTTTCCGAATTAAGGGGAAATGGTCAATTAATTAAGAAAGAAACATTATTAGCATGTGGTTCTTTTAATGAAGATACAGTTACAGATGATCTTGATTTGAGTTTAAGGTTATTACTATCAAAATCTAGAATTGGAATCTTATGGGATCCTCCAGTCATGGAGGAGGCAGTTGAGAATTTAAATGCTTTATTAGCCCAAAGGCAAAGATGGGCAGAGGGGGGGTTGCAAAGATTCTTCGATTATGGAGATCAATTATTTACTAATAAAATTGATTATTTGCAGAAATTTGATTTAACTTATTTTTTCATCTTGCAATATGCATTACCAATCATTTCTATTTTTGATTTAGTTTTCAGTATTGCTTTTTTAGATTCACCAATTTACTGGCCTATTTCATTTACAGCTTTTATGTTATCTGGAATTGCTTTTTGGTACGGTTCTTCTTGTAAAAGTGAAGTACCTGTATTGCAAAAAAGTAATTTTTTGATGGTATTTGTATCTGTTTTTTATTTATCACATTGGTTTGTAGTAATCCCTTGGGTAACTATAAAGATGTCTATTTTTCCCAAAAAGATACTCTGGCGAAAGACTCTTCATACTGGAGTTTAATCTATTCATCAAGGTCTATAATTTCTCCATTAAAAAAATTTGCTAAGTTTTTTGAACTATCATCATAAGTTTCTTTGTTAGATTTTTTTGTTGAAGAATTAGTTTTTGGTTCTATTTTTTTTATTGGTCGGAAATTATTTACTTCATTTTGGGTTATTTCTGGAGTGTTTGTTGGGTTACTTTTATTTAATTTTTTGGTTGAAAAATTAAGTATTATTCCATCTCCAAATATCTTTTTTACAGTATTTTCAATTATAACTTTTCTGCTTTTTATCATACTTTCCCAGTTTGGAGATAATGCAATTGTGATTTTCTCCGAATCAAAACTTTCAAGTTCGGCTTGTTGTGAAAGTAACATTCTTGTTGATGGTAACTCTACTTTAGAAAGAATTAATTCCCATTTATCTTTTAAATTTGATCCAAGATTATTTTGGTTATTTTCAGAAATATTTTCAATATTTTCTTTTTCAAGAACTTCAAATTTTTCTAATTTTTCTTCTTTTTTTTCGATCACTTCATCGCGAGTTTTCTCTTTTTTGATACTTGGTTTTTCAATTTCATTAGGAATATTTTCTTTATTAAAAATTGCAATTTTTTTTCTACTTTCATGCTTCTCCTCAGTCGTTTTATTTTTACTTTCTTGTTTATTTTCAAAACTATTTATTTCTTGACTATCGAGAAGACCAGTTAAATGTATTTCAAACCAAAGCCTTGGATTATCACTTGATTTGATTTGATATTCAATATTTCTCAGATTATTATGCCAATTAATTATTGTTGATTTATTTATTGTTTTTGAGATTTGATCTAACTCATCTCGAAATTCATCAGACGTATAATAAAGATCTGAATATTTATTATTAGTAGTGTGTAATAGTAGATCTCTTGTTATATTCAATAATCCGATAATTATTTGGAGAGGTTCGTTTCCTGCATCATATAATTTGTTGCAGGTGTCAATTAATGACTCTGGATTATTCTCAACCAATGATTTAATCAGATTTGTTAATTCACTTTCTGGTACTTCTCCTAGGAGGTTTTGGATATTATTAATTGTTATCCCTTCTGGTAAAAGATTCAATTGTTCAAGGAGGCTTTGTGCATCTCTCATACCTCCATTAGATCTTTTTGCAATCATTTTTAACGCTTGAACTTCGTACTTAATGGATTCTTTTTCGGCGATTTCTGATAAATGTTGAAAAATATCACTAGGGCTTATTCTTCTAAAATCAAACTTTTGGCATCTACTTTTTATTGTATTTAATACTCTCTCAGGATTTGTCGTCGCAAGTATAAATACAACTCTTGAGGGCGGTTCTTCAATAGTTTTTAGTAAAGCATTTGAAGCTGCCGTTGAAAGCATATGACATTCATCAATTACATAGACTTTCCATCTTGCTTGAGTAGGTGCAAATCTCGCTCTTTCTATAATTTCTCTTATATTTTCTACTCCTGTATTTGATGCTGCATCAATCTCGATAATATCTAGAGCGTTCCCATCTGTAATTTGTCTACATAAGTCACATTTACAACAAGGAGATATCGTAGGTTGGTCGAATGCCTGGCAATTTAGAGATTTTGCAAATATTCTTGCACTTGATGTTTTTCCAGTGCCTCTTGGACCATTAAAAAGATATGCAGGAGCAATTTTTTTTGTTAATAGAGCTTGTTTGAGTGTAATGGATATAAATTTTTGCCCAACCAGTTCGTCTAAGTTGTTTGGTCTATATTTTTGATGAAAAGGCTTATGTATATTTTGCATTTATTTTTCATTAATTAGAAAAATTAGGGATTCAATTAAAAAAAATTAAACTCTAATTTTATGCAGACTCTTTAATGATTCTTTTTGATCCTGAAGGTAGTTTAACAATTTTAGATGAGAACAAATTATCTACCATTTTTTTCGTAATTGTGAATTCTTTTACATTTTCTTCAGAAGGCAAAGTGTACATTATGTCTAGCATTAGCTCTTCAATGATTGATCTTAATGCTCTTGCACCTGTTTTTCTTTTGTATGCTTCATTTGCTATCGCTTCAACAGAATCAGGCTCAAATGATAATTCAACATTATCCATACTTAGCAAAGTTTTGAATTGCTTTATTAATGCATCTCTTGGTTGAGTCAAAATAGATTCTAAAGTTTCTTTAGTAAGACGATCTAATACAGCACAAACTGGAATTCTTCCAATAAATTCTGGAATTAGGCCATATTTCACTAAGTCATCTAATTCTAAATTTTTCAGGGAATCTCTTGGGTCTACTATTTTTTTTGTATCAACTTTGTTTTGATCTGAATTGGTGGTAAATCCTATAGAGTGTTTACCCATACGCTTTTGAACGATATCCTCTAAACCTATAAAAGCCCCCCCACAAATAAATAGTATTTGACTCGTATCAATTTGGATGCAGTCATGATAAGGATGTTTTCTTCCGCCTTGAGGTGGCACATTAGCAATTGTTCCTTCAAGCATTTTTAATAATGCTTGCTGCACCCCTTCACCGGAGACATCTCTAGTAATTGAGGGATTCTCGCTTTTTCTTGCAATTTTATCTATTTCATCAATATAAATAATTCCTTTTTGAGCTAGTTCTACATTCATTTCTGATTTCTGTAGAAGTCTTAAAAGTATGTTTTCAACATCCTCCCCAACATATCCAGCTTCTGTCAAAGTCGTTGCATCAGCCACTGCAAAAGGAACATCTAAAAACTCTGCTAAAGTTTGAGCCAATAATGTTTTTCCACTTCCAGTAGGGCCGATGAGTAAAATATTTGATTTTTGTAATTTAGTTGCTTGTGAATCAGTTGAATTACTATTTTTACTGTCTTCTTTAACTTTCCAAGCTAATCGCTTGTAGTGATTGTATACGGCTACTGATAATATTTTTTTTGCAGATTCTTGTCCAACAACTTGATTATCTAGAAAACTTTTTATTTCTAGTGGCTTAGGAATTGAGGTTAATTCTAAAGGAATAGATTTTTTTGGATTATCAGTTGGTAATTTCTTTTTTACTTGTGGAGAGTTGTTACTATTCGCCTGATTATCAAGTAGTTCTTCATCGAGAATCTCATTACAAAGATCTATGCACTCATCACAGATATAAACCCCAGGACCAGCTATAAGCTTTCTTACTTGGTCTTGTGACTTCCCGCAAAATGAACATTTAAGATGGGCGTCAAATTTAGCCATCGATTATAAGTTTTTAAAGTGAAAGGTGTTAAATATTCCCTATTCACTAGGATTGCTCATAAATATCGATTCGTCATCATATTCTTAAAAAATCAGAACCCCTTGTCACTTTTTGATAACTTTATCAATTAATCCATATTCGACTGCTTCTGAGGGAGATAAAAAGTAATCTCTTTCTGTATCTTCATTAATTTTTTCTAAAGGTTGACCAGTGTGTTCAGCTAAAAGTGAATTTAATGTTTTCTTGAGAAATAGTATTTCTTTAGCTTGTATTTCAATCTCTACTGCTTGACCTTGTGCACCTCCCAGAGGTTGATGAATCATAATCCTAGAATTAGGTAAAGCCAATCTTTTCCCCTTTGCTCCTCCAGAAAGTAGGAATGCTCCCATACTTGCGGCCACTCCAAAACATATTGTCACTACATCAGGCGATATTTGTTGCATGGTATCGTAAATTGCCATTCCTGCAGTTACTGAGCCTCCAGGAGAATTTATATATATTTGAATGTCTTTTTCGGGATCTTCAGCTTCAAGAAATAATAATTGTGCCACAAGGGAGTCAGATACTTGATCATTAATTCCAGTACCTAAAAAGATTATTCTTTCCCTCAATAATCTTGAATATATATCAAAAGCTCTTTCTCCTCTACCTGATTGTTCTATAACGGTGGGAACAGCCGCAATAGTTTTATGATTACTCTCGTAAGAACTTATTGAGCTTTGGATTAAATGTTTTTTTTCTGAGTTCACAAATTAGTTTTTCGGCTTATAAATAATTTAGGGGGTTTTTGTTTAATTAGTAGTAAATTTCATAAATTATTTTTTTTCTTTTTGATTTCGAGTTTTTGTAGTTTTTGTAGTTTTGGTAGTTTTGGTCGCAGTTTTTGCGGCTTTTGATGTTTTGGAGGTTTTTGTAGCTTTAGAAGTTTTTGTAGTTTTTTCTTTTACTTCAGAATTTTCTTCAAGCCAAATTATTAATTTTTCTTTGAGTAGATCGTTACTTACTACTTCTGTTAATCTTTTAATATCTATTTGTTTTGAAGATTGAGAGATTGCATCTTCATAATCTTTCATTTTTAAATCAATTTCATCTTTCTCGACTTTTATGTTTTCTTTTTCAGCTAATGCTTTTAAAGCTAAATTTCTTTGAACATTTTTTTCAGCTTGAGGCCTTGTGGACTCTGCTAATGACTTAACTAATTCCGGAGTGAAAGTAGATTTTACATCAAGACCTTGTTGAGCAAATCTTTGAGCGGTTTGTTCAATATTATTCCTCACTTCTATATCAATCATAGATTTTGGAATTTCAGCATCCAATTCGTTTGTTAAGGCATCTAATAAAGCTTCAATTTTGATATCTTTTTGAGTCTTTTCAAAATTTTCTTTAAGTTGCTTTTCAATATCTTTCTTTAACTCTTTTAATGATTCTTTGTTGCCTGACTGTTTTGCAAACTCATCATTAAGTTCAGGCAATTCTTTTTCCTTAAGATCCTTAAGATTTACTTCAAAAATTGCGTCTTTGCCTCTTGAATCTTCATGAGAATAATCATCAGGAAATTTAAGGTTAAGTGTTTTAGTATCACCAATTTTCATCTTTACGATTCCCTCAACGAAACCGGGAATCATTTTGTTCTTGTCTAACTCAAGATCCATTGATTCACTTGTTCCACCATCAATCTCTTTACCAGAATCTTTATATTTCCCTTTGAAACTAACTACAGCAATATCTCCTAATTTTGCTGCTCTATTGGTAACTGGAATAATGTTTGCAAACTGATTTCTAGATTTTTCTAGCGCTTCATCTATTGATTTAGGATCAAACTTTGTCTTGGATATTTCAACACTTAGTCCTTTGGATTTTTTAAGTTTTAATTCTGGGGCAACATCAGTTTGAAGAGTAACCTTAAGTGATTTTTCAGGACTAAACTTTGCAAGTAAAGATTCAAATCCATCTACCAATTCTGGCTCACTTAGTGGCTCTATAGATTTTATTTTTAACGCTTCTTGCCATGATTTATCAATAATTTTTTCCAGAGCAGAAGCATGTAATTGTGTGATGCCAATTCTTTGGATTAAGACTTGTTTAGGAATCTTACCAAGTCTAAATCCCGGAATTTTAGCCGAACGACTGATAGAACTGATTGTTTCATTTACACACGTTTTGCATGTCTCAGATGGTATTTCTAATTCGAATGAAATTCTACTTTGAGGCAGAGGAGTTGTTTTGACTATTAGTGCATCTTTAGCCATGTTTTTCTAAGTTATTACTATGAACCGAATCTTAATTATTTCACATTATGTGATTTCCTTGAAAGTTAATTTTTTGATAAAGTAAAAAAAATAGTCAATCTATTTATAAAAATCATTTTAAAGTGTGAGACAATCTCCTTATTTGCCTAATAGGCCATTAAAAGTTGCTGTTTTAGGTTCTTCAGGTGCCGTGGGATCTGAATTGCTAAAAATTCTTGAACAACGTGATTTCCCAATATCAGAATTGGTTTTGCTTTCATCAGAGCGTTCAGAAGGAAAAAAAATTATTTGGAAAGGTGAAGAATTAGTTACAAAAAAAACAACTAAGGAAGAATTTAAGAATCTTGATTTAGTTTTAGCTTCAGCTGGTGGAAGTATTTCAAAAAAATGGTTATCTACCATTATGGAACAAAATGCTTTATTGATAGATAATTCAAGTGCTTTCAGATTAGATAATAATGTACCTCTTATAGTTCCTGAAGTTAATGGTAGTGACGCAATTAATCATGATGGGGTAATAGCGAATCCAAACTGCACTACCATTTTGTTGACATTAGTTTTAGCTCCATTAAATAAACTTTCGAAAATTCAAAGAGTAATTGTCTCAACATATCAATCTGTAAGTGGCGCAGGTCAATTAGCGATGGAGGAACTAAAACTTTTAACTGAAAAATATCTTCAGGGTAATCCTCAAAAAAGTGAAGTTTTGCCATATTCACTGGCTTTTAATTTGTTTTTACATAATTCACCCATGCTTGAAAATGATTACTGCGAAGAAGAGATGAAAATGGTTAATGAGACCAGAAAAATATTAAGTATTGCTGATTTAAAGATCTCTGCTACATGTGTTCGAGTTCCAGTACTAAGAGCACATTCTGAATCGATCAATATTGAATTTGCCGGAGTAGTTGAGCCTAAAGATGCTCTTGAAGAATTAAAAAAATCTTCTGGAATTGAAATTATTGAGGATTACAAAAATAATAGATTTCCTATGCCAAATGACGTTATGGGAAGAGATAATGTTGCTATTGGCAGGCTAAGAACTGATATAAGTCAGCCTAATGGATTAGAATTATGGTTATGTGGAGATCAAATAAGAAAAGGCGCAGCTCTTAATGCTGTTCAAATAGCTGAGTTATTAATTCCAAAAAAATGATTACAGACAAAACTTATTGTAATAACCCACTATTTGGAAAATTATTGACTGCAATGGTTACACCATTTACTGAAAATGGAAATGTAGATTATGAATTAGCTATAAAACTTTCAAATTATCTTTTTGAAAACGGTTCTGACGGAATAGTGTTATGTGGTACAACTGGAGAATCTCCGACTCTTTCATGGACTGAACAGCATGATTTATTTATTGCTGTAAAAGGATCTTTGGATTCAAGCTGTAAAGTAATAGTTGGTACTGGTAGTAACTCTACAAGCGAAGCTGTGGAAGCTACAAAAAAAGCCTACGACTCTGGTGCCGACGGTGCTTTGGTCGTTGTTCCTTATTACAATAAGCCACCTCAAGAAGGTCTTTATAAACATTTCAGCTCTATTGCTAATTCTGCAAAGGATTTGCCTCTAATGCTCTACAACGTTCCAGGAAGGACGGGATGCAATTTATTACCTGATACTGTAAAGAAACTTATGGATTTCTCTAATATTCTCAGTATTAAAGCTGCAAGCGGTAGAATAGAGGAAGTAACAGAACTAAGAGCTATTTGTGGCTCTGAACTCTCTGTATATAGTGGCGACGATTCATTGTTGCTTCCAATGTTATCTGTAGGTGCTGTAGGAGTAGTAAGTGTTGCAAGTCATTTAGTTGGATTGCAATTGAAAGAGATGATTCATTCCTTTCAAAGTGGAAAGGTTTCTAACGCTCTTGTTATTCATGAAAAACTTCAGCCTCTTTTCAAAGCACTCTTTATGACTACTAATCCAATCCCAATTAAGGCTGCTTTGGAGCTATCTGGATGGAATGTAGGTAATCCTAGAAGTCCTTTGTCACCATTAAGCAATGACATGAAAAAGCAACTATCTTTTATCCTGAAATCCCTATAATAGGGATATTATTCAACTTGATAATTAAATTTAAATAAACCTTATTTGATTACAAGCAGGCCTTTATAAATTTCAAAATTATGCAATCAAGTACAAATTCAACTGTAAATAGATCTACTAATGATTCATCTAGATCTAGAGGCGATACTCCCGCTCTACGCGTAATACCTCTTGGAGGACTACATGAAATAGGAAAAAACACTTGCGTTTTTGAATATGGTGATGAATTGATGCTTGTTGATGCAGGCCTAGCTTTCCCATCTGATGGTATGCATGGCGTAAACGTTGTTATGCCAGATACAACTTTTTTAAAAGAAAATCAAAGAAGAATAAAAGGAATGATTGTCACACATGGTCACGAAGATCATATTGGAGGTATTTCTCATCATCTAAAGCATTTTAATATTCCGATTATTTATGGCCCAAGACTGGCAATGTCAATGCTTAGAGGAAAAATGGAGGAAGCAGGGGTATCTGATAGAACAACTATACAAACAGTAAATCCAAGAGATGTTGTAAAAGTTGGACAACATTTTTCTGTTGAATTTATTCGAAATACTCATTCTATTTGCGATAGTTTTTCTTTAGCAGTTACAACACCTGTTGGCACAATTATTTTCACAGGAGATTTTAAGTTTGACCATATGCCAGTAGATGGAGAGCAATTTGATATTGAAAGAATGGTGCATTATGGAGAAAAGGGAGTTTTATGCATGTTCAGTGATTCGACTAATGCCGAAGTTCCAGGATTTTGTCCTTCTGAAAAGACTATTTATCCCTCTTTAGAAAAACATATTGCAGAGGCAAAAGAACGAGTTATACTTACCACTTTTGCTAGTTCTGTTCATAGAGTGACTATGATCCTAGAGTTGGCCATGAAACATGGAAGGAAGGTCGGGTTGTTAGGTAGATCGATGATAAATGTTATTGCTAAGGCCAGAGATATTGGTTACATGAAATGCCCAGATGATTTGTTTGTTCCTATCAAGCAAATTAGAGATTTGCCAGATAGAGAGACCTTATTATTAATGACTGGAAGCCAAGGAGAACCCATGGCAGCTTTAAGCAGAATCTCTCGCGGTGAACATCAGCATGTTCGTCTTAAGACTACTGATACTGTTATATTTTCTGCCAGCCCAATTCCGGGAAATACTATTTCTGTTGTTAATACAATAGATAGATTAATGAAACTCGGAGCAAAGGTTGTTTATGGAAAGGGTGAGAATATTCATGTTTCTGGTCATGGTTTTCAAGAAGATCAAAAGTTGATGTTGGCACTCGCAAAACCTAAGTTTTTTGTTCCTGTTCATGGAGAACATAGAATGCTTGTTTGTCATGGCAAGAGTGCACAAACTATGGGGGTTCCAAAGGACAATATTTTAATTATTGAAAATGGAGATGTAGTTGAGTTAACACCTAATTCAATTCAAAAAGGTGATCCTGTAAAAGCTGGTGTTGAACTGCTTGATAACTCAAGAAATGGGATAGTAGATGCTCGAGTATTAAAGGAAAGGCAGCAATTAGCTGGGGATGGGGTAGTAACTGTTTTAGCTCCTATTAGTACAGATGGGAAGATGGTTGCGCCTCCCAGAGTTAATTTAAGAGGAGTTGTTACTACTGCAGAGCCTAGAAAAATGTCTATGTGGACAGAACGAGAAATAAGCTGGGTTTTAGAAAATAGATGGAAACAATTATCTAGACAAACTGGGCCGAATAATTTTGAAGTCGATTGGATTGGAGTACAAAGAGAAATTGAAAATGGCTTATCGAGAAGAATGAGAAGAGAATTACAAGTTGAACCTCTTATTTTGTGTTTAGTTCAACCTGCTCCAAGTGGAACTCGTGCTTATATTCCAAAGATTACAGAAGAGCAAAATTTTTCAAATAGAAATAGAAATAATTTCCATAAGAAATCAAATAATAATCCCAATAGTTCAAATAACGTACAAAATACCCAAAAAAGTTCAAAAGTTTCAAATAATCCATCAGCTGAGACTGTTACAGAAGATTCATTTGAAGGTCGAACAAGAAGAAGAAGATCTGCTGTCACATCTTAACTTTTTTCAAAATTTATATAGTTTTTATCCCAAACAATTTTTAAAAACTCTTGCAAGTTTGTTTGACCTTTATTTTTTTCATAAATTGAAGTTGCTAATTTTGTCAGATTTTTAGAACTACATTGCTTTGCAGATATTTCTTTTAAAAATCTATTTAAAATTGTGCACCTCGCTTCAATACACATACCATTTAGGAGTTTCCTATCGATACCTTGAACATCTTTACAATATAAATACGCTAGTTCACTAAGATCATTACGTTCATTATTGTATTTGCTCATTTTTTGGGAAAAATTATTTATCCTTTCAGAACAACCAGGGTAGATCACTTCTAAGGCAGGAATAATTTTTTTTCTTACTAAATTTCTTTTTAATTTAAGATCTGAATTTGTAGGATCTTCCCAGACTGGGATCTTCATATCATTACAAAATTGTTTTGTATCTTCTCTACTGAAAATTAATATTGGTCTTATTAAATAAATTTGATTTTCTATTAATCTTTTACTCTCAATATTACTCAGACCTGCAAAATTGCTCCCTCTAGATAAATTGAGGATAAATGTTTCTGCATTATCACTACTAGTGTGACCAGTTAACAAATAAATATTATGTTTTTGCTGGTTTTTATTTAATAAAGTTTTGGCTCTTTCACATAATTTTTTATATCTCCATTCTCGTGCTTTTTCTTCTGAAGAAATACTTTCTTTATTTGCTTGGTCAAAAGAGAATGAAATATTTTTATCTTCGCAATAATCTTTTAATTCAAGAGCATATAGTGATGATTTTTCGTGCCACTGATGATCACCATGCCAAACACTAATAGACCAATTATGTAGTTTTTTTAGGTCATTAATTAGGGTTAATAAGGCCATTGAGTCTTGACCCCCAGAAACACTTATTAAAATATTGGATCCTTTGGGAATTAATATTTTTTTGGTAAGAATCTCCTTATGAAGCTGATGATGCCATGATGACCAATTTTTCTGACTTAATTTTTTATCAGTCATTTTGTGTTGCTCAGATAATATTTTTTAAAAAATGCACTGTTTTACTAAAACAATGTCACAATCGGGTAATAAATTCATTAATTAAATGAGTCTGATTAATCTTTTGCCACAAAAAATCAAAGAAGAGTTAAGAAGCAAATCCTTACTCAAAGTTATTTCAGGATTGAATAATTTCGATGTTCAGTCTGTAAAAATAATTGTTGAGGCTGCTTCATTAGGAGGTGCAGATCTTGTCGATATTGCTTGTAAACCTGAACTCGTTGATTTAGCACTTAAGAATTCAACACTACCCGTTTGTGTAAGTTCAGTAGTGCCTCGATCTTTTCAAGATTGTGTAAAAGCAGGAGCATCATTAATTGAGATAGGAAATTACGATACTTTTTATGAAAAAGGCATTCATTTTTCAGATAAAAAAGTTTTAAACATTACAAAAGAGACGAGGGATTTATTGCCTAATTTTCCTTTATCAGTAACTGTTCCTCATACTATGCCTATTGATAAACAAGTTGATCTTGCTGTAAAGCTAGTGGAAGAAGGCGTTGATATTATTCAAACAGAAGGTGGTATCAGTTCTACTCCTTACTCTCCAGGAATTCAAGGTTTTTTTGAAAAATCAGTACCAACTCTTGCAGCTACCTATGCTATTCATCAAGAATTTAAGAAACAATCTCTGAATATACCAATCATGAGTGCCTCTGGATTAAGCCAAGTAACTTGTCCACTAGCAATATCCTCTGGAGCTTCAGCAGTTGGCGTTGGATCTGTGGTTAATAAATTAGATAATTTAATATCAATGATTGCGGTTGTTAGGGGTTTAAAAGAATCTTTGAAAAATTCAATAATTGAAGAAAAAATTTCTTAGTATAGCAACATCCTTTAGCTATTAGCTTGATGAACAACTATAAGCTTCAAGCTCCTTACGAACCAAATGGAGATCAACCAGAAGCTATTAAAAAATTAGTTAAAGGTGTAAATAATGGTAAGCAGTTTCAGACTCTTTTAGGTGCTACTGGAACTGGTAAAACATTTACTATTGCGAATGTAATTCAACAAACAGGAAGACCAGCACTTGTATTAGCACATAACAAAACGTTAGCAGCACAACTATGTAATGAATTAAGGGAATTTTTTCCAAAAAATGCTGTTGAGTACTTCATTTCTTACTACGATTATTATCAACCTGAAGCTTATGTACCCGTAAGTGATACTTATATAGCCAAAACAGCTTCAATTAATGAAGAAATAGATATGCTTAGGCATTCTGCAACACGCTCAT
Organism: Prochlorococcus sp. AG-347-O22; assembly: GCA_003278845.1. GTDB lineage: Bacteria > Cyanobacteriota > Cyanobacteriia > PCC-6307 > Cyanobiaceae > Prochlorococcus_A. The sequence continues at coordinate 94,527 of QCCX01000002.1, forward strand.
TATTTGAAAGAAAAGATGTAATTGTTGTAGCCTCAATAAGTTGTATTTATGGTCTTGGTATACCGAGTGAGTATTTAAAAGCTGCAGTTAAATTTGAAGTGGGAAAATCAATAAATCTACGATCTTCTTTGAGGTCTCTTGTTGAAAATCAATATACTAGAAACGATATTGAAATTACCAGAGGCAGATTCAGAATTAAAGGTGATGTTTTAGAAATCGGTCCAGCTTATGAAGATAGATTAATAAGAATTGAGTTTTTTGGTGATGAAGTCGAGGCTATTAGATATGTTGACCCTACTACAGGAGAAATACTTGAAAGTTTGGAACAAGTTAGCGTTTACCCAGCGAAGCATTTTGTAACTCCAAAAGAGAGACTTGAGAGTGCAATAAGTGCAATTAGAAGTGAATTAAAAACTCAACTAGATAAATTTGCATACGAAGGAAAATTATTAGAGGCTCAACGTCTAGAACAACGTACAAAATATGATTTAGAAATGCTTAAAGAGGTTGGTTATTGTAATGGAGTTGAAAATTATGCTCGTCATTTATCAGGAAGGGAGGAAGGTTCACCGCCAGAATGTTTAATAGATTACTTTCCCAAAGATTGGTTGTTGGTAGTTGATGAGAGTCACGTAACATGTCCTCAACTTCATGCAATGTACAACGGTGATCAATCAAGAAAAAAAGTTTTAATAGATCATGGTTTTAGATTGCCAAGTGCTGCAGATAATAGACCCTTAAAATGTGAAGAGTTTTGGGAAAAATCAAAACAGACATTATTTATAAGTGCAACCCCCGGTCAATGGGAATTAGATCAATGTGATGGTGAATTTATAGAGCAAGTTATAAGACCAACTGGGGTATTAGACCCGGTAATTGATGTAAGACCTAGTGAAGGCCAAATAGAAGATCTGTTATCTGAAATAAGAATTCGAGCTGAAAAGAATCAAAGAGTGCTTGTGACAACACTTACTAAGAGAATGGCTGAAGATCTAACTGATTTTTTATCTGAAAATAAAGTAAGAGTTAGATATTTGCATTCCGAAATCCATTCAATTGAAAGAATTGAAATTATTCAAGACCTTAGAATGGGCGAATATGATGTTTTGGTAGGAGTTAATTTATTAAGAGAGGGACTAGATCTTCCAGAAGTATCCTTAGTCGCCATTTTAGATGCTGATAAAGAAGGTTTTCTGAGGGCAGAAAGGTCATTGATTCAAACAATAGGAAGAGCTGCCAGACATGTTGAAGGTGTTGCTTTGCTTTATGCAGATAACTTCACAGATTCAATGAAAAGAGCAATATCTGAAACTGATAGAAGAAGAACTATTCAAAAAAAATATAACCAAGTCAATGGTATTACTCCAAAACCTGCAGGCAAAAAAATAGAAAATTCAATATTATCTTTTCTAGAACTTTCCAGAAAACTTGATGCTGATGGTTTATCTAAAGATTTAATAAATATAGTTAATAACAAAACTGACGCAATTTTCAGTTCCAGTGATAATCAATGTTTGCTCGAAGAATTGCCTGACTTAATAGAAAAGTTAGAAATTAAAATGAAAGACGCTGCAAAAGAGTTAAATTTTGAAGAAGCAGCAAATTTGAGGGATAGAATCAAAAAATTAAGACAAAAATTGGCAAGAAATAATTAAAAAGAACTTATTTTTCTAATTCGAAATGATCATGAATCGCATTAACTGCTTTGTCACAATCTTTTTCTAAGACAATACATGAAGTCCTAATTTCACTAGTGGCAATCATTTCTATATTGATATTTTGGTCAGCCAATGCTCTAAATATTTTTCCAGCCGTCCCAACCTTAAATGCCATTCCCGCTCCTACAGTACTTACTTTTGCTATAGCAGGGCCATCTTCAATGTATGATCCGGGTAATTTTTTTGTTAAGGCCTCAAAAACTAAGTTAGCTTTTTCTCTATCTTGTTTATTCATTGTAAGACTAATATCTTTAGTTTTTAAAGTGGAAATTCTTTCAGACTGAACAATAGTATCGATAAGTAAATTATTTTCAGCTAATGCTAAACATATCGATGCTGCTACACCTGGACGATCAGGCAGTTTTCGAAAGCTTACCTGAACTTGGTTTTTATCTAATGCAATTCCTCTTACTTCAGGTTGATCTTGTTTTTCATTGATTGGATTAACAAATATTTGTGTATCGGATAACTTAAATTTCTCAGCAACAAATCTAATAGCTTTTGGTATATTATTTATTTCAACTACACAGCTGACTTTTATTTCACTAGTAGCTATTAACCTAACGTTTATATTCGCTTGAGATAAAGTATCAAATAAATCAGCTGAAACACTAGGTCTGCCCATAATGCCAGCTCCTTGAATACTTAATTTTGTCATGTTGGTTTTTAAGTTAAATTCTCCCCCTAATTGACTAGTTATAAGTTCACATTGTTCTGCAGTCTTTTTTACTTCTAATTCACCAACAGTAAATGTAATATCGTTTTTATTTCCATCATTTGTCGCTTGTATTATTAAATCTACGTTAATACTTGCTTCTGAAAGTTTTTCAAATATTAGTGCAGCAATCCCAGGCCTATCAGGAATATTTGAGAGACTGAATACTGCTTGGTTTTCTAATACTTCAAGACTATTGACTGTTTTTGTTAATTCTAAGCTTCCTCTTTTTAGCGGGAGAGGTTGGATTTGACTTTCTAAGAGAGTCCCACTGGAGTCACTTTGGCTTGATTTGACACACAATTTAATTCCATAATTGCGAGCAATTTCTACTGCTCTTGGATGGAGAACTGAAGCACCGACGCTTGCAAGTTCAAGCATTTCCTCGCAGCTAATTTCATCTAAGAGTTTTGCATTAGGAACAATCCTTGGATCAGTAGTAAGAACCCCTGGAACGTCTGTATAAATTTCGCAAGTCTCAGCTCCTAAAGCTGTTGATAAAGCTACCGCGGAAGTATCTGAACCTCCTCTACCCAAAGTTGTAATTTCCATTGAACCCGTATGGCTTAATGTTGTTCCTTGAAATCCAGCTACGACAACTACAAAACCCTGATTTAAATAATTTTGGATCCTTTCTGTTTTAATATCCAGAATTCTCGCTTTCCCATGAATTGATTCAGTAATAATTCCAACCTGGCTACCAGTCATTGAAATTGCAGGTATTCCGTATTCGTTTAATGCCATTGATAGAAGAGCTATGGTTACTTGCTCTCCAGTTGAGAGAAGCATATCCAATTCTCTTCGATTAGGATTTTTACTAATTGATTCCGCTAAACAATTTAAATTATCTGTAGTTTGCCCCATCGCAGAGACAACTACGACAATTTCATTCCCTGCTTCTTTACTTTGACAAATGCTACTTGCAATATTTTTAATTTTTTTAATATCACCGACAGAAGTACCGCCAAATTTTTTTACTAGTAAAGCCATATTTAAATGATAATGTAAATTCTTAAACTTATAATTTGGTTAACTTAAATTAATTAATTTCTCTGTAAAAACATTTATGGGATTATTACCTTGTTTTAGTAATGATTCAATATCTAGTAAGTTACTCATTAAATTAATTAAATATTCTTGAGATACATTTTTGACTTTTTTTCGAATAAAAAAAATTCGTTTTGGATTAGAAATGCCTGCAAGATTACAAATCTTTTCTGCATTATCGTTACCTGAATTAACTGCTAGTTTTATAATGGTATGAATTCTTATTTGACTAATTAAACCTGCATTTAGTCTTAAAGCAGGTTCTCCTTTCTGTAAAGAATAATTTATTTCAATGAGGCTTTCATTAATATTTTTTAGTAAGAGAAGATCAATGATTTTGAAAATATTGGATTGATGATCACTAAATATTTTTTTTACATCAATACTTTTAAGAAAAAGTTGTGAATTCGAATCACTTGATATTGCAGAGAGGTATGTTTTAGCTTTGGCTAATTCATTTATTAGTTTAAAGCTGTCATTACCAACTGAATCAATAATTAATTCAGCTGCATTTTTATCAATTTTGATATTCATTTCATTTGCTGCATCTTCTAAAAATCTTTTTTGTCCCTCATAGTCCCAGATTTCTGGTAAAGAAAATGATTTTTCTTTGGCTAAATTATTTTTAATAAGTTTTTGTAAAAATTTAGTACTCTTTAGTCTTGAGTCTGGTTTTTTTGTATTTTGCAAAATGAAATAAGTATTTTGAGGTATATTGTCATGAATTTTTTCAAATTTAGTTCTTAGATCTTCATTTTTGGCAGTAAAAATGGGATTATTTTTCAATGTAACTATTCTGTATCCATCTCCAAAAGGAGGTGTAAGAACTTCATCAAAAGCTTTATTGACTTGTTCATCATCATCTCCATTTAAATTAGTTACGTTTATTTCTTTCCATTCTTTGGATACTTCCTTATCAATTAATTTTTGAATAAATGTATTTTGAGCATTTAGATCATTACCCCATAATATTTGTATTGGCATAATAGCTCAATAAAAACCATATATTAACTATGATTACTTCTAACACAAATTAAATTTAATGGTAATAGATCATCCAATTTTTTTGGAAAGCATCAGATTCATAAGATCTCGTTTAGCAGCCAATGATCTAAATTATTTGGAAAAAAAAGTATTAGAGAGATTAGTCCATACTTCAGGAGATTTTACGGTTCAAAATCTTGTAAATTTTAGTGAAGGTGCTTGTGAAAAGGGTCTTCAGGCACTTAAAAATGGTGCTCCGATTTTAACTGATACCGATATGGCAGCAGCAGCAATAAAATCAATGGCAGAAAATACAACTAGGAATAAAGTATTCACCGCTAGAATGTGGTTTGGAAAAAATAATCATACAAACTTAACTAAAACTGCATATGGCTTAAGTGAAGGTTGGAAGGAGTTATCCGCTATAAATTCTGGAAGCAAATCTCCTATTGTAGTTATTGGCAGTTCGCCTACAGCGTTAACTTATTTAATTGATATTTTAGAAAATGCAAAAGATTTACCTAGTTTAATTATCGGAATGCCTGTTGGATTTATTGGAGTAGAGAATAGCAAAAATAAACTGATTTCCACCGATCTTCCTAGAATTGTTTTGAATTCAACTAGAGGAGGTGCTGCCATGGCAGCTGCTGCGGTTAACGCCTTGTTAAGAGAAACTATTTGAAAAGTAAATATATCAAAAGAATGTCAAAAATTTACGTAATATCATAATTTAATTTGTTATTTTCTTCTAAAGAATTTAAGACTGATTTTGCTTTTTCTATAACTTCTTTTGGGACTCCTGCTAATTTAGCTGCTTCTATGCCATAGCTTTTGTTTGAGCCCCCTTTAACAATCCTGTGGCTAAAAATTAGCTGATCGTTATTTTGTTCTACTAAAACTTGAAAATTTTGTATATTCTTATTTGAATTTTTTAAATAATTAAGCTCATGATAGTGCGTAGCAAAAATAGTATTACATTGAATTTTTTTTGCAAGATATTCACTTACTGACCAAGCTATTGAAAGTCCATCAAAAGTAGATGTCCCTCTGCCAATCTCATCAAGTAAAACTAGTGAGCTAGAAGTTGCTTGATTTAGAATTGATGCAGTTTCAGACATTTCTACCATAAATGTTGATTGTCCAGATGATTGATCATCAACAGCCCCAATTCTTGTGAAAATCCTATCTGCAATCTTGATTTCAGCATTCTTAGCAGGAACAAAGCTACCAATTTGCGTGAGAATTTGTATTAAACCAAGTTGTCTTATAAAGCAACTTTTTCCGCTTGCATTGGGACCGGTTAATATAATTAATTTTTGATTATCCTCAAAAGAGATATCGTTTGCTACAAACTTTTTATCACTTAACAATTGCTCTACAATTGGATTTCTTCCTGCGATAATTTTTGTACTATTTTTTTTTATTGAATCATTTATTGGTATTAATGAAGGTTTTATAAAATTGTTTTCTACTGAAGTAATTGATAAACCAAGTAGTGCATCAAGAGATGCTATGGATTTTGCGATTGATCTTATTTGTTTTGTTTTTTCAGCAACTATATTTCTTAATTCGCAGAAAATTTCATATTCTTTTGATGAAGCTCTACTTTTTATTTGGAAAATCTTATTTTCTTTATTTTTAATTTCAGAAGTGATATACCTTTCTTCATTAGTAAGTGTTTGCCTTTTGATCCAATGTTGTGGAGCTAAATTAACTTTTGACTTATTAATAGAAATGTAATAACCAAAATTTTTATGAAATTGAATTTTTAGGTTTGAAATTTTGCTAATTTTTCTTTCCTTTGATTCCTCTTTATTTAGCCACTCAGAGTAATCATCCATTAAATTTCTTAAACCATCTAATATATTGTCAACACCATCGTGGATCATGCCTCCTTCACTAATATTTAGAGGAGGATTTTCTACTAATTTAAAACTTATAGTATCAGCTAATTCTAAGAGTCCTTCATCAATATTTTTTAATTGATCAGTCCAATCTGGGAGATCATATTTAAATAATTCAATTATGGATTTTAGTCTAGGTAATTTTTTTAAACCTTCAGCTATTGCAATTAAGTCTCTGGGACTTGCATGACCTGCACAAGCTCTACCTGCTAGTCTTTCTAAATCCCCCATTGCTCTAAGTAAATTTTGGGTATCTGTACGTAATTTTTTAGATTCAAGAAAGTTTGTAATTATATTTTGTCTTTTATAAATTTCATTAACGTTTAATAGTGGTGAATCTATCCACCTTCTTAAACACCTTGCGCCCATGCAAGTATAAGTTCTATCAATACTCCATAGTAGCGAACCTACATAATTGTTTTCTCGTTGCGTATTTTTGATTTCTAAGTTTTTTTGAGTTTGATAATCAATAATTAATTTGTTGTGACCATATTGGATTTGTGGAAAGTCTAATGAGATTTTTAAAGAAGAATCTTTATCTAAATTTGAAGGATTAATTTTTTCTAAATAATTTAATAAACCTCCAAGTGATCTAGTTGCATTGTTTAAATTTTTAAGTCCTATTCCCTCGAGGTTTGCAATTTGGAAATAATTTTTTATTAGATAATTTGCTTCATTAATTCCAAAATTAGTCTCTTGAGAAACAGTATATGTAATTTGACTATTTCCTTTAATTAATAAATTTCTTACTGCATTGCTTCCTACAATGATTTCTGAAGAATCTAATTTAATAATTTCATCAAATAGTTTTGACAGACATTGGCCTTCTAAAGTTATTAATTCTCCTGTGCTCACATCAGCTTTTGATATACCCCATTCATAAGATTCATCTGAGTTTTCTTCTGATAAGTAAATAGCACTAATCCAATTATTTTTCTTTGCTATCAACATCCCCTCTTCAATTACAGTTCCAGGAGTAATTATTCTTGTTATTCCTCTTTTAATTGGAGTCCCATAATTCCCAGAACTTTTTTCTAATTGATCGCATATAACCACAGAATAATTTTTTTTAATTAAATCAGCACAGTATCTTTCCATTGCATGATGGGGAACCCCTGCCATAGGGATCTTACCAATCTCTTTGCCAGCATCTTTACTAGTAAGCGTTATTTCTAAAAGGTTAGATATTAATACAGCGTCCTCAAAGAAACATTCAAAAAAATCTCCTAATCTATAAAGTAACAACCTATCTTTATTTTCTTCTTTTAGAGTTACATAATGCTTCATTACAGGAGTTAATTTCAGTTTTGAAACTGTTTTATAGCTATAAGATTCTTCATTGATGCAAACATTTTTGTTATTTGAAATTAAATCAGTCTTGAATTTATTTATTAAATTAGTTGAATTTTTTCTTTGTCTGGGTCTTTTTTGCGATTCTTTTTTTAAATCTTCCAAAGATAAATCTTCTGGAATTTTTGTTATTTCTTTTTGTTCATTATTATCATTACCAATCGCAAATAAATTCTTTTGAATTATCGTATCTTCTTGCATACTTTTTTAATTCCTAAATAGATATTAGGTAGAAATTTTTTTTTTGCATTTAAAGTGGCTAAAGTATGTAAATTTTCTCCAAAAATTATCATTTTCATGAGATTATAGTACTTATAATATTTGAAACCTAAGACTGAATTATGCAGGCTGTTAACTTTTTCTTCGTAAATGCTCTATTATTTGCTTCTTTAATTGCGGTAGTTGGAGTACCCGTTTTATATGTGACTCAACCTTCTACTGAAGAAGGACAGAGAGAAAGTAGGCGAAAAATTTATTCTATTGCTGCTGTTTGGGTTGTTTTGGTTTTTGTTACAGGGATAGTTTCTTCATTAGTTTGAACTTAATACCTTTTCGTGAGAGTCTATTAATATACCTAAGTAAAATTTAATGGCTATTTTTGAGGGTTCTTTTACTAATGCATCTACTTTAAAAGTTGGGATTGTCATAGCAAGATTTAATGATTTAATTACAAACAAAATTCTATCTGGTTGTCTTGATTGTTTACATAGACATGGTTTAGATACTTCTGAATCAAGCAATCAAGTAGATATAGTTTGGGTCCCGGGTTCATTTGAATTGCCAATCGCAGCTAAAACCCTCATGAAAAAAAAGAGTTATGACGTTGTAATTGCTCTTGGGGCTGTGATCCGTGGCGAAACTTCCCACTATGATGTAGTTATATCTGAGGCGAGCAAAGGTATTTCGCAAGTTTCAAATGAAAATAATGTTCCAATTATTTTTGGAGTTTTAACTACTGATACTATGCAACAGGCTTTAGAAAGAGCAGGGATTAAGAATAATCTTGGTTGGAATTATGCTTTACAAGCTATTGAGATGGGATCCTTAATTAAAAATTTAAATTAATTGAAAAAATTTAATTATTTTTATCATTGATCCCCTCTTTGAGATAAAATAATAAAGTTATGCGGATGTAGCTCAGTGGTAGAGCATCTCCTTGCCAAGGAGAATGTCGAGAGTTCGAATCTCTTCATCCGCTTTTAATGTTTGTATCTTTTAAAATATTTTTACAATAAATTTCGTAATGACAAGAGTAATTTCTATTGAGGATTTAAAGGGATTATTTACTAAACCTTATGGTACGGATGCGCCAACAAAACAAAAATGGGCTGAATTTTATAATGAGAATGTTATTTTTACAGACCCAACTCAGGAAACAGAGGGCTTAGATTCTTATGTTAAAGCTCAAGAAAAGCTAATTAAAAGATGTGATGATGTTTTTTTAGAAACTCATGCAATTTCCATAACTGGGGATTATGGATTTGTTGAATGGACAATGGGTTTAAAAATTATGGGTAAAGAATTTATTTATCCAGGAACTACTCGTTTATTATTTGGTGAAAATGGATTAATCAAAGAGCAAAGAGATTACTTTGATTTTTGCGGACCAACTTTTGGACCAGTTCCTATTTTAGGGCCTTTTATAAGATGGCTTTATAGTAAATTTGTATCTTGATTTTGTTTCTCTAGAAACAAAGTGATTTATATTTCACGAATCAATAAATTTTGAGAGGTAACTTCTTTAAAATCAAATTGAGAATAAAATAATTTTTTATTTGTTGTCATTAAATATAATTTTTTTGTACTTTTAATTTTTTTAGAAGATAAAAGGTTGTTTACAATTAATGTGCCAAAACCTTTCCCTTGGTGATTTTGATCTATAACAATATCCCAAAGCACTCCGCGGTAGATCCCATCGGTTAAAGCTCTACCAAAACCAACTATTTCCTTGCCAACCCAAAGACTTACAATAACGTCACTATTAGCAAGACATTTTTTTAGATCATTAATTGTTCTATTTTTTGCCCAAAAAGCATTGGTATCTAGTAATTTTTGTAGCTTAATTAATCCGTTCGTCGGTTTAAGATTAGGACCTAATCCAAAAACCCTTAAACCTAAAGCTCCTTTGGCATGTTGTATTAGAGATATTTCTTTCATTTATTGAAAAGATTTTTGAAAAGTGATGTCAGCTAGGTTATTTTTGTGACTTCAATCTAAATACCTTAATCGATCGTTTCTATAAAATAAAGAGATAATAGTTTTCTTCATTCTGTTGTAACGCACTAATTTATAATGTTTGTAATAAGATGAATTTTTTAAGGACTTTGACTTATGCTAAAACTTTTGTTGGGAGATCCGAATACACGAAAGTTAAAGCGCTATCAACCAATAGTGGAAGAGATAAATTTTTTAGAAGAAGAAATTTCTCATTTGACTGATGATGAGCTTAGAAAAGAAACTCAAAATCTTAAATCAAATATTTCAGCAGAATTAGATTTTAAAAAACAAAAAGAACTCCTAGAAGAATTTCTTCCTAAAGCCTTTGCAATCGTAAGAGAAGCAAGTAAACGTGTTCTTGATATGAGACATTTTGATGTTCAGTTAATTGGCGGGATGGTTTTAAATGAGTGCCAAATTGCTGAGATGAAGACTGGAGAGGGAAAAACTCTTGTCGCAACATTACCTTGTTATTTAAATGCTCTTACGGGAAAAGGTGTTCATGTTGTTACTGTAAATGATTATCTAGCTAGAAGGGACGCAGAGTGGATGGGACAAGTTCATCGTTTTTTAGGTTTATCCGTTGGTTTGATTCAGCAAGATATGAATCCAGTTGAGAGAAAGAAAAATTATGATTGTGATATAACTTATGCCACAAATTCAGAATTAGGATTTGATTATTTAAGAGATAATATGGCTACCGATATTAGTGAGGTAGTTCAAAGAAAATTTAATTATTGCGTAATTGATGAGGTTGACTCAATATTAATTGATGAAGCAAGAACGCCTCTAATCATTTCTGGCCAAGTTGAAAGACCACAAGAAAAATATCAAAAAGCTGCAGAATTGTCTCTGGCATTAATCAAAGCAAAAGAATTAAGTAAAGATGGTATTGATCCAGAAGGTGATTATGAAGTGGATGAAAAACAGAGAAGTTGTATATTAACTGATCAGGGTTTTGCAAAATGTGAAGAGTATTTGGGAGTTAATGATTTATATAATCCTCAAGATCCTTGGGCGCATTATATAACTAACGCTTTAAAAGCTAAAGAATTATTTGTTAAAGATGTGAATTATATTATTAAGAATGATGAGGCTGTGATAGTAGATGAATTTACTGGTAGGGTGATGCCAGGAAGGCGTTGGAGTGATGGACAGCATCAGGCAATAGAAGCAAAAGAGAGTCTTAAAATTCAGCCTGAGACCCAAACATTAGCATCCATAACTTATCAGAATTTTTTCCTTTTATATCCTGGTTTAGCAGGAATGACGGGAACTGCAAAAACTGAGGAGGTTGAATTTGAAAAAACTTATAAATTAGAATCAACAGTTATACCCACAAATCAAATAAGAAAGAGAAAAGATTGGTCTGATCAAGTATTTAAGACAGAGATTGGTAAATGGAAAGCCGTTGCTAAAGAAACTGCACAAATTCATAGAGATGGCAGACCTGTTTTAGTCGGTACAACAAGTGTTGAAAAAAGTGAATTATTAAGTTCACTATTATCTCAAGAAAAAATCCCCCACAATTTGTTAAATGCTAAGCCAGAGAACGTTGAACGTGAGGCAGAAATTGTTGCTCAGGCAGGAAGAGCAGGTGCTGTTACTATTGCGACAAATATGGCTGGAAGGGGAACAGATATAATTCTTGGCGGTAACAGTGATTATATGGCGAGGCTTAAATTAAAAGAAATTTTAATTCCTTTGCTGGTAAAACCTGATAATGAGCATAAGCCACCAATCCCTAAACAAAGAAATTCAAAATCTAAGGGCGGTTTTTCTACAAAAGCTGGTTCAAATTTAAAAAAGAACATTTCAATTTCTTCAACTAGTCTTTTCCCTTGCAAGCTTGATGAGGCAATTGAAAAAAAACTTTCTCTTTTATCTGATGAACTTGTCAAAAATTGGGGAGATAGACAGCTTACTGTCTTGGAACTTGATGATAGGATAGCTACAGCTGCAGAAAAAGCACCAACTGACGATAGTTTGATAAAGCTTTTGAGAAAATCTTTATCCGATGTGAAAAAAGAATATGAAAAAGTTTTGATTCATGAAGAAGAAAAAGTAAGACAAGCTGGCGGTTTACATGTTATTGGTACTGAGAGACATGAATCAAGAAGAGTCGATAATCAACTTAGAGGAAGAGCAGGAAGACAAGGAGATCGTGGAAGTACAAGATTCTTTTTATCTTTAGAAGATAATTTATTAAGGATTTTTGGAGGCGATAGAGTAGCAAATCTAATGAATGCGTTTAGGGTTGATGAAGATATGCCTATTGAGTCAGGGATGCTTACTAGGTCTCTAGAAAGTGCTCAAAAGAAAGTTGAAACCTACTATTACGATATTAGAAAACAAGTGTTTGAATATGATGAGGTAATGAATAATCAAAGAAAAGCAGTTTATAGCGAAAGACTAAGAGTATTGAAAGGAATTGATTTAAAGAGACAAGTAATAGGTTATGGAGAAAGAACAATGCGTGAAATTGTAGATGCTTATATTAATCCTGATCTTCCTCCTGAAGAATGGAATATTGATCAATTAATCTCTAAAGTCAAAGAATTTATATATTTATTGGATGATCTAAAACCTGATGATATTGAATTACTGTCAATAGAAGAATTAAAAAACTATCTTCAAGAGCAGTTGCGAGTAGCTTATGACTTAAAGGAATCACAAATAGAAAAAATTCGTCCTGGATTAATGAGAGAAGCTGAAAGGTTTTTCATTTTGCAGCAAATCGATAATTTATGGCGAGAACATCTTCAATCCATGGATTCCTTGAGAGAATCAGTAGGATTAAGAGGTTATGGTCAAAAAGATCCTTTAATCGAATATAAAAATGAAGGGTATGACATGTTTCTAGAAATGATGACTAATATGAGACGAAATGTTATTTATTCAATGTTTATGTTTCAACCGAAAACTGACGTTAATGAAAAAAATTAAATCAATATTTAATCATCTCCAAGAAATTCAAAAATTTCTTTGTCTTTAAGATTTTGCGAATCACCGAGTTTAGAAATATCAATATCTTCTGAGCTGGCTATACATTGTAGAGTTTTTTGTAATTTAAGAATTTCATTTTCAAGAGAATCTATTCTATCCATTAAATTTTTTATCACATTAGCTTCTGCATCTGGTAAGGCAGAATGAGCTAATGGATTTACATTGACGCCACTTTGATGCACTACCCTGCCAGGAACTCCAACCACAGTACTGTTCCCCTCTACATTTCGAACAACTACTGAGCCTGCACCAATGCGGGTATTTGGTCCTACCGTGATGGATCCAAGAACTTTTGCACCTGCACCGACTACAACATTTTCCAATAAGGTTGGGTGTCTTTTGCCATGACTTTTACCGGTACCTCCTAATGTCACTCCCTGATAAAGCAGACAGTTATTTCCTATCTCAGCTGTTTCACCAATTACTACTCCCATTCCATGGTCTATGAAAACTCTTTTACCAATTTTTGCCCCAGGATGGATTTCAATCCCTGTTGTTAGCCTATTAAGATGACTGAGTAAGCGCGGAATCAAAGGGATCTTCAATAGCCATAATTTATGCGTAAACCTATGAATTACTATTGATTGAAAGCCTGGATAGCAAAGAAATATCTCGATTATTCCTCTAGCTGCAGGATCTCTCTCCCTGATAATTTCTATATCTGATTTAAAAGTTTTCAGTACCATGGTCTAATTAATAACTCCTATTTCTTTTTTTAATTGATTTATTGTTTCGATACTTAAGTAATTTTTAGCACATATTATTTGAGGTAATCTCATCAATTGAGAACGATTTTTTAATAATGTGTTTTCTATAACTGATAAACTAGGTCCGTCACAAATTATTTGGTTTGAAGCCTTTAAGAGTGATAGTAATCTACTATTATTATCCGAGATTGCTGTCATAAGAATTAATTCACTACCACGCATGCTGTGTATAATAACTTCTGCTGCTCTCAATAAACCAGGACTTATACTAACAATACCCACACAACTTCCAGCATTTAATTCCTTGAGGATTTTCAATTCCTTTTGAAAGTCGCTCAAGTCAACTGCAATAGCGCGAACTCCATGTTGCTTAGCAACTTTTTCTAGAGGCTGCAAAAAATATCTGCTTGTGACAATAGTACCATTATTTGAGTTGCTCAAAATTTTTTCTAATTCTTCCATAGGAACAACTTCTACTGGTACATTAATTGTTCCAGAAAGGTCTTCTGCTATTAGCATAGAAGCACCAATATCCTCTCTAGGAGTACTGACTATGATCCTTGATCCGCACTTAATACGCCAATCAATTTCATTGGTCAATATATCTCTCGTCTCTTGTAGAGTGCATCCCAGACTTATTAAGTTGTCAATAACCTTCTTTGCTTCTTGATCTGGCGCTTTACTTATTTTATTTTTTGAATAAAATGATTTTTTAAATTCTTTTTTAGTAAGATTATCTCTTACGTAGATACCCGATCCAGCTATTGCTTCAACAACCCCATCAATTTCAAGTTGTCTATAAACTTTGCTTATAGTATTTCGATGGAGTCCAGTCTGCATTGCAAGTTGCCTAGTACTGGGAAGTCTGTGTCCAGGAGGATAATGTCTTGCTGCAATTGCAAAACAAATTTGATTATATAGTTGTGTAGATGCTGGGATATCACTTTCTTGTTGAATATGGAATCTCACTAGCTATAAATCCTGACTAATTTACTTTCGAACATAGTGACAATTTAACATTCGTCATATCTAATATTAGCAACTTTTTCAGCCTTCATCTTTTTTAATAAGAGGAGTTTTTCGAGGGCTTAAAAACATAATCATGTTTCTTCCTTCTCTTTTTGGTTTTTGTTGAACTTCTGATTGCTCTTCTAAATCATTAGCCATTTTTAAAAGAAGTGTTTCAGCTAAATTTGAGTGTTGAATTTCTCTACCCCTAAAAATTACAGTACATTTTACTTTGTCTCCTGATTTTAAAAATCTAGTAGCTTGACCTATGCGGACATCATAATCATGCTTGTCAATTTTGTACCTCATTTTTACTTCTTTAACTTCTGTTTGATGAGATTTTTTCCTTGCTTCTTTAGCTTTCTTTTCTTGTTCAAATTTATATTTTCCGTAGTCCATTATCCTACAAACAGGAGGATTTGCTTTTTCGCTCACCAAAACTAAATCAAGTTCTCTTTGAGATGCTATTTCTAATGCTTTTAATCTATCTATGACACCTAATTGTTTTCCATCTGAATCAACGACTCTCAATTGAGGGTATTTTATTCTTTCATTTATATTTGGTAGCTCTCTAACTGGAGCTCGTCTGTCAAAGCGTGGGCGTGGGGGCATTCAGTTAATTAAATAAATTGATTGGATGATGAACAAAATCTATTTTATAAAGTTAGCTTAAAAAAGACTCTATCTTAATTATTGCATCTTTTAGCAGGTTTTTGTTATTCAGCCAAAGAGGATTATTTTTATTACGAAACCAAGTTTTTTGTCTTTTGGCAAATTGGATTGTTTTTGACGCAGTTAACTCAATCGCTTTGTCAATTGTTGAAAGGTTATCTAAAACATTCCTAGCTTCTCGATAACCAATAGTTTCTAATATTGGCAAATCAAATCCGTATTTAGAGATAATGTGGTCTGTCTCCTCAATAATTCCAGATAAAAACATATTTTTTGTTCTTTGAAAAATTCTTTCTTTTAAATTCTCTCTATCTAATCCAAGCTCTAGGATTTTCCATTGAGGCGGTTTTTGAACTTTCAGAGTTGACAACGGTTTACCTGTCACATAGAAGACTTCTAAAGCTCTTATTGTTCTAATATGGTCAGCAAAATTGATTTTTTTTGTTGATAATGGATCACAATTTTTTAACAGGTCCCAACATTTTTCTTGACCAAGTTCTTCTAATTGTCTTCTGAAATTATTTTGTGGAGGGACATCTGGCACAAAAAATCCTTTTGTTATTGAGTTCATATACAACCCACTTCCTCCAACAAGAAAAGGTAAATAATCTTGTTTAATTTCTCCTTTAATAGATTTTTGAGCAATTTCTTGAAATTGTTTTACATTAATTGGATTGATTGGTTCTTCAATATCTATTAAAAAATGTTTTATTTTTTTTTGTTGGATTTTAGTTGGCTTGGCTGTTCCAATATCCATTGACTTATAAATTTGCCTTGAATCGATATTGTGTATACATGTTTTCAAATAGTCTGCAATTTCAATAGCTAATTCTGTTTTGCCACTTGCAGTAGGCCCAATTAAAATTATTACATGAGGTAGAGACGAAGACATATGAATTTCTGAAGAAAAAAATATTGGCTATATAATTAAAGTGATTAAATTTTTCATCGACTTCGAGCCTATATCTTATTGCGGTGGTAAGTTGAATGAAAGACTTTTTAAAATTTGATTTTAAAAGTCTAATATTTTTTTATGTTAAATGAGTGAGGACAAAAGATCTAATAAGATCTCAAATGATTATGGTGCGGAACAGATACAGGTTTTAGAGGGGTTAGAACCAGTTCGTAAACGCCCTGGGATGTATATTGGTTCAACAGGGCCTAGGGGATTACACCATTTAGTATACGAGGTAGTTGATAACTCGGTTGATGAAGCACTTGCAGGACATTGTGATCACATAGAAATAGTTCTTCGAGCAGATGGCTCTGCTTTAATTTCTGATAATGGACGAGGTATTCCAACAGATATTCATCCAAGAACAGGGAAAAGTGCTTTAGAAACTGTATTAACTGTTCTTCATGCAGGAGGTAAATTTGGAAGTGGTGGTTATAAAGTTTCAGGGGGTTTGCACGGGGTAGGAATATCTGTAGTTAATGCTCTAAGCGAATGGGTTAATGTGACTGTTTTTAGGGATGGAAACGAGTTTAATCAAAGATTTGAAAAAGGTGTATCAAAGGGTGAATTGGAAACTAAAAAGCAGACTGGCAGACCATCTAAAAAAGGAACAACTATTTGCTTTAAACCCGACAAAACGATTTTTTCTGGAGGAATTGAATTTGAATATGCTCTTCTTTCATCTAGATTAAGGGAGCTAGCTTATCTTAATGGCGGAGTAAAAATTGTTTTTAGAGATGAAAGAAATCAATTATCAGATGGATCTTTTAAGGAAGAAGTTTACTTGTATCAAGGAGGTATTAAAGAATATGTTGAATATATGAATGCTGAAAAAGATCCTATTCATCCTGAAATAATTTATGTTGATTCACAGAAAGAAAATGTATATGTAGAAGCAGCTTTGCAATGGTGTTCAGATGTATATTCAGATAATATTTTAGGATTTGCAAATAATATTAGAACTATTGATGGAGGAACTCATATTGAAGGGTTAAAAACAGTTCTGACAAGAACGTTCAATAATCTTGCAAAAAAGAGAGGCAAAAGAAAAGATATTGAAAAAAATTTAGCTGGCGAAAATATTAGAGAGGGTTTGACTGTTGTTTTATCAGTAAAAGTTCCAGATCCCGAATTTGAAGGGCAAACAAAAACAAAATTAGGAAATACTGAAGTACGGGGAATTGTGGATTCTCTGATTGGGGAGGCTCTCACAAAATATATGGAATTTAATCCTGGAATTTTGGACTTGATTCTTGAAAAAGCAATTCAATCATTTAATGCAGCAGAAGCTGCGAGAAGGGCTAGAGAATTAGTAAGAAGAAAAAGTGTTCTAGAAAGTTCTACCTTACCTGGCAAATTAGCAGATTGTAGTTCTAGAGATCCCTCAGAATCAGAAATATATATAGTTGAAGGAGATTCAGCTGGTGGCTCCGCAAAACAAGGACGAGATAGAAATTTTCAGGCTATTTTGCCTCTCAGGGGTAAAATTCTTAATATTGAAAAAACTGATGATACTAAAATTTATAAAAACACAGAAATACAGTCATTAATAACAGCTTTAGGATTAGGAATAAAAGGAGAGGAGTTCAACGAAAGCTCTTTGAGATATCATAGAGTTGTAATTATGACGGATGCTGATGTTGACGGTGCTCACATTAGAACTTTATTGTTGACATTTTTTTACAGATACCAAAGAGAACTTGTTGAGAAAGGTTTTATATACATTGCTTGTCCCCCTCTTTATAAAGTTGAAAGAGGTAAGAATCATAATTACTGTTATAACGAGAATCAATTAAAGGATACAATTAAAGGCTTTGGAGAAAATGCAAACTTTAATATTCAAAGATTTAAGGGATTAGGAGAGATGATGCCAAAACAATTATGGGATACAACTATGAATCCTCAAACGAGGATGATGAAAAGGGTAGAAATAGAAGATGCACTTGAAGCTGACAGAATATTCAA
Organism: Prochlorococcus sp. AG-347-O22; assembly: GCA_003278845.1. Taxonomy (GTDB): domain Bacteria; phylum Cyanobacteriota; class Cyanobacteriia; order PCC-6307; family Cyanobiaceae; genus Prochlorococcus_A. Next base: position 112,775 of record QCCX01000002.1, read on the forward strand.
TATATTAATGGGAGATAAAGTTGCACCAAGAAGAGAATTTATTGAAACTCATAGTAGCAACTTAGATATGGCAACTTTAGACATATGATTAATAATGTTCTCAAGAATTTTTGTTTAATTACTTTTGCATTAATTGCTCCAATTACATTACCTGCTGGTGGGATCCAAAAAAGTTTAAATCAAAATAAGTTCTCTAATAATACAAATGAAATTATTTTGAGTTCCAATACTTATCTTTATTCTTGTCCTAAAATTTATGCTAAGGAATTATTAGTTCTTGATGTAGGCACATCTTTATCAGTATTACGTAATTGGAAAGTCAGCAAAAATGAAACTTGGGTTAGGGTTGAATTAGCTTCTAATAAATTTTTAGATGATCCTAATAAGATTTTAAAAGGCTGGATAAAAATGTAAATTTTGGATTTTAGTTCAACAAGTATAATTTTACTAGGAAGTACTTTTGGATTAATACTGAGAATATTTATACAAAATAATTTTAAAAAAAGTATAGGTTTTGATATTCAAAATACTTCAATTGTAAATTTTTTATCATCATTTTTATTAGGAATTTTGGTAGCTTTAAATTTTATTAATAACGAAATATTAGTTTTATTTTATAGTGGTTTTTTAGGATGTTTTAGTACATTTTCTTCCTTTATATATCAACTATTTGATTTATTTCAAAAGAGAAAATTCCAAAGATTATTTTTCCATTATATTGAAGTAATAATTCTTTCATTCCTTTTCTTTTATTTAGGTTATTTTCTTTTTCAGTTTTTTTTAAAGTGAAAATAAATAATTTTATTTACATTCTTTTAGCTGCTTACCTAGCTACTTTTTTAAGATTAACTATAAATAATAATTTTTTTATTTCAATAATCGGATCATTTTTAGTGGGGTTTTTTATCAGTAGAAGATTAAGTTATTCAACTGAAAAAATTTTATTGACTGGTTTTTTTTCTTGCTTTACATCCTTTAGCGGATTTATATATTTTTTGTACACAATTTTAAATCAAGGTGATTGGATAAAATTTATAATTTTTTTTAATTTAATCATCATCGTAAATTTATTCACAATGCTTTTCGGGTTTTGGATAAGTAGAAAAATGATTTAGATTTCATATAATGGTGTTGTTGCTTTCATGGGATTATATTTATGAATGAAAATAATCTTGAGACAGTTACATCGTTATCTTCAGATTTAAGTAAAAGGGAAAATATTACTTTTCAACTTGAGGAATTGCTCATCGCGGGAAATTATGATGAAGCAAAGTTACTTTTAGAGCCATCCCAACCTGTTGATATTGCAGATGCTATTGGAAGCCTTCCTCAAATCTTGCAGGCATTGGCATTTCGTTTATTAAAGAAAAATGAAGCAATTGAGGTTTATGAATATTTAGATCCAGTTGTTCAGCAAACTTTATTAGAAAGACTTCGTTCAGGAGAAGTTTTAGAAATTGTTGAAAAAATGTCTCCTGATGATAGGGTTCAACTCTTTGATGAATTACCTGCAAAAGTTGTACGAAAATTTTTATCTGCTCTTAGTCCTGGTGAAAGGAAAGTAACAGCTGAATTACTTGGATATGAGCCTGAAACTGCTGGAAGATTAATGACAACTGAATATATTGATCTTAAAGAGATGCAAACAGCAGCTGAGGCTCTTTCTCTAGTTAGAAAAAGGGCCCCATTTACTGAAACTATATACAGCTTATATGTTACGGATAAAGAACGACATTTAACTGGTATTCTCTCTTTAAGAGACCTTGTAACTGCTGATCCTTCTAAGCCAATCGGAGACGTTATGACAAGAGATGTAGTTAATATATCTACTAATACAAATCAAGAAGAAGTTGCTCGAGCAATACAAAGATATGATTTTTTAGCTCTCCCAGTAGTTGATAAGGAAAAAAGACTTGTTGGGATAGTAACTGTCGATGATTTAATTGATGTAATAGAACAAGAAGCAACTAGAGACATTTATGCAGCTGGGGCAGTGCAACCTGGCGATGAAGATGATTATTTCCAAAGTAGTTTGTTTACGATTGCTCGAAGAAGAATTTTATGGTTATTAATTTTGGTTTTGGCAAATGGTTTAACAACAAAAGTTATAGCTATGAATGATCAAATATTAAAAGAAATAGTTTTATTAGCTGCATTTATTCCACTACTTATAGGTACTGGCGGGAATGTTGGCGCTCAAAGTTCAACGGTTGTAATTAGAGGATTAAGTACTCAAAAGTTGAAGTCTCTAGGTGCATTTAAGGCAGTAGTTAAGGAGGCAATAACAGGCGCTCTTTTAGGTATTTTTATGATGCTTGTAGTATTTCCCTTCGCTTGGTGGCAAGGAGAAGGTCCTTTAATCGCCTCTGCGGTGGGAATTAGTTTAATATCCATAACAACTTTAGCCGCTACAACAGGAGCGATTCTGCCTTTGTTGTTCGACAGAATGAGATTAGACCCAGCTTTAATGTCCTCCCCTTTCATTACAACCGTTACTGATATTGCTGGTGTATTTATTTATCTCAGTACAGCAAAATGGCTATTAAGTTCTTCAATAGTCTAAATTTAGTAGGTATTTATTCTCATTTTTGTGTAATTGTGGATTTTTTTGTTTAACTTTACATTTCTTAATGGTATTGTTTACAAAACATCATTCAACTTTTATGTCTTCAGAAACAATAAGTGAAAATAAATTAGCTTCAATCGCAAGTATAAAAGCTAGTAATGATGTAGATCTAGTTCGATCATATTTGAGAGATATAGGAAGAGTCCCATTACTATCGCATGAGCAAGAAATTACTCTCGGTCGCCAAGTTCAAGAGTTTATGGAAGTTGAAAGAACAGAATTAGAAATTATCGAATTAACAGGAGATAAGCCTAGTATTGATGAATTATCAGCAAAATTAAATTTGTCTACTTCCATAATTAAAAAAAGATTGAGAGCTGGACAGAGAGCTAAAGAGAGAATGGTTGCAGCAAATTTAAGATTGGTAGTAAGCGTTGCAAAAAAATATACAAAAAGAAACATGGAACTTTTAGATCTAATACAGGAGGGAACTATTGGACTAGTAAGAGGAGTTGAAAAATTTGATCCAGCAAGAGGTTATAAGTTTTCAACATATGCATACTGGTGGATTAGACAAGGTATTACAAGAGCTATAGCTGAAAAAAGTCGGGCGATTAGGCTACCAATTCATATAACCGAAATGTTGAATAAGTTAAAAAAAGGTCAAAGAGAGCTCAGTCAAGAAATGTCTAGGACTCCAACTGTAACCGAACTTGCAAAATACGTAGAGCTTCCTGAAGATGATGTTAAGGATTTAATGTGCAAAGCTGGTCAACCAGTTAGTCTTGAAACTAAAGTCGGAGATGGCGAAGATACTGTTTTATTAGATTTACTTGCAGGGGGTGAGGATTTGCCAGACGAACAAATAGAGATGGATTGTATGAGAGGTGATTTGCATTCTCTTTTACATCAATTGCCTGATTTGCAATGTAGAGTATTAAGAATGAGATACGGAATGGATGGTGATGAGCCAATGTCTCTTACAGGTATAGGTAGGGTACTAGGGATAAGTAGAGATCGAGTAAGAAATCTAGAAAGAGATGGATTAAGAGGCTTAAGAAGACTTAGTGATAATGTAGAAGCTTACTTTGTTTCTTGAATAAATTCTTTTATTAACTTGTTTGTTTTTTCAGGTTCCTCATCATGGGGACAATGACCTGCCCCATTAATAATATCTAATCTTTTAATATTTTTGAATTGTTTCTTCCAGTCTCTTGCTTCGTTTAAAGATTCCCAAGGATCTTTTTCCCCCCATATCAATTGAATTGGAGCATTAACCTTATCGAAAAGGTCAGTAGCGAGATAGTCATCAAATAAGTTAATAAAACCACGAAATGCTTCTTTAGAATTTTTCCTTTGCGAGGGTTTATAAAGTATTTCAATCAATTCTTTATCGATATTTTTTCCTGTGGGGTAAGCTTGTTCAAGTATTTTCTTAATAACTTTTGGATTAGCAGCCCTTGTAAAAAGTGTATTGCTAATTACTCTTTGTCTGACTATCGTCTTAAGGACGGGTCTCAGTAGATTCATTAAAATATCATTTTTTTGTAAACGTTTATCATCCATAGTTCTTTGTGCGCAATCAATCAAAATGATACCTTTGCAATTATCTTTGAGGATTTCAGCAGTTTTTAATGCAATAACACCACCAATTGAATTTCCTACCAAGTAAACAGGAGATTTTATTACCTCTGCACAAAATGTTGATATTTGATCACCCCATAAGTTAAATGAATATTTAATTGAGTTTTCTTTATCAGGTTCGTAATCTAATAAAGCACTAGGTTGACTGCTTTTCCCAAATCCTAATAAGTCAATTGCGTAGCAGTTAGTAAATTTTCCAAGAAAATCTTGATTATATCTCCAGTGGTTTTTTGATGCCCCAAATCCATGAATTAATAAAATTTTAATATTTTTTTCAGAAGTAGATTCTTTTGATAAAGACCAAGAAATTTCCCAATTTTTCCATTTCCAAGTTTCAGATTTATTTAAAGACACTATGAATATGCTTTTAATTAAACTTTAATTCAAAAAAAAATTATTTGTTTTTAATAAATTATTCTTAGTTAAGAAAAAGTGTTCATTTTATGAAAAAGAAAAAGGTCATATGTATTGGAGAGGCTTTAATAGACAGAATCAGAAATAAGTCAAATGACGGATTTACAGATTTTTTGGGTGGTGCGCCGGCTAATGTTGCTTGTGCATTAAGAAAATTAAAAATAGATTCGATATTTATTGGAAGTTTAGGTAGTGATGATTATGGAAAAAAATTTATTACGCAATTCAATGAATTGGAAGTTAATTTAGATTTTTTGCAATTAGATAATGATTCAAATACTCGAGTGGTTAATGTAGATAGAGATCAATTTGGAGATCGCTTTTTTTCATGTTTTGAGGAAAATTCTAATTTATGCTTTGCAGATGAAGTTCTTAGTAAGAAATTAATCGAAAAAGAAATTGTAAATCTTGAGGAATTAATGTTAGAAACAAAATATTTGGTTACAGGAACGATATTATTATCATCTCCAATATCAGCAGAGACTATTTTTTTTCTTGTTGAACAGGCAAAAAAATTTGAAGTTAAAATAGTTATTGATTTGAATTGGAGAGAGGTCTTTTGGGATCACTCAAGTTTTTCATCAGAAATTAGTAAAGCCGAGAGAGTTAATTTAATCAAGAAATTTTTAAATCATGCAAATGTTTTAAAACTTGCTAAAGAAGAAGCAACTTTGTTTTTTGAGGATGAAAATCCCTTGCAAATATCTCAACAATTGTCTAATAGACCAGACGTGATAATAACTGATGGGGGAAACCCTGTTGCATGGTATATCAATGGATTGCAGGGAATTACCGAAACTCCTAATTCACAAAAAATTGTTGATACAACTGGCGCAGGCGATGCTTTTCTAGCTGGCTTAATTTCAAAATTAATTGCTTCTGGCTATCCTTCAAGTGAACTAGAAATAGAAGATTGCATTAAGTTCGCAGGTGTTTGTGGATTATTAACTTGTCTTGGTGAAGGCGCCATCGAGCAACAGCCATATTATGAGAAGGTTAATAAATTTTTGGGATCTCTTATTTCGTAGTTTCTTCCATATTTTTTCGCGTAACTAATTTTTATTTTCCAGAAATTATCAATAAGTGGTTCTATTAATTCAGGCCATTCAATAACTAAAATAGCTTGTCTTTGTATTGCCTCTTGTTCTTCTGAGAAAAAAAATTCTTTTGCTGAAGAAACATCTTCTAACCTGTATAAATCAAGGTGAATTAGTGGAATTTTTCCGGAGTTATAGTGATGCGATAAAGCAAATGTAGGGCTTGTAATGTCATCAGAGATTGATAGGCCTTTAGCAATCCCTTGCACAAATGAAGTTTTCCCAGCCCCAATTGGGCCTTGTAATAAAACAATTGATTGGGGATTTAATTTGTGTGAGAGTTTTTTTCCTAAATTTAAAGTCTCTTTTAAATTCTCAACAAACACAAAATTGCACAAAAATCATCTATAGTTTAGTTTAAAAAGTATTCACTAGATATGGTTATCGCAAACTCAGTAAAAACCTCTGTACCAAATTACGTAATTGCTGATATCTCGTTATCAGATTTTGGTCGTAAAGAAATTAAAATTGCTGAAACGGAAATGCCTGGACTAATGGCACTTAGAGATAAATATCAGTCTGAAAAACCACTAAAAGGTGCAAAAATAGCTGGAAGTTTGCATATGACTATTCAGACTGCAGTATTAATAGAAACTCTTGTTGATCTTGGTGCAGAAGTGAAATGGGCTTCATGCAATATTTTTTCAACTCAAGATCATGCTGCTGCTGCTATCGCGGATAGAGGAATTCCTGTATACGCAAAGAAAGGTGAGACACTTGATGAATATTGGCAATATACCCACTACATTCTTGATTGGGGTTCAGACTCTCCAAATATGATTCTTGATGATGGGGGAGATGCAACAGGTTTATTGATACTAGGTAGTAAAGCAGAAAAAGATTTATCTGTTTTAGATAATCCCGGTAATGAAGAAGAAATTGCTTTATTCAATTCTATTAAGTCTAAGTTGGAAAATGATAGTGACTTCTATTCTAGAATTAAAAGTAATATCATAGGTGTTACTGAAGAAACGACAACTGGAGTTGCGAGACTTTATCAACTGCAAAAGCAAAATGCTTTACCTTTCCCTGCAATCAACGTTAATGATTCAGTAACTAAGAGCAAATTTGATAATTTATATGGTTGCCGAGAATCTCTAGTTGACAGTATAAAACGTGCCACCGATGTGATGATTGCTGGGAAAGTTGCTTTAGTAATGGGTTTTGGAGATGTAGGTAAAGGTTCAGCCCAGTCATTACGTGGACTTGGTGCAATTGTAAAAGTTGCTGAAGTTGATCCAATTTGTGCTCTTCAAGCGGCAATGGAAGGTTTTAGTGTTGTTACATTAGACGATGTTGTGGAGGATATAGATATATTTGTTACGGCAACTGGGAACTATCAGGTAATAACAAACGAAAATCTTGTCAAGATGAAAGATGAGGCGATAGTTTGTAATATTGGCCATTTCGATAATGAAATTGATGTGGCTTCATTGAAAGATTATCCATGGGAAAATATTAAGCCGCAGGTTGATCACATAACTTTACCGAGTGGTAATAAAATAATACTTTTAGCTGAAGGTAGATTAGTTAACTTGGGTTGTGCCACTGGACACCCAAGTTTTGTTATGAGTAATTCTTTTACTAATCAAGTCCTAGCTCAAATTGAACTTTTTAATAAGTCAGAAAATTATGCTAAGGAGGTTTACGTTTTACCAAAACATCTAGATGAAATGGTGGCTAGATTACATCTTGATAAAATTGGCGCAAAATTAACAAAATTAACTAAGGAACAAGCTGATTATATTAATGTTTCTGTTGATGGACCTTATAAACCAGAGCTTTATAGATATTAAGTTTGAGTCTAATATTTATAAATTTTCTTACTTCAATCCCAGACTATATTAGTTTGGCTGTTGAAAAGAATTCAATAATTGCATACCTGACTATTTGTTTGGCTATGTTTTTAGAAAATATAATACCCCCAATACCCTCGGAAATTATTATGCCCTTGGGAGGGTTTTTCGTCTATCAACAAAAATTAAATTTTTATATTTTAGTTTTTTGGGGATTACTTGGAACTATTTTAGGATCATTGCCTTGGTATTATTTAGGAAGATTAGTAAATGAAAAAAGACTTTCAAATTTTTTAGATAAAAAAGGAAAATATCTTGGTATTTCTTCTAATGATTTAAGTAAAAGTAAAAGGTGGTTTGATAAGTATGGGGTCTCTTTAGTTTTTTGGGGCCGATTAGTACCAGGTATAAGAACTTTGATTTCAGTTCCAGCTGGCATAGAACTTATGCCATTAAGAAAATTTTTGATTTGGACTACATTTGGGAGCTTGATATGGGTAGCACTGCTCACTTATGCAGGTTATTTATTTGGCGAAAATTATTCAATCATTGAAACTTACTTAGATCAAATCAAATATGTTGTAAAGCCAATTTTAATTTTAATTTTCTTGTATTTTTTTATAAAAATACTTATTAGATTTTTGAAAAAAAATAGAGGTTAGAAAGGAATTTCACTTGAGTTATTGCTGTTGGAATATTGGTTATTATCAGACTCTTTTCGAGAACTTAGTAAGTTTAATCTGTCTACCCTAACAACTGGCTTGTATCTATCTTCTCCAGTATTTTTATCTTTCCAACTATCAATTTTAAAGCTTCCTGTGATTCCAATTAAAGATCCTTTTTTAACGTAATCTGCTGCAATTTGCGCTTGTTTGCCCCATATTTCTAAATTAAACCAGTCAGGCTCCTCATCTCTACTTCTTCGGTTAACTGCAAGAGTGAAATTAGCTACGATACTTCCAGATTCAAAATATCTGACATCAGGTTCTCTACCGGCTCTGCCAACCAGGTTAATAGTGTTAATTTCCATAATTTTTTTTTTTTATACTACTCATATTTTTAGGTTCTGCTCAAAGTTATGCGTGCTATTCATAACTAAACAAGAGAATTATGAAAGCTTAACAAAAAATAGATATATTATTTATAAAAAAGAATTTCTATTGTGATTTTTAACAGATTTAAATTTTCTAGAGATATTGGCATAGATTTGGGGACGGCCAACACCCTGATACACGTATCAGGTAAGGGCGTTGTTTTACAAGAGCCTTCTGTAGTAGCTATGGATTTAGAGGAAGGGATTCCATTGGCTGTTGGTAAAGAAGCAAAGTTAATGCTTGGAAGAACGCCTGGCAATATTAGAGCCGTAAGACCGCTTCGAGATGGTGTTATTGCAGATTTTGATGCTGCGGAGCAAATGATTAAAACATTTATTCAAAAATGTAACGAAGGCAAAGGTATAGTTGCTCCAAGAATAGTTATTGGTATTCCAAGTGGAGTTACAAGTGTCGAACGAAGAGCAGTAAGAGAAGCTGGATTAGCAGGAGCTAGAGAAGTTCACTTGATAGATGAACCTGTTGCAGCAGCAATAGGTGCATCATTACCAGTAACTGAGCCAATTGGTACTATGATTGTTGATATTGGTGGTGGAACTACTGAGGTTGCAGTATTAAGTTTGGGTGGAACTGTATTAAGTGAATCTGTACGAATAGCAGGCGATGAAATAAATGAATCAATTGCCTTATACCTTAAAAAAGTTCATAATTTAGTTGTTGGAGAGAGAACTGCAGAAGATATCAAGATTAAAATTGGATCTGCATTCCCAGATGATGAATTTGATAAAACTACTTTAGAGGTGAGAGGTTTACATCTTTTATCTGGTCTTCCTAGGTCAGTCACTTTAACTTCAGGAGAAATTAGAGAAGCTATGGCTGAAACACTGAGCAAAATAGTTGAAGCTGTAAAAAGAACTTTAGAGCGAACTCCTCCTGAACTTGCGGCAGATATTGTTGATAGAGGGATTATGCTTGCAGGTGGTGGAGCTTTAGTTAGAGGTATTAATGATTTATTGAGTGATGAAACGGGAATTTTTACTCACATAGCAGAAAATCCCCTGCTTTGTGTAGTTAATGGATGTGGGGAGGTTCTTGATGATTTTAAAAAACTTAAAAGAGTTGTTGATACTCCAGAATTTATAAGGAACGCGATAAGAGATTAATAATATGTTAAACATCCGACGGATTTCTTCTAGTCGTTGGTGGCATAAAAAGAAAATTTGGATATTTTTAGGAATTTTTTTATTTTTAGTCTTTGTAAGAATTTCAAAAGGATCTTTATATAAAGATTTTTTTTACTTTATTTCTAGGCCTTTTTGGCCTGGTCAATTTCAAAAAGAAGTTATTCTAAAGAGCATCAATCAAGAATCTTTAATAAAATCAAATCTTCTGAACAAGGATAATATTAGATTGCGGGAAATCTTATCTCTTCAACAATCATCCAGCAATGATAAGATTTCAGCAGCAGTTATTTCGAGAAAAACAGGAGGTTGGTGGAGACAAATAATTTTAAACAAAGGTTCAAAAGATGGAGTGGAAATTGGTAGTGCTGTCACTGGCCCAGGAGGATTATTAGGAAGAGTAAATAATACTTCTTTATTTACTTCGTCGGTTACTTTAATAACTTCTCCAGAAAGTAAATTAGGTGTATGGGTTGATAGAAGTCAAATTAATGGATTACTGGTTGGTTCAGGAGATGATCATCCTAGTTTAATACTTTATTCAGAAGCGGCTGATATAAAAGTCGGAGATTTTGTATCATCTTCTCCTGCTAGTTCTTTATTACCTCCAAATATCCCCATTGGCATTGTCCAATCTATAGATGAGACATCCCAATCAAAAAAAACGGCAAAAATTTCACTTTTGGCAAAACCTCACTTAATTGATTGGGTGCAAATTTTGAAATTAAATATTCAATGAATAAATTTTTTACCAACAAATTATCCATTATAAGCTTTTTTTTTATTCCAATTATTTTTTTATGGCACCCTAGTTGGTTTGGATTTTTAGGTGTTCAGCCTTATTGGCCGTTATTTTGGTTATTGCCTTGGGCAATGATTAATGGATCAATTAATGGATTAGTATTTGGTTTGTTTTTAGGTCTTATCTTAGATTCTCTAACTTTAAATGAAAGTTTTACTCAAATTCCAGGCCTAATTTTTTGTGGATTTTTCTTTGGGAGAATTAAATCACATAGTGATATTTTGGTGGGACATTTTAGGTATGGTTTAATTTGTTCTTTTGGGAGTTTTTTATGCGGTATTCTTTATCTTGCACAAATTTTGTTTAGAAATTTTTTAGATGGTAATTTTTTAATGTTTATTCCTGGTGTAAAAAATATCTTAGCTGAAGTTTTTTTGACAGGTTTGTTTGCTCCTTTTATTTGCTCCCAACTTATAAGGATGTTTAAATTTTCAAGAAGACAATTGTGGTAATAAATTTCGTCAAGAAGTAAAAAGTGCTTTAAAAAATTTATATTTTTAAATTATTTAAAATTTTTTTAAACCTATGGAATATCTCTAAGAGGGTTCGTAATGTTATATTTTTAATTGTTAGAATAAAAATTCAATGCAATAGTTCTTTGCTTTGAAATATCGAGAAATCTTTTTTAACTATGTCAAAAGCAAGAATTTTAGTTGTTGATGATGAACCAGCAGTTTTGAAGGTATTAGTTACGAGGCTTCAACTAGCTGGATACCAAGTTTATTCAGCTACTAACGGCGAAGAAGCTCTTGAATCTTTCCATAGGGATTCCCCTGACTTAATAGTTCTTGATGTTATGCTTCCAAAAATGGATGGATTTGCTGTTTGTAGAAGAATTAGAGCTGAGTCAGTTGTACCAATAATATTTTTAACTGCTCTAGAAGCCATTTCAGAGAGAGTTGCTGGTTTGGATTTAGGAGCTGATGATTACTTATCTAAACCATTTAGCCCAAAAGAGTTAGAGGCCAGAATAGCTACAATTTTGAGAAGAATGGGGCCAACTGTATCTGTTACTGAAACCAAAGAAGTGCCTTCAGGAAAAGGAGTTATGAAATTTGGAAGTTTAGTTGTTGATACTAATCGCAGACAAGTTTCTCGAGCTGGAGATAGAATTAGCCTAACTTATACTGAATTTAGTCTCCTAGAGTTATTATTCGATGAACCTGGTAAGGTTGTTCCTCGAGCAGAAATTTTGGAACAGCTGTGGGGCTATCCTCCTCGTAGAGCTGCAGATTTACGAGTCGTAGATGTATACGTAGCAAGACTAAGAGGTAAATTGGAACCAGATCCAAGAAATCCAGAATTAATATTAACTGTTAGAGGGATTGGTTACGCATCCCAGAGAGTTGGCGAAACAGCAACATCTTTGGCAAGTTGAGCAATAGTCTGATAATTTTATTAAATAAAACAAATATATTTAAATAAATTTTGTCTGAAATAAAAGAAGCGCGCTTACAAAAAGCTAGTTCACTCGTTAATAAAGGATTTGCTTCTTACGCTCAGAGCTTTAAGGTTTCACATACTACCAGTTTTCTTATTCAAAAATTTGATTATCTAGAAAATGGTCAAGAGGAAGACTTCAGTGTTTCTATTGCTGGTAGAGTTCTGGCAAAAAGGGTAATGGGCAAAATTGCCTTTTTCACAATAAGCGATCAAGAAGGTCAGATTCAGCTTTATCTAGATAAAAGGATTATTAATTTCGATTTAGAAAAACAAAAATTACTTTCTTTTGAAGATCTCAAGGAAATAGTAGATATTGGTGATTGGATAGGCGTCTATGGAACTATTAAAAAAACTAATAAAGGTGAGCTTTCAATTAAAGTAGAAAAATGGGAAATGCTATCCAAATCATTACAACCTCTCCCAGATAAATGGCATGGATTGACTGATATTGAAAAAAGATATAGACAGCGTTATTTAGATTTAATAGTAAATCCTCACTCCAAAAATGTATTTAAAACCAGAGCGAAATGTATAAGTTTTATAAGAAAATGGCTTGATAATAGAAATTTTTTAGAGATAGAGACTCCAATTCTGCAATCTGAAGCTGGTGGTGCTGAAGCAAGACCATTCATAACTCATCACAATACATTAGATATTCCTTTGTATTTAAGAATAGCTACAGAATTACATTTAAAGAGAATGGTTGTTGGAGGTTTTGAGAAAGTATATGAATTGGGAAGAATCTTCCGTAATGAGGGGATAAGTACAAGACATAATCCAGAATTCACCTCAGTTGAAATTTACGAAGCTTATTCCGATTATGTAGATATGATGAATTTAACTGAAGAATTGATTAAAGATATCGTAGCTGATGCATGTGGGTCTTTAATTATAAATTATCAAAATAAAGAAATTGATTTTTCTAAGCCTTGGTCAAGAATTTCCATGAAAGCTATTGTCAAAAAATATACAGGGATTGATTTTGATTCTTTCAGTGGAGATTTTCTAGCAGCAAAACAAGCCGTTAAAAATATCAATGTTGATTGTTCTAATAAAGTAAATACTATGGGAAGACTTTTAAATGAGGTCTTCGAGCAAAAAGTAGAATCAAAACTTATAGAACCCACTTTTGTTATTGATTATCCTGTTGAAATTTCCCCTTTAGCTAGGCCTCATCACGATAATAAAGAAATAGTTCAGAGATTTGAATTATTCATTGTTGGTCGAGAACTGGCAAATGCGTTTAGTGAGTTGATAGATCCAGTGGATCAAAGAGAAAGAATGCAATTACAGCAATCTCTTAGAGATGAAGGAGATCTTGAGGCTCACTGTATAGATGAAGATTTTTTAAATGCTTTAGAGATTGGCATGCCGCCTACGGGAGGATTAGGTATAGGCATTGATAGGCTAATTATGTTAATTACTGATAGCGCATCAATTAGAGATGTAATCCCCTTCCCATTGTTAAAACCAGAAAATACTTCCAAAAAAAGTGAAAAATTACCCTCGAATGAAGTAAAGTAGATAAATTGATCCAATACGAAATTTTTTTAAATGAGTGGTGAACGTGTTGGTTTCCGTTTCAAACACGCGGATGCAGTAGTAAAAAGAAATCCTCAAGGCCGTTCAAGAAGAGGATGGGTTATTGAACCAGTAGAGCAAACTACAAGTAGAGGGACAAAAATGCCTGCATACAAAATTCGCTGGAGAGATAGTGAGCGGCCAGAAACTGTATTGCAGCATATGCTAATTGCAGATCCAGATCCTTCCCCACCTCCAAGTTCAGTAAGTTTAAATTGATATTTTCAATAATTCTGCCTAATCTTTTATCTTTTTAGTGCAGAGTTGATTTCTTTTTTTATGCTTTTTTGTTTTTCATCTTGTCGTTTGTCATGTAATTTTTTCCCTTTACCAACTCCAATAGTTAGTTTTATCCATGAGCCTTTTAAATAAAGAGATAATGGAACAATAGTCATTCCTTTTTTTTCAGTATTAGATTTCATTTTTATTATTTCTTTTTTATGAAGCAGCAACTTTCTATTTCTTAGTGGATCATGATTAAAGAAAGACCCCACATTTTTATGTGGTGAAATGTGAACATTTAATAATAAGATCTCACCATCTCTAAATGAACAGTATCCGTCTCTTAAATTTGCTTTTCCGTTTCTAATGGACTTTACTTCAGTCCCTAAAAGCTCAATTCCAGCTTCGATTGTTTCAGATATTGCATATTGAAATTTTGCATATCTATTATCAGCTAGAAGTTTAAAATTATTTGCTTTATTAGTATTTTTTTTTACTTTATTTGAATTTTTTGCCATTTTAGTTGTAAATAATCTTTCTACTCAGAACAATTGCAATTAACCTTTCATTATGGCAATAATTTCTTCCAATGTAGGCGATAATGACTTTTCTTTTCGTAAAAAAGAACTTAGGCTAGTTGATTCAAAAAACATTCCAGAAGAAAAGAGGAATAATAATTTGAACTTAGCCAGGCCTCTTAATTTAAAAGAATTTATTGGCCAAGAACAACTGAAATCTTCTTTAAGAATAGCTATAGATGCTTCAATTATGAGAAAAGAACCTTTGGAGCATACTCTTTTATATGGACAGCCTGGTCTAGGTAAGACTACTCTTGCTTTTTTGGTAGCCCACGAATTGAATACGAAATGTAGGATTGCGACTGCACCAGCAATTGAAAGACCAAGAGATATTGTAGGTTTACTTCTTGGATTAAAAGAAGGTGAAGTTTTATTTATCGATGAGATACATCGCTTAAATAGGTTAACTGAAGAGTTGTTATATTCTGCAATGGAGGATTTTAGACTTGACTTAACTATGGGAGCTAATAGAGGAGCCCGTTGCAGAACGATTAATCTTCCTAGGTTTACTCTGATTGGCGCGACAACTAAATTAGCCTCAATAAGTGCGCCTCTAAGAGATAGATTTGGGATATCTCAGAAAATTGAATTCTATACATGTGATGAATTAAAACAAATTATTGTTAATTTCTCCCGATTAATAAACCTCAATTTAGAAGATGAAGCATCTTATGATTTGGCAAAGATATCTCGAGGGACTCCAAGAATTGCTTTAAGATTATTAAGACGAGTTAGAGATTATGCTCAAGTTGTTATGAAAACTAATACTATCTCAGTGAATTTAATAAAAAAAGCTTTAAATTCTTACCAAATAGACGAAAAAGGATTGGATTCTTTAGATAGACACTATTTATCTTTTCTTAACCAAAATAATAATATACCAATTGGCCTTGATTCAATTGCATCTGGGTTGGGCGATGATTCTTCAATGTTAGAATTTGTAGTTGAGCCATATTTAATTAAAATTGGTTTTCTCACGAGAACTCCTCGAGGAAGATTGCTTACTGCTTTAGGGAAAAAGTACATTGATTCAAAAGATGATAACTTTTAAAAAAGTTAAGGTTTGTTTTTTATTAATTTATATTTTTTTCAATATTTTTTATATTGCACCATGCTATTCATTATCTTTGAGAGAGAATTTGTTTAAAAATGCGTTAGATCTTAGTTCAGGCGGAAAATTTAATCTCGCTTTACAAGAATGGAATCAATATCTCGATTCTTATCCTGATGATGCTGCAGGTTTTAGCAATAGAGGAAATGTAAGACTTGTTGTAGGAGACGTTAAGGGATCAATAGATGACCAAAATAAGGCAATAAGTTTGAATCCTAGTGAAATAGATCCTTACATTAACAGGGGGATAGCTGAGGAAGCATTGGGTTTATGGTCGCAAGCGAAAAAGGATTATATGTTCGTTATTTCCCTAGATAGTAAAAATTTCTCCGCATTATATAATTTAGCTAACGTCGAAGGATCTACATCCCATTGGGATAAAGCAAGAGATTTATTTTCAAAAGCTGCTTTATATAATCCAGGATTTGCCATGGCTAGGTCAAGTTTGGCGTTAGCAGATTTCCAGTTGGGAAATATTGATGAAGCTGAAAAAGAATTAATAAAGTTAATTAGACGTTATCCAACTTTTGCAGATGCTAGGGCAGCTTTAACAGCTTTGAATTGGTCTAATGGTGAAGCTGGTAAAGCAGAAAGTAATTGGATAGCGGTAACTGAATTAGATCCTAGATATAGTGATGAAGAATGGTTAAAAAAAATAAGAAGATGGCCTCCACAACCAATTAAAGATTTAATGAATTTTATCGATTTAAAATAAGTAATGAATAGAGATCAGTTACATAAAAAAATTGATTCGTTTAATGATGAACTAATTAGCTTAAGAAGACATATTCATGAACATCCAGAATTAAGTGGACTTGAAAATCAAACAGCGATCTTGATCAGTGGTTTTTTAAAAGATATTGGTTGGAATGTTAGAGAATCTATTGGTAGGACTGGAGTTGTAGCTGATTTTGGGCCTTTAGATAAGGGCATTATAGGTTTAAGAGTAGATATGGATGCTTTGCCAATATTTGAGGAAACCAAATTAAGCTTTTCTTCAAAAGTAGATGGTGTTATGCATGCCTGTGGTCACGATTTACATATATCCATTGGATTGGGGGTGGCAAAAATTATTAAGGATTTAGAACTAAATTTTGGGACTCGGATAATTTTTCAACCCGCTGAAGAAATTGCGAGCGGAGCTAGATGGATGATTAAGGATGGTGCAACTAATGGTTTAACCCATATTTTGGGAGTTCATGTCTACCCAGATTTATCAGTAGGGACTATTGGCATTAAAGAGGGCAGTTTAACTGCAGCTGCTGGAGAACTTAAGGTAGAGATTAGAGGAAAATCAGGGCATGGTGCTCGACCTCATGAAGGAGTTGATGCTATTTGGGCGGCCTCAAAAGTTATCTCGGGAATTCAAGAATCAATAACAAGGAAGTTAGACCCTCTAGATCCAGTAGTAATAACTTTTGGGAAAATAAATGGTGGTAATGCATTCAATGTTCTCGCAGAAAAAGTTAATTTAATTGGTACTGTTAGATGCACTAATCGTAAAGTATTTACGAATATTGGTAATTGGCTCTATGAAAATATCACTTCTTTAGCTAATAGTTGTGGAGCTGAAGCAAAAGTAATATTTAGAGATATCACTCCGGCAGTTAATAATAATCCTGCAATTAATAGAGTCCTCAGAGATTCGGGAATTAAGGTTTTGGGTCGAGAAAATGTAATCGAATTACAAAAACCATCATTAGGAGCTGAGGATTTCGCTGAATTCTTAAATGAAATTCCAGGAGCTATGTTTAGGCTTGGGGTTTCTAGCTCCAATGGATGTGCTCCTCTTCATAGTTCTAAATTTGATCCGGATGAAAGAGCTATTGCTGTTGGAATTAAAGTGATAACAGAATCCATAGTAAAATTAAACAATGAAAAAATTAATAATATTGGCAAATGAAAATTAATAAAAGATTTATTTTATCTTTTGTAGCTCCTTTCATGATTTTTATATCTGCCATCGGATTAATATTTAGGGATAATCCCAAGAAGATTTTTTATTTACCTATTGGCTTAATGGGGATTGTAATTATTTTGGAGAGGGGTATGAGCAGACAATTGGATAGAAAAAATATTTTAAAAAAGATAAAGTCTTATCAAAAAAATAAATAAAACAATTTTATTTATTTTCACGCAATATGAGATGACTTATTTTTAGAAAAGAGCTATTAATAAGATAAATACTAGGGGTGCTAAGAAATTTAACTTAGCTGAGATCATACCCTTTGAACCTGAATCATTAATTTCGATGCAGGGAAGTTGAGATTTGATCAAACTTTAGTAATAACACTTTTAAAAATTAAGAAATTATGAGAAGTTCTTGGATTAAGCCTCGCCTTGGGAAAGAAAATGTAACTCAGATGAACTTTGCGAGAAATGGATATATCACTGAAGAAATGGATTTTGTTGCTAAAAAAGAGAATCTTCCTTCTTCTTTAATAATGGAAGAAGTGGCAAGAGGAAGATTAATTATTCCAGCTAATATTAATCATTTGAATCTTGAGCCAATGTCTATAGGTATTGCTTCTAGGTGCAAAGTTAATGCCAATATTGGTGCTTCCCCTAATGCAAGTGATATCAATGAAGAAGTAGAAAAGCTCAAACTTGCGGTTAAATATGGTGCTGATACGGTTATGGATCTTTCTACGGGAGGAGTAAATTTAGATGAAGTCCGACAAGCAATTATTCAAGAATCTCCTGTTCCCATAGGAACTGTTCCTGTTTATCAAGCTTTAGAAAGTGTTCATGGTTCAATAGATAGACTAACAGAAGACGATTTCCTTCATATTATTGAAAAGCATTGTCAGCAGGGCGTAGATTATCAAACTATTCATGCTGGTCTATTAATAGAGCATTTGCCAAAAGTTAAAGGAAGAATTACTGGAATTGTCAGTAGAGGTGGAGGTATTTTAGCCCAATGGATGTTACATCATTTTAAACAAAATCCTCTCTATACAAGGTTTGATGATATCTGTGAGATTTTCAAGAAATATGATTGTACTTTTTCTCTAGGAGATTCACTAAGGCCTGGATGTTTGCATGATGCTTCTGATGATGCTCAGCTAGCTGAATTAAAGACCTTAGGCGAGCTTACTAGAAGAGCATGGGAACATAATGTTCAAGTCATGGTTGAAGGTCCTGGTCATGTACCTATGGATCAAATTGAGTTTAATGTAAGGAAGCAAATGGAAGAATGTTCAGAAGCCCCATTTTATGTGCTTGGTCCATTAGTGACAGATATATCCCCTGGTTATGATCATATATCAAGTGCTATTGGGGCGGCGATGGCAGGATGGTATGGGACTTCTATGTTATGTTATGTAACGCCAAAAGAACATCTAGGTTTACCAAATGCAGAAGATGTGAGAGAAGGCTTAATTGCTTATAAAATAGCTGCTCACGCTGCTGATATAGCAAGACATAGAGCTGGAGCTCGTGATCGAGATGATGAACTCAGTCATGCAAGGTATAACTTTGATTGGAATAAACAATTCGAACTTTCATTAGATCCGGAAAGGGCAAAGCAGTACCATGATGAAACACTGCCTGAAGAAATCTTTAAAAAGGCAGAGTTTTGTTCAATGTGTGGACCTAAACATTGTCCAATGAATTCAAAGATTTCTGATGAATCTCTTGATCAGTTAAAAGATAAGCTTGAAGAATGCAATACTTCAGTTTAGTTATCAATTAGTAGTTATAGAATTTCTCTCGTCTTATTAACTACGTTTTCGACTGTAAATCCAAAATTTTTCATACA
This sequence comes from Prochlorococcus sp. AG-347-O22, assembly GCA_003278845.1. Lineage (GTDB taxonomy): Bacteria > Cyanobacteriota > Cyanobacteriia > PCC-6307 > Cyanobiaceae > Prochlorococcus_A. The sequence continues at coordinate 132,022 of QCCX01000002.1, forward strand.
TTCTCCACCTGGTGCTGATGCACCAAATCTGTCCATAGTAATACAAATTCCATCAAAACCTGTATATTTATGCCAACCAAATGAATGGGCAGCTTCTACTACAACTCTTTTTTTCACACTACTAGGTAAAACACTTTCTTTATAAGATTCTTCTTGCTCTTCAAAAAGTTCTACACAAGGCATAGAAACAACTCTAATTTTTTTACCTAAGCTTGAAATTTCCTTACTTGCTTCAATGCAAAGATTCAGTTCGCTTCCAGTACCAATAAATATTAGATCTGGTGTTCCTTCACAATCGGAAACTACATATCCCCCTAGAGCAACTTTGTCGATCGAAGTATTTTTTTGATTTGGCATACCTTGTCTACTTAAACAAAGGGCAGAAGGTCTTTTTCGATTTTGAATGGCAAGCTTATAAGCTCCGCTCGTCTCGTTGCCATCTCCAGGTCTGAAAACTAGCATGTTAGGCATGGCCCGTAGAGAAGGGATAGTTTCAATGGGTTGATGTGTTGGACCATCTTCTCCTACACCAATTGAATCGTGAGTTAAGACATAGATTACTCCTAATTCGCTAAGTGCTGAAAGTCTCATTGATCCCCTCATATAATCGGCGAAAACAAGGAAGGTTCCACCATAAGGGATAAGCCCACTATTGTGATAGGCAATACCATTAAGTACAGCTGCCATTGCATGTTCTCGTACACCAAAATGTAAATATCTTTTTTCAGGACTATGTGGCTGGAATGATCCAGTTTCTCCTTTTATATCTGTGTAATTTGAGTGAGTTAAATCTGCTGATCCGCCAATTAATTCAGGTAGGTTGGGTCCTAGAGCACCCAAACATATCTGTGAATGCTTTCGGGTGGCTAAACCTTTATCATCAGGCGAATAAGAGGGGAGATCTGCGTCCCAATTCTCAGGTAATTGACCCTCTAACATTCTTTTTAACTCGGCTCCTTCAGAGGGATATTTTTTTTGATATTCTTCAAATTTAGAATTCCAATCTTTCTCTAAATTTTCACCTTTGTTTATTGATTTTCTAAAATGCGAATATACTTCATCGGGTATTTCAAATGGAGGATATTCCCAATTTAGAAACTCTCTAGTTAATGCAGCTTCTTCTTCTCCAACAGCTGCTCCATGAATCCCAGCAGTATCTGATTTATTGGGAGAACCATAACCTATGGTTGTAGAAATTTTTATAATTGAAGGCTTGTCTGTAATTAATTTTGCTTTTTCGATAGCTTCAGTGATTCCTTTAACATCATGATTCCCATCTTCAACATGTTGTACATGCCAACCATAAGCTTCGTATCTTTTTAAGACATCTTCAGTGAAAGAGACGTCTGTTCGCCCATCAATTGTTATTTGATTGTCGTCATAGAGTGCAATTAATTTTCCAAGCTTAAGATGACCAGCTAATGAGCAAGCTTCTGATGCAATACCCTCTTGATTACAGCCATCACCCATTATTACGTAGGTATAGTGATCAACGATATTGCAATCAGGCTTATTAAATTTAGCTGCTAAGTGTGTTTCGGCTATTGCTAAACCAACTGCATTTGAGATTCCGGCTCCAAGAGGACCAGCTGTAACTTCAACACCTTCAGTTTCGAATGTTTCTGGATGTCCAGGAGTTTTTGATCCCCATTGCCTAAATTCTTTAATATCCTCTATGGAAACTGATTTATATCCTGTCAAATGAAGCAAGGAATATAACAGCATACAGCCATGACCAGCTGATAATACAAAACGGTCTCTATTGAACCATTTTGGGTTATTAGGGTTGTGATTAAGTATGTTTTGCCATAATGCATAACCCATAGGAGCACATCCCATTGGCAATCCAGGATGTCCACTATTAGATTTATTTACTGCATCTACAGCAAGCATTCTTATACTATTTACACAAAGTGATTCTAATGAAACAGATGCAGCGACCATTGTTTTAAAATAAGTTAAGTTGGAAATACAGAATTGGTTGTCTTCAATTCATTTTGCTAAAAGCAAGGCAAACATTGTGACCACCAAAGCCGAAAGAATTAGAAAGAGCAACTCCTACTTGAGCTTCTCTTGCATTATTTGGTACATAATCAAGATCACATTCAGGATCTCGATTGACGTAGTTAATTGTAGGAGGGATAAAATTATGTGTCAAAGAAAGTATACAAGCAACAGCTTCTATACCTCCTGAGCCTCCTAGGAGATGACCTGTCATCGACTTAGTAGAGCTTACAGGAATGAGGTAAGATCTGTCTTTAAAAATAGATTTAATTGCAGAAGTTTCATTTTTATCATTAGCTGATGTACTTGTTCCATGAGCATTTATGTAATCAACTTTTTCAAGGCTAAGACAGGCGTCTTCAATTGCTAAATTGATAGCTTCGGCCCCTCCAATACCGCCTGGAGATGGAGCAGTTATATGATGAGCATCACATGTTGTTCCATATCCAACTATTTCTGCATAAATTCTTGCATTCCTTTTTTGTGCATTTTCTAAAGTTTCTAAAACAAGAATTCCAGATCCCTCTCCAATAACAAATCCATCTCTTTCTGCATCAAAAGGTCTGCTAGCAGTTTGAGGACTTTCATTTCTGGAAGAAAGAGCTTTGGCACTGGCAAAACCAGCTACCCCGAGAGGCGTAATACTTGCTTCTGCTCCCCCACAAATCATTGCATCTGCTTTTCCAAGTTGGAGTAATCTAAAAGAATCACCAATTGCATTTGAACCGGCAGCGCAAGCTGTGGAAACAGAGGAACTTGGTCCTTTTGCACCTAAAGCGATTGCAGCCAAACCAGTGGCCATGTTTGGGATCATCATTGGGACTGTAAATGGACTTACTCTTTTAGGCCCTTTATGACTCAATATTTGAGCTTGACTTTCCATAGTTAGTAAGCCTCCAACACCAGAACCAATAATCACTCCAATTCTTGATGCATTAGCTTCAGTAATTTCAAGTCCAGAATCATTAAAGGCTTGCTTTGCAGCAATAACTCCAAATTGGGAAAAACGATCCCATCTTTTAGATTCTTTAGCTTCAATAAAATTTTCAGATTGAAGATTTTTTACTTCTGCAGCAAATTTGCAAGGATGTTGTTCAGGATCAAAGAGAGTAATATCTGAAACCCCATTAGTACCTGTTTGAAGACCGACTAAATATTCATCAATGTTATTACCTATTGGAGTTACTGCTCCGATACCAGTAATAACTACTCGATGGAAATTTGGCATTCTATACTAACCTTTTTTTTCTTCGATGAATTTTACTGCATCGCCAACAGTAGCTATTCCTTCAGCTGCTTCATCAGGAATTTCAATATCAAATGCTTCTTCAAGAGCCATTACTAATTCGACAGTATCTAGAGAATCTGCACCTAAATCATTTTGAAAATTTGAATCTGATTTAACTTCTCCTGCTTCAACGCTTAATTGTTCTGAAACAATAGAACAGACTTTTTCGAGAATTTCTTGTGACATAGTTTATGGAAATTACTAATTATCTATATGATTTTATGCCCTAGAGTTAACAAGAGTGAAGCATATCTTAATTTTTTTAATTTCTTTGTAAGACAATAGTATTATAAAACGAGGTTCTAAAGACAATTTTTACATGTCACACGCAGTTAAAATTTATGACACTTGCATTGGTTGTACCCAATGTGTAAGGGCTTGCCCACTTGATGTTTTAGAGATGGTTCCTTGGGATGGCTGTAAAGCTGGCCAAATAGCGTCATCTCCTAGAACAGAAGATTGTGTGGGTTGCAAAAGATGTGAAACGGCATGTCCCACAGACTTCTTAAGTATTCGTGTTTATTTAGGAGATGAGACTTCTAGGAGTATGGGTTTAGCATATTAATTTTTATAGTGCAGTTTTAAGAGAGTCCATTTTTTGGTAATTACGCATTTTATTTCAATATAATTGAAAAAAAAAATCGTATGTGTGGAATAGTTGCCGTAACTGGATATAAAAAAGCTTTACCATTATTAATTAATGGTTTAGAAAAACTTGAATACAGAGGTTATGATTCTGCAGGTATTGCAATAATAAATTCTGAAACAAATTGTATAACTTGTAATAAAGCAGAAGGAAAACTTAAGAATTTAATATGTAATCTTGATGATCATAATATTCCTGGAACTGTGGGTATAGGTCATACCAGATGGGCAACTCATGGAAAGCCTGGGGTTAAAAATGCACATCCTCATACCGATAGTTCAGGAAATATAGCAGTTGTTCAAAATGGCATTATTGAAAATTTCCAAGATTTAAAAAATAAATTAGAGGAAGAGGGCATTATTTTTAATTCCGATACAGATACTGAGGTAATTCCCCATTTAATTCAAAGAGAGTTAAATACATTAAGTAAACTTAATCTTGAGAATAATGGGTCAACATTATTAGTAGCTGTGAGAAATGTATTATCGGATTTAGAAGGATCTTATGCTTTAGCAGTTTTATGGTCTGGTGCTCCAACCTCTTTGGTAGTTGCAAGAAGACAAGCTCCCTTAATTATTGGTTTGGGTGAAGGAGAATTTATTTGTGCTAGTGATACTCCCGCCATTGCAAATTTTACGAATATCATTTTGCCTATGCATGATGAAGAAATAGCTCTGTTGACTCCGCTTGGAATTGAAATATATGACTCAAGTAACGAGAGACAATATCGAAATCCAGTTTCTTTAACAGTCTCAGAGCAAATAATGGATAAGATGAATTTCAAACACTACATGTTGAAAGAGATTTATGATCAGCCACAGACTGCAAAAAACTGGGTAGAAAATTATTTAATCAAGAACTTAGATAATGGTCAATATCAAATCAACTATGCATTTGATACGGAGTTTTTTGAATCAATTGAAAGAATTGAAATTATTGCTTGTGGTACAAGTAAACATGCTGCTATGGTTGGTAGCTTTTTATTAGAACAATTTTCAGGTATCCCTACAAATGTCTTTTATGCAAGCGAATTTCGATATTCACCACCTCCACTATTGCCAAATACATTAACTATAGGAGTCACTCAATCTGGAGAAACTGCTGATACACTTGCTGCTATAGATATGGAAATAAAAAGACGTTCTTCAATTGAAAATAAAAAATTTAAACCTAATCTTATCGCAATAACTAATAGAAAAGAGAGTTCCATAGGAAGGCAGGTCTCAAATATAATTGACATTTGTGCAGGAATAGAAGTTGGAGTTGCAGCAACAAAAACTTTTTTTGCTCAATTACTTTCTTTTTATGGATTAGCCATAAAATTTGCTCAAATTAAAGGTAATCAAAGTCCTGATGAAATAGGTAAATTAATAAATGAACTTATAAAACTTCCCCCATTATTGGAAGATCTCTTGGAGAAACATAATAAATCTTCAGAAAAGCTAGCACATGACTTTTTTAATATCAAAGATGTTATTTTTTTAGGAAGAGGAATAAATTATCCTATTGCTCTCGAAGGCGCGTTAAAACTTAAAGAAATTAGTTACATCCATGCTGCTGGATATCCTGCTGGTGAAATGAAACATGGTCCAATAGCTTTATTAGATAAAAAAGTACCCGTAATATCTATTGCCTCCCCAGGTGAGGTTTTTGATAAAGTTATCAGTAACGCTCAAGAAGCAAAAGCTAGAGATTCATATTTGATTGGGATTGCTCCTGAATGTAATGGAACAGAAATCTTTGATTATTTAATGAAAGTTCCTACCTCTAATGAATGGATATCGCCTCTACTTAATATATTGCCTTTACAATTATTGAGCTATCATATCGCAGCTCATAAGGGACTTGATGTGGATCAACCAAGAAATTTAGCTAAAAGTGTAACTGTTGAATAATTAGTTTCTTAAAAATTTTTATTTTTTTATTTATAGCTCTAAAAGTCCATTTGGAGGATCGATAATTAGAAAATTATTTTTTATATCTACTAATGGGACTATTTCTTTAACAAATGGTATGAGAACTTTTTTTTGATTGTTAGATAGTTCAATAACAAGTAAATTATTTTTCTCATTTTCTAAATTGATAACTTTCCCAATTTTTTGTAATTCATCATTTTTTAAAGTCTTTACCTCGAGATTGACAAGTTCTAATAAGTGGAATTCTTCCTTTTTTAATTTGGGTAGTGTGTCGGCTTTTACAAGAATTTTAAAATTTTTCAATTTTTCTGCATGATTTCTTGTATTTATTCCTTGGAACTTAACTATGAAAGTTTCTTTGCCAGGCTGTTTGAAACCAGATATAAGTTCTATTTTTGAAGGAGGTTCATTTTCTTGTTGCAACCATCTAATTCCCGGTTTTAAAAATCTTTCTTCAAAATCACTTAGAGATTTAACCTTTACCTGTCCATTAATTCCATGACATGATGTTATTAATCCAACAGTCAACCATTCATTTTTATTTATCATATATTGTATAAAGAAGAGTATTTTATGGAATTATCTACTAAACCCATACTCCCTGGATCTTTTGTTGTTGTGAAAGACACCAATTCCATTTATAGGGGATATAAAGGGTTTGTACAAAGAGTTACGAAAAAAAGAGCAGCGGTTCTATTTGAAGGAGGGAATTGGGATAAACTCATAACTTTTCAGCTAACCAATTTAGAAATAGTATAAAAATTAGATTTTACCTATAGTAATAAATTTTTCTATCAAAACTCTAGCTGCATTTGTTTCTGCTTGTTTATGGGACTTGCCGAATGCAGATGATTCTTTTAATCCTGCGATGAATATATTGCAAGAAAATCTTTTAGGATCTCCATTTTTCTTTGAAACTTCAATTATTTTATAGACTGGCAAATCTAAACCTTTACTTTGACACCACTCTTGCAATACTGTTTTGGATTTGAATTTATATGGAGCTTTTAAAAATATTTCTGAATCCTCCTCCCAAATATCATCTAACCAAAGATTTACTTCCTGAATAGAATTAAAGCACTTGTAAACTGCACCGATTAAAGCTTCTGTAGCTTCACCAACAATAGTGTTTTTTGAATTTTCATCACCAAGAGCTTTGGGTCCTTTAATTATTAATTTATCTATATCAATTTTTTCCCCTAATTTAGTTAACCACTCATCACTTACAATTTGTGCTCTTAGCTCTGATCTTTCTCCTACACTCATTTGAGGATATTTTTTTTCAATAAAATTAGAAGCCGCTAATCTGAGGACTGCATCTCCGAAAAATTCAAGTTTTTCATAATTTAATATTTTGTCCTCCGAGGAGTGGATAAATGCTTGATTAAAATCTTGAATAATTGAAATATTTTCAGTTCTAATTATTTCAGAAAATCTTTTTGATTTAATATTTAAAGACTTTAAAAAGGTAGTTATTTGATTAATTCTCTTTGCGTTAATTATATTTGTCATCTGATTTGAATAATCACAACAATTAGAAAGCAGGTCATAAGCCGGGTTCTGTTCATCTTAGTTAATAAGATGGGCAATCATCTATCTAGGACTGGAATTACTTCACAGTCTCAAGCGGCGCTTAAAAGTAGATCGTGTAATGGTCATAAATCTACTAAGCCTTGCTCCCAGCCGGGGTTTACCTAGCCAACACTTCTCAATGTTGCTGGTGCGCTCTTACCACACCCTTGCACCCTTGCCATACATAAAGTATTAGGCGGTATGTTTCTGTGGCACTATCCTCACGGTTGCCCGCACTGGGAATTACCCAGCAAGCCTGACCATATGGGAGCCCGGACTTTCCTCAAGAAAGTTTTATTTTGTTTCCAAAATAAAACTTTCTTGCGATTGCCTCTCCTGCTTTCATTTAGCATAATGCTTAATACTCCAAAAATCATCTATTGGGGCTGTAGCTCAGCAGGATAGAGCAACGGTTTCCTAAACCGTAGGTCGTGGGTTCGACTCCCGCCAGTCCCGTAAAAATAAAAAACTATATGTAGTATGTGTGCAAACTTGCTACTCTCTAGCTAGCGTATAGTTAGTAGTAAATCTTTTATGGCTAAGTTGCATGATATGCGTTTAAAGCTCTTAATTCAACAAGAGCATGAACGCATTTCTAAATCCCAACCTAATGATTTAGATCTTTCAATAGTTCAAGCAAGATGCTTGTGCTGGCTTGCTCTTTTGGCGGAAGCTCACGAAGATCAAGCAAATGATGCAGAAAAAAGAGGCGATGCTGAGCAAGCAATGGGATGGTTTGCTGATTCTATGAGACTAAGAGATGTTATTAATTTGGTCACTAGTATTGAGATACCTTTACCAGATAGTCCAGATTCACTTGATGAAAATGACGAATTATTGGATGGCCCTACAATTTTGCCAAAATAGTGAGATGATATAAGCAGAATTACTTTTTCTTTTGACTGAAGAACCATGTCAATGCTCAGATTGTCAGAGATTTTATAAAGAGCATGATCGTCTAATTAGAGAATTTCCTACTTTTAAGCAGCAACAAGAACTGAATTGGGCATCTATTCAATCTTTCAGAACGCTTTGTACTAAGGTTACTGATGATTTGCAGAGAGAATTATCTGAAAGAGAATCAAATGAAGATGCCATTCCACAAGAAACACATATTTCTGATAAAGAAATTACTGAAGCTTTAGATGAACTTGAAAGTGTAAATGCCTATTTATATTCAATTGAGGCATTAATGGAAAGAATATTTGATACAAAAATTTCAAACAATATCGAATCAAAATTTAAAGAAATTGCAAATGAATTAGCCCCAGACCCATTAAATATGGATCGATTAATTTTGAATAGATTATTTCATCAAACCCCAGATTCACCGGATAAGAAAAATATTAATTAGTTAATTCTTCGACGTCGCAAGTAATTTCTACAGGCATTGGAGATACTTTCCAGATAGATTTACAGTACTCTCTAATAGATCTATCTGAAGAGAAATATCCTGATCTAGCAGTATTTAATAATGCCATTTTATTCCAAGATTTTTTATTATTCCAGAATTCACTGACGACATCCTGTTTATTTAAGTAATCTTCAAAGTCAGCCATAACAAAAAATGGATCATGTCCTGTAAGGCTATTTAATAAAGGTTTAAATAATTCTTTATCCCCATTACTAAAGTGGCCAATTTTAATTAGGCGTATAACCTCTTCGAGCTCTGGACATTGATCAATAAAAGTTTTGGGAGAATAGTTATTATTTTTTAAATCCATAATTTCGCTTTCTGTTTTACCAAAAAGAAAGAAATTCTCTTTTTTCACAAGATCTCTCAATTCCACATTCGCTCCGTCTAAGGTTCCAATTGTTAAGGCTCCATTCATGGCGAACTTCATATTTCCAGTTCCAGATGCTTCTTTTCCAGCAGTTGAGATTTGTTCTGAAAGATCCGTTGCGGGATAAACTATTTCACCAAGTTTAACGTTATAGTCTGGTAGAAAAACAACTCTTAATAAACCATCCATATCTGGATCAGAATTAACTACATCAGCAATACCATTTATGAATCTAATCATCAGTTTTGCCATAAAGTAACCTGGCGCAGCTTTACCTCCGAATATTATTGTTCTTGGTACTTCATACTTGTTTGTACCATTTTTGATTCTTAAGTATTGGGCAATAATTTGAAGGGCGTTTAAATGTTGCCTTTTATATTGATGAATTCTTTTTACTTGAACATCAAATAAACTTGATGGATCTACAAGTATTCCAGTTTTTGAATGGATAAAGCTTGATAATTTTCTTTTACCATTGAGTTTAGTTTCCTCAAATTTTTGCAAAAAGTTGTTGTCATCTTTTTTCTCTTCTAATTTTTTAAGAAGTTCCATATTTGTTATCCAGTTTGGACCAACTTCTTCTTCTAAAAGGTTCGATAGTGATGGATTAGATAGGGCAACCCATCTCCTTGGAGTAACTCCATTAGTAACATTTGTAAATTTTTCAGGCCACAGAGCTGCGAATTCAGGCAGAAGTTGTCTTTTTATTAGATCTGAGTGGAGAGCTGCAACACCATTTATATGATGTGCTCCAATTGTAGCCAAGTGGGCCATCCTGACTGATTTGGAACCTTCTTCATCAATTATTGAGAGTTTTTGAAGGATTTTGTCATCACCAGGATAACGTAGTCTTAATTGCTGCAGAAATCTCCAATTAATTTCATAAATAATTTCTAGATGACGGGGCAGAAGATCACTAAATAAACCTAAATCCCATTTTTCTAAAGCTTCTGGTAGTAATGTATGGTTTGTATAAGCAACTGAAGAGGTTGTTATGTTCCAAGCTTTATCCCAACCTATTTGATATTGGTCAATAAGAAGTCTCATCAATTCTGCAACTGCAATAGCAGGATGGGTATCATTCAATTGGACTGTCCAATGTTTAGGGAATTCTGTTATTGCTATTGATCTTTTTTCAAGGCTTCTCAACATATCCTGAAGAGAACAACTTACAAAAAAGTGTTGTTGTTTTAGTCTTAATCTCCTGCCTTCATCAGTTCCATCATTTGGATATAGAACTTTTGAAAGAGTTTCAGAGGCAACTTTTTCTTCTACTGCTCCATAGTAATCACCAATATTGAAAGCATAAAAGTCAAAACTTTCTGTTGCATCAGCTCTCCATAATCTTAATCTGTCACATGTATTTACCCTGTATCCTAAGACTGGAACATCATGAGGGACACCTATTGCATGTTCAGAAGGTATCCATCTTGATCTGTAGTTTCCTTTATCGTCTCTATAACTTTCAGTTCTTCCTCCAAAGCCAACAAAACATGATTCATCAGGTTGTGGAAGTTCCCAAGGCCATCCACCTTTTAACCATTTATCAGTAACTTCAACTTGCCAACCATCTCTGATTAATTGATTGAATATGCCGAATTCGTAGCGAATGCCATAACCAACTGCTGGTACTTGTAGAGACGCTAATGATTCCATGTAACATGCAGCAAGTCTACCTAGACCACCATTACCTAATCCGGGTTCTTCTTCTACTTCGAGTATTGTTGATAAAGATTCAATACCAAATCTTTTTAATGCATCTTCGGCTTCTTGAGTTATGCCAAGATTGAGGAGGTTATTACTTAATTGAGGACCTATTAAAAATTCTGCCGATAAGTAAGCTACAGTTTTTTGTGGTTTTTTTCTTATAACCTCTTGGCTGGCTAAATATCTTGTCATTAGCCTATCTTTAACTGCGTAACTCAAAGCCATGTATAAGTCGTGAGGACTTGCAGAGGTTGCTAGCTTTCCAAGGGTGTAGAAAAGATGGGCTGTCATTCCTTGAAAAACAGCATCTGAATCCATGCCAGCTTTCTCAGGATCTAAATAGCAGCCAGGTGTAGGCAAGCGAAGATCAAAGGGTTCGTTGGAATTCATTGGATTAGCCATATAACAGACAATAGCCATTTTTAAGAAAATTTCTTTGTTGTAACTTCAGATCCACACTTGTTGAGTATTTTTGCTTTTTTCTTACATATTTCTTAAAGTGGGCCCTCAATAAACTATCTTCCAATTAGGTAGTTTATTTTTTACACTTAAATGTACTCTTTACTTGCTGAATTAAGTGCACATGATTTAGAAGTTGCTGAAACGTTGATCGGAGTTATAAGATTTTTATTGATCTTTTTAGCAGCAAGAGCATTAGCAGAAGTATTAGTAAGATTAAGTTTGCCAACGATTGTAGGTGAGCTTCTTGCAGGGGTTGTAATAGGAGCATCAGGATTCCATTTATTGATACCGCCCTCAGCTGGAACTGAACTAAATGAGGGACTTGTAAATGTTATTAGTTCATTAGCTTCAATTCCTCCGGAAGCAGTACCAGATGTTTATTTCGAAAGCTTTCCCTCACTCCAAGCAGTAGCAACACTTGGTTTATATGCACTGTTATTTTTAACAGGATTAGAAAGTGAGTTAGAGGAATTGGTAGCTGTAGGTGCTCAGGCTTTTACTGTTGCTATGGCTGGTGTAATTTTACCTTTTGCCTTCGGAACTCTTGGATTAATGTTTATTTTCCAAGTAGATTTAATACCGGCAGTTTTTGCTGGAGCATCTATGACGGCTACAAGTATAGGTATTACTGCAAGTGTTTTCGGTGAATTGGGATATTTGAAAACGAGAGAAGGACAGATTGTTATTGGAGCAGCAGTACTAGATGATATTTTGGGAATTGTTATTCTGGCAGTTGTAGTCGCCCTTGCTGCCGGAGGTACTTTGGAAATTGCTCCTATTGTTAAATTAGTTGCAGCAGCTGTAGTATTTGTTATTGCCGCTATTGCACTAAGTAGAACAGCCGCTCCAGGTTTTGATTGGTTATTAGATAGATTAAAGGCTCCTGGAGCCGTAGTGGTAGCTTCTTTTGTGATACTTGTATTGTGTTGTTTCGTGGCAACAGCTATTGGATTGGAAGCAGCTCTAGGGGCTTTTGCAGCTGGATTGATTCTTAGTAGTTCTAAAAATAATCATGCAATACAACAATCCGTTTTACCATTAGTTTCCTTATTCGCAACTATTTTCTTTGTATTAGTTGGGGCTGGAATGGATTTATCAGTTATCAATCCACTTGATCCAACAAGCAGATCAGCTCTTGTAGTTGCAGGATTTTTATTAGTTGTTGCGATAATTGGAAAAATTGCAGCAGGATGGGTATTTTCAAGTGATAAGCCTACAAATAGATTAGTTGTAGGCTTAGGTATGATGCCTAGGGGTGAGGTTGGTTTAATTTTCCTTGGGTTAGGAACAAGCGCTAAGTTATTAACTCCTTCTCTTGAAGCAGCTATTTTATTAATGGTTATTGGAACTACATTTCTTGCACCTGTTCTCTTAAGAATTGTTCTAAAAGATAAGCCCCCAAATGATGGCAATAAAATTTCAGATGATGTTGCAGCTGATCCTGTGGGTCTTCTTTAAGAAATAAGTTTATTAGAATCAGTAAAGATAATATATTCAATGAATGGAAAAGTCAGCTCTGATAGATAGTGATGTAAATTATGACTGGAATTTTTTAAATTACCCAATACATACAGTTTCTGCTAAGCCTGAGAATACATCAAAAGAATGTGCAATTTTATTAATTCATGGTTTCGGGGCCTCTACGGATCATTGGAGATTCAATATCCCTATTTTGAGTAGCAAATATGAAGTTCATGCGATGGATCTTCTCGGTTTTGGAAAAAGTCCGAAGCCCCAAGACGTTGAATACTCAGGATCATTATGGAAGGATCAGGTTGTTGCTTATGTACAAGAGAAAATAAAAAAACCCACAATTGTTGTTGGAAATTCATTAGGTGGTTATGCAGCATTAGCAGCTGGTGCAGAATTAAATGATCTAAATGCAGGAGTGATATTACTGAATGCTGCAGGATATTTTAGTGAAGAAAAAAATATCAAAAAGAATATGTTACAAACTTCCATCGAAACAGTTGCCGGAATATTTTTGAAAAATATTGTTCTTCAACGTTTGATTTTTGAGAATATGAGAAATCCAAAAAATATTAAAAAAACTTTGAATCAAGTTTATGTTGATAAAAAAAATGTTGATGATTTTTTAGTTGAGTCAATAAGAAAGCCTTCATTAGATTTCGGAGCTTTTAATGTTTTTAGAAGTGTATTTAACCCATCAGGTCCTCAGGGATTGCCGTTGGATAAGCTATTCGCAAAACTAAATGCACCATTATTACTTCTTTGGGGAGGAAAAGATCCATGGATGAACACTCCAAAAAAAAGAAATCTATATAAAAAATTTACACCAAAGAATACAAGAGAAATTATTCTTGATGCAGGACATTGTCCTCATGATGAGATACCTGAATTAGTTAATCAGCATATTTTGGATTGGGTTGATTCTCTCTAAGTAACAGTTGTGCAAATTAAAATATCTAATAAGGACCAAGGAATTTTTGTCTTTCAATTAGATAAAAAAAATTACATTAAATTTTGTCCTGAAAGAGGAGGAGTTATCACAAATTGGGTTTCGGATGGTAATGAAATACTTTATTTCGATGAAACAAGATTTATGGACAAGACAAAAAGTATTAGGGGAGGCATTCCAATCTTGTTTCCAATTTGTGGAAATCTCAATACCTCTAGTTCAGTATTTGGAAATGGTTATTTTCAATTACCGCAACATGGTTTTGCTAGGGATTCGAAATGGCAATACTCCTTTAATGAAAATGAAAAATTTTTGAGCTTATTCTTAATTGCATCTAAACAAAGCAAAAAATATTATCCTTTTGATTTCGAACTAAAAATAGAAGTTACCTTAAAAATTAACTTTTTAGAATTTGAAATTACAATCCATAACAAAACAGATTTTGCTATGCCTATAAATTTTGGTATGCATCCTTATTTTAATATTTCAGATTTCAAAAATTTAGAGTTTGTTGATAATCCACTTAATTGTCAGGATCAAGAAAGAAACACTATAAGTAATACTTTGGATGAATTAAACAAAATTGATTTGGGAGTTGATCTACTTATGTATACTTCCGGTAGAAGCTCTTTTCGAGATAAGATTTTTAAAAGAGAGGTAATTTTAAATCATCCACATCCTTTTGATTTAGGCGTTATTTGGAGTGATCCTCCAAGAAGAATGATATGTCTCGAACCTTGGACTAGTCCCCGAAATTCTTTTGTTGATGGATTAAGAAACATTATGATTCCTTCAAATGATAGTAAAAGGTTAAATGCCTCAATACAAATAAAATCTCTTAAGTAATTTTGCAATACTTATGAAATTTGTCGTTATAGATGATGATCCCACAGGCTCTCAAACTGTTCACGATTGTTTATTACTTCTTAAGTGGGACTGTTCAACTTTAGTCAAAGGTTTTGAATCTAAATCTAATTTATTTTTTATTTTGGCTAATACAAGGTCACTATCGGAAATTAATGCGAAATTAACAATAGAGGAAATTTGCAAAAATCTTAAGGCTGTAATTACTTCTCAAGCCTATGAAGAAGAAATTGTTTTTATAAGTAGAGGCGACTCTACTCTTCGAGGACATAACTATTTAGAGCCAATTGCTCTAAATAGTTGCTTAGGTCCTTTTGATGCTACTTTTCATATTCCAGCTTTCATAGAGGGTAAAAGATTAACAATTAATGGATCTCATTTTGTTGATAAAACTCCTATTAGTCAAACAATTTTTGCAAAAGATAAAATTTTTGGATATGAGACAAGTAATGTCAAGAATCTTTTATTTCAGCAGAGTAAATCGCAAATAAATTTTGAAGATATTCAAAATCTTTTATTGTCAGATATCGAAATGCTAAATGATGAAGAAAATAATATAGTTTTTAAAACACTTAAGAACTTGAAGAATAATAAACATGTAGTTGTAGATGTAGAGAATTATTCTCAACTAAAAAAATTTTCTTTAGTAATTAAAAAATTAATTAAACAAAAAAAATTCCTTTTTCGAACTGCAGCAAGTTTTATAAGTTCAATTTCAGAGAAAAAAAATGTCTCTCAGAGTGAAATATTTTTCTCTAATTTAAGAATTAGAAATAAAAAAAATAGTTTTCTTCCGGGACTTATAATTGTTGGATCTTATGTAGAACTTTCTACAATACAATTGAATAATTTATTAAAGATAAGCACTTGCAATCCAGTTGAATTAGATGTTTTTGAATTCTTTAAAATTACTTCATCAGTTAATAATCAGAAGCGAAGGAATTTGTTTAAAAATAAATTTTTGAAAGAAATTAGATTTTCTTTTGAGAAAGGAAAAACTCCTGTTTTGTTTACTTCAAGGAAATTTATGTCTTTAGATGCTTCTGAACTATTTAATTTTTATAATTTACTTGCTTGTTTTATTGCTGAAATAGTCGCAGATTTAAAGTATGAAATAGGATATTTGATTTCAAAAGGCGGAATAACAACAAATTTGATTCTTAGTAAGGGACTTTATGCAGATTATGTTTATCTTGAAGGACAGATTTTAACTGGCATTTCAGTAGTGACTTACAATCTAAAAAATGGAGAAAAACTTCCCATTGTTACTCATCCTGGAAACATTGGCACCAAAGATTCACTAGTTAATATTTGGAAAGTTTTTGAAAATAAAAATAATTTTTAAAATTAGAAATTTGAGATAATTTCTTCAGCAAAACTGCTGCAGGATAAGGGTTCTACTTTTGGTTCCATTAAGCGTGCTAGATCATAGGTGACTTTTTTTTGCTCTATTGCCTTACTTAAACCATTAGTAATTAAGTTAGCTGCTTCATCCCAACCAAAATATTCAAGCATCATTACACCACTAAGAATTACTGAGCCTGGGTTAATCTTATTTAAGCCTGCATGTTTTGGCGCAGTACCGTGCGTAGCTTCGAAAATTGCTGCATTATCTCCAATATTTGCACCAGGAGCCATACCTAGACCACCAACAATTGCTGCAGCTGCATCAGAAACATAGTCTCCATTGAGATTTAAGGTCGCAAGAATTGAATATTCTTGAGGTCTAGTTTGAATTTGTTGAAATATACTATCAGCTATCCGATCATCAACAAGAATAAGTTCTTTCCATTTTCCATCTCCGTGAGAATTTGATATTGATGCAATAACTTCTTTAATTTCTTCGCAAATGAATGCTTTTTTGTTATTTGTAAGCTTATCAAAACCTGGTTCAATTTTTCGAGCATTATTCTCAATTGTAATTTCTGGATTTTTCTGAATATTATCTAAAATCCAGCTTTCTCTTTCTGTAATGCAATCTTCTCTAAATTCATTAACTGCTAATTCATATCCCCAATCTCTAAATGCACCTTCTGTATATTTCATAATATTCCCTTTATGTACAAGAGTCACATGCCTTTTATCTCCTGATAATCTTTTGGCATGTTCGATAGCTTTTCTAATATGCCTTTGGCTACCAGATTTACTCACCGGTTTTATTCCAATACCTGATCCATCGGGTATAGATCTATTTTTTAAATTTTTACTTTTTGGTATGACAACTTTATTTAAGTGATTAATTAATTCAAGACAATTATTATCTTCCGCTTCCCATTCAATTCCCATGTAAATATCCTCAGTATTTTCTCTATAAACAATAACGTCTAAATTTTGAGGATTTTTGTGAGGGCTTGGAGTTCCTGAATAATATTTGCATGGTCTAACACAGCTATATAAATCAAATATTTGTCTTAATGCAACATTAAGAGATCTAATACCTCCACCGATGGGAGTCGTTAAAGGGCCTTTGATGGCAACACCAAAGTGTTTGATTGCTTCAATAGTATCTTGAGGGAGGTAGTTATATGTTCCATAAAGTTCACATGCTTCATCGCCTGCATAGACTTTGAACCAATTAATTTTTCTTTCATCTCCATAGCTTTTTTTAATAGCTGAATCAAGAACGATTTGAGTTGCAGGCCAAATATCAACTCCAGTACCATCACCCCTAATAAATGGGACAATTGGATTATTAGGAACATTAGGTTTACCTTGATTAAAAGTTATTATCTCGCCTTCATTAGGTAAAGTTAATTTTTCAAATTTTGGCATAGCATTGAATTAATAAAAGATAACTCATTGAAGTTCCTCGTATTGTAATTTGCTATGAGTTATTTTCTTTAAAACCTAGAAATTTATTACTCAAATGTGAATAGAGAATAGTTTATTGATCAGCATTTCAACATCTTTATTAAAAGAAAAAGTAGTTAATAAGCAAGTTAAAGCAAATTATGTCATTTTCAAAAAAATACTCAGCTACTTATGAATGCGAGTTCAAATGTAAGTAATGTTGAAATAGCTAATAAAATTGCTTCCACTGCAGCTTTGTTTCGGAAATATTTTCCAGATGCAAGCGTAAACTTTAGTCCCTGGGACAATGCAAATAATGAATCCATGCAAGATACTATTGATTTTGCGTTTCATTTTCCTGGTTGGAGTCCTCTTATTGAATGTAGAGCAATACTTTTACAATTAAGAATTGAAAATGATAATAATGGCAGAGTTCCGAAATTGTTGGGAATAATAATGCGAGGTATGATAGTTCCCTCCGAGAGATGGAGAGTGGCTACCATCGGTGATTGGGAAATGACTGGTACTCATCTACCGCAAAAGGAACAAACAGATAACCTGTATTTGGTTTGTAAAGAACTTTATAAGCTATTCTCTACAACATCCACTGGTAACAAAAATTAGCTGTTTTATGTATTTTCCTTGTAGATTAAATACACTTACAAAAATAAATCTAAATATATGGCAGTTGCGCTTGCAGGACAATTAAGAGAAGGGACAAAAAAATCCCATACTATGGCAGAAAATACTGGCTTTGTGGCTTGTTTTTTAAAAGGAGTTGTTGAAAAAAAATCTTATAGAAAATTAATTAGTGATTTATATTTTGTTTATGAAGCTATGGAAGAAGAAATTGAAAGACTGGTCAATGAGGAACATCCCGTAATAAAACCTATAGGTTTTAAATCATTATTCAGGAAAGAAACTCTTGTAAATGATCTTAAATTTTATTTTGGTGAAAACTGGAAGAATGAAATTAATATTTCTCATTCAGCAAAAGAATATGTTGAAAGAATCCGAGAGGTCGCAAAAAAGTCACCAGAGCTCTTAGTTGGCCACCACTACACTCGCTATATAGGAGATTTATCTGGGGGGCAAATCTTGAAAAGGATCGCTAAAAAAGCATTAAATTTGCAGGGAAATGATGGTTTAAATTTTTATGAGTTTGAATTAATTGCTGATGAAAAGAAATTCAAGGAAGAATATTCCCTTACTTTGAATCAACTTCCAATAAATCAAAAGACGGCTGATGAAATTATTGATGAAGCTAATCAAGCTTTTACTTATAATATGAGAATGTTTAAGGAGCTTGAAGGTAACTTGATTGCTGTTTTAGGCAAGATTGTATTTAATTACATTACAAAAAAAGTAAGGAAAGGAAGTACCGAGACCTAATATTTATGTTTGATTCATTAGTTGATTTCCTTAAAACCAATATTGATGAATTAAATGGACATGAAGTACAAATATCTAGTGAATTCAAAGAACATCACAATGAAGACTCAAAATATATTATTAAAAATTGGCTTTTTTCATCTCCCGAATATAGAAAGTGGCGAATAACAAGATTAGATGGTGGCAAAAAACTGCAAGTGTTTAATACGGTCGCATATCCTAATTTTGATAGTGAATTGCCTATTTTAGGAGCTGATATTTTATGGTTTGGAACTTCTCAAAAGTTATTAGCAATACTTGATTATCAACCTTTAATTCAAGAAAGCAAATATCTTGAAAAATATTGTTCAAGTTTAGGTAGTATTAAGAAAAAATATTCTGCATTTGATAATAACAAGATGAAGAATATATATGATTCAAAAAAGTATTTTTCCCCATGGGTGATTATATGTAGAGGAAATAAATTAAATCTTGATAGAGATTTAAATAATATATTCCATTCATTTGTAATTAATTATTTGAACATTTATAAATCGAATCCTGTTAATCAATTTTTAAATGCAGAAGAAATAAAGATTAATCAAATTAAATATGATAAGTACAGTTTTGAAAAAGACCCTGCAGATAAATTGTTTAAATCTTTTTTTGGAGAAAAATGGACAAGAAAATTTATCAATAAATTTCTATTCACATTAAATAATGAGATTATTCATTGAATGTTAATAGAAGATACTATTTTTTATAGGCCAGATTGGAGATGGCATAATTTTTTAAAATATTTAACAAATAATTTAAGTAAATATAACTGTTTAGAAAAAACAATACCCTCGGAATATTCTTATAAAGATTCAACTTATGGTTCAAAAAAATCAAAAAAAAATGTGAATCTTTCTACTTGGGGTGTATCGCATAAAAAAAGAATTAAATTCGCAAGGGCAGTGTGTATTAATAGTCCAAATTATTCTGTTTTAAATTTTTTAATTATTCCTAATACTATTTATAACGTCCCATTTTTTGGAGTAGATTTTGTTTCTCTACCTAATAGTCATTTATTAGTATTAGATTTTCAGCCTTCATTAAAAGTAGAAAATCAGTATAGTGATAAATTAATAAAAAAATTGATAGATCTTAAAACTCGTTGTCACTCATCACTTCCACTAGCTGAAAGAATGTCTGATGATATAGCTAGATTTTTTTCTCCAGGAGTAATCTGGTCAAAACTGCCAAAAGAAGAAAGAAGTGATTTTTTAATTGCTAATCAGCTTTATACCTCATTTAAGGAATATCTTAATTTGTATTTGGAAATTCTTTTCGAAAGCAGAGAAGCCAATTTGGAACTGCAAAAAGAATTAATAAATGGTCAAAATAATTACTTGAAATACAGAAGAGATAATGATCCAGCGAGGCCAATGTTGTCGAGTTTGTTTGGTAAAGAATTTACTGAATCTTTAATTAAAGAAGTTTTATTTACTAATTAAAAGTCTTATAATTTATTGAAATTTGAAATCATATGAAAAAAATTTCTGTTCTTTTTGTATGTTTGGGAAATATTTGTAGGTCCCCTGCAGCAGAAGCTATCTTTATAAGTCTAATTGAACAGAAGGGATTAACTGATGGCTTTATTGTAGATTCTGCTGGAACTGGGAGTTGGCATATTGGGAAAAAAGCTGACTCTAGGATGAGAATTGCGGCAGAAAGAAGAAATATAAATATCTTAAGCAGGGCTCGTCAAATTACAGGCAAAGATTTAAACGAATTTAACTATATTCTTGCGATGGATAACTCAAATTTTAGAAATATTCAAGATCTTAAAAATAGAACAGCTTCAACTGATTTTGCATCTATTAAAAAAATGCAAGATTTTAGATCAGTTTTTAATGAGCAAGAAGTTCCTGACCCATATTTTGGTGGTGATGAGGGCTTCGAATATGTCCTTGATATTTTAGAAGATTCTGTAAACGGTTTTTTGGAAAGTATTTCTTGAATTTATTTGATCTCAACTTCTTTAGGAATCTTGTCGTTATAAAGATCAATAATTTGATCTACTACCTCATTAATTGAATATCTATCCGTAATAATTTCTATTGCGTCATTCGCTTTTATTAGAGGTGAAATTTCCCTGTTGGAATCTTCAAAATCTCTTTTCTTTATAAGTTCCTTTAGGGTATCAATATCTATGTCTTGTGAGTCTTTACTTTGTTTGTCAGATTTTCTTCTTTTTGCTCTTTCATCGATGCTGGCAGTTAAAAATATTTTAAGTTCTGCATTAGGAAAAACAGTAGTTCCTATATCTCTTCCCTCAGCAACAAGTCCGCCTGATTCTCCAATTTTTCTTTGTTCTTCTACTAAGAATTTTCTTACTTCTTTAATTGAAGAAATTTTAGAAACAATAGAACTTATCTCTTGTGATCTAATTTCTTCTGTAACACAGTAGTTATTAATAAAAACATCCTGATGTGAATTTGTATTCGACTTGAAAACAATAGATATATCTTTAAGAATATTCTTTAATTTTTTTTCTTTTTTATAATCAATACTTTCTTTTACCATAAGCCAACTCAATGCTCTATACATTGCTCCAGTATCTAAATATAAAAGTTTAAGTTTCTTCGCTATTAACTTTGTTACAGTACTTTTACCTGATCCTGCAGGACCATCAATTGCAATAATCGGTCTTCTTTTCATTAGGAAAACGTGATCAATTAATCTTGTCTCTCCACATTTTATCGCACCAGCAAGTAATGAAATATTATCCTCAAGTCTTATTTTTTGGAGTGTATGAGGGTGTAAATGTTCTAAATATTCAATTGAAATTTTTTTTGATGATAGCTTTTTAATTATTTCGTTTAAATTGATCTTTTTTTCTTGTTGAAAAATTTTTTTTGCTTCTAATAACTCATTTGAAAAAAACCTAATCAATTTTCTCTCGTTTTTTGATAAATGTACATTTCGTGAACTTAAAGGAATTCCATCAAAATCTCTTTGTGTAGCAATAGATTTTATAGCAACATTTAAGTTCTTTCTTCGGACAAGATTTTTTAAAATTAAAAGTTGTTGCCAATCTTTTTCTCCTAAGTAAAGATTTTTTGGCTTGATGAGGTTAAGTAGTCTATAAACTACTGTACAAACGCCATCAAAATGTCCAATTCGATTTACTCCACATAATGCAGAAGATAATTCTATTGGAGCTTTTAGGAAGCTAATATTTTTATTATTTGGTGGATATATATCTTCATTACTTGGGATGAAGATGGCATCTGCGCCATTTGAAAGGGAGATTTTTATATCATTATCAATTGTTTTAGGGTAATTCTCTAAATCTAACTTATTATCAAATTGCAGTGGATTAATAAAAATACTCACTAAATTAACATTAGAATTGTCATTTTTTGCTGTTGATATTAGTTTTATATGTCCATTATGAAGATTACCCATTGTTGGAATAAAGTTAATTTCACTATTTATATTTCTTCTCCAATTTTCTATTTCTTTAGTTTTCCTTATGATTACTTTTTTCACTTTGTTTTTAAAAAATAAATCTATTTGATAAATAATTACTGGACAAAAGCAATCTTAGGAGGAATATCTATATAGGGAAAGTCTATCATTTTTATTTCATGGATTACAAAACATCAGGTGTGGATATAGAAGCTGGGCGAGAATTTGTTTCCGAAATCAAACAGGCAGTTGAAGGGACTCATACATCTAATGTGATTGAGGGTATTGGTGGGTTCGGAGGTTTGTTTAGAATTCCTATCGATAGTTTTAAAAAACCAGTTCTTGTTTCAGGAACTGATGGTGTTGGAACAAAATTAGAATTAGCTCAAAGCAGAAACTTTCACTTTGAGGTTGGTATTGATTTAGTTGCTATGTGCATGAACGATATAATTACTAGTGGTGCAAAACCTTTATTTTTTCTAGATTATATTGCTACTGGTAAGCTTGATAAGAAACAATTATTGAGGGTTGTTCAGGGAATTTCACATGGATGCCGAGAAAACAACTGTTCATTACTCGGCGGAGAAACTGCTGAAATGCCTGGATTTTATTCGAAAAATAAGTATGATCTTGCAGGATTTTGTGTTGGAATAGTTGATGAGGATAAGCTTATTAATGGTAAAAAAGTCTCTGAAAATGACTTAATAATTGCTTTAAAAAGTAATGGAGTTCATAGTAATGGCTTTAGTTTAGTAAGAAAAATTATTCAAAACAATAATCAAATAGATAAAGAATTTGAAAAATTTTCTTACTTAAATTTTTATGATGAGTTATTGAAACCTACAAAAATTTACAATAATGTGATTAACCAAATCTTATCTGAAAATATAGAAATTAAAGCAATGTCTCATATAACTGGAGGAGGAATCCCAGAAAATTTACCAAGATGTATGCCTACTGATTTTATCCCTTATATCAATACCAGTTCTTGGGAAATACCTATTTTATTTAAATTCCTTCAAGAGAAAGGATCTATTCCTGAAAAAGATTTTTGGAATACTTTCAATCTTGGCGTGGGATTTTGTTTAATTATTGATAAACAATTTAAGGACGCTATATTAAGTATCTGTAAAGATTACGATATAGATAGTTGGGAAATTGGAAAGATAGTTCGAAAAAATGAAACAACAATTAATAAATTTTTGCCAGAAATTTTAACTTAAATTTTTTATTTTTTTAAATGAGTTTTAAAAAATTATTTTTTATACCCAAATGAAAAAGTTAGGTGTAATATAATAAGATTACCGCCGAATTATATCGGAAGTTTAAGTATTAAGATTTAACCTTTATTCAATGCCCTTTGCAAATAATCAAAGAATTACACGTAGACGTAGTTCAGCTGGCCCTACACCTCCAAAAAGACCAATAGGTAATAATTCTGAATCAAATGGTAGACAGGCTCAAGGCCCAAGGCCAACTTTCTTGACACTAAGGGATCATGGGAAAGTTTTTGTTGCTGATTTACCAAATTTGTCCGATGGTCAATTAGCGCACATTAGTAAAGAAGCTAATGAAGTTTTAAATAGTTTGGAAAAAAGACTTAGTGATCTCGAAAATGAACCTAATATTAGTAATCCTGAAAACGATACTCTGATAAAAGCCTCTACCAAAAGAGATGTCACACTAAGGTTTATTAAATCAATAGAAGAAGAACAAGAACATAGAAAGAACAATCCTGCTTTACGAGATGCAGCATCTGAATCGTTGCCGAGAACTTTTCTTGAGGTAGCTAGACATAGATTGCCTGGAGCAACTTTTGATTCACTACTCAGAGAGGCTCTTGAAGCTTGTGCAGTTGATGAAAGTACTGAAGAAAATCAAGTTATTGATGAGCCTAAAGAAACTGTAAAAATTATGGATATACCCTCTTCCAACACTAATGCTTCACTTGTTGTTAGTATCGACTCAAATGATTCTAAGAATGACTCCATTTGATTCAACACAAGAGTTAATAAGTTTTAAAGACCAAAATAATTCAAAAATTAACCTTACCTCAGAGAAAGATCCTGTTTTATGTAATCATTGCAAAAGGACTGCATCAAATGGTGTTAGATGTTTAGGAATGTGTGTAGCAGATAATGATTACTAAAATAATTCAAATTTTCATGTAAATAATCTTATGAAAATAATTAATAAATCAATTAAATTTTATTTATTAATCGATATCAAGTATTTTTATTAATAATAAAAAAAGATTATTTTTCTATATATCAATAAGTAATTGAAACTTTATACCCTTATTTGACATTGAAGTTCTTAGAAAAACTTTATAATTAAATGCTTAAAAAATTAAATAAGGCGGCACCCAGATTCGAACAGGGGATATTCTTATGTGAAGTAAGCTATTACTTGCTTCTTAAGAGTTTTTCCCCAACTTACTGTCTAGTTGCTGTCCATAAATTTCATAATTAAAAACTTAGTTTGATAATTCTTTTTATACAAAATTGCCCACTGGATAGAAAGTGATTAAGTAGAAAATATACAAACAACGATGAGTATAAGTTGAGTCCTGATTAACTTTTAAAAATTCAAAACGTTTAGAGTCTCAACTTGAGATAATTAAAAAGTGAAAAAGATAAAACTATTTCTATTTATCTAGAAAAATAGTAATATGATTTAGTCTTAAATAGGGTTTTTAAAGAAATTGATTTCACAAAAAGTCTCTAAAAAAAAATTTATAGGATTTTTCTCTTTAAAAAGGAAATTTAAACCGTTTTTAATATTTAATGTTTTATTATTATTATTCATAATTGATTTATCTAAAGCAGATACTAATTTTCCTAATAAAAAAAATAATCAAATAGATATTGAGTACTTAGACTCAAAGAATGAATTAGAGGATTACATTATTGATACTGGCGATTCAATTGCTTTAGAATTTTATCCTGCAAATGAATTAAGTGGAATTTTTCCGGTTAATGAAGAAGGAGAATTATTCTTACCAAGGTTAGATGAAACTTATGTGAGAGGACTGACTACTTCTGAATTAAAAAGTTTATTAGAAAAAAGATATTCAGAATTTTTAATTGATCCAGATATAAAAGTAAGGATCGCAGTATTTAAAAGTATTAGAGTATTAGTAAGAGGCGAGTTGAGAAATCCTAGTTTTATTAATTTTCCTAGCTATCAATCAAGCTCATTTTTAACTTTAGATAATAATGATACTTCTAAACTAGATTCATCTCAGGAATTAGATTCATCTCAGGAATTTAATAATGCGCAATTTATAATAGGTAAAAATTCAGAATTAAGTAATCAATCTTCAGACAATATAGTCTTCAAAAGATCAGGTGAAAATCTTATTACCATTTCTGATGTGATTAGAAAAGCTGGTGGTATAACTGCTAACACTGATTTATCTAAAATTGAAATTATAAGAGATGTACCTCTTGGAAAAGGTGGAGGTAAAAAGAGAGCTTTTATAAATCTCAATTCATATTTAAATGAAACAGATCCTACTAATGATATACGTATATTTCATGGAGATAGTTTGTTTTTCCCTAAGTTAAGTAAGGCTGATCCAAATCAAATTCCAAAGTCTGTTTTTTTAGATATTTCTCCAAAGTTCATCTCAGTAAATCTTTTTGGTAGAGTCGAAACTCCAGGACTTGTTAAACTTCCCCTTGAAGCTACCTTATCCGATGCGATTGATCTTACTGGACCAATTAAACCTCTTTCTGGAAAGATTGTTTTAATAAGGTACGAGAATGATGGAACATTAATAAAGAAAAAGATTTCTTACTCAGCACAGGCAAAAAGAGGATCCAAAAGAAATCCCTACTTAAAAGAAAATGATATAATAGGTGTAAAAAATAGTATGCTTGGTAGAAGTGCTGGTCTAATAAAAGCGGTTACTGAACCATTTGCTGGAATATATTCTACAAAAAAACTAATTGAAGAATTTTAGCCTATGACTTGATTCTTTTAATATTTTTGAAGATTTTGTTTTGTTATTAGGTAATAGGATAATGGTATTAAGATAATAAATAATTTAATCAAATTGCTTTCCACAAAATTTGCTTATTGATGTATAATCGTTTTTCAAAACTTACTGTGCTGGAAGGGATAACAGTAAAATTGATTTCAAAATTGAAAAAGGCGGCACCCAGATTCGAACTGGGGATAAAGGATTTGCAATCCTCTGCCTTACCACTTGGCCATGCCGCCGAAAAAGATCCTAATGAGTCTTTTTATGATCTTAACAGTAAGGTGTCTCATTCTCTATTATTTATATGCAATGGTCATGGAGAAGATGTAATCACATCAGAGATAATAAAAAGATTACTAAAAAAAATAAAAAATAAAAATATTGAAGTTTTGCCGTTAGTAGGAAATGGAGATATATTTAATTCCATAAAATCAAAGAATTTTCGTAAAATAGGATATTTAAAAGAGCTGCCTAGTGGAGGTTTTAGTAATCAAAGTCTGAAGGGATTTGCGCTTGATTTGTTTGCAGGATTTTTAATCGATAATTTAAGAAATTTTCTACTTGTAAAACAGAAGTCAAAACATAACTGCAAAATTATTGCAGTAGGCGATTTTTTGCCATTACTCTACGCTTGGAGTTCAGAATGCGAATTTAGTTTCATTGGAACTCCCAAAAGTGATCATACTTGGAGTAGCGGGCCGGGTTGGGATTTAAGCGATTTTTATCATAAGTTGAAAGGTTCTGAATGGGATCCATGGGAAATGTTTTTAATGAAATCTCCAAGATGTAAAAATTTAATTATGAGAGATAAAATTACAGCTAATAATTTGAATAAAAAAAATATTGATGCAAAATACTTGGGTAATCCAATGATGGATTTTGTTAATGCAACAAACGAAAATATATCAAATATTATTTCTTTTAAAAGGATCATTTTATTAGTTGGAAGTAGATACCCTGAAGCTCTTAAAAATCTTGATAATTTTCTAAATTCTTTGCAAGACTTTGATTTATCAAAGAATTTGGTAATACTTTTGCCTTTGAGCATTAATGCGAATGTGATTCAAATTCAAAGTTATTTAAATAAGTATGGTTTTATAAAACAGAGTAAAGTTAAATTTCTAATTGATGAAGATTCAGTATGGAAAAAGAAAGATCAATATGTATTGATTGGAAAAGGTAAATTCAATTCATGGGCCAATATGGCAGAAGTTGGCTTGTCTAATGCAGGAACTGCTACAGAGCAAATTGCTGGGCTTGGAATTCCATCTCTTTCTCTACCGGGACTTGGACCACAATTTACAAAATCATTTGCAAAAAGGCAATCAAGATTATTAGGGGGTAGTGTATTAGTTTGCAAGAACAAAAAAATTCTTTTAAAACGTTTAAGTTTACTTTTGAAAGGAAAAGTTAATAGGTTAGAACAAGCAAAAATTGGAAAAAAAAGAATGGGAAAATCCGGAGCAAGTAAGAAAATCGTAGATGCCATTAACCTTCATTTGTTATCTTAGTAAATGGCATTAGCTTATTAATTATTAATTCTTTTATGTATCCAATAAATGATCGGCAATATCTTAAAATTTGTGCAGAGATTGCAAAACTTTTGAGTATAAGTTTATCTTCTGCTAAAAAGAAAGTAGAAATTCAAATTGCAAAAGAAGGCTCGAAAACTATTCAAGAAAAAATAAAAGTTGCGCAAAATGTTTTAAAAATTTGTGAAAAAAATTATGTAGATAAATTAAGTTCTTCAAGAATACTTGATAAGCTTATGGAAACTCTTGATGGTGAAGATAATTTTTTAACTGAAGATTGATTCTTAATGTTCAAATATATTTGAGAATTTTAGTATATCTAAATCAGCATGTACAGAAACTGTTTCGAAACATTTTTGAGCTAATTCATATCTATTCTCTCTTTCTAAGATAACTTTTAATTTATGCATAGCTTCAATTAAATATCTAACATCATTTGCTGCATAATCTAATTGATTTTTTGTTAAATCTTCGTTGCTACCCCAATCACTACTTTGAGAGCTTTTGTCCAGTTCTATACCTAATAATTCATTAATTAAATCCTTTAAACCGTGTTTATTTGTATAAGTTCTTGCCAACTTACTAGCAATTTTTGTGCAAAAAATATTTTTTGTATTAATTTCAAGATTGCATTTTAGAGCTGCTACATCAAATCTCGCATAGTGAAATATTTTAGTAATTTTGTCATCTTCAAGAAGTTTTTTTAAATGAGGTGCAGAAGATGTATTAAGTTCTATTTTTATACAGGATGTTCTTTTGAATTCATTGCATATTTGTACTAAACAGAGTCTATCTCTTCCATGAATTAAACCCATTGCTTCAGTGTCAATAGCTAGGTAGGATGATTTTTTATAAAGATTGTATAAATCTACTGTTAAATCGCTATAAAGAAGATCAATATTTTTATTTTCAATAGTCATTTTAATAAGTATTTAAAGAAATTTAAAATTAAGAATATTACTTAAGATTTTATTTAATTAAGAATTTTTATCCAATAGGTATATTTTACAGAATAATTCTAAAAATTTATAATATGATGTAACTTTAATTTTTATTCTCGAGTAACTAGAAAAATTATTTAATGTCATATTCCTTAAATTCAACATTATTGCTGACAATTCTCTTGGCCATAGGATTATTTTTTTTTCTTAGGGCTTCCAGTAAAGATAGAACAACCATCGTTGAGATTTCCTCTTCTCAGAAGCCAATTAAGGTTTTAAATGGTTTATGTGAATGGCTTAATTTAAGGGGATGGAAGCAAACAGGAGGGGATTTTGAACAAAGAATTTTAATATTCAAGGGTCAAGTTGTTTCTAGTAAATTTTTAGCAATTTTTTTAGGTTTCCTTGGCGGTTTCGGTTCTTGTGCTTTGGGATTAGTAATTATTCAAATATATCCTCAATTGGGTTGGTGGCCAATTCTTTTGGGATTAATTGGTGGCCCTTTGTCTGGAATTGTTTATTTTAAAAAATCATCAAGAGAAGAGAAATTTGAATTAAGGTTGATCAACGAAAATGAAAATGATTCAACTTTTATGAGACTTAGAGCCCATAGGGATGAATTAATCTCTTTAGAAAATGAACTCGGAGAAAAACTTCAATTAAAAAGTGACGGTTCTTTATTTAAAACACCTATTTAAGATACTTTAAAATTTTATTCGATAATTTTTAATCAAAAATATTATTCTCTATGCAGAATTTCTCTAACTCTTTATCATTAAACCAATCTTGGGGTTTTGTAAAAATTGATGTAAGAAATTCTTCTCGAGAATTTTTTCTAGCTTTATATCCATATTCCCATCTAGCTAAAGGCGGTAAGGACATTAATATAGATTCAGTTCTGCCATTTGTTTGTAGTCCAAAAATTGTCCCTCTATCCCAAACTAAATTGAATTCGACATATCTACCTCTACGATATAGCTGGAATTCTCTTTCCTTAGATGAATATGTTTGAGAAGCTCTTTTTTCAATAATTGGCAAATATGAAGGGAGGAATGCTTGCCCACAGTTTTCTGCTAAAGAAAATAAATCATCCCAATTTAAATTAAATCTGCCAATATTTTGTGAAGCTTTTGATGCTTCTCCATTTTGATTATTTCCTCTATAAATATTGCCTGAACCATCTTGATAATCATAAAAAATACCTCCTATGCCTCTAGATTCATTTCTATGCTTCAAGAAGAAATATTCATCACACCATGGTTTGAAAACTTTATGCAAATCTTGATCAACTTTCTCACAGGCTTTTTTATGTTTATTATGAAAATTCCTTACATCAGAAAGATAAGGATAAAAAGGAGTTAAATCTGCACCTCCCCCAAACCACCAAACAGGACCAGCTTCGAAATATCGATAATTCAGATGAACTGTAGGAATATAGGGATTCTTAGGATGCAAAACCATAGAAGTTCCCGTAGCAAACCATTCGTGACCTTTTGCTTCGGGCCTTTGAGAGATTATAGATTGAGGTAATTCTTTTCCCTGTACTTCCGAGAAATTAACGCCTGCTTGCTCAAAAATAGAACCATTTTTTAATACTCTTGATCTTCCACCGCCACCTTCGTCTCTTAGCCAGGATTCCTCTGTAAATTTCCCTTTGCCATCAACATTTTCAAGTCCTGAACAAATTTTGTCTTGTAGAGTTAATAAGAGATTTTTAGTTTTTTCTCTCGAGTTTTTAGGAGGTTCTTTCAACATGTATTTAGTAAATCTTGAAGAAAATTTTTTTTGTTAATTATAAGTTTCTCTTTATAATTTCTCTTAGGGGGTCCTTATTGCCTATTATTTGATAGTTCGACATAGTTCTTAATCTTTTAAACAGTCGACTACCTTGTCAAAATATTTAAAAATTTAATGACCACAATAGAAGATGCGAATTTTGCTTTACAAAAAGTTCTAGATGCTGGATCACAGAAAAATGTAATTGAATTAGCTTGGATTAAAAATGTAAGAGTAACTATACCGAGAGTAATAGTAACATTATCATTACCATCGTTTGCTAATTCTCAGAGAGATAGAATTGTACAAGAGGTTAAAAAGGTAATACTGGATTTTGAAGATATTGATGATGTTCAAATAGAGATAGATAATAATCCTTCCAAAACAGAATCTCAAAATATAAGTAATGCTCCTCAGTTGCAGAAGATTGATGGTATTGGACATATCATCGCTGTTAGCAGTGGTAAAGGTGGAGTTGGAAAAAGTACTATTGCAGTTAATCTTGCTTGTTCTCTAGCTAAATTAGGCTTGAAAACTGGTTTGCTGGATGCGGATATATATGGACCTAATACTCCCTCGATGATGGGAGTTGCCGAACAGAATCCAAAGGTTACAGAAGGAAGTGGCAGTGATCAAAGGTTAATACCAATAAATAAATATGGAATTTCTTTGGTATCAATGGGTTTCCTCATAGAAGAAGGTCAGCCAGTTATATGGAGAGGACCAATGCTTAATAGTATTATCAGACAATTTTTGTACCAAGTTGAATGGAATCATCTTGATTTTTTGGTTATTGATTTGCCTCCAGGAACAGGAGACGCTCAAATATCCCTTTGTCAATCTGTGCCTATTTCTGGAGCGATAGTTGTCACTACTCCTCAACAAGTATCTTTGCAAGATGCAAGGAGGGGATTAGCAATGTTTAAACAACTCGGAGTACCTTTACTGGGAATTGTAGAAAATATGTCAGTATTTATTCCGCCAGATATGCCAGGTAAAAAATATGAAATTTTTGGTAAAGGTGGTGGACAAACATTAGCTAACGAAAATGACTTACCATTATTAGCTCAAATTCCTATTGAAATCCCTCTCGTTGATGATAGTAATAAAGGTGTACCAATCTCAATAAGCCAGCCCAATAAAGAAAGTTCTATCTTATTTGGTAATTTAGCTCAATTAATTAAGAATCAATATGTTAATACTCATTGATGTTTAAAAGAATTTCTTTATTTAATAAAAGAGGATTTTTACAAAAAAAAGACAACTTTAATAGAGGTTTTTTATTTTCTCCGCTACTTATTATTCCCCTGTTTTTAGTCTTTATTTCGGGTTTATTGATAAAAAGTATTCAGGGTGATTTTTTAGTATCGAACTATTTAGGTCATATTGTCACTGGTTTTTTAGGTTATTTCTTAGCATTTTTTATTTCTTATATACCATTAGAGAGAATTAGAAAGTATGTGGTTCCATTTTATTTTTGTACTTTAATATTCTTATTACTTATTTATTTTTTTGGGATTTCAGTTTCTGGAGCTCAAAGATGGCTAAACTTGGGCATCTTTTCTTTTCAGCCTTCAGAGGTAGCTAAACTTAGTAGTGTATTAACTCTTGCTTTAGTACTTGATAAAAAAATAATCCTAACAATAAGGGATTTAGTATTGCCTTTATTAGTATTAGTTATTCCCTGGTTATTAATTTTCTTTCAACCGGACTTAGGTACCTCTTTAGTTTTAATTGTTTTGACAGGTGTGATGTTCTATTGGTCTCAAATGCCCATAGAGTGGATTTTGATATTAGTGTTTTGTATTATCACATCAATATTATATCTAACCCTACCAACTCTTCTTATTTTCTGGATTCCAGTTATAGGATATCTTGCTTATAGATCTTCAAAAAAGAAAATCATTTTTTCTGCTCTCGCTATTTCGTTCCATTTATTAGTGGCAAAATTTACACCAATTTTGTGGCAATATGGCTTAAAAGAATATCAAAAAGATAGATTAGTTTTATTTTTAGATCCAAGTAGAGATCCATTAGGTGGTGGATATCATTTGATACAGAGTAAAATTGCAATTGGTTCTGGAGGATTATTTGGAACTGGTTTGTTACAAGGTAAGCTGACTAATCTGAAATTTATACCTGAACAACATACGGATTTTATATTCAGTGCTTTAGGAGAAGAGTTAGGTTTTGTGGGGTGCGCTATAGTTTTATTTTTGTTCTTTTTTCTGATTAAAAAACTTATTTATACTGCCTCAATTGCTAGGACTAATTTTGAATCTCTTATTGTTATTGGAATAGCCTCAACTTTTTTATTTCAAATAATTATTAACTTATTTATGACTATTGGATTAGGACCAGTTACTGGGATTCCTCTTCCTTTTATGAGCTATGGTCGAACGTCATTGGTGACTAATTTTATATCTATTGGATTTGTTTTATCTATATTGAAACGTTCTAGATCACTAAGAAGTTGATGAAATCACAAATAACTATAAATAAAATTCAAGAGCTTTTGGTTAAAGGAGTTAAAACCATATATGTGGATGATGATACATCCAGAAGAATGTGGTGGGCTTCTTTAGAAGTTATTCAAAAAAATTTCCTTTCTCAAAATTATAAAAAGGGGGGTATATGGGTTGCCTCGCCTTTGCCAGCTTTTAATGATAAAAAATTTTTAAATCAACTTCATGGATGGCTTTGGTCTCCTGAGGGATTTCCATACTTTAAGAATGAGAATGCGGGTTATTTACCAGTAAATAATTCAGAAAAGATAAAAAAAGATTTCGATTTAGTAAGTAACTATAAAGTCTTAAATCTTTGTCAAGAAGATGGATATGAACCTTTTTTGATGATAATCACTCCAAATTTTCAATGTGTATTATCAATTGTAGGAGAAAAAGATAAGAAAATTCTATTAATGAAGTGTGATGAAGAGAGCCTTAAACTTTCAATTGAATTAATGCATGCAAAATTAAATCAAGAAAATTATGAGGAAGGAGTAAAATTTCGTAATGCAATCAATAATTTAGGTAATCTTAATCTTAATAATCAATTTGAAAAATTATTTTGGCCAACATTATCAGCAAAATTAGCAAATAATAAGCCAAATCATAATATACAGACTTCTGTGAAAAATGATGAAAAAAATGTGCAAATAACTGAAGCAAAATTATTACGTGCAATTTCTCATGAAGTAAGAACTCCTTTGGCAACAATAAGAACCCTAATAAGTTCTACTTTAAAAAAATATAAAATGGATGAATCAATGAGAAATCGTTTAATTCAAATAGATAATGAATGTAATGAACAAATTGATAGGTTTGGTTTAATCTTTAATGCAGCAGAATTAGTTAGTAATGAAGTACCATCATTGAATAATTTGGCGAAAATAAATTTAGCCGAAATTTTCAAAAAGCTTGCTCCTTTGTGGAATAAACAATTAAATCGACGTGGTATTTCTTTGAAGATAGATATCCCCAAACAACTTCCTCAAATTTTGAGTGATTCTGAAAAATTAGAATTAATGTTAAGAGGATTAATTGACAAAAATACCAGAGGATTAAAAGAAGGTAGTACATTGATTTTAGAATTAAGACCAGCTGGTCAAAAACTCAAACTTCAACTCAAAGTACAAAAATTAGGAAGTAATCAAAAAGAAATTCAAAAAAAAGATAATGGTTCTGATATTGGTCCTGTTTTAAATTGGAATCCTCAAACTGGAAGTTTACAACTTAGTCAAAATGCCACTCAAAAGTTGTTAGCTAGCTTAGGAGGGCATGTCACACAAAGACGTGATACAGGCTTGACAGTATTTTTTCCGATTTCAGATGCAAAATGAAATGAGAATGAAGTTATGCATATATTAAATAATGTAGAAAATTTCCTATTAATTTTGAATTTTGCAAAATATGAATGCTAATTTCTTATTAGAAATAACTTTAAATTTAGGATGACTGAAACTCTAGTTGGTCAATTTCCAAAGCATATAGGAAGTACTGGGGGTTTATTAAACTCAGCAGAAACCGAAGAAAAATATGCAATTGTATGGAAAAGTTCAAAGGAACAAGCATTTGAATTGCCCACCGGTGGAGCGGCTATTATGCATGAAGGTGATAATTTAATGTACTTTGCAAGAAAAGAACAATGCCTTGCATTAGGTACACAATTAAGAGCCTTCAAGCCAAGAATTGAAGATTTTAAAATCTACCGAATTTTCCCAGGTGGCGATATTGAATTTTTACACCCAAAGGATGGTGTTTTCCCTGAAAAAGTAAATGAAGGCAGAGAAAAAGTAGGTCATAATCCTAGAAGAATAGGTGAGAATCCTAATCCAGCAGGTTTGAAATTTACAACTAAGAATACTTTTGATTAACTTCCTTAAAGTTGATATAAAAGAAGAAAATAATTATAATTTGGGCTGATGTTATTAATATGATCAGCTCACAGAAAGATAGTTTTTTAAAGGCTTACAAAGAAGGTAAAAATTTTATACCTATCCTTGAAACTTGGCCTGCAGATTTAGAGACTCCATTATCGACTTGGTTAAAATTAACTTCAAAAGATTCGCATGGTGTTTTTCTTGAATCTGTTGAAGGTGGCGAGAATTTGGGTAGGTGGAGTATTGTTGCTACTAAACCTCTTTGGGAAGCTGTTTGTTATGGAAAAGAAATAGTTAAAACTTGGAATAATGGCAAAACTGAAACACATAAAGGTGATCCTTTTGATATTTTAAAAAGTTGGACAAAGGAATACAAGTCAACTATGCTTTATGACTTACCATCAATTGGACAGTTATATGGCTCTTGGAGTTATGAATTAATAAATCGAATAGAACCAAGCGTTCCAATAAATGAAATAACAGAAAATGATATCCCTTATGGTTCCTGGATGTTTTTTGATCAGTTAGTTGTTTTTGATCAAATAAAAAGATGTATCACTGCAGTGGTTTATGCAGATACAACTTATTCAAAAGAGAGCTCAATTGAAGAGTTGTATCTAAACTCAATTTCTAAAATTCAGAAAACTAGAAATTTAATGAGAGTTCCTCTAAAGGAAGATGACTTTTTAGATTGGAATGAAAATGAGAATTTGAATTTAGATCTAAAAAGTAATTGGGAGAAAAAAGATTTTGAGGATGCAGTTCTCTCTGCAAAAGAATACATAAGAAAGGGAGATATCTTCCAAATAGTCATAAGTCAGAGATTCCAAACTCAAGTCAATAATGATCCCTTTAATTTATATAGAAGTTTAAGGATGGTTAATCCATCTCCATACATGTCATTTTTCGATTTTGGCTCATGGTATCTGATAGGTTCAAGTCCTGAAGTTATGGTTAAAGCTGAAAATAATGCAAACAGTCAAATCGTTGCAAGCTTAAGACCAATAGCTGGCACAAGACCTAGAGGAAATAATCCTAAACAAGATCTGGAATTAGAAAAGGACTTATTAAAAGATCCAAAAGAGATAGCAGAGCATGTAATGTTAATAGATCTTGGAAGAAATGATCTTGGGAGAGTTTGTGAAATTGGTACTGTGAAGGTCAAAGATTTAATGGTTATTGAAAAATATTCACATGTTATGCATATAGTGAGTGAAGTTCAGGGAACCTTGAAAAATAATTCTGATATATGGGATTTGCTTAAGGCATGTTTTCCTGCTGGAACAGTAACTGGAGCACCAAAAATAAGAGCGATGCAATTGATTAAGCACTTTGAAAAAGATGCTAGAGGACCTTATGCAGGTGTATATGGATCTGTTGATGTTAATGGTGCATTAAATACAGCAATTACGATAAGAACCATGATAGTAAAACCCTCAATAGATGGGCAATATGATGTATCAGTGCAAGCAGGAGCTGGAATAGTTGCCGATTCTTTTCCTGAAAATGAATATCAAGAGACGATAAATAAAGCAAAGGGGATACTTAAAGCATTAGCCTGCTTGGATAGATAAATGAGTCAAAATAATCTTTATAAGGGTTTTGAGGTGGAACTTTTTACAGGCTCTTTAAATTCTCACATTGGTGTTTCTGCTGAAATTGAGAAAGAATTTCCTGATTTTGTAAAAGAGCCAGATAACAGAAACGTTGAATATATAACAACACCTGAAAAAAATTATAGTTCTTTATTTGAGAAATTAATAACTCCAAGAAAAAAGTTAAGGACGTGGCTAAATACTAAAAATTTAACAATCATTCCTTCTTCTACTCTTTGTTTTAAACACGATATTCAATTTCAAAGATCTGATATTGACAACGTCTATCATCAATTTATTCAAGATAATTATGGAATATCTATTGCAACCTCAAGTGTCCATATAAATATAGGAATAAATGATTTAGATAAACTTTTTACGGCAATAAGACTTATAAGATCTGAGGCTGCTCTATTTCTATCATTAAGTGCTAGTTCACCTTTTTTAAATAATAAAATTACTAATAATCACTCTCAGAGATGGATCCAGTTTCCTAAAACACCAAGTAGGGTGCCTTTTTTTGTAAATCATAATTCTTATATCGACTGGATAGAGGAAAATATATCTAATAAAAACATGCAAAATATTAGGCATTTTTGGTCGTCGATCCGACCAAATGGTCCCCAAAGACCTTTAATTCTTGATCGTTTGGAATTAAGAATTTGTGATTTTGTTCACGATATTAATCTGCTTTTAGGAATAACGGCCATGATAGAACTAAGGATTTTAAATCTTTTTGAAAATATAAATAGCTTAGACCCTATGAATGCTAGTACTTTTTCTATGGATGAGTTGTCAGAAATATGTGATCAAAATGAAATTAATGCCGCTAAAGATAGTCTGAATTCAGAGTTAATTCATTGGCAAGATGGT
This sequence comes from Prochlorococcus sp. AG-347-O22, assembly GCA_003278845.1. Classification (GTDB taxonomy): domain Bacteria; phylum Cyanobacteriota; class Cyanobacteriia; order PCC-6307; family Cyanobiaceae; genus Prochlorococcus_A. The sequence continues at coordinate 169,390 of QCCX01000002.1, forward strand.
AAAAGAGTTATTTGTAGAGAATGGATTCAAAATTTATTATCAGATTTATCATCCACAGCAGAAAATTTTGGTATGAAACATCTTTTAGATCCTATCTATAAAGTGCTTGAGGAAGGCAATCAATCTATGAAATGGATAAATCAATATAAAAAGGGGCTTTCTATTGAGCAGATAATGAAAATTTCTATCGAAGATATGATTAGGAGTGAGGCCTATAATGTTTGATTATTTAAATAAACATTTGATCTGAACATTTTCACTTGTGACATAATGATTATATGGAATCTTTTCGACAGATAAAAAATAATAACGTGGATCTGATAAGTAACAATGATCCACTTGATAAAAATCGTCTATTAATCGAAGATCTCTGGGAATCTGTGCTCAGAGAAGAATGTCCAGATGATCAAGCAGAGAGATTGATACAGCTTAAAGAATTAAGTTATTCAAAACAAATTGATGGTGATAGTTCAAAAACTTTTAAAAATGAAATAGTTGATATAGTAAATTCTATGGATTTAGCAGAATCCATAGCTGCAGCAAGGGCCTTTTCATTATATTTTCAACTCGTGAATATTTTGGAACAAAGAGTTGAGGAAGATAGATATATTCAAAGCTTTACCAATAAGGATGTTCAAAAATCGCCTGACAATCTAGATCCTTTTGCTCCAGCATTGGCTAGGCAAAATGCCCCAGTAACTTTTAGAGAATTATTTTATAGGCTGAGAAAATTAAATGTACCTCCAGGAAAATTAGAGGAGTTATTACAGGAAATGGATATTCGTTTAGTTTTTACTGCACATCCTACAGAGATAGTAAGACATACGATAAGACATAAGCAAACAAGAGTAGCAAATTTGTTAAAAAAAATACAGATTGAGCAATTCCTCACAAAAGAAGAAAAAATTTCTCTAAAAACCCAATTAAAAGAGGAAGTAAGACTTTGGTGGAGAACAGATGAATTACATCAATTTAAACCTTCAGTTTTAGATGAAGTTGATTATGCCTTGCATTATTTTCAGCAAGTTTTATTTAATGCGATGCCTCAATTGAGAGGCAGGATCTCTGAAGCACTTACCGAAAATTATCCAGATGTTCAGTTGCCCTCAGAATCTTTTTGTAACTTCGGTTCTTGGGTAGGATCTGATAGGGATGGTAATCCATCGGTCACGCCAGAGATAACATGGAGAACTGCTTGCTACCAAAGGCAGTTGATGTTGGAAAGATATATTATTGCGACGACTAATCTTAGAGACCAGTTAAGTGTCTCGATGCAATGGAGTCAAGTTAGTTCTTCCTTATTAGAGTCACTCGAAACTGACAGGGTTAAGTTCCCTGAAATATATGAAGCTAGAGCTACAAGGTATAGATCAGAGCCCTACAGATTAAAATTAAGTTATATTTTAGAGAAATTAAGGTTAACACAAGAAAGAAATAATTTATTAGCTGATAGTGGGTGGGAATTTGACTTAGAGGGAGAAACTAATAATAAAAATCTAGATAAAGTTGAAAACTTATATTACAAGTCAGTAAACGAATTTACTTATGATCTAGAACTAATTAAAAATAGCTTAATTAGTACAGATTTAACTTGTGAGTCTGTAAACACCCTACTTACTCAGGTTCATATCTTTGGATTTTCTTTAGCAAGTTTAGATATTCGTCAAGAGAGTACAAGGCATAGTGATGCTATACAAGAGCTTACAAATTATCTTGATTTATCTGTTCAATATGACCAAATGTCTGAGGAAGAGAAAATTAAATGGCTTATAGATGAATTAAATACAAAAAGGCCTTTAATTCCATTTGGCGTTAACTGGACAAAAACTACAGAAGAAACCTTTTCAGTTTTTAAAATGGTTAAGAGACTACAGCAAGAATTTGGAAGTCGCATTTGTCATTCTTATGTAATTTCAATGAGTCATAGTGCATCTGATTTGCTTGAAGTTCTCTTACTCGCAAAAGAAATGGGACTTCTTGATCAAAATTCACAAAAGTCAAAATTATTAGTTGTTCCTCTTTTTGAGACTGTAGAAGATCTTAAAAGAGCACCAGAAGTAATGGAAAAGTTGTTTAAATTAGACTTCTATAGATCATTATTGCCAAAAGTAGGAGAATCTTTTAAGCCTCTGCAAGAATTGATGCTTGGATATTCTGATAGCAATAAAGATTCAGGGTTTGTTTCTAGTAATTGGGAAATTCATAGAGCCCAAATAGCTCTTCAAAATCTCTCAAGTAGAAATAACATATTGCTAAGACTTTTTCATGGAAGAGGTGGTTCTGTAGGGAGAGGAGGAGGACCAGCCTATCAGGCAATATTGGCTCAACCAAGCGGTACTTTAAAAGGGCGAATAAAAATAACAGAACAAGGTGAAGTTTTAGCTTCTAAATATAGTCTTCCCGAACTGGCTTTGTACAATCTTGAGACTGTAACTACAGCCGTAATTCAAAATAGTTTGGTAAATAATAGACTTGACGCTACTCCAGAATGGAATCAATTAATGTCTAGGTTGGCAGAAACATCAAGGTCTCATTACAGAAAATTAGTGCATGAGAATCCTGATTTGTTAAATTTCTTTCAAGAGGTCACTCCAATAGAAGAAATAAGTAAATTACAGATATCTAGTAGGCCTGCTAGAAGAAAGAAAGGTGCAAAAGATTTGTCAAGTTTAAGAGCTATTCCATGGGTATTTGGTTGGACACAAAGTAGATTTCTTTTGCCAAGTTGGTTTGGAGTAGGCACTGCATTATCATCTGAATTAAATTCAGATCCACAACAAATTGAATTATTAAGAGTTCTGCATCAAAGATGGCCATTTTTTAGGATGCTTATATCAAAGGTGGAAATGACATTATCGAAGGTGGATCTGGAAGTTGCTAGATATTATGTTGATACTCTTGGAAGTAAAGAAAATAAAGATTCTTTTGATGATATTTTTGAAGTAATTTCTAAAGAATATAATCTTACAAAATCTTTAATACTTGAAATTACTGGTAAAAATAAGCTCCTAGAATCTGATAGAGACTTGAAATCATCAGTAAGCTTGAGAAATAAGACAATTATTCCATTAGGTTTTTTGCAGGTTTCACTTTTAAGAAGATTAAGAGACCAGACCAGACAACCTCCAATAAGCGAATTTATAATTGATAAAGATGAATCTAGAAGAGCTTACAGCAGAAGTGAACTATTGAGGGGGGCACTTTTAACCATTAATGGGATAGCAGCTGGCATGAGAAATACAGGTTGATAATTGCAATATTTTTCTAAAAAAAAACTTATTCTTCCAGAAGGTTATTTTGTTAACTCTTCTCAAATCCCATTAGCTAAAGAAGTTAACAAACTTTTAGTGAAGTGTGGTTGTGAGACATTTCCAATAAAGCCTCTTTCTGAGGCTATTCAGAAAAGTAATTTCTTTTTTACTATACAGAGTGAATTAAAAAATAAATTATATGGCTTTGTAAGGGTTACGTCCGATAGAGGATTAAATGCTAACTTGTGGAATTTAAGTGCATTGCCTGGGAATAATCAGCAACTTTATTATTCAATATTGCTTCAAGTAACTCTTGAGAAAATAAATAGAGAGATGCCTGGATGCAGTATTTCTGTACAGGCTCCAGTATCTTCGTTTATAAGTTTAGAGGAAAATGGATTTATACTAGATCCAAATGGAATAAGAGTAATGGGATATAAACTTTAAAAATCATTTTACGAGCATGGAGGGATTCGAACCCCCGACTCTCAGAACCGGAATCTGATGCTCTATCCAACTGAGCTACATGCCCTTTAATTTTTCAATTTCTTTAAAGAAAATCTAAATATTTTAAACTTAGCTAATTTAATTAATGAATGCACAAAAAAAATTTTTTTAAATAAATTAAAAATTAAAAATTTTCGAAACCATAAAAGTTTTGAAATTGATCTAAAAGAGCAAAGAGCAATAGTTCTTGGCTGCAATGGTATTGGCAAATCAAATTTACTTGAATCGGTTGAATTTTTAAGTCAATTAAAATCTAACAGAGCACTAAGCGATAAAGATTTAATAGAGAACGATAGTGATATGGCTGTAGTTATAGGACAGATAAATTTTAAAGACGATTTAAAGTTAAATTTATTCCGTAAAGGGCCTAAAAGAATTTATGTTAATGAATCAATCTTGAAAAAACAGAGTGAAATAAAGAATTATATTCGGAGTGTATGTTTCTGTTCTAATGATATAGATATTGTTAGAAGTGAACCAAGTTATCGAAGAACATGGATTGATAAAGTCGTATCTCAGCTTGAACCAGTATATCTAGACCTGATAAGTAGATTTAATAGGCTTTTAAAACAAAGAAGTCATTTTTGGCGTTCGGAAAGTTTCTTAAAAAACCAATCCACAGATATTGTTGAAAGCTTTGATATTCAAATGTCAATAATAAGTACAAGAATTTTTCGGCGCAGAAGAAGAGCTTTATTAAAAATAAAACCATATGTTGAATATTGGCATAATCATTTAAGTAAATCTCAAGAGCAAATAGACATAAATTATCTATCTGGGATACAAAATATAAGTCCAGAAGAAGAAGAAGAAGAAGTTATTAGTAAAAAAATAGCAGAACAACTCTTAAATCAGCGTTCAATAGAAGCATTGACTGGTAAATGTAATTTTGGCCCTCATCGTGATGATATTGAGTTTCTAATTAATAATGTTTCAGTTAGAAAATATGGTTCCTCAGGACAGCAAAGGACTTTTATCTTGGCTTTAAAGATGGCTGAACTTGATTTATTAACTAAAACATTAAATGTTCCTCCAATACTTATATTAGATGATGTCTTGGCGGAATTAGATTTAACTAGGCAAAATTTATTATTAAATTCTGTTGGTAAAGATAGTCAATGTTTTATAAGTGCGACACATTTAGATAAATTTAATCAGTCTTTCTTAGGCTCTTCACAAATGATTCACTTATAATTTTTAAAAAGCATGTTTTTTAGCTAGTCTTATTTTCATATAAATTTCTTAAATGGAAATCTACAAAAAAAGTCAAATTTTAAGTTCGTTAAGTAATGAGCAAAAATTAATTCATCAAAGTAAACACCTTTTATTGGAACTTTATAGATGCGATAGCGAAAAATTAAATGACGAATCCTTTTTGCGCTGTATTTTAAATAGAGCTGCTAAATTGGCAAATGCAACAGTTTTGAATTTGATAAGTAATAAATTTGAGCCTCAGGGGGTTACGGCAATTGCATTACTGGCAGAATCTCATATTTCAATACATACTTGGCCTGAATCTAATTATTCGGCAGTCGATATTTTTACATGTGGTCAAAATATGATGCCTGAACTAGCTAGTCAATATTTAATTGAATCTTTGATGGCTAAAGAACATTCTTTGCGTGTCATTGAGCGAAATCCACCTTCAGCAGTCTCTAATCAGATCAGAACGGTTGTTTGACAATATTTACCTATTTAATTTTCCGCTTACAAGTCCCTCAAGATCTAAACTTGTGCAATTAAATCCTAAATTAGAAAAATATTGAACTAACTCACTAAAATTATATTTGTTAAAAAAATGCTTTAATTCATCTTGGGGAATTTCTATTCTTGCAGTTGAGCCTTGGCATCTAACTCTAACCTCCGATATTCCACATTCTTTAAGATATTCTTCTGCTTTCTCAACCATTTTTAACCTTTCACTAGTTATTTCATGGCCATAAGGAAATCTTGATGATAAACAAGGTTGGGCAGGTTTATCCCACCAAGGAAAACCCAATGCTCTTGATATATCCCTAATGTCTTGTTTTGAGACTTTAAATTTTGCAAGGGGAGAGATAACTCCTGCTTGTTTTGAGGCTTGTATACCTGGCCTGTAATCTTTAAGGTCATCCAGATTGACTCCATCTAAAACTATCTTGTAATTAAGTTTTTTAGAGAGGTAGGTTGTATGTTTGTGGAGCTCTTTTTTGCATGCAAAGCACCTATCCCTAGGATTTTCACTGTAACTTGATTGGTCTAATTCTGATGTTTTAATCTCTATATGCTTTACTCCAATCCATTTTGCTTGCCTTCTTGCTTCTTCACGAAGAGTAGTGGCTAATGCAGGAGAAATTCCAGTTATGGCAATTGCTTGGCTACCTAATTGCTCGAATGCTAATGATGCTACTAGTGTACTGTCAACTCCTCCGGAATAAGCAATACAAACACTATCAAGATTCTTAATGTATCTTCTAATTGTATAAAGCTTTTCACTTTGTTCATCAGAGAGAATTTCTAGTTGATTGAACATGCTAATTACTTTAAAATTCAAATTACCTATGAATAGGTTGAATTTATTATTAAATCTTTAATAATATTCTTATCTATATCTTAGATTAAATTTACTAATTTTGTTCAATTGACGAATACGCGTAGAAATAGAGGAATTGGAATTGTCACAGCAAGTGATAGTCAAGAGAGATCAAAAGGTCAATTACATATTTATGATGGAGAGGGTAAGGGGAAAAGTCAGGCTGCTTTGGGAGTAGTTCTCAGGACAATCGGATTAGGAATATGCGAAAAAAGACAGTCAAGAGTTTTACTTCTAAGATTTTTAAAAGGCCCTGAGAGACCATATGACGAGGATTCAGCTATAGAGGCTTTACAAAGAGGATTTCCACATTTAATTGACCATGTAAGGACAGGAAGATCCGAATTTTTCACTGCTGACCAAGTTACAAAGTTTGATGTTGGTGAGGCCGAAAGAGGTTGGAATATTGCTAAAGGAGCAATTGCTAGTTCTCTTTATTCTGTAGTTGTACTAGATGAGTTAAATCCAGTGCTTGATTTAGGAATGCTTGATATCAATGAAGTAGTTGATACTCTGCAAAATCGTCCAGATGGATTAGAAATAATTATTACTGGAAGGGCAGCCCCACCCTCTTTGGTAAGAATATCTCAACTCCACTCAGAAATGAGACCACGTTTGATAGGAGACTTATCAGAACTATCCAAACAAAGTAGTTCTAGTGGTGGAATTGAGATTTATACAGGTGAAGGAAAGGGTAAATCCACAAGTGCACTCGGTAAGGCTCTTCAAGCTATTGGTAAAGGAATATCTCAAGATAAAAGTCATAGAGTTTTAATATTACAGTGGTTAAAAGGTGGAAATGGATATACCGAAGATGCTGCCATAGAAGCTTTGAGAGAGAGTTACCCTCATTTAGTAGATCATTTGCGTTCAGGCAGAGATGCTATCGTATGGAGAGGTCAACAACAACCAATTGATTATGTTGAGGCTGAAAGAGCATGGGAAATTGCTAAAGCTGCTATTTTGTCTGGCTTGTATAAAACAATCATTTTAGATGAATTGAATCCAACTGTTGATTTAGAGTTGTTACCCGTGGAATCAATACATCAAACGCTCTTAAAAAAACCAGCAGATACAGAAGTTGTAATTACTGGGAGGTGTAAAAATGAACCTTCATACTTTGAACTAGCTGATGTTTACTCAGAAATGGTTTGTCATAAGCATTATGCAAATGTGGGAGTTGATTTAAAAAGAGGAGTTGATTACTAACTTATTCTTAAAAATTATTTGCACAATATTTTTTTATTTTTTCAATGCCGCCTTCAATAGATCTTGACTGAATTTTGAATTTAGACAAGATTCTTGAAGCTGTTTCAGAGCGTTTCCCCGATTTACATATAGTGAAAACCTCTTTATTTAAACTTTCTTTTTGAATAAATTTTAAGTCAGATTCTTGCTTCAAATGACTCAGGGGAATTGAGATAGAACCCTCTATTGCGGATTTAGAAAACTCTTCATTTTCTCTAACATCAATTAAAAGAATTTTGTTAGGTTTTGCTTTGTATAACTTATTAAAGTCATTAGCATTAATACTGTTAATTTCATCGTTTTTCCCACAATATTCATCACTATTATAAAAGCTCTCAAACTGAGACAGATTTTTTATTCGTTTATTTAACTGATCACTTTTTAGATGTAATTTTTTCATATTCATATTAAATAGATCAAAAATTAAAATTTTTCCATCTAAGATTTCACCTTTTTTCAAAATGATTTTGATAATTTCATTAACCTGAAGAATTCCTATTAAACCTGTTGAAACACCTACAACCCCGTATTCTGCACAACTAGGGACAGCATTTTTTGTAGGTGATTCTGGAAGTAAGTCTCTTAAATTAGGACTATTTTTATTTAAATTGAAAACACTCACTTGCCCTTCAAAGCCTTGTACACTTCCAAAGACTAGGGGTTTTTTTAATATCAGGCATGAATCATTTATTAAATATCTTGTGCCAAAGTTATCCGAGCAATCACAAATAACATCAAACTCCTTTATTAATTCAAGAGCATTTTTAGGATTAATTCTCTCTGAAAAGGTTAATATTTCACAATTAGGATTGAATTTTTTAATTCTTTCCCGAGCAGAATCAATTTTAAGATTGCCAATAGTATTTGTTTCATGAATTATCTGTCTCTGGAGATTAGACTTTTCAACTTGATCGTTATCAACTATTCCAATTCTCCCAATTCCTGCTGCAGCTAGATAAAGCAAAACGGAAGAACCAAGCCCACCTGCTCCAATGCATAATACTGAGCTTTTCTTAAGATTTAGTTGGCCCTCATAACCTATCTCTTTGAGGGTCAAATGTTTTTGATATCTTTCTTCTTCATCAGAGTTTAAGAAATTAAATTTTATATCTTTGGACATTGAAATCCTTTAATTTTTGCGAGATAAACTATGAAAATATAATAATTAAAATAAAAATTTTAGACTTTTAAATTTTTCTTATTACTCTAATTTATTAATGTTTTTGTTAGAACTAGACCATAATGTGAAGTTTTTATAAATCAATTTTAAGTTTAAATATCTTCAGAAACCCTATATACCAACGCCTCTAAAAAAATACAAAATGTTTCGGTTCGGAATTTTGCACAACAAAAAGGTAGTCAATAGACGTTTTTTCCGATACTGTCTGGTTCATATATTAAGTTTACTGAATTCATGAGTGATAACACTCCAGAGTCAAACCAAGACTCCGGCTCCGATACAAGCTCAGAAACCAAAAGTTTTTCAGAGAAGTACTCTGATGTTATGGGAAAAGTCAACGAAACCCTTGGTAATGTTGATTGGACTCAAATGGGCAAGTACGGCAAGGCGGCAGGCATAATTGCTGTTGTCGTAATAGCTCAGATAATAATTAAAGTTGTCATTGACACGATAAACTTTTTCCCAATTCTTCCTGGTTTACTAGAACTGCTAGGGGTCATTGTTGTCGGGCAATGGAGCTGGCAAAATCTTCGTACCAGTGAAAATCGTGAAGCTGTTCTAGATAAGGTACAAAATCTTAAGAAGACATATTTAGGGTAGTTAAAGATTACATATTAATAATTGCTTTTACGTAATCTTCAACTTGGTGTAAGTACCCTCCTCCAAACATATTGGCGTGATTCAATATGTGATAAAAATTATAAATAATAATTCTTTTTTCAAATCCGTTTTTTATAGGAATAATTCTATGATATTCTTCATAAAATTCTTTTCTAAAACCTCCAAATAGTTTTGTCATAGCTATATCTACTTCATTATCTGCCCACCAAGATGCTGGGTCAAATATAACCCCCTTTCCATTTTTGTCTATTCCTGCATTGCCTGACCATAAATCACCATGAACTAGAGCATTTATTGGTTTGTGATTCAGCAATTCTGATTTAATTTTTTCTTTAACTTTATTTATAATTTCTTTATCTAAAATTTTTGATTTAAGACTTAATAATTGAGGTATTATCCTTAAGTTTAAAAAACAATCTATCCAATTATCTTCCAAGCCTTTTTTCTGATCTGTTGTTCCGATAAAACCCTCAACTGGAAACCCAAACATTTTGGGGTTAGATTCAGCTGATTTCAAGTGCAATTCACCTAAACCTTTTCCAAGCTTTTTTTGGTCAAAGTTATGCATATCTATCCATTCAATTAAAAGAATCTCTATATTTTTTATATTTTTATATGCAATAACTTTCGGAATAATTAAGTTTTCTTGATTAATATATTTTCTCAAATTTTGGAGACAATATTTTTCAAATTCAAGAAATTTTTTGTTTCTAATGTTTCTTTTAAGGAATAACTTTTTGTTTGAGAATTCTATTCGCCATGCATTATGAATATCGCCACCATGTACTTGTTCAATACTTTTTGGATAGGTTTCACCTAATTCTTCACAAATTTCGTTAATTTCAATAGGAGATAATTTTTGCATTTTAATGAAAAAGTCTGAAGTTATTGTTGTAGGCGCCGGTATAGCAGGACTAACTTCTGCAGCGATTTTATCAAAACAAGGCTTATCAGTGACTTTAATCGAATCTCATACTCAAGCCGGAGGATGTGCCGGCACTTTTAAAAGAAAGAATTATACTTTCGATGTTGGCGCAACTCAGGTTGCTGGTTTAGAGAAGGGAGGAATACATTCTAGAATATTTGATTTTTTAGATATTCCATCCCCAGAAGCCACAATTTTAGACCCTGCTTGCATTGTTGATTTAAATGATGGTGGTAATCCTATACCTATTTGGTATGAAAAAAGTAAATGGATTGCTGAACGAGAAATGCAGTTTCCTGGGAGTCAAAGATTTTGGAAGCTTTGTACCCTAATACATGAAAGTAATTGGATATTTGCTAATAATAATCCTGTATTACCAATAAGTAATTTTTGGGATTTTTCTCAACTTCTCAAAGCACTAGTACCTTCAAACTTGGTCACAGGTATTTTACTTAAATCTACTATTTTTGATCTATTGCGGATATGTGGATTATCCAAGAATGAGCGCTTGATTAAATTCTTAAATCTTCAACTAAAACTTTATTCTCAAGAGGACGTTTATAGTACTGCAGCATTATATGGATCTACTGTTCTTCAGATGTGTCAACAGCCACATGGTCTGTGGCATCTTAAAAAATCTATGCAGTCTTTAAGTGAATCATTAGAAAGTTCATTAATTAAAACTGGAGTTAATTTAATTTTTGGACAAGAAGTTAATTCTATAACTTTTGACGACGTAAATATGTGTTGGCAACTATCTGCTAATTCGAAAAAAAAATCATTTATTTATCAAGCAAAAGATGTGATTTATACCGCACCTCCACAATCTTTGCTCAAGCATTTGAAAGATCCTTTAGAAAGAAAAAAAAATTATAAAAATCGACTTAATAATTTGCCTGATCCAAGTGGAGCTGTAGTTTTTTATTCAGCATTAAAAAAGGAAGATATTAAAAAAACATTCTCCAATCATTATCAATTTGTTTCAAAAGAATTTTGTTCGTTATTTGTATCAATTAGTGATGATGGTGATGGAAGAGCGCCAAAAGGTGAGGTTACTTTAATTGCCAGTATCTTTACCAAAACTAAAGATTGGTTTGATCTAGATAAACAAACTTACTTAAAGAAAAAAAATGGTTTCATGAAAAAAATATCCCTTGAATTGGAAAGTCAATTTGATATTGATCCTGAAAAATGGCTACATAGAGAATTAGCAACTCCATTGGGCTTTGAAAAATGGACAAAAAGACCCAATGGAATAGTTGGCGGGCTTGGTCAAAATCCAGATATTTTTGGTTTATTTGGATTATCTAGTAGGACACCTTTTGAAGGTTTATGGTTATGTGGAGATTCGATTTATCCAGGAGAGGGGACTGCAGGTGTTAGTCAGTCTGCATTAATGGTTTCAAGGCAAATTTTAGCTTCCAAAGGTATAGAAAATTTTAGTTTATAAAATTTTGTCTGTTTTCTTTTGCTTCAGCAAGTTTTTTAGAAAGTAAATCCCAATTTTTTTCTTTAATTAGAGATTCCAGTATATTCAGCTTATTTTTAAAATTATTTATGGAATTTAAAATATTAATCTGATTATTAATAGCTAAATCTAGGCCTAGTTGTTCATTGCCTCCGCCAACTCTCGAAGTGTCAGCAAATCCTGTAGCAGCTAATTTTTGCGAGAGATCTAATAAAGATGGATTATTTTTTGTTTGTGCAGTTTCTATGAGGGCAGAAGCTAAAAATATAGGCAAATGAGAAATTAGAGATACTGCTTCATCATGATCTTTTGGCGAAGCTTGGCAAATTTCACAATCCATTGATTTTATGAGCTCGGAAATAGTTATGACTGAATTTAAATCACTATTTTGTGTTGGGGTAATAATCCATTTTGCATTTTTAAAAAGACCTTCAAAACCTGAATCAACTCCTTTTTTTTCAGTACCTGCCATTGGATGAGATCCAATAAATAAAGGATGTGAATTTTCCCATGTATTTACAATTGGTTCTTTTACAGACCCGACATCAGTTAATATTATTTCCTGAGGTATTGAAGCTACTAATTGTTGCGATGGACTGATCAAATCTTTGATAGGCAATGCCAAAATTATTAGCTCACATTTTTTTAATAAGCTCAGATCACAGCTAACAAAATTTGCAAGTTTTTTATCCTTAGCTTTTTTTTCATTAAATTCATTATTTGCTATTCCATAAATTGTATGATTTAGACTTTGGAGTTTTAATCCTAAAGAACCACCGATTAATCCTAATCCTACTATTCCAATTTTCATAAATTAATTAATTCAAGACCCTCTTTTATTGATACCAATTTTTTGTATATTAGGTTCATAAATTTTCATGTTTTTGAAATTAAATTAATTATAAATGCTTGAAATTTTAAGTCATCAATATTTGAAAAATTTTTTGAGAGATCAAAGTATTAATTGGGAGCATATATATTCTTTTGGGAGGATAGTTTCCAAATGTATTGAAAATGATTCTACCTATCTAATTAATTCAGAAATTTTCTCTAGCTATGATTGGTTACCTCCAATTTTGATTTCTTTATTTTTAAAGGAAGAGGATTCAACTTTTATTTTATCTAAAGAAAAAATCCAATTTATAAGCCAATTTCAGATTGATTCATTGAAAAATTTAGGTTTTAATTTTATTTTGAAAAATGATCAATTTATTTTTGCAAATCATCATGTTAACTTGATAACTATCCAAAATTTTCTCAATGATCCCAATTCTCGTAATCTTAGAAATCATCGAATAGTTTATTCAGGAATTGAGGATATAAAACAGGATTTAAAAAATCATTTTGGGATTTCTTTACTTAAAAAGGATTGGACAAAAAATTTTAAAGAATTTGAATTAATCAATCAAAAATTTATAAAAGTATATGATTCGTTGAAGAAAAAGTTCTTCTTGAGAAAGGTCTTAGGAAATAGTTTTATCAATTTAGATGAAAAAGAAATTAGTTTCTTGTCAAACTTTTTTCATGAAAATTCTTTCTTTTCTGATAAATTTTTAAGCGTCAACAAAGCATTGTCTCAAGGTTGGGCATGCTGGGTAAAGTTAAACGATACAAATTTAGATTGGATTTTGTATTTACAGCCAATAGATGAACTTTTTCAAATTAAGGAATTTTTTTCAAATAATAAATTTGTTTTTTTATCAGCATTGAGAAAAGATAATTTTTTCCAAATGTATTTTAAAAAGCATAGTTTAGATATTGACTTGGTTATTAATTTTAAGAGTAATTTTGAAGAGAAAAAGATTTCTTTATATATACCCTCTAAACAGTTGCTTCCTAATAATCCTCTTTTTACCAATTCAATCTTGGACAAATGCAAAAAGTTAATACTTTTTAGAAAGGGTTTAACTTTAGTGTTGTCTGATGATATTGATTTAAAAACTATTCTTGCTACAGAATTAGCTTCTACTTACGGGAAGAGAGTATTGCTAGAGACAATTCCCTCAGGTAGAAATGAAATCCTTTGCTCTAGTTTTGACTGGTGGATTATTAATTCTTATTTAATTCAAATTCCAGAACAAATTATCATTCCTTTACTTCCAATTCCGAATATGTCAGAACCCATTAATGCAATTACTGTCTCTCATAAAAAGAAGCTTTCTCAAGATTGGTTTAGAGACTTTTTTCTTCCTCAAGCTAGAATTAAACTTGAAAGATCTATTTCTCCTTTAAGAAGAAATTCAGGTAAGTTAATAATCCTAGATGGAAGAGCAAATAAAAGAAACTGGGGAAGATTACTTTTGCAAAACATTCAACCCTCAAAACAAATTAACTATATGCTACCTTTTGATTAGATTATGATTTTGAAATAACTAAAGAAATATGGGAGAAGCAAAAAGACGCAAAACACTTGGTTTACCTCCAAAAAAAAATAATACTAAAACTAAAATTGATGATTCTCCAAGATTATTTAAATGGCTTCCCTTTACAATCAATCAAAGAGATAACCTAATTAAATTAAGTATTAAGGCCAGTTGGTTTGGAATCGGAGGGTTAGTAATCTTATGGGTTGTAGTGAGGTTTATAGGCCCTGCTGCTGGGTGGTGGACTTTAGCTGATTCTTTATAAATCTAAGCTACTGTTTTTATATCATTAACAGCGATTGTATTAGCAGGATTGCTATTTAATGCTTTCATTGAATTAGAACTGACTTCAGTTCCTTCTGTTAATTTCTCTTTAACCATAGATTCTACTTTATTCCTGATTTCTAAGTTTTGATCAAGCCAAATAATTGTATTATCTCTTCCTTGTCCAATATTTTCTCCTTCATAACTATACCAAGCACCTCTCCTTATGATGATATTAGTCTCTTCTGCTAAATCTAATAAGCATCCTGTTGTACTAATACCTTTGCCGAAGAGAATATCAAATTCTGCAATTCTAAATGGTGGTGCAACTTTGTTTTTTGCTACTTTCACTTTTGCTCTGATGCCATATTCCTCAGTACCTCTTTTAAGAGTTTGAATTCTTCTGATATCAAGTCTTACTGAGGCGTAAAATTTTAATGCATTACCTCCTGTGGTTGTTTCTGGATTGCCGTATGTAACGCCAATTTTTAGGCGTAATTGATTCAGGAATATTACCGTACATCCAGATTTGCCAATATTTCCTGTTATTTTCCTCATTGCTTGGCTCATTAGCCTTGCTTGGCTTCCAATTACATGATCTCCCATCTCTCCTTCTATCTCGGCTCTTGGGGTTAGTGCTGCGACCGAGTCAACAACTACAAGATCTACCGCACTCGATCTTATAAGTTGGTCAACTATTTCTAGAGCCATTTCACCAGTATCTGGCTGTGAAACTAACAAATTTTCAACATCAACACCTAAAGAGGCCGCATAAACTGGATCGAGTGCATGCTCAGCATCTACAAATGCAGCTACTCCTCCATTTTTTTGGACTTCCGCAATCGCGTGAAGCGTTAATGTAGTTTTTCCTGAACTTTCTGGTCCGTAAACTTCTACTACTCTTCCTTTTGGATAGCCTCCTCCTAATGCTAAATCTAAGGTGAGCGCTCCAGTAGATATTGTTTCTACTTTCATTCTTGAGGCGTCACCAAGTCTCATTATTGAACCTCTTCCAAAATTTCTTTCTATTTGACCTAAGACAAGACTTAATGCCTTGTCTTTTTCTTTTGATTCAGTTTTTTTCTTTTCTTCAAGGCTCATTGTTTGATTTATCGGTTAAAGTTCTTGTAATTATTCTAAATTTGGAAATTTTTATTTAAACCAAACTTCATAAATACAAACTATAGTACATCTGTACTCTAGCTGATTATCTTTAAATTGCAACTAATTCTCCAAGGTTTTCTAATTTTAATAATTTGACTTCATTACTTAACTTATTTTTATCTGATTCTTTCAAATATCCCCAATCAGCTAGGAAGCATGGAATGTGAGACGTTTCTGAATTTTGTTTAATATCGATTAGAGTTTTTTTTCTATCTTCTATAAAGCCTAAAATTTCATAAGTTTGTGTAAGTTTTTCAGCTATTTTGATTTTTGTTCCTGATTCATAACCAAAAATAAATTCTGGAAAAATATTTAATTGTTTAAGAATTTTTTCTGCAAATATTTTACCTTTAGTTGTTATGACTCCAGTTTTTATGTCTCTTTTGCTTAATTCTTTCATAAAATTTATAATTTCAAAAAAAGGTTTATGTAAATTTACCCACGATTTAAAATCTTTATCAATTTGGTACTTGCGAGACTTATCTAACATTTTTTGTATATCTTCTGCTATCCAGGAATTTTCATTTAATATCCTCTTGCAATTTTGATGATAATTATTAATGAAATCATCTTTGTTATCACTTTTTAATGGATTTTCTGTTTTTATAATTTCGTGAACAATTAGAATCATTTCCCAACCATATTTAACCCAAGGCCTAATTTCTTTGAAAGAATTTGGTACTCCTTGATAAAGTTTTTGATCAATAGTGATGTTGGATGAATTTAAATATCTTTCACATGCCAGCAAGGAGCTATGCCAATATTCTTGCATTCCATCAACTATTACTCCATCCAAATCAAATAGAAAAATTTTTTGAGAAGACACCAATTGAATATTAGAACTGGGCCGCTAGGATTCGAACCTAGGAATGTCGAGACCAAAACCCGATGCCTTACCACTTGGCGACGGCCCATTAAATTATCATTTTAATACATGAGAAGATTTTTTTCTATCCAAAAAATACAAATTTTTTATAAATATGGCGCTAGTTTTGAAAAATAAAAATATTATTTGAATGAGCTCGATTTCCATGGCTCTAGAAATTTCTGAGCTTTTTTGATCGCCAAACCCATTATTTCAGGATACTCATAGAGTTTTTTGTTGTTTTTGTGAGCAAATTCAATAAGGGGCTGCATAATTTTTCTTGCAGCACTTCCAAATGCTATTCCATCTGGGAGATTGTTTGAATTCAACAATTCATGAGTTTTTTCATTTGTTCCTCCTGCTAATTGAATTAATCCTGGTGGAAGATCTGAACCGATTTTTTCAAACAACTTAACAGCATCTCTACTTGTTGTAGGAGCAAGATCTCCAGACATTGGCCTTCCATCTAGTTGCCAAATAAGGGGAATATCTAGCTCATTCAGAATTTCATATCTTTCCCAAAGAGCTTTCAAAAGATCTTCGGGCTCTTGGGCTTTTTTGAAAGATTGATTTAATCCACAACTAATAGATATCTTGTCTAATTTCATTCCAGAACTTTTAAGGATACTTACAACTTTTGTAAAAGAATCTAGGCGATTGATTTCTGTATGAATTTCTACTGCATTAGGCCTTATTTTTTGAAGTGTTGATGCTAAATCATTTTTTGACAAATTATATTCATATTCACTAATTAGATTTAGAGGACAACTATTTAAACATCTTCCACATCCATAACATTTACTCTCTTTAATTCCGAAATTATCAATTGCAAAGGTGGGGCATACTTTTTCGCATGGTCTTGGACAACTAGGGGGACATTTTAAAGGATCAAATTTTGCTTTTCGAAAGTGGATATCATTACCATCACAAATACTTATCATTAATCCAGGGGAGTTTTTAAAGACTTTCTTTGCCCAATCGATTCCTTTTTTTGCTGCATAAACTATAGATTCTTCTGCTGCAACATCTATGTAGTCGACACCAGCAGCAGTATAAATTGCACATAAATCTTCTATGGCAACAATATCTTCATTACTGGCACCACAAATTAACTTAATCCATTTATCTTTTTTATTCTTGGTTTTAATCAAACAATTTAACTTTCAAATTCATCCAAAATATAATTACTTAATGGTTTCCATTCAAGTTTTCTTGAACCCCCCATTTCAACAACTATTGTAAGTTTATTATCGTTAGTGCAAATCTCTATTAAGCTCTCTAATTCAGATTGAGATAATACTTGACCTTCTAATAACCAAAGTAATTTATTTTTATCATTTTCATTAAATAACTCAGAAGCTTGTGGGATTACTTGTTGAACTTCCCCAAGTGCTCCGTTTCTTCCTACACTTTGATGACCAAGATGAGGTGGCCTAACGCCATGCAATTTGAGCAAGAAAACTTCTGGATCTCCGAGCCCTCTTGCTGAAGTCATAAAAGTTTTAAAGCCTTTGGCCCTCATTCTCCTCAAAAGACGAGTTTCATAACCACCTTCAAGAGGAGCAAATATTGCGAGACATTTGTTAGTTTTTAAATCGTTATGAAACTTTTTTCCTGAGAGAAGTAATGGCATAAAAATTTCCTTTCTTTCTATTTTATTTTATTTTATGGTACTTGATGATGTACAATTGTAACTCAGTGAATTTTTAAGCTCGCAAGCTAGCCGAGCCTCTGAAAATTTCACATTTTTTAGCGTTTCGTTAAAAAACTCAGGTGGGTTTATCCCGAGAGAAACTATCTATTATTTCAGATAAGTCTCGACCTTACTAATTGTTTTTTGTTAACTTCACCTTAATAACTTAAGGGTTTAGATAATTGAAAAATTATTACGAGCTAGTCTAATTTAGTCTTATGTCTATCGGAATTTTAGGAAAGAAATTGGGCATGTCCCAACTTTTCGATGATAAAGGTAATTCGGTACCAGTTACTCTTATAGAGGCTGGTCCGTGCCGCGTCACTCAATTGAAAACAACTGCTTTGGATGGTTATACCGCCGTTCAGATAGGTTATGGCTTGTCAAAAGAGAAGCATTTAAGCAAACCTGAAAAAGGACACTTATTGAAATCAGGTGAAGAACTTTTAAAGCATTTGAAAGAATATAGGGTTGAAGAAACTTCATCTTATGAAATCGGAAAACAAATAACTGTAAAAAACTTTGAGGTTGGTCAAAAAGTTGATATCAGTGGCAAATCTATGGGTAGAGGTTTTGCAGGTTACCAGAAAAGACATGGTTTTAGCAGAGGTCCTATGAGTCATGGTTCAAAAAATCATAGAGCACCAGGATCTACAGGAGCGGGAACAACTCCGGGTAGAATTTATCCAGGGAAAAGAATGGCAGGAAGATATGGAGGAAAACAAATAACTACCAAAGGATTGTTAGTTCTAAAAATTGATGATCAGAAGAATTTGCTTGTAGTAAAGGGTTCTGTTCCAGGTAAGCCCGGCTCAATTGTCAACATTAAACCAAATAATGTTGTAGGCAAAAAAGGAGGTGAAAAATCATGACAACACTTGATACTTTAAAGTGGGATGGTAAAAAATCAGGCAAAGTTACTCTTGATTTAGCAGTTGCTAAAGAAACTTCTTCGGCAGACTTAATCCATAGAGCAGTCCTTAGACAGCTAGCAAATAAAAGACAAGGGACAGCATCAACTTTGACAAGATCTGAAGTACGCGGGGGCGGTAGAAAGCCATATAAACAAAAAGGTACAGGAAGAGCTCGTCAAGGATCAATAAGGACACCCTTAAGACCTGGTGGAGGAATTATTTTTGGACCGAAGCCACGTTCTTACAATCTTGATATGAATCGTAAGGAACGTAGATTAGCTCTTAGAACAGCTCTTATGTCCAGAGTATCTGATATGAAGGCTGTTGAAGATTTTGGATCTACTTTAAAGCAGCCTAAAACAAGTGATATCATCAATGGCCTTGCTCGATTAGGTATAGAAAAAACTGAAAAAGTTTTGGTTATTCTTGATAGTCCTTCCGATATTATAAAAAAATCCATCAATAATATTGAGAAAGTAAAATTAATCGCAGCCGATCAATTAAATGTATTTGATATTCTCAATGCCAATAAATTGGTAATAGGTCAATCAGCGATAGATAAAATTCAGGAGGTTTATGCATCATGAGTAAATTATTCGATTCTCGTTTAGCCGACGTAATAAGAAAGCCAGTTATTACTGAAAAAGCTACAAATGCACTAGATCTTAACCAATATACTTTCGAAGTAGATCATAGAGCGGCTAAACCACAAATAAAGGCAGCTATTGAAGCCTTGTTCAGTGTTAAAGTTATAGGAGTTAACACTATGAATCCTCCTAGGAGAACAAGAAGAGTCGGGAAATTTTCCGGTAAACGTTCTCAGGTCAAGAAGGCAATTGTACGTCTTGCTGAAGGAGACAAAATCCAACTATTTCCAGAATCTTAAGGAGTTTTATCATGGCAATCCGTAAATTTAAACCTTATACACCTGGTACTAGGCAGAGAGTAGTTACTGACTTTAGTGAAATAACAAGTGCAAAACCCGAAAGATCACTAATAGTCTCAAAACATAGAGTTAAAGGCAGGAATAATCGTGGAGTTATCACTTGTCGTCATCGTGGAGGTGGTCACAAAAGGCAGTATAGATTAGTTGACTTTAGAAGAGATAAAAAAAATATCAACGCTAAAGTTGCAGCTATACACTACGATCCTCATAGAAATGCAAGGTTGGCACTTTTATTTTACGAAGATGGGGAAAAAAGATATATTATCGCTCCAGCAGGAGTAAAAGTCGGACAAAATGTCATTTCTGGAGAAAGTGTTCCAATTGAAGATGGAAATGCAATGCCGCTTTCTGTTATGCCATTAGGATCTAGTGTTCATTGTGTTGAGTTATACGTAGGTAGGGGCGCTCAGATGGTTAGATCCGCAGGAGCTAGTGCTCAAGTTATGGCAAAAGAGGGAGATTATGTTGCTTTAAAACTCCCATCTACTGAGGTAAGGCTTGTAAGAAAAGAATGCTACGCAACTCTTGGTGAAGTAGGTAATTCTGAAATAAGAAATACTAGCTTAGGTAAAGCAGGAAGAAGAAGATGGCTCGGAAGAAGGCCTCAAGTAAGAGGTAGCGTTATGAACCCATGTGATCATCCACATGGAGGAGGAGAGGGAAAAGCACCAATTGGTAGAGCAGGACCAGTTACTCCATGGGGTAAACCAGCTCTTGGATTAAAGACACGTAAAAAGAACAAACCAAGTAATAAATTAGTTGTTCGAAGACGCCGTCGCGTTTCTAAGAGGAGTAGAGGAGGAAGAGACTCTTGATTACTTCATTTATTATTTCAATTTCTATTACATAATCATGGGACGTTCACTAAAAAAAGGACCTTTTATAGCAGATAGTCTGCTCAAAAAGGTAGAAAAACAAAATACCGATAATGACAAGTCTGTTATCAAAACTTGGTCGAGATCCTCTACGATTTTACCTTTAATGATCGGTCACACAATCGCTGTACATAATGGCAAGACTCACATTCCAGTATTTATTACTGAACAAATGATTGGTCATAAACTCGGTGAATTTGCTCCTACACGCACTTACCGAGGTCATATAAGAGATAAGAAAGGAGCAAAATCATGACAAAAACACCTGAAACAACAAAAACAGCAATTGCTCATGGGAATTATGTTCGCGGATCAGCCTCTAAAGTGAGAAGAGTTTTGGATCAGATAAGGGGTAGATCTTATAGAGATGCATTGATTATGTTGGAATTTATGCCTTACAGATCTACAGACCCCATCACTAAAGTTTTAAGATCTGCGGTTGCCAATGCAGAACATAACCTTGGAATGGATCCATCTACTTTAGTTATTTCCTCTGCATGGGCTAATAGTGGTCCAGGAATGAAAAGGTATAGGCCCAGAGCTCAAGGTCGAGCTTTTTCAATTAAAAAACAGACTTGCCACATCAGTATTTCTGTTGAATCTGCTCCTACTCAAACTAATGCGGAGGTACAAAACTAATGGGACAAAAAATACATCCATCTGGACTAAGATTAGGAATTACACAAGAGCATCGCTCTAAATGGTTTGCTACTTCTAAAACATATCCAATTCTCCTTCAAGAAGATTTTAAAATTCGTACCTTTATACAAAAAAAATATGGAGCAGCAGGAATTAGCGATGTCTTAATAGCAAGAAAAGCTGACCAACTGGAACTTGAATTAAAAACAGCAAGACCAGGAGTTATAGTTGGAAGACAAGGAAGTGGTATTGAAGAATTAAGATCTGGCATTCAAAAAACTATAGGTGATAGAACAAGGCAAGTTAGAATAAACGTTGTTGAAGTTGAACGCGTAGACGCTGATGCTTTTTTACTAGCTGAATATATTGCGCAGCAACTTGAAAAAAGAGTCGCCTTTAGAAGAACTATTAGGATGGCCTTACAAAGGGCTCAAAGGGCTGGAGTCTTAGGTCTTAAAATTCAAGTAGGTGGAAGGTTGAATGGTGCTGAAATAGCTAGAACTGAATGGACTAGAGAAGGTAGAGTACCTTTACATACATTGAGAGCTGAAATTGACTATGCAACACGTGAAGCTAATACAACTTACGGTGTTCTAGGCATTAAAGTTTGGGTTTTCAAAGGTGAAGTTCTCCCTAAAGAAGAACAGACTATCCCTGTGGGTGCGAGCCCTAAGAGGAAAGCTAATAGAAGACCTCAGCAATTTGAGGATCGTTCAAACGAGAATTCATAGGAGGTATAAAAATGCTTAGTCCAAAACGTACTAAATTCCGTAAACAACATAGAGGCAGAATGAGGGGGGTAGCCTCAAAAGGTAATACTATTGCATTCGGTCAATTTGCTCTCCAAGCTCAAGACTGTGGCTGGGTAACTGCACGTCAGATTGAAGCAAGCAGAAGAGCTATGACCAGGTATATCAAACGTGGTGGTCAAATCTGGATAAGAATATTTCCTGATAAACCCGTAACCATGAGACCTGCCGAAACTAGAATGGGTTCTGGTAAAGGTAATCCAGAGTTTTGGGTCGCAGTTGTAAAACCTGGAAGAATACTTTTTGAAATGGGTGGTGATGATATCACTGAGGAAATTGCAAAGGAAGCTATGCGTCTGGCTCAATACAAACTTCCTGTAAAAACTAAATTTATCTCCATTGATAAAAATCTAGAAAATTCCTCCCAAGAAAATACAAAAAATAGTAAAAAATCTCAAGAGGAGGTTAAACAATGAAAAACTCAGAGTCACTTAAGGAATTTAAAAAATTAAATTCTGAACAAATTACTGAAAAGATTAACCAATTACGAAAAGATCTTTTTGATTTGAGATTCAAGCAAGCTACAAGACAGCTCAATGAAACTCATAAATTTAAAATTATCAAGAAACAAGTTGCGCAATTACTTACTCTAAGTAAGAGTCAATCTGCTTCTAAAACAATTTCTGATTAATTATTAGTTATGGCACTTAAAGAAAGAATTGGTACTGTTGTCAGCGACAAAATGGATAAAACAGTTGTGGTTGCTGTTATTAACAGATATCCTCATCCCACTTATAAAAAAATTGTAAGTAGAACAACACGATATAAGGCGCATGACCCAGAAAATACATGTGTTTTAGGTGATCGAGTTAAAATTAGAGAAACTAGACCGCTCAGTGCTCATAAAAGATGGGCAATAGAAGAGATTCTAAATAAAACAAATCAGGCTGAGGAGGTTAAAAAATGATTCAACAAGAAACTTATTTAACAGTTGCCGATAATAGCGGAGCAAAAAGACTTCAATGTATTAGGGTTTTAGGCTCTAATAGAAGATATGCACATGTCGGAGATGTAATCGTAGCAACTGTAAAAGATGCTCTTCCAAACATGGGAGTTAAGAAATCTGAAGTTGTTAAAGCTGTTATAGTCAGAACTAAAGCAACATTAAGAAGAAATACTGGTAATTCAATAAGATTTGATGACAACGCGGCAGTATTGATTAATGAAGATAAGAATCCAAAAGGTACGAGAGTCTTTGGTCCTGTAGCTAGAGAACTGCGGGATAAAAATTATACTAAGATTGTTTCTCTTGCTCCGGAGGTGATTTAAATGTTGGATTCATTAAAGCAAAAGAAAAATTTCCAGAGAATAAAAATGAGAATCAAAACTGGAGATTTGGTAAAAGTAATTAATGGTAAAGACAAAGGTAAAACTGGTGAGGTTTTAAAAACTATCCCTCTTGAAAATAGAGTAGTTGTAAAGGGAATTAACCTTAGGACCAAACATGTAAAACCAACTCAGGAAGGAGAAACTGGAAGAATACTTACAGAAGAAGCATCTTTACATGCATCAAATGTAATGTTCTTTTCAAAGGATAAAAATCTTACAAGTAAGATTGAATACTTTATTGATAAAGAGGGGGTTAAGAAAAGAAGATTGAAGAAAACTGGTGAAGTAATTGATTAATTTTTCATCAGAAACCAGATTTCAACTTTTTCTAATTTATCAATTCTGACAAAGACCAGAATTAACAAAAAATTATGACTCTAAAAAATCGCTACAAAGAATCAATAAGACCAAAACTTTTAAAGGACCTTGGTCTTAAAAATATTCATCAAGTACCTAAAGTTGTCAAAGTCAACGTTAACAGAGGTCTTGGTGAAGCAGCTTCGAATTCGAAAGCTCTTGAAGCCTCTTTAAATGAAATGGCAACAATTACAGGACAAAAGGCCCTTGTAACCAGGGCCAAAAAAGCTATCGCGGGTTTTAAAATTCGTGAGGGCATGCCTATTGGTTGTACTGTAACTTTGAGAGGAGACAGGATGTATTCTTTTTTGGAGAGATTTATCAATCTAGCTTTACCAAGAATAAGAGACTTTAGAGGAGTTAATCCAAAAAGTTTTGATGGGAGAGGTAATTACACCGTTGGCGTGAAAGAGCAATTGATTTTTCCTGAAATCTCTTTTGATAAAATAGATTCAATAAGAGGTATGGATATAACTATTGTCACTAGTGCAAAATCAGATCAAGAAGGTAAAGCTCTTTTGCAGGAGTTAGGAATGCCTTTTAGTAAGAATTAAATTAAAACTATGTCAAATCACGATCCTATTTCAGATATGCTAACTCGAATTAGAAATGCGAGTCAAAAAAAGCATACAACCACAACAATCCCAGGTTCAAAAATGTCCTTAAGTATCGCCAAAGTACTTCAAAAAGAGGGATTCATTTCTGATATTAATGAGGAAGGTGAAGGTTATAAATCACAAATAATACTCGGCCTCAAATATAGTGGAAAAAACAAATTTCCTACTATTCGATCTATGCAAAGAGTTAGTAAACCTGGTTTGAGAATATATAAAAATACTAGAGGTTTACCAAAAGTTCTTGGAGGTCTTGGAGTTGCCATAATATCAACTTCTAAAGGTGTTATGAGTGATCGCGATGCTAGAAAGCAAGGCATTGGCGGCGAAGTACTCTGCTATGTTTATTAAGGAGAATTAATCATGTCAAGAATCGGAAAAACACCAGTACTTATTCCAGAGAAAGTTACAGTTGATTTTGATGGATTAACAGTTACAGTTAAAGGCCCAAAGGGTGAGTTAAAACGTCTCATGCCTGAGGGAGTTAGTTTTGATAAGAAAGATAATACTGTTGTAGTAAGTCCTACCACAACCAAAATACATTCAAGGCAGAGACATGGTTTATGTAGAGCTTTAATTGCAAATATGGTTGAAGGGGTTACTCAAGGTTTTTCAAAGAAACTAGAAATTGTAGGTGTTGGATCAAGAGCACAAGTAAAAGGTAAAAATCTAGTTGTAAGTGCAGGATATAGTCATCCTGTAGAAATGATCCCCCCTGATGGTATAACATACAAAGTTGAGAGTAATACAAACGTTACCGTATCTGGAATTGATAAGGAAATTGTTGGCAATGAAGCAGCAAAAATCAGATCAATTAGACCTCCAGAGCCATATAAAGGTAAAGGAATTAAATATCATGATGAGAGAATTCTCAGAAAAGCTGGTAAATCTGGCAAAAAATAATTCTAATTAAAAAAATGACCAAACTTTCCAGGAAATTACAAACCCAAAAAAGACATAGAAGATTAAGGAGATTCTTAATTGGAGATGCAACTCGTCCAAGATTGTCTGTTTTTCGCTCTAATAACCATATTTATGCTCAGGTTATAGATGATAGCGCTCAAACAACTATTTGCTCAGCTTCAACTGTTGATAAAGAACTGAGAGAAAAATCCGAGAAATTACCTTCTGATTGTAATTCTTCTTCTATTGTTGGAAAATTATTAGCAAAGAGAGCGATAAAAAAAGGCATTAAGCAAGTAATTTTTGACCGTGGAGGTAATTTATATCACGGTAGAGTAAAGGCACTTGCTGATGCTGCTCGTGAAGCCGGCCTAGAATTCTAACTTTTAATTTTTTTACTATGACTGACACTCCAACAAAACAAGAAATTCAATCCAAGAATGATAACGTCCCAGGAGCTATGCCTGGCGAACAAAAAAAGAATAATCGTAATGATCGAAAAAGGAATAGAAGAGGTGATTCAAAAAATTTAGAGAGAGATTCTGATTGGCAAGAAAGAGTTGTTCAAATTCGAAGAGTTTCTAAGACTGTTAAGGGTGGAAAAAAAATGAGTTTTAGAGCAATAGTTGTAGTAGGAAATGAAAAAGGTCAAGTTGGAGTTGGAGTTGGTAAAGCAGGGGATGTTATTGGTGCGGTGAGAAAGGGAGTTTCAGATGGTAAAAAGAATCTTGTGAGGGTTCCTTTAACTCCAAGTAATTCAATACCCACTTTATCTTTAGGTCGAGATGGTGCTGCTAATGTTCTGATTAGACCAGCTGCCCCAGGTACAGGTGTAATTGCTGGTGGTTCAATAAGAACAGTTTTAGAATTAGCCGGCATAAAAAATGTTTTAGCAAAAAGATTGGGTAGTAAAACACCTTTGAATAATGCTAGAGCTGCTATGGTAGCTCTTTCTCAATTAAGAACACACAAATCTGCCTCTAGGGAGAGAGGCATCTCACTTGAACAGCTCTATTCTTAAAATTATGACTTCAACATTAAATACACTTAAATCAAACTCTGGCTCGAGAAAGAAAAAATTAAGAAAGGGTAGAGGAATTGCTGCCGGTCAGGGTGCATCATGTGGTTTTGGAATGAGAGGACAAAAGTCACGTTCTGGAAGACCTACACGTCCAGGTTTTGAAGGTGGCCAAATGCCCTTATATAGAAGAGTTCCAAAATTAAAGCACTTTGAAATAATTAATCAAAAGAACTTTTCCATAATTAATTTAGAAAAATTAAATGATTTCAAAGATAACGATACTGTTAACCTAGACTCCCTAGTTAAGAAAGGATTAATTTTCAAGCCCAAATTTCCTTTAAAAATCCTTGGTAACGGAAAACTTAATGTAAAGTTAAAAGTCCAAGCTCATGCATTTACAAAAGTTGCAAAACAAAAAATTGAGGACGCTGGTGGATCTTGCGAGCTTATAAATAATAAATAAATTTACTAAAAATATTTAGGTAAGCTTAAAAATGTTTGTCAACAAAAGTAGAAATCCTAGCGCTTCTGAAATACTTTCCCAATTATTTTTAAATAAAGAGCTAAGGAGCAGAGTTTTAACTACTCTAGGTCTTCTCCTTTTAGTAAGACTTGGTATATATATCCCTATGCCTGGTATTGATAGGGTTGCTTTTAAAAGTTTTATAGATCAGGGGGGGCAATTAATAGGTTTTTTAGATATTTTTACTGGAGGAGGAATTTCAACTTTAGGAATATTCGCATTAGGCATACTTCCCTTTATCAACGCATCAATTATTATTCAGCTTCTTACAGCTTCATTGCCTGTGCTTGAAGATTTACAAAAAAATGAAGGAGAAGCGGGAAGAAGAAAAATTGCTCAAATAACTAGATATGTTTCATTAGGATGGGGGTTTTTGCAAAGTATAATTTTTTCCTTAATTCTCAGACAATATGCTATTGAAGGGATAAGTGAAACTACATTTGTCCTGCAAACCTCCATTGCCTTAGTTACTGGCTCAATGTTAGTAATGTGGTTTAGTGAAATTATTACGGAGAAAGGGATAGGTCAAGGAGCTTCATTGGTAATTTTTTTGAATATTGTTTCGACTTTACCTAAGGCTCTAAGTTCAACCATTGAAAAAGCTCAAACTGGCGATAGAGGAGATGTTTTAGGTATAGCAGTTTTACTTGGAGTATTTTTACTGACAATTGTTGGGATCATTTTTGTCCAAGAGGGAGCAAGACGCATTCCTATTGTTAGTGCAAAAAGGCAGATAGGAAATTCAACATTACTTCCTACAAGGCAAAGTTATTTACCTTTGAAATTAAATGCAGGAGGAGTCATGCCTATCATATTTGCATCTGCTTTAATCTTTTTACCTATAACTATTGCAAATGTTACGGGTAATCCAGTCTTAATCAAGTTAGCCAGTAGTCTAAATCCAGGATCTTCTAATCCATGGCCATATGCTCTTACATTCTTCTCCTTGATTTTGGGGTTCTCCTATTTTTATGCATCTCTTACTATCAATCCAGTTGATGTAGCTTCAAATTTAAAGAAAGGAGGAGTAGCGATTCCAGGAGTTAGACCAGGAACAAATACAGCCAACTACCTATCAGGTATACAAAATAGGTTGACTTTATTGGGAGGATTATTTCTGGGTTCAGTAGCTATAATCCCAGCTGCAGTAGAAAGAGCTACTAATGTTCAGACCTTCCAAGGTTTAGGAGCAACTTCATTGCTTATTCTTGTGGGTGTTGCTATTGATACTGCTAAGCAAATTCAAACTTATGT
Organism: Prochlorococcus sp. AG-347-O22; assembly: GCA_003278845.1. GTDB lineage: Bacteria > Cyanobacteriota > Cyanobacteriia > PCC-6307 > Cyanobiaceae > Prochlorococcus_A. The sequence goes on from QCCX01000002.1 coordinate 197,695, forward strand.
TATTTCACAAAGGTATGAGGGACTAATTAATAATTAATGAAGAAACATATACTATTTTTAGGAGCTCCTGGAGCAGGGAAAGGGACTCAAGCAGAATTGCTTAGTCAAAGTAATTCTTATTTACACCTTTCTACTGGTGAATTATTAAGAAAAGAAATCGAAATGAATACTGCCCTTGGTATTCAGGTAAAGGATATTATGAATCGAGGGGAACTTGTTAGTGATGAACTCGTATTAAAGATAGTAAGACACAATTTAGTCAAGGATAATAAAGGTTGGATTCTAGATGGTTACCCAAGAAATTTATCTCAAGCAAATTCATTGAATGAAGTCTTAAATGAAATAAATCAACCTTTAGAAATTGTTTTTTATTTAGATATTCCGGAAGAAGTACTAATTAAGCGTTTGCTTTTGAGAGGTAGAAAAGATGATACGGAAGAGACAATTAAAACAAGAGTTGATATTTATAAAAAAACTACAGAACCATTGATTCGATATTTTAAAGATCTCTCATTGTTAGAATATATTGATGCTGATAGAGATTTAAAAACCATTTCCTCTGATATCAAACAAAAAATGGCTTGATGATGATGTAGAATATAGTATTAACGTTTTATTTGTTAAACCCCTATGAAGGTCAGATCTTCAGTCAAAAAAATTAGTCCTGACGATCAGATCGTGAGGAGAAGAGGTAAAATCTTTGTTATTAACAAGAAAAGACCTCGCAATAAACAGCGTCAGGGTTAAATTTCAACCCTTAAATTCAAACTTTTACTTATTCAAAAAACGTGGCCAGGATTGCAGGAATTGACATACCTCGCGAAAAGCGAGTTGAAATTGCACTTACATACGTCTATGGAATTGGTTTAACGAGATCTAAGCTAATTCTTGCTAATACTGGTGTAAACCCAGATACTCGTGTCAAAGACCTTTCAGACTCTGATGTGCAAAAACTTAGAGGTGCCACAGAAGATTTCACTTTAGAAGGGGATTTGAGAAGAAAAGAGGGAATGGCTTTAAAACGTCTACAGGATATAGGGTGTGTAAGGGGAAGAAGACATAGAATGAGTCTTCCAGTAAGGGGTCAAAGAACTAGAACCAATGCAAGAACAAGACGGGGTTCTAGGAAAACAGTTGCTGGAAGAAAAAAATAAATAACTAAATCTATTTACAAATTGAAGTATTAACTTAAAACATCATGGCAGCTACAGTAAAAAAAACAGGTTCAAAGAAATCTAAACGTAATGTACCTAATGGTGTGGTACACATCCAAAGCACATTTAATAATACTATCGTCTCAATTACTGATACCTCTGGTCATGTAATTTCTTGGTCTTCAGCAGGTGCAAGTGGATTCAAGGGTGCCCGTAAAGGCACTCCATTTGCTGCTCAAACAGCTGCCGAAGCTGCAGCTAGAAGAGCACTTGATCAAGGTATGAGACAAATAGAAGTACTAGTTAGAGGGCCTGGCGCAGGTAGGGAAACGGCCATAAGAGCTTTACAAGTGGCCGGATTAGAAATAACTCTAATAAGAGATGTAACTCCATTACCACATAATGGATGTAGAAGACCTAAACGGAGACGCGTTTAGGTCTTAACCATTCTCAACCCCCCCCCCAAAAAAACTCTTAACCTCATTATTTTCCGTGTTGCAATACCAGATTGACAGAATCGACCATCAAATAGCAGATGATCGCTCCCAAACAGGAACTTTTTTAATTGGCCCACTAGAAAGGGGACAAGCTACAACTTTGGGTAATTCCCTAAGAAGAGTCCTTATGGGAGGACTTGAAGGGAGTGCAGTTACTGCAGTAAGAATAGCAGGAATTAATCATGAATATGCCACTATTCCTGGAGTTAGAGAAGACGTTTTAGATATTCTTCTTAATTGCAAGCAACTATCAATAAATAGTTCAAATCCAGAGCTAGAAATCGGCAGGTTAGTAGCGAGTGGTCCAATGGAGGTGAAGGCAAATGACATCCAATTCTCCTCTCAAGTAGAAATTGTTGATGGCGAAAAACCGATTGCGACTATCCAGGAGGGTCATAACTTAGAGTTGGAAATCCATGTTGAAAGAGGTGTTGGATATAGACCTGTCGATCGAAAGAGTGAAGAGACAACTGCAATTGATTTACTTCAAATAGATGCTGTATTTATGCCAGTGAAGAGAGTTAATTTTACGATTGATGAAACTGCTGTAGCAGAAGGCGGAACGGGAAGAGAAAGATTAAAAATGGAAGTCGTAACAGATGGTTCAACAAGTCCTGACGATGCTATTGCTGAAGCTGCAAATCAGTTAATAGAACTCTTCCAACCCCTTGCTACTGTCACAATGGTTGAGGAAATTCCTGAAGAACCTGAACCATCTCCTGAAGCTCAAATTCCTTTAGAGGAACTAAACTTGTCCGTTAGAGCATATAATTGTTTGAAAAGGGCTCAAGTAAACTCAGTTTCAGATTTAATGGGCTTCAGTTATGAAGATCTTCTTGAAATTAAGAACTTTGGCTCTAAATCTGCAGATGAGGTTATTGAGGCTCTTGAGCGCATCGGCATCTCTATTCCACAAAGCAGAACATCTGTTTAACAATTTTAAAGATTATGAGACACCAACTTAGAGTTCCATTATTAAGTAAACCTGCTGACCAGAGGAAAGCACTTCTAAGAGGTTTAACTACTCAATTAATTAGGGAAGGTAGAGTAACTACAACAAAAGCTCGTGCTAAAGCTTTAAGAAATGAAGCTGAAAGAATGATTTCACTTGCCAAAGATGGGAGTTTGGCCTCTAGGAGAAGGGCTATTGGATATATTTATGATAAAAAATTAGTTCATTCATTATTTGAAAAAGCAAAGGAAAGATATGGAGACAGAGATGGTGGTTATACACGCATAGTAAGAACTGTATCTAGAAAAGGTGATAACGCTCAGATGGCCATAATCGAGCTTGTTTAACTTAGTTAATTAAAGGGGCTTTTGGGAAAAATAACTTTTGAAAAGGGTAGCTTTACTAGTCCAATATGATGGATCTCATTATTCAGGTTGGCAAAAACAAAAAAATGCACCCACTGTTCAAGAAATTTTAGATAGAGCTCTTTTAAAGATTACAAATCATAAAGTAAAGACTTTTGCAGCAGGAAGGACTGATGCTGGAGTTCATGCATCAGGTCAAGTAGTACACTTTGATGTTGATTGTGTCATCCCAGGAGATAGTTTTTCTGATGTCTTAAATAGTCTATTACCCTTAACAATCAGGATCTTAGAATCAGTTGAGGTTAAAGATAATTGGCATGCATGCTATTCAGCAATGTATAGACATTATCGATATGTTATTAATAACAGTAAATTCCCTAACTTGTTTATCAATAATTGGTCATGGCATAGATATCAAAAAGTATTAGATGAAGATTTAATGTTAAATGCATCCAAGAAAATGATAGGAGAACATGATTTTTTTGCTTTTCAGAAAAGTGGTAGTAATAGAAGAAACTCTATTACAAAAATAAAAAATATAGATATTAAAAGAGTTGAAGATTTGATTTTTGTTGATATTAAAGCTACTGGTTTTCTATATGGGATGGTCCGCTTAATTATTGGTCAATTAGTTTTAGTTGGAGAAAAAAAAATATCCCCAGAAATTTTTACAGATAGATGGGTAAACAAAAAGAAAAATGATGTTAAAGAATCTGCTCCAGCTAAAGGGTTATGTTTTGTAAATGCTGTTTATGAAGAAAATATTTTTAAAAAGATTAATTACGATGATTTTTTCCCTGTATTTTTAATTAAGGGTTTTTCTTAAGTAAGTTTTAATTAAGAGAATTTTTTGTGAAAATCATTCAAAACTGTTGTTTAATATTCCTTCAATAAGGTAGAATTTAAGACTAATTTAAATCTATTTGTAGAAATTTGGTAAATGAATAAAACAATTACTCCATCTTTAGAAACCATTGAAAGAAATTGGTTTTTAGTTGACGCAAAAGATAAGACACTTGGTAGACTTGCTACAGAAATTGCAACTGTATTGCGAGGTAAGAATAAACCAACATTCACACCTCATCTAGATACTGGAGATTTTGTCATCGTAGTAAATGCCGAAAAAGTTGAGGTAACAGGTAAAAAAGCATCACAAAAGTTGTATAGGAGACATTCTGGAAGACCAGGAGGAATGAAAATTGAAAAATTTGAGTCTCTTCAAGAAAGAATTCCTGAAAGAATCATCGAGCAAGCTGTTAAGGGTATGCTGCCTCATAACTCTTTAGGAAGACAGCAATTTAAAAAACTAAAAGTTTATAAAGGTACTGATCATCCTCATACTGCTCAGAATCCTGTATTATTAAATAGTTAATTTATCAAAATGAATAGTCAAATAAAAAACAAAGCTGTGTATTGGGGAACTGGAAGAAGAAAAACTTCAGTTGCTAGAGTTCGCTTGATTCCAGGAAATGGACTAATAAAAATTAATGGTCGTGCTGGAGATGATTACTTAAACTTTAATCCTCTGCACTTAAATTCAATAAAAGCACCTTTGCAAACATTAGGCCTTGAAAATTCTTATGATATTTTAGTAAATGTTTTTGGTGGTGGATTGACTGGGCAAGCAGATGCTATAAAGCAAGGTGCAGCTCGAGCACTTTGCGAATTATCTCCTGACAATAGGAAACCGCTAAAAACGGAAGGCCATCTCAGTAGAGATCCTAGAGCTAAGGAAAGAAGAAAATATGGTCTTAAAAAAGCAAGAAAAGCTCCTCAATTCTCTAAACGTTAAAGGAATTTAAATTATGCCAAAATCAGAAATACACCCAAAATGGTATCCAGATGCAAAAGTTATTTGTAATGGGGAAGTTGTAATGACTACTGGCTCCACGCAGCCTGAATTACATGTTGATGTTTGGAGTGGTAATCATCCCTTCTTCACTGGAACTCAAAAGATTCTTGATACAGAAGGTAGGGTTGATAGGTTTATGAAAAAATATGGAATGGGTTCAGCTAATTCAGCTACATCTAAAGAACAAAAAGAAGAAAAAGATTCTAAAAAATAGAATTTTCAAAAATTAAGCACAATTTCAATTGGAATACTCAACATTAATTGCAAGGTTGAAAACTGCTTCAGAAAGTTTTGAAAATTTGGAAGTGCAACTTGCAGATCCTGATATAGCTAATGATCCAAAAAAATTAGAATCAATAGCAAAAGAAAGGTCAAAATTGGAACCTTTGGTTATTGATTTTAATAAGTTGCTTGATACTGATAAAGAAATCGAAGATTCAAAAAATCTTCTAAAAGAGAATAGAAATGATAAAGAAATGGAATCTTTGATAAATGAGGAGTTAATAAATCTACAGGAATCTAGGAGTGAACTGATTCAAAAAACCACAATCGCCTTATTGCCAAAAGACCCAAGAGATGAAAGAAGTGTAATGTTAGAAATCAGAGCCGGCGCTGGAGGTAACGAGGCTTGTATCTGGGCAGGTGATTTAGCAAGAATGTATGAAAGATATGGACAAAAAATTGGATGGTCTGTAAAACCTGTTAGTGCTTCCGAGTCAGATATGGGTGGATTTAAGGAGTTAGTTATCTCGGTAAAGGGAGATTCTGTATATAGTCAACTTAAATTTGAGGCTGGTGTCCATAGAGTGCAAAGAGTTCCAGCTACTGAATCTCAAGGTAGAGTTCACACCTCTACTGCTACAGTGGCCGTTATGCCTGAGGCTGATCCAGTTGAGGTTAAAATTGATCCAACAGATCTTGAGGTTGGAACAGCAAGATCAGGAGGTGCAGGGGGACAAAATGTTAATAAGGTAGAGACAGCAATTGATCTTCTCCACAAGCCTACGGGAATAAGAGTTTTTTGTACTCAAGAAAGATCACAATTGCAAAATCGCGAACGAGCAATGGAAATTTTAAGAGCTAAATTGTATGAAATTCAATTAAAAGAAGCCAATGCAAAAGAGAGATCGCAAAGGCTTTCCCAGGTTGGAACAGGCGATAGAAGTGAAAAAATCAGAACTTACAATTTTAAAGATAACAGGACAACTGATCATAGATTAGGTTCCAATTTTTCACTTGAGCCAATTCTTGCTGGTCAATTAGAAGAAGTTATTAATGCATGCGTAGCACAAGAACAAAAAAGGATGATGGAAGATTTTAATAAAGAAGTAAATTAAGATTTTTTATTAAATTGCAACCCCTATTACGTATTTACTCCATTCTTTATGCCTGCCAGAGTCAATTTGTCTTGTAGCTTCAAAGTTTAGATTACTTAATGGACGATAAGGCTTACGTTTTAAGGGCATATTCGCCTCTTCTGGAGTTCGATTACCTTTTTGTACATTACATCTGAGACATGCTGTAGTAACATTTTCCCAATTATCTGTTCCACCTCTGCTTCTAGGTAAAACATGATCTATTGATAAGTCACTACCCCTATAGTTACAGTATTGGCAAGCGTTATTATCTCTCAGAAGAATATTTTTTCTTGTTAAAGAAACCTCTCTGAAAGGAACTTTGACGTAGTAACGAAGTCTTATAACTGTAGGCAATTTTTTCCCGCTATGTATTGAATGTGTTTTATCTTCCTCTAAGCTTTCTGCTTTACCTTTAATCATCAAAATTACTGCTCTTCGCCAGGAAGTGATGTTTAAAGGTTCATAAGATGCATTTAAAACTAGAGTCTGGCCCATGCCAAAATACAATTTACATGTCATGCTAACTGTATATTTCTATAAGCGCATATATTTGTGCAAAGTTAATGCAAAATAGTCAAACAAATCAGGTATTTAATTTTGACAAATTTCCAAAGTTTGAAAAAGATATAGATCTAAAACAAAGAGCATGGATTGAAGTTAAAGGTATAGCAATAGAAACAAATGTTAGAAAGTTAAGATCAAAATTAAGTAAAAATTGTCAATTTATGGCAGTCGTTAAAGCTGATGGATATGGACATGATGCGAAATTAGTATCAGAGTATGCTATCAAAGGTGGAGCATCTCAATTAGGTGTTGCCACATTAAATGAAGGCATTAAACTTCGTTTTTCTGGAGTAAAAAAACCAATACTTATCCTAGGAAATCTTTATACGAAAAGGGATCTTATTATATGTTTTAAAAATGATCTTATGCCAACTATCAGTAGTATAAGAGAATGTTTAATTTGCAATAACATTGGTAAGCACTTTGGATTGAAATTTCCTTTGCATCTTAAAGTTGATACGGGAATGTCAAGATTAGGATTTGAATACAATAATTTTGTTCAGCAATTTAAAAACATTAAATCTTTTGACAACATTTCAATAAAAGGTATATACAGTCATTTATCGTCAGCAGATGAAGAAAACTCATTAGATCCAAAAAGTATTACACAATTACAAAGACTGAAGTTTAATGAGTTATTAAGGCAAATTAATCTTGATAGAAATAATGAAATTAAGATTCATTTGGCTAACTCTGCAGGAATGCTTCTTGATAAAAATTTCCATTTTCATATGGTACGTGTTGGGCTTTCTATGTACGGATACAGTCCTTTAGCCAAAATAGATAAAAATTTATTACTTAAACCAGCTTTATCTTTGAATGTCAAAGTAGCTTTTATAAGAACTATTGATAAAGGTGTAAGTGTAAGTTATGGAGGCAAATTTGTAAGTCAAAGAAAAACTAAGTTAGCTGTATTAAGTATTGGTTATGCAGATGGTGTGCCAAGAAATCTTTCAGGCAAGATTAACGTTATTCATAATAATAAATTTTATCCTCAAGTTGGATCTATAACTATGGACCAAATGATGGTAGACATAACAGACTCTAATGAAATTAACGTTGGTAGTATTATGGTATTACTAGGTTCTGATGGAGATAAAACAATTTCTCTTCTTGAATGGGCAAGAAAATCTAATACTATCCCTTGGGAAATTCTTTGTTCTTTTAAAAATAGATTACCGAAAGTTCAAGTTGATTAGACATTTCGATTAAATAAAAAATTTTGAATGTTTGCATAAAAATTGATAATGTATAAGAACTGGAGAGGTGGCTGAGTGGTTGAAAGCGGCTCCCTGCTAAGGAGTTACAGGAGGTAACTTTTGTCGAGGGTTCGAATCCCTCCCTCTCCGTAATTTATTGAGAAAATTTTTAATTAATATTTGTTTTAAAACAAGTCAAGATTAATATCTTTAAGTTCATAAATAGAATTTAAAATCAAATCTGCGCCTGCATTTCTAAGATTTGTTTCGTAAGAATTACGTTCTTTTAATCGAGAATTTAAATGTAAATGAGGGGGAGCTATACCGATACTTATGAATTTCTGAGATGGTACTTTCTTTCTAGCATTTATAACTGTATGTATATCTGCAATAGTATCTCCTACATACGCAATGGGAATATTTGATTCGCCAAGTTTATCTCCAATAAGCTTTTTTGATAAATTAATAAAACCTTTAGGATTAGGCTTGTCAGGGGCATCTCCCATAGATATTAATGGTGGTGATTTTAGACCAAGTCTTTTTTCTAAAACAAATTTTGCAGAAGCAGACTCTGCACCACTTACAAAACCCCAGATTATTCCATTACCTTGAATTAAATCAAAAAAATTTTTATCAACTAATAACTCCTCATTTGTTATGTAACCAGACCAATATTTACTATCTTTATTTGGATCTCCACCAAAGTAAAACTCTTCAAAACATTCTACTATTTCCTCTTTTGGAGGAATTTCAAGGTTTAAGTTCTCTTTTTTTATACGTCTTTTTATAAGTTCTAAACTTAAATCCCAGTCATTATTCCAGATCCCTTCATTTTTTGCATTATCAATATCTATAAAACTTGGCTCCCATCCGGAAAATTTGTAAACTGTTTTTTTTTAATGAAAGTCTGTAACTATTTTCTACGCTGCGGATTACCCCATCAATGTCAAACAAAATTAAACCAATATTTTTCAATTAATGTTCCTAAATAGTATTTATAAAAGATTAGTATTCTTGTAAAGAAAAAGCAAAGAAAACGTTCTATTTATAAAAATTATGGATTATCTAAACTTAATTTTTTAAATATCCTCTGGGAGTAAGAAATATTTCGTCAACTAAGGTTGTTTGAGAATTGCCAATAATAATGATTGATAACATATCAATCTCTTGAAAAGGAATGGTGTTTAAAGTAAAAAATTTTTTGGTTTGATTTTCTCTCCCTACTTGTCTCGCTATTAAAACTGGAGTATCCCCATGCCTAGTTTTTAAACATATATCTATTATACTTTTTAGCTGCCAATTTCTTTCAATGGATTGAGGATTAAATAAAGCTATTACAAAGTCACCAACAAGAGCTCCTTCAATTCTTTTTTTTATTAAAGACCATGGAGTTAATTTATCGCTTAAGCTTACTGAACAAAAGTCATTCATTAGTGGTGCTCCACTAATCGCAGCCGCTAATTGAACACTACTTATACCTGGATGTACTTCAAAGTAAGGTCGATATTCTTTTTTGATTTTTAGAAGTAATTCTAAAACTAATCCTGCCATGCCATAAAATCCAGATTCACCTGAAGAAATTAAAGCCACTTTTATTCCTTCCTCAGCTAGTTTAATTGCTTTACTGCATCTCTCTTTTTCTTCAGTAAGTTTACTTTCAATTAAAACCTGGTCACTCCTCTGTAAGGATTTAATTAAATCTAAATACATTTTGTATCCTATCCAAACAGTACATCTTGAAAGTGCTTTTTTTGCATTACTAGTTAGGAAGGAGATATCACCAGGACCACTTCCAATAATATGTATTTCGCCATGGGTTGGATTATGTTGATTTTTTGATTCTGCCACTGCGATAGTTACTGCCCCAGATTGATTTTTAAAAATTCTTTTTTCTTCTAATAATTTTGATTCTTCTCCTGCGGCCATTAAGCAAGAGGCTTCCGCTACAGAAGGGGTGCCAATTTCCCTTTCAACAACAATTGAAGGATTTGGAACAATTATTGTTGAAAGATCTTCTTTACTAAAAAACTTTATAGGCAAGTTTTTTTCTTCAGCAAGTTCTAAAATTCCCTTCTCATCTTTTTTAATATCAACTGTTGCGAGTCCCGCAATTGAATAATTGGATAAATTTCTCGACTCCAATAAATTATTTAAAGAATTTGCTATTAATTCCTTGCTCGTATTTCTTTCACATCCAATGCCAATCCATAATACTGGCGGGTGCCACGTTGTTTCATGATTTTCGAATATACTCACATGAAATGTTGAATCTGGTTTTTCAATTTCTTTTTCATTAATTTGATTAATACTCTCCCCAGATTTTGAATTTTTCCATAATCTATTACCAGATAATTGTTTGCAAAATATTTCTTTGTTTTTAGCTTGTTTAATTACTAGTTTTGACCAATCTTTTATATTGCCGGATCTTTTCCAACCCCATTGATTCCCAAATGCATCAAGATTTAAGAAGCTTTGATCATTCGAATTATTAGTTTCTATTATTTCGCCATCAAGTAAATTAGCAATTTGAAATGCAATATTTTGTACATTTGACTGATGCAAGCCTATTAAAGGAACTATTTTGGAACATTTGTTATCGACAACGATTACTCCTGGATCTTGATCTTTAGAGGTTAAAAATGAATTTATTATGCGTATTGATGCAGCAATTGAGCCTACAAAAATTATTAAATCTATTTCTGGCCATTTTTTTAGTAAGATTTCTTTAGGTTTTTGTACTTGAATAAGTTGATTTACATTTCCATTCTCCTTTGAAGAACCTGCAATATATATATCTTTGATAAATTCGGTTTTTTTAAGCCTTTTTAGAATTTCTTTTGAATTATTAGATAGACCTATAGCAATTCCTTTCAAATCAGAAACTTTTGATAGTTACGTTGAAATTATATCCTGTCGCTGGATTTTAAAAATTTTCTTTGAAATATAAAAAAAAATTTAAGAAATTTACACAAAATTTGAGTAAAAATACTCATAATTAAGTCGTAGACTAGAATTTAACAAAATATTCATATAGTAACAATCATTAGAACATTTGTTACGTTAATGCATAACGAAAGAATCTTTGCCTTATTATTTTTGAAACGAATATCTAAAGTTTCGATGGATTCGTTTTCTTGAACATTATCATTAAAAATAAGTTCAAGATCCGATCAATCGGCTTTAATGTCAATTATTTTCGAGGTGCTAGATGACCATCAGCCCACCAGAAAGTGGAGAAAAAAACAAAAAAGTTTTGGAGGATCCTGTTAAGGCCGATCCAAGACCTATTGATTTTGCCAAATTAGATAAGCCAGGTTTCTGGTCAAGTAAATTATCTAAAGGTCCAAAAACTACAACTTGGATCTGGAATTTGCATGCTGATGCACATGATTTTGATGTGCATACAGGCGATGCTGAAGAAGCCACAAGAAAAATCTTTTCAGCTCATTTTGGACATCTTGCAGTCATTTTTATATGGATGAGTGCTGCATTTTTCCATGGAGCAAGATTTTCTAATTATTCAGGCTGGTTGGCGGATCCAACTCATGTCAAACCCGGTGCTCAGCAAGTATGGGCAATTGTTGGTCAAGAAATGCTAAACGCTGATCTTGGTGCTAACTACAACGGTATTCAAATCAGTTCCGGAATATTCCACATGTGGCGAGCATGGGGAATTACTAATGAGAGCGAATTGATGGCTTTAGCAATTGGTGCTGTAGTAATGGCTGCACTTATGCTTCATGCCGGAATTTTTCATTATCATAAAGCAGCTCCAAAAATGGAGTGGTTCCAAGATATTGAGTCTATGCTTAACCATCATATAGCTGGTTTAGTAGGACTAGGATCTTTAGCATGGGCTGGTCATTGTATCCATATCGGTGCTCCTACTGCAGCTCTATTAGATGCAATTGATGCCGGTTCTCCTTTAGTTATCAATGGTAAAGAAATAGCAACAATTGCAGATATGCCTATGCCACATCAACTCTGTGATCCACAAATTATTGGTCAGATATTTCCAGGATTAGCAAGTGGTACAGGTAATTTCTTTAGTTTAAACTGGTTAGCTTTTTCAGACTTCCTTACTTTTAAAGGCGGACTTAACCCTGTGACAGGAAGTTTATGGATGACTGATGTTTCACATCATCATTTAGCTTTTGGTGTAATAGCAATTATTGGTGGTCATATGTATAGAACCAATTACGGTATTGGTCATAGTATGAAAGAAATATTAGATTCACAGCAAGGAGACCCAATATTATTTCCTGCTCCTAAAGGTCATCAAGGTCTTTTTGAGTTCATGGCAGAAAGTAGGCATGCCCAGCTTGCTGTAAACCTAGCAATGCTTGGATCAATAAGCATACTTGTATCTCATCACATGTATGCGATGCCTCCTTATCCATACATAGCTACTGACTACATGACGGTTCTTGGATTATTTACCCATCACATGTGGATAGGTGGACTATTTATAGTAGGTGCGGGTGCGCATGCTGGAATTGCAATGGTTAGAGATTATGATCCGGCAAAACATATTGATAATGTATTAGACAGAATTCTTAAAGCAAGAGATGCCTTAATCAGTCACTTAAATTGGGTATGTATGTGGTTAGGATTCCATAGTTTTGGACTCTATATTCACAACGATACTATGAGAGCTTTGGGTAGACCTCAGGATATGTTTAGTGATTCTGCAATCCAACTTCAGCCAATTTTTGCTCAATGGGTTCAAAGCATTCAAGCTTCAGCTGTTGGAACTTCTCTTTTAGCAGGTACTGCAGAAGCTTTACCTCACAAAGCTTTAAGTGAAGTTTTTAATGGAAGTTTAGTAGAGGTTGGTGGAAAGGTTGCTATAGCTCCAATTCCATTAGGGACAGCTGATTTAATGATTCATCATATCCATGCTTTCCAAATCCACGTAACTGTTTTGATACTTCTCAAAGGAGTACTTTATGCAAGAAGCTCAAGATTGATACCTGACAAAGCATCATTAGGATTTAGATTTCCATGTGATGGTCCTGGTAGAGGAGGTACATGTCAGGTTTCTTCTTGGGATCATGTTTTCTTAGCTCTTTTCTGGATGTATAACTGCTTATCAATAGTTATTTTCCACTTTTCTTGGAAAATGCAGAGTGATGTTTGGGGGCTTACTGGAGGTAACTTCGCTCAAAGTGCCATTACTATTAATGGCTGGCTTAGAGACTTTTTATGGGCGCAAGCTTCTCAGGTTTTGACCAGTTATGGTTCAGCTATAAGTATGTATGGTTTGATGTTCTTAGGAGCACACTTTATCTGGGCATTTAGCTTGATGTTCCTATTTAGTGGAAGGGGATATTGGCAAGAATTATTCGAATCAATTGTTTGGGCTCATAACAAACTTAAAGTTGCTCCAACAATTCAACCAAGAGCACTATCAATTACTCAAGGTCGTGCGGTTGGCGTTACTCACTTCTTAGTAGGTGGTATCGCGACTACTTGGGCCTTCTTCCACGCTCGCCTTTTCGGCCTGGGCTAATTACCTGAACTTCACCTTTTTAATTCAATGGCAACAAAATTTCCATCATTTAACCAGGGTCTAGCTCAGGACCCTACAACCCGACGAATATGGTACGGAATAGCTACTGCTCACGACTTTGAAAGTCATGACGGTATGACCGAAGAAAAGCTTTATCAGAAGCTTTTCTCTACACATTTTGGTCATCTAGCAATAATCGCCCTCTGGGTTGCTGGTAACTTATTTCATATCGCTTGGCAAGGTAACTTCGAGCAATTTGTACTTGATCCAACCCACGTTCGTCCTATTGCTCATGCTATTTGGGATCCACATTTTGGATCTGGTATCACAGAAGCAATGACACAAGCTGGAGCTAGTGGTCCAGTAAACATAGCTTACTCAGGTCTCTATCATTGGTGGTACACAATTGGAATGAGAACTAATGAGCAACTCTTCCAAGCTTCAATATTCATGAGTATTTTGGCTTGTTGGACTCTATTTGCAGGTTGGTTACATTTACAGCCAAAATTCAGACCTTCTTTAGCTTGGTTTAAAAATGCAGAGTCAAGATTAAATCATCATTTAGCAGTCTTATTTGGTTTTAGTAGTATTGCTTGGACAGGTCATTTAGTTCATGTTGCTATACCTGAATCAAGAGGACAGCATGTAGGTTGGGATAATTGGTTAACAGTCCTTCCACACCCTGCAGGATTAGCTCCTTTCTTTACTTTAAACTGGGGAGCATATGCTCAAAATCCTGATTCTCTAGACCAAGTATTTGGAACAGCTGAGGGAGCTGGCACAGCAATCTTTACTTTCTTAGGTGGTTTACATCCTCAAAGTGAAGCATTATGGCTTACTGATATTGCGCATCATCATATTGCGATTGGAACAGTTTTTGTAATTGCTGGTCATATGTATAGAAATACTTTTGGTATTGGTCATAGCCTCAAAGAAATTACAGAAGCTCATAATACAAGACACCCTAATGATCCTCATAAAGGTAGTTTCGGAATTAATCATGATGGAATTTACGAAACTGTAAATAATTCACTACATTTCCAACTTGGACTAGCATTAGCATCACTTGGTGTAGCAACTTCTCTTGTAGCACAACATATGGGTGCACTTCCTTCTTACGCTTTTATTGCCAGGGACTACACTACACAATCTGCTTTATATAGTCATCATCAGTACATAGCAATGTTCTTGATGGTTGGTGCATTTGCACACGGAGCTATTTTCTTTGTAAGAGATTATGATCCTGAATTAAATAAAGATAATGTATTAGCAAGAGTTCTTGGAACAAAGGAAGCATTAATAAGTCACCTTAGCTGGGTAACAATGTTGCTAGGATTCCACACTCTTGGAATTTATGTACACAACGATGTTGTTGTAGCTTTTGGTAACCCTGAAAAGCAAATTCTAATTGAGCCAGTATTTGCTCAATTCGTTCAAGCCGCTCAAGGTAAGATGATGTACGGCTTTAACGCTTTATTATCTGATCCTACAAGTTCAGCAAGTCTCGCTGCTAATTCATTACCAGGTAATCATTACTGGATGGATCTTATTAATAGGCAAGATGCATTAAGTGCTTTCTTACCTATTGGTCCTGCAGATTTCTTAGTCCACCATGCTATCGCTTTAGGTCTTCATACAACTGCTTTAATCCTTATTAAAGGTGCACTAGATGCTAGAGGAACTAAATTAATTCCTGATAAGAAAGATTTAGGATATGCATTCCCTTGCGATGGTCCCGGACGTGGAGGTACTTGTGATAGTTCATCTTGGGACGCCATGTACTTAGCTATGTTCTGGGCATTAAATTTAATAGCATGGGTAACTTTCTACTGGCATTGGAAACACTTAGCAATATGGCAGGGTAATGTTGCGCAATTTAATGAATCAGGAACTTATCTAATGGGTTGGTTCAGAGATTATCTCTGGTTAAATTCTGCTCAACTTATTAACGGATATAATCCATTTGGAGTAAATTCTTTATCTCCTTGGGCCTGGATGTTCTTATTCGGTCACTTAGTTTGGGCTACTGGTTTTATGTTCTTAATATCATGGCGTGGTTACTGGCAAGAATTAATTGAAACATTAGTTTGGGCACATCAGCGTACTCCAATAGCTAACCTTGTTGGCTGGAGAGATAAGCCAGTTGCACTTTCAATTGTTCAAGCTAGATTAGTTGGACTTGCACATTTCACGATTGGAAACATACTTACATTTGGTGCATTTGTTATCGCATCAACTTCAGGTACGTTTGGTTAAATTTTCCTTAAATAATTTAAATCACCACAAATGTGGTGATTTTTTTTGTTTATTTTTAATTTTTTAAATTAAGTTACAATTAAATGATTATTACCCAATAAATATGTCAGATATAAATCAACTAATTTCTATTGTTATACCTGTTTTTAACGAAAGCGAGAGTATTGGTTTTTTATTGGATGAACTTATAAATGTAATGTCATCTCATAATTGCAATTTCGAATTGATTGTTGTAAACGATGGCTCTACAGACAATACTCATCAAGTACTAAAACAACTAACTCTTAAAATTAAAGAATTATGTGTAATTTCTCTCCGCAAAAATTATGGGCAAACTGCAGCAATGTCAGCTGGATTTGATAATTCTATAGGCGATATCGTTATTACTTTGGATGGTGATTTACAAAATGACCCTAATGATATTCCTAAATTAATTTCAGAAATTAATAATGGCTATGACTTGATTTGTGGATGGAGGTTTGATAGGAAAGATAAATTACTTAATCGGAAGATACCATCAAAAATAGCAAATAAATTAATAGCTCAAGTTACAGGTTTGAATTTTCATGACTATGGATGTTCACTAAAAGCTTTTAAAAAAGAAATAATAGATGATATTAAATTATATGGAGAACTTCACAGGTTTCTGCCAGTTTTAGCAAACATTGAAGGTGCAAGAATTAAGGAAATCAAAGTCAATCATAGAAGTCGGAAATATGGATCAAGCAAATATGGAATTAATAGAACATTTAAAGTTTTAATGGATTTACTAACTGTTTGGTTTATGAATAAATTTTTAACAAGACCTATGTATGGATTTGGTTTCGCCGGGATCATAAGTATACTCATAAGCCTTGTCATGAGCTCTTATTTGATAGTTCTAAAATTAATGGGAGAGGATATTGGTAATCGTCCGATGCTAATGTTTACATTAATATTAGGAATTGCTGGTGTCCAATTATTTAGCTTTGGATTATTAAGCGAACTTTTAATGAGGACATATCATGAAAGTCAAAGTCGGCCAATTTATAGAATAAGGTCAATAAGTAGTCCCAATCAAAATTAAATTTTTACTTGAATTTTCTTATTAATAAAGCTGAAAGTTTAACCACTTCAGGAGACATATCTCTTAAACCTTGTCGTAAAATTGATAATGTTGATTTATCAGACAATTCTTCCGCAATTTTTAATGCTTTTAATTTGTCTTCTGTATTTCCCTTAAAAAGACTAAACATTTTATTTCTTTGAGAATTTTTATAAAATAATGAATACTTTTTTGCTTCGAGATTGTATAAAAAACTTTTTTTATTAGATAGAAATTTATTATTTTTTTTTCTATTTTTTTTTAATTTAACAGAATGTAATTTGCCCTTATTTATAAACTTTCTAAAGCTTCTTTTTTTTAAAACTAGAAGTAATATTCCTATAAAAATAATAAGTACAATTGCGAAAATATTTAACATGTAAAAAGTTAATAATTTTTATATCATCCAGTAATAAAATTAACACTATTTCACAGATAAATACTAAAGTGTTTAAAGATGTTTAAAGAACTAATGCCATCTGATTTACCAAGTCTCTTACCCTCAATTTTTGTTCCATTAATTGGTATAGCAATGCCTGCTGTTTTTATCGTATTGATTGGAAGATTTATTACAGCAACTGAATAAATTATTAAACACTAAACTATTAAAAAAATGAGCGACTTTCAAAAATCATTCTCAGAATCAACAAGTTCAATTAAGTTTGATGAGAAATACATAGATAATTCTGTACAACCAAATGATATTGGTGTTGCAGAACAATGGGCAGTAAAAACAGTTGCTGATCCATGTGTTGGTAATTTAGCCACCCCAGTTAATAGTGGCTATTTCACCAAAGCTTTTATAAATAATTTGCCTTT
The DNA here is from genome assembly GCA_003278845.1 of Prochlorococcus sp. AG-347-O22. Lineage (GTDB taxonomy): Bacteria > Cyanobacteriota > Cyanobacteriia > PCC-6307 > Cyanobiaceae > Prochlorococcus_A. The sequence goes on from QCCX01000002.1 coordinate 215,307, forward strand.
TTATAGAGAAGGCATTTCTCCTAATTTTAGAGGCTTAGAAACTGGAGCAGCTTTTGGATATCTCCTATATGGTCCTTTCACTATGACTGGCCCACTAAGAAATTCTGAATTTGCTCTAACTGCTGGACTTCTTGCAGCTATTGGAGCTGTTCATATTTTGACAGCACTTTTAGTTCTTTATAATGCACCTGGTAAAGCACCTAATGTTCAACCTCCAGATGCGACTGTCAATAATCCGCCAAAGGACTTATTTACAAGAGCTGGTTGGGCCGATTTTACAAGTGGATTTTGGTTAGGAGGCTGTGGAGGAGCTGTTTTTGCTTGGCTACTTGTTGGGACATTACACTTAGATACCATAATGCCAATTATTAAAAATATTTGGACTGCTGGGTAATCCCTAAATAAAAGAATAAGTAATATTTAAAATTTAATTTTAAATTAAAATATGAGGTCTACTTACTAACGTATTGTTCTGTCCCATCTATAATTTCTAACAACTCTACCTGCAGAAACAAGCTTGGATTTATAATGCAATGAGATTCTATCATTAGACTGATTTAGGGTATCGAGTCCTATTCCATTTCTGCCAAAATCTTTTCCAGAGCTGTGGTAATACAAACCGTCTCCTTTGTAGATTCCAATATGATCACATTTTTCTATATTTCCAAAAAATAAAAGATCGCCAGGTCTTAGAGCTGCATAAGACTCTTTAAAATAAAAAAGATGCTTACAAAAACTTTTTATTTGATAAGAGTCTCGAGGTATATAAATGCGATGCTTTAAAAAAGCAGTCTGAATTAAACCGGAACAATCAAAATTTGGTCCTAATGTGCCTCCCCAAAGGTATTTATTAGTTAACTCAGCTTGATCCTTGATCCATTTTAAAATTGAGGTAATTTTATCTTTTATAGGTAAGTGTTCATTATTTAAACTCTCAGTTTTATTTAATTCATATTTTTCAATAATCAATCCATCTAAATTTATCCAACAGATGTAACCATCCTCATATAGTTGAACTAGTATTCTTGAAAATTTATGGTTTTTTTGATAATTATTTGGATAAATAAGTCTAAAAATTCTATTTTTCAATATTTCAGTAACTAATTTATTTTCTGTTTCATTTTGATATCCAGAAATATTAACTTTTAATTTCCACCAAATAGTTTTTGAAAAATTAGTTTGTTTAAATAGTGAGATAGGATTTTTATAACTTTCCATACAATGTCCTTTTACTATTTAAGTAAAGAGATGGGTCTAGCCCTAAATGATATTTTAGGGAGAGTATGTACTCATAATAAAGATTTTTCAAGAGAAGATATTTCAATAACTTGGATTAATTATAAAAGTGAAAATAACAGGGTATTTAAAGGTTTTGGAACTGGTATTAATAATAAAAAAATGGTTTACCCTGCCAGCATAGTCAAATTGGTTTATGGCCTTGCTGCATTTTATTGGATTAAAAAAGGAAATTTATTATTATCAGATGAACTTAATGATGCTGTAAGGAAAATGTTGTCTTTCTCAAGTAATAATGCAACAAGCTTCTTAATTGATGTACTTACAGGAACAACAAGTGGACCTTGTATTGAAGGGGAATTATGGAAAAATTGGAAATTTCAAAGAAGTATAATAAATGATTGGCTACATGATTTACATTGGGAGGAATTGAGTGGTATAAATTGCTGTCAGAAGACTTGGGATGATGGACCATATGGTCGTGAAAAAGAATTTTATGGGCATGATAATAAAAATAGAAACGCTATGAATTCTGATTCAGCTGCAAGGGTCTTGGAAGAAATTATGATTCATATTGATTATCAAAAAAATGACTTAAATTTACGAAATTTTTTAAAAAGAAATTTAAATAAAGTTGTTCTTAAAAAAGATTCTCTTAATCAAATAGATGGTTTTTTGGGTGAAGGATTACCAGAAAGTATTAATCTTTGGAGTAAAGCAGGCTTAATGTCTGAAGTTAGACATGATTCAGCTTGGTGGACTAATAGTCAATCTTTACACACTTTATTAGTTGTTTTTTGTAATGGAGAAAAATATTCTAAAGACACTTCCTTTTTACCATTAATAGCCAATGAAGTTTATGGATTTAATAAGAGTTATAGTTTATAAGACTAAAGTAAATCGTCTAAGTAATTAGAATCTAATTCATTAGTATAGGCTTCATAAGGTAACATCATTACCTCTCCATAATCTAAATCATTCATAATCCATTCTCTATATTCTGCTAACAAACTTTTTCTATCTTCATTATCTAATTCAAAAATACGTAATGCTGTATCTTTAAAATTTTCTTTAATTAAATTTTCAATTTCTTTCTTCCTCATTTTATGTTAGTCCTCCTTCCAAAATAACTCGTCTTATTGTTGATAATGCAATTCCCGTTTGTGATCTGATTGATCGATATGAATATCCCTCATTACGTAATCTGATTACTAAAGATTCTTTTAAAGGACTTATTTTGGGCCTTCCTCCCAGATTATTTCCGGATAATTTTCTGCGTAATAGTTGGTCTTTTTTTCTTTCTCCTAAATATTTGTCTTCTAAATTTTCTAATTCATATAAAATCTGAAAAATTGATGAATTTTCTTTAGTTGATT
>QCCX01000003.1 GCA_003278845.1 Prochlorococcus sp. AG-347-O22
CTTTTGTGGCAGGAACAGATTTCCAGGTACAAATTTTTTCTTGGGATTCTTCTTTTAAAATATTCCATCCATCATCTAGGTATTCTGAAATACCATCCTCTCCACAAGAAAACTTTATTTCCATTCTTTTCTTTTCTGAATTAGGATTATCCTCAATATTTTTTTTCAAATTATTTATGGGATACTCTTTATTATTGGATGTCCTACAAGAAATTAAGAAAATTGCGATTATAATTAAAATAGGAACTTGTTTTATTATTTTCATTTTTTTAACTTTTGATGATTCTAAATTATTTAAATTATAGTTTATTTTGATTCTATTAATTTTAATAGTTTATCCATTTTATCCATCAAGTCTTTTACATCATCTGGCTTCGGTAATATTAATTCTTCTGTAACTTCTAAATGCATTTTCTTTAAGTTTTGCCTCAAATCTTTTAAATGAAGTTTTACGTTTTCTTTCTTTTGTTTTATATCAGTCATAGGAATAAAATTTAAACTTTATTAAACTTAAATTTACTATCATAATATTGAGATGCTTATTTATAGAGAATAATTGAAAATTTAATTTTTTAAATTTTCTATTTCATAGATTTCTTCGCCACCATAACAAAAATTTGTAGATAACATTTTTATCTCTCTATTATTAATTCCGATTGTATTTTTATTTTTAATAATATAATTTTTAGCAATCGCTTCACAATCTAATTTATTTTTTGCATGTTTAATAACTGGATAAAAATATGCCAATGTAGTAATAACAAACAAAAATATTATTATTGATTTTTTTTCATTTTTAATAAATTCTTTAGATGTTTTTTTGGTTTTTAATATTTTAATTAGTAATTTATCTGGTAATCCTATTTGAACAAACAATAACTCTACCCACCATGGAAGGTCCTTATCTTTCTTTTTTTTTAAGTTTGAGGAAGTATTCATTTTTTTGGCTTCATAGTTTTGGTTTTTCAGTTCTTTAGGATTAGTTGTTTCTTTTTTATTCATATCATCCAATGATTTATTTGGAATGTAGAGGTTTTATTTTGATTTGGAAACTATATTTTTATTTTATAAGTTTTAATTTAATTTATCTATGAATTTGAGTATTGTTAATTAGTATTTAGAAATTTTAAATGGCAAAAAAAAGAAGGAAGTTAAATAAAGATTTTGAGAGAAAAATATATTCATCAAAAAAAAATGTCGAATTAGTACTGGCAAAAATCTATGATATCGATGATGAAGACATACAAAAAGAATATATGAGCGCCTTTAACAAAGTGGTTTACTTATATGATGAATTAAAAGAAGATTACGAACGACAAGGATTTTCTGATAATTCTGAAGAACTTCTCACAAGCTATAAAAATGCATTTTATCTTTTCGAATCAGAATTTGAAATTTAAATTCTATTTCTAATTACCGTTTGTAAGGGGTTACAGGTATTTCAATTAGCTTTCCTTTTTGGAGATTAGATCTTTTCTCTTGTAAATTTTTGATACATAAGAATACTCTTTTCTCTTTTGTGCAAAATCTTTTTATTTGGTAATCAGTAAGTGATAATGATTTATTACTAAATGAAAAAAAGGCCAATAAAAACATAAAAAAATTTAATACCAATTTCACTTGTTTTCTCCTAAATATTTTCTAATACCATTTAATTTAATTATTTTTATTATAAAGCTCTATGATTTCTTTTAATTCATCTTTGCTTAACTCTGTTGAAATAAAAACTTCTTGAGCTGTATTACCCTTTCTTGCGATTGCTTTATATCCGTTTATAGTTTTCACTGACAATCTAATTATCAATTTAGAGGATCTTCCCCTAGCTCTTGAAATAACTGCTGGAGTTATTGTCTTGATATCATTTTCCAGTGCTAATTTTTGAAGTATTGGAATTAGACCTTCTATATTTGTACTATGATTTAAAACTAACCTTCCCAATTTGAATTTATTAAAATTCTATTGGAAAAAATTTGTTTCTGAGAAATTAACTTTAGCTTTAAAATGAATAAAAATTTAGAAGTTCTGTTATATTTATAAAAACGATTAAATTCTAATGATCTTTCAAATAGGCTGGGCAGCATTGGCTGCTATTTTTACTTTTTCAATTGCCATGGTTGTTTGGGGAAGAAATGGGGACGGATCCATTGACATATGATTTCATTTTTAATTTATGAAGTCTATTTAAGTAAATTTCTTATCTTAACATCGTTTGTTTTACTCATATTCATAACATTAGCTGTAATTTATATATCCTATATCTCTTGGAAAGATAAAAAAAGATTAAAAAAATAGTTATTATTTTTTTAATATTTTTTTCTTATCCTTAACTCTGAGCTCTTCAATTAATTCTTTTGCTTGTTCCATTTTTGATATGCTACTTTTGTAGATTCCAATATCTTTTTCTGCTTTATTAGCAGATAAGCTTAACTTCTCAAAAATATCAGAGGTCATCTTATTTTTATCTGATTCATTTTTCTCTTTGAAATCTTGGGAGTTTGAAATTAATATATATATCCCTAAGTTCAAAATCCTTGATGGATAAAGTTTAGAATTACTTTTTTCTACTAACAATTTTAAAATATCTTTAGATGTTTTATCCTTTAATTCTTTTTGAGACTTTTTAGATATTTCATTAATTTCCTTCGCCTCAAAATTTGTAGAACTGCATAAAGATTCAAAAAGTAGATCCAAGTGTTTTTCAGGTTGATATCCTTGCATTAATTCTTTAAATGTTTCGGTGAGGCCGATACAAAAGAGATAATCTTGCGAAAATTCATTTTGATGGTTCAAAAGATTAAGTTCGACAAGCATTTCATCAACTATTCTTTTATATAAACCTGGAATGACGTAAGGAAATTTTTCATGAAATAACTTTTTGCTATCTGAAACAGTCAATTTTTCTTTCAATTTTTTATATGTAAACCTTAATAAGGTTAGCGTATGTTGACTCAATATCGTTAATATCTAATAAACAGATAAATATTATTATGATCCCTTTAGTTTTAGAAGAATCGGGCGGTAGCGAAAGAGTCTTTGATATTTATTCGAGACTATTAAGAGAGAGAATAATTTTTTTGGGAGAACAAGTTACTAGTGAAACTGCTAATAGAATTGTTGCTCAATTATTGTTCCTCGAAGCAGAGGATCCGGATAAGGACATTTATATGTACATAAATTCACCTGGAGGATCAGTATATGACGGATTGGGTATCTTTGACACAATGCAACATGTAAAGCCTGACATTCATACAGTTTGTGTAGGCTTGGCAGCTAGTATGGGTGCATTTTTGCTTGCGGCAGGTACTAAAGGTAAAAGAAGCAGCCTTAGACATTCAAGAATAATGATTCATCAACCACTTGGAGGTGCACGAGGGCAAGCCAGTGATATAAGAATTCAAGCAGATGAAATTTTGTTCTTAAAAGAACGACTAAATACTGAATTATCAGAAAGAACTGGAAAGAATTACGACACTATCAAAGAAGACACTGATAGAGATTTTTATATGTCCCCAAACGAAGCAGTTGAGTACGGTTTGATTGATCTGGTGTTAGATAAGAAACCAATAAAAGTTTAACTTAACAATTGAGGTGTTCTCTCTTTCTCAGGAATTTTGGTGAATTTGGAGAGAATACTTAAAAATTCATCACCATCTAATGTTTCTTTTTCGATTAATAGGTCAACTATTTTATCCATAGCTTCTCTATTTTTGCTTACTATATCGTAGGTTTCTTTATAACATTCTTTGACCATTATTCTTACACTTTCATCTATTTGTTTAGAGATTGAATCAGAAACTTCACTTCTAGTCATTAAATCTCTACCAACAAATACTTCTTGATTACCACTTTCTAAAGCTATCGGACCTAAATTACTCATTCCAAATCTAGTAACCATTTGGCGGGCCATTGAAGCAACTTGTTGGAAATCACCTCCAGCTCCTGTTGTAATCTCACCTTCTCCAAAAACTACATCTTCAGCAGCTCTTCCTCCTAAAGCACCCATTATCCTAGCTTTTAATTGCGCCCTGCTAACAAGGGTTTGTTCATCATCTGGTGTAAACCAAGTTAATCCTTTAGCTTGACCCCTTGGAATGACGGTAACCTTCTGAACAGGATCATGGGCCTTGACAAGTGAACCTATGAGAGCATGTCCCACTTCATGATAAGCAATTAATCTCTTGCTTCTACCATCTGTTAATGGAGAACCTTCCATTCCTGCGACAATCCTATCTACAGAGTCATCAATTTCTGAGATACTTATAGAGTCTTTTCTCCTCCTGGCAGTTAATATAGCAGCCTCATTTAATAAATTTGCTAAATCTGCTCCAGTAAAACCTGGTGTTCTTCTCGCAATACTTTCAAGCGTTAAATCCTCTTGAAGTTTCTTATTCCTTGCATGAACTTCCAATATTGATAATCTTCCTTTTATATCAGGTGCATCTACAGTTACCTGTCTATCAAAACGGCCTGGTCTCATTAACGCTGAGTCTAGAACATCGGGCCTGTTTGTGGCTGCAATTATTATTATGCCACTATTACCTTCGAAACCATCCATTTCAGTAAGTAATTGATTGAGAGTTTGTTCTCTCTCATCATTACCTCCACCAATACCCGCACCTCTTTGCCTTCCGACTGCATCTATTTCATCAATAAAAATTAAACAAGGACTATTCTCTTTAGCTCTTTTGAAAAGGTCTCTAACTCTACTAGCGCCAACACCAACAAACATTTCAACAAATTCAGAGCCTGATAATGAGAAGAATGGTACACCAGCTTCACCCGCAATTGCTTTAGCTAAAAGGGTTTTACCAGTACCAGGAGGCCCTACCAATAGAACCCCTTTGGGGATTCTTGCTCCAACTGAAGTAAATTTTTCTGGTTTTTTCAGAAAAGTGACAACTTCTTGCAAATCTTGTTTAGCTTCATTAACGCCTGCAACATCATCGAATACAACTCCTGTTTCAGCTTCCATTGCAAACCTTGCTTTAGTTTTTCCAAACTGCATTGCTTGGCCAGGACCTCCTGGCATACCATTTGACCTCCTCGCTAACAAAATTAAACCTCCAATTAAGAGGGCCGGGAAAAGTAAATTACCTAAAATGCCTAATGCAGGAGGAGCTGTTTTTATTGGATGAACATCAAAACTAATTCCCTCATTTTTTAAAATATTTATAAGTTCTGGGGTTAAGCCAGGAAGATCTACACGCAACCTTTGAACTTTATTATCTAAATCCGAATCTATTGTCTCTATAACTGCATTTCTGCCTCCCTCAAAAATATCAACAGAAGTAACCCTTCCCGAATTAATGTAATCTAAAAATCTGCCGTAACTTACTCTTGCTACCGCTGAATTTCTTGGTGCAACAGTAGTGCCATTAGATTTAAGCGAATCAACGTTGCTTGAAGATAAAAATTGGTAGGAGAGCGCTATTACTAAAAGTATAGGTAAAGCCCATAAAATTAATGTTTTAAATTTTTGATTCATTAATTTGTAGAAAGTCAATTCTAGGATTCTAGAATGAATCAGTGCATTTCGTTGATATTTTCTCTAACTTTATGCTTATACTACTTCTTAATGTATCTAATTTATAAATGAAATTTGAGATCAACGATAAGGTCAAGTTGATTGCGCCAGTCTCTTACTTGAAGACTTCAGATAATATGCCGATGTTAAGACCACCTGATCTAGTTGCAATTGATGAAATTGGGGAAATCCTCTCAATTAAATCTCCAGATACTGTTGAAGTAAAGTTTAGGAGAGGTTCGTTTTTAATAGATATTGATAAGATTGAGAAAAACTAATCTAAAAGTTTTTCTTCCACCTATTGGAAATTTCTAAACATACATTTTTATTTCCAGAAATACTAAGAAAAGGTTTTGAAAAATACTTATTAGTTAATTTCAAAATATCTAAAGAAGAAATTTCCTCTATTTTTGAGTTTAAATCGTTCTCAGAAATTGGTGTAATACCATAACTAACTAACTGTATCTTTCTCTGTAAAATTTCATCTAGTGATTGATTTCCTAATAAAAAAGAACCTTTTAGTTTTTCTTTTGCTAAAAATATTTCAGCATCAGTCAACGGATTTAAAAGCAAATTTTTCCATAGTGTTGATAAAAGTTCAAAAGCAAAAAGTGCTTGATCATTGGATACGGATAAATAAATTAAAAATGGGGCATTTCCACTCCTGATAGGATAATAAACACCTAAATCGTAAGTGATACCATGTTTTTCTCTAAAAAGTTTAAATAAAGCAGCGCTCATTCCATAAGATAAATATGACTCCAAAACCTTAAGAGGAAAATATTCACTACTTCTTCGCGAGCAAGTTTGGTCCCCCATTATTATTATTGTTTGATTTGAATCATTATTGATGTAATCAAATCTACTAGCAGCAGTTAAATTATGATTTACACGTCCTGATTGTTCTTTTAGGATTTTTTTTTCTAGTGTTTCAAAATTTTCTCCATTTATATTGGGATTATTTGAAATTAAATACTTTTCTCTATTTTTAAAATTCTTAAACTCGAGTAAAACATCTTCATATGTAATCTTTGAGACATCTTCTGCATTTCCAATAGTGTTAAAAGCATAAGGATGATTTGAGTAAACTATTTTTCTCCATTTTTCAAAACAGATATTGAATGGATTCTCTTTATCTTTCCTAAGGTAATCAGTAGAAGATTTTTTTACTTTTTTAAATTCTGTTTCAGTGAGTAATGGCTTATTAATTATTAAGTCTAATAAAGGGAATAACTTGCTGAAATGTTCATTTAAGGATTTAAGGCTTATTGAAATACCATCTTCAAATATTTCTTGATTTAATTCTGCTCCATAGGACTCAAGATACTCAGAGAGAGTGAAATTGTTAAAACCTACACATCCTCTGGTAAGTAATGAACAAAGGATCTTGTTTATCCCTTTTTTGCCAGTACTATCCATATCACTACCCCCTTTTATCCAAATTGAAGCAGTTGAAAAATTTCTTTTATTATTATTTAAAAAATATCTTTTTAACATTTACTTAGGGGATGCAATTAAAGTAAATTTCTCTCCACGTATGTATTCTGTAATCTCTTTAAAGTTATCCAAGTCACTCCAATATTTTAAATGACTTTCTAAATTGTTTATTGAAGATTTTCTCCCCCAAAGAAGTTCATTTCCAAAGAATGATGAGAGTTGTGTAGATGTCTCTAAATTAAAGATATAGTTACTCTTCACAATATTTATTGCTTTTTTTATTTCATCCAAAGCCAAGGCTTTACAATTTGAGATCTCATCAATTGTTTTATTAATATGCTTTTCTACTAAATCAATATCTTTGGACTCACAACTTGCTTCCATTATAAATAATCCTCCTAGTTCTCCAGCATTTACATCTACATATACCGATTCAACAAGATTACTATCTTCTTTCAGAATTTTAACTAATCTACTGTTTCTTCCAACAGAGAGTATTGATGCTAATATCTCAAGTCCAATAATATTTTTTTGATCATTTAGGTTTGGGATAAACCAAGCCATAAATATTCTTGAAAACTCTAAATTATCAAACTTAACTGACTCTCTACCATTTCTAATTTTTAAAGATGGTTTATTTTTTTGATTTATTAAATTTTGGCTTTCTTTTATGCCAGATAGATCACTTTCTTCAAAAATTTTATAAATTTCTTCAGAGATATTTCCCGCAATTGCAATACAAATTTTTTCGGTATTGTAATGTTTGCTATGAAATTTCACAAGGTCATTTATCTCTAAGTTTTTAACACTATGTTCAGTTCCCAGAATCGAATTGGCATAATTCGGACTTAACCAAACCCTTTTCAAAAAATAATTAAATAGTCTTTCTTCAGGCTGATCATTTTGTTGTTTTATTTCATCGATAACTACCCCTTTTTCTTTTATAAATTCATTAGGATTAAAATCTGGAGCAATGACAATATTTGTCAAAAGAGCAAGTGATTCTTTAAAGTTACTTGGTGGAACTAGGACATGGTAATGTACATCATCATAACCTGTTGAAGCGTTACTTAATCCGCCTAGTGATTCAATTTTATGGTCAAACTCACCAGGCATTATTTTGTTAGATCCCTTAAAAATCATATGCTCTAGAAAATGAGCAGTGCCGTTTTTATCAACGACCTCAAATGAAGAACCTGCTTTGCACCAAATATCAATGCTTATAAGCGGCAATTCTTTATTATCCACAAACACACATTTAGTTTTGCTTGAATGGGTGTAGTAGATAACATCTCCTACGTTCATTTCGGTTCTCTATTTAAATTCTATTTTGGTACTTTTTAGTCTTGTTGTCTGAATCTTTAACTAAAACAAAATTAACTGACCCTCTTATTTTGGATTTATTACGAAATATTAGAGAGCGTAGATCCATGCTTGAGGACCTTGAGAGTATAAAAATTGATCCAAAACTAACTAACATAATATCTAATGAAATAGGCAGAGAACTTTATATTGAAAATGAATTTCATAAAGCAAAAGGTTTTAGAAAGTTACATATTGAAGTAGCAGAATTTTCAAAGAATCTTAAAATATTACACTGCGTTTTTTTTCCTGATCCAAAGTTTGATATCCCAATTTTTGGAATGGATTTGGTAAAAATAAATGATATTGTTTCTGCTGCCATTGTTGATTTATCACCGGCATCACGAAACCAAGCTTTGAAATACGAAAAATTACTTTCTGAAGTAGATAAAAGTTCTTTTACCTCTTTGAGAGAGATTCCTAAATGGGGCGAGATTTTTTCTAAAAATGTATTTTTTGCTTCCTTAAAAAGTAAATCTGAAAAAAATGATTTTTGTAGAGTTGTTGATCAATACCTTACTATTTTGATCAAATTAAGTAAGAAAGCTAAACCGGAAATTAATGATGAAATTATCCAAGAGAGAATAGATTTTCAAAAAAATTATTGTGTTCAACAAATGAAAAATGAGAAGACTAGCATGGTTCTTTTAAAATATTTTGATGAAAAATGGGTCAATAGCTACATAAAAACAGTACTCTTCGATTTTTAATGAAATTAAAAATATTAAAAAATTTATTTATTTATTTTTTATTATTTACACCAATATCTCTTGGTGTTATTTCTTGTTCTGGAAATAATAAATCTAGTTCAAAATTTAAAGAGGAAATAACTTCAGATTTCATACCTCCTATTACAGCTGTTGCCGCACTTGGTCAACTTTCTCCTTCGGGAGAGATTAGACAATTGGCAGCTCCAATAAGTCAGTTTGGCTCTTCCCCGCGAATTGTTGAGATTTTAGTAAATGAGGGAGATTTCGTAAAAAAAGGTGATATCCTTGCAATCTTTGAAAATGGAGAAAAATTAACCGCTGATCTTGAAAGAAACGAAAATCTAATTAATACTATTAACGAAGAAATTACCCTAAAGAAAGATCAAATTCAAAGGTATGAGTTGGCTTTGAACAAAGATGTATATTCTTTTGTAGAGTTTTCACAGAGAAAAGATGAATTATTAAAATTGCAAAAACAGAAAATAAACCTTATCGGAGATCAAAAAAACATCAAGATAGATCTATTTAATTCAAAATTAAGAAGTCCAATCGACGGTTTTATCCTAGGAATAAACGCGAGAGTTGGTGAAAGGCCTCAAAATGAAGGGATTTTGGATATTGGTTCTAGTCAAAAAATGGAAGCTTTGATAGAGGTTTATGAATCTGACATCGATAGGGTCTTTATCTCTCAGAATGTTGAATTGAGCAGTGAAAATGGAGGTTTCAAAAAAAATCTTAAGGGAAAGGTGATTAGGATTAGTCCTCAGGTAAAACAAAGAAAAGTTCTTTCGACTGATCCAACAGGGGATGCTGATTCACGAATTATCGAGGTACTAGTAAAACTAGATAAAGATTCTATAGATATCGTTCAAAACTATGCAGGAATGAAAGTGATTGCAAAATTTATTCCCTGATGAGGTTTTCTTTTTTAAAATTTAGAAAAATACCATTAGCTTGGTTGCTATTAACTAGGCAACCATTAAGGTTAGCAGTTGCCATAGCTGGAATCAGTTTTGCAGGGATTTTGATGTTTATGCAATTAGGTTTTAGAGATGGTTTATTTGACACGAGCGTAACTATTCATAAACTTCTAGATGCTGATCTTGTTTTGATAAGTCCCAGATCAAAAAGTTCTATAAGCATGAGTGGATTCCCAAAAAGAAGATTAATTCAAACTCTCGCAGTAGAAGACGTTGAAAAAACTGCTCCCGTTAATCTAAATTATCTACTTTGGAGAAATCCCGAAAATCTTAAAACTAGATCAATACTTGCTTTAGGTTTTAATCCCTCCGATTCACTTCTTTTAGATGAGGGATTCTCAAAGAAAGCTTATAAATTGAGAAATCCATCAAGAGTTCTTTTTGACAAACTATCTAGACCTGAATTTGGACCGATTGAAGAATGGTTCTTATCTGAAAAAAAAGTTGAGACAGAGGTTGCTGGTAAAAGAGTAATTGTAGAGGGCCTTGTGGAGTTGGGACCATCTTTTGGCGCAGATGGTAATTTGATAACTAGTCGAGAAACCTTCTTAAGACTTTTTCCTGCTAATCCTCCTGGAAGCATAGAAATTGGTTTGGTAAAGCTAAAAAAAGGGTCTGATCCTGAATTGATTTCAAGGATATTAAATAACTCACTTCCAAATGATGTTAGGGTTCTTACAAAAAATCAATTTATAGAATTTGAGAAGAATTATTGGAAAAATAGTACTGCAATAGGTTTTATATTTAGTTTGGGGGCATTGATGGGTTTCGTTGTAGGGTGTGTGGTTGTTTATCAAATTCTTTATAGTGACGTTACAGATCACCTCCCAGAGTACGCCACCTTATTGGCAATGGGTTATAGACTTAAGTCCCTTTTCTTTGTTGTAGCTAGAGAGGGTTTTTTGTTGGCATTGTTTGGTTATTTACCTGCTTATTTCTCTGGTCAAATACTTTACTCAGTTATAAGAAGTTCTACTAAACTCCCAATAATAATGGACGCAGACAAAACTATTTTAATTTTCGTATTAGTTTTGGTTATGTGTATGGGGTCCGCTGCTGTTGCGATGCGTAAATTAGTTGATGCTGATCCTGCCGAAATTTTTTAACAATTGAAGATAAATGGTTAAAGCTAATAAATCAAAAAATGTTGTTAAAAACCTTAAAACAGTCTCAATAAATAATTTGAGTCACTTTTATGGAAAAAATGAGAATAAAAAACAAGTTCTTAATGACGTTAATTTAAATATTGATAAAGGGGAGTTGGTTCTTTTGAAAGGACCTTCTGGATGTGGTAAAACGACTCTTTTAACATTAATTGGTGCCTTGAGAACCTGTCAAAGTGGAGATTTAACTGTATTAAATAAACAGTTAAATGGAGCATCAAGGAAAACTCGTCAGATTCTTAGAAGAAGTATTGGAATGATTTTTCAAGGTCACAATCTTCTGAGATGTTTAACAGCGGAACAAAATGTCCAGATGGGCGCCGATTTAATAAAAGGTTTAACATATTTGCAAAGACGTGAAATAGCACGGAATTGGTTGTCAGCAGTAGGATTAGAAGAACATCATAAAAAGTTGCCAAATGACTTATCTGGTGGGCAGAAACAAAGAGTGGCAATTGCTCGAGCTTTATCTGCTAATCCAAAACTTTTATTAGCTGATGAGCCGACTTCTGCTTTAGATAGTGTCACAGGAAGAGAAATAGTAACCCTTTTAAGGAAACTAGCAAAAGAGCAAAATTGTTCTGTACTTATGGTGACTCATGATCCAAGAATTTCTGATATGGCAGATAGGATATTAAATATGGAAGATGGTAAAATATATAGTGCTCATAGTGAGCTAATATAATTAAAAGCTAAAAATTTCATGTCTAAGAGAAGGAATCTAAAAAAGGAAAAGCAGGAACGTAATCGAGCGTATGCTAGAAAATTCAAAAAAAGGAAATTAAGAACTGATGGGAGACCTGATAGTGGAAACGTTACAGGTACAATAAATAATGGCGGTGCAGCTGATTAGGGAATATCTTTTATTTTTATCTTTTGGAGTTCAATATCTTATGAATATTTAATACATAATCATGAATGTAAGTATTGTTATACCGACTTACAATAGATTACCTATATTAGAGAAATGTCTCTTTGCGCTTGAGAATCAAAAATTAAATACAAATATCAGTAATTATGAAGTAATCGTAGTTGATGATGGATCAACTGATGGGACAACCTCTTGGATAAATAAAAACAAAGCTAATCTCCCGCACGTTATTCTATTTCAGCAAGAACATGGAGGCCCTGCACTTGGAAGAAATCTGGGAGTAATTAAATCAAATTATGAAATTATTATTTTCATTGATAGTGATCTTATTGTTTTAGACAATTTTATAAATTGCCACGTAGAAAAATTACTTGCCTCTTGGAGAAAAAATGATAAAAAATGTTTTACCTATGGCTCGGTAGTTAATACATCTAATTTTCTAAATCCTCAGAGTGAAAAACATAAAATAATTGACACTTCTTTTGCTTACTTTGCTACTGGTAATGTTGCGATATCAAAAGACTTAATTTTAAGTGTGGGATTATTTGATACTTCTTTTAGTCTTTACGGTTGGGAGGATTTAGAACTTGGAGAAAGATTAAAAAAAATTGGAACAAAATTAATTAAATGTCCAAATGCAGTAGGCTTTCATTGGCATCCGCCATTTAATTGCGAACAAATAGATTCATTAATAGCTCAAGAAAAAGAAAGAGCAAAAATGGCTTTAGTGTTTTACAAGAAACATCCCAACTTGAGAGTTAGATTTATGATTCAACTAACTCCTTTTCATAATTTACTTTGGCAAATTCTTTGCTTGGGAGGACTAATAAGTGTTGATAGAATCCTTCCTTTATTAAGATTCCTAGTAAATACAAGAAGAAATAGACTTGCTCTTGAGATACTTAGGATCCCTCTAAATATGATTTACGTAAAACAGTTAACCAAATCAAGATAAAAAACTTTTAGAAATACACATCACTTGCTAGAATCGTAGAAATTAAATCCACACATCTGACAGTTTCGGGTGATTTATTAATATTAATTCCCCGTCAGATGGAGGCTAACCCGAAACCCTTTTAAATTATGGCTGTTGTATCACTATCAGAAATGATGGAAGCTGGTGCTCATTTTGGGCATCAAACTAGACGTTGGAATCCCAAAATGTCTAAGTACATATATTGTGCGAGAAATGGAGTTCATATTATTGATCTTGTGAAAACAGCATTGTGTATGAACGATGCTTATAAATGGACTAGAAACGCAGCAAAAAGTGGTAAACGCTTCCTGTTCGTCGGTACAAAAAAACAGGCATCAGATGTAGTAGCTCAGGAAGCCACTAGATGTGGAGCTGCATATGTTAATCAAAGATGGCTTGGAGGGATGTTGACTAATTGGACAACAATGAAAGCCAGGATTGAAAGATTAAAGGATCTAGAAAGAATGGAAAGTAGTGGCTCAATAGCAATGAGGCCTAAAAAAGAAGCTGCAGTTTTAAGGAGAGAACTTGAAAGATTACAAAAATACTTAGGCGGACTTAAGGGCATGAGAAGATTACCAGACGTAGTTGTTTTAGTTGATCAGAGAAGAGAAACAAATGCAGTACTAGAAGCTAGAAAATTAGATATTTCGTTAGTTTCAATGTTGGATACAAACTGCGACCCGGATTTGTGCGAAGTCCCCATTCCATGTAACGATGATGCTGTAAGATCTGTGCAACTTATTTTAGGAAGACTTGCAGATGCTATAAATGAGGGCAGAAAGGGTTCTAATGCCGAAAGAAAAAATTAATTTCTAATTTAAAACTTACTAATTACGATTTTTATTACTACAAATGGGAAACATTACAGCAAAACTTGTAAAAGATCTTAGAGACAAGACTGGTGCAGGAATGATGGATTGCAAAAAAGCACTTAACGAAACTGATGGAAACGTTGATAAAGCCTTAGAATGGTTAAGAAAGAAAGGCATAGCTAGTGCTGAAAAGAAATCGGGAAGAGTTGCAGCTGAAGGTTCAATTGGTAGTTATATACATACTGGATCAAGAGTAGGCGTTCTACTAGAGTTAAATTGCGAAACTGATTTTGTTGCTAGAGGTGATATTTTTCAATCTCTTTTGAAGGATGTCTCGATGCAAGTAGCAGCTTGCCCAAATGTTGAGTATGTCTCAATTGAAGAAATACCAAAAGGTGTTGTGGAAAAAGAAAAGCAGATTGAAATGGGTAGAGATGATTTATCTGGAAAACCAGAACAAATAAAAGAAAAAATAGTTGAAGGGAGAATTGCGAAAAGACTTAATGAGCTGGTTTTACTTTCTCAACCTTATATTAAAGATAGTTCTCTTACTGTCGAGGATCTTGTTAAACAAGCAGCAGCAAAAATTGGAGAAAATATCAAAGTAAGGCGCTTTACAAGGTATACATTGGGTGAAGGTATCGAAAAAAATCAGATGGACTTTGCCGAAGAGGTTGCATCAATGCAATCAAACAAGTAACGTCAATACTTTGAATAATTTAAATAATTACGTAGATATAGATAAAGTTAATTCTCAATTAGAGAGAGCAGACATACAAAAAAGAATTTTAACTAAAAATATCTATAAGGAATATGAACTTTATCTTGATATCGTAAGAGATTTAATTTATATCTCTGTAGAAAAAGGGCTTAACCATATATATAGCTGTCTAAATAATGATGATCATTTCTTAAATGAAAATGAATTTTGTGATCTTTTTGAAAAAAAAATAAGTAAATTAATATTTACGAATTTGCCTTTTTTAACAGTAGAACAATTAAAGATAAATGAAATTGAAAAAAATATTAATAAGGAAATTAATTTTACTATTTTTGATAGTTCCGCAAAAATAAAGGATGATCAAAAAGAAAAATTTCAATATGAAGATGGTTTTCAATTAGAAGAACCCATTCAGTTCGAGATTACTGAAGACTTATCAAATACTTCTGAATATTATCAAGCTCATAATTATGAGAGATTCGTGTCACTTGATTTAGATAAAAACCAAAATAATAATTATTTATCTAAAGACAATATTTTTGAAAATTTAGGAGTTGAAAAACAATTTATATCCTCCATACTTGAATTAATAGGAGAAGAAAAGGCGGAAAAACCAAGAAATCCAGAAAAAGGAAATATTAATCAAAAGGATAATTTACCAAAAAATCAGATTCTTAATAATTTTGATTTAATAGATAAGTCATTGGAAAATTTACTATTGAATCTTTCATATAATATTAACCAAGAATTATTCAAGGCAAATCTAATAAAGAAGATGATATCTAAAGAGTCCTTTGATTACTTAGTAGGCAAAAATATTATGATAAAACATCCATATCCTTTTGTTATTAACTTCGAATTAAACTTAAAACGGTCATCATTAACCGGTAATAATTTTCCAAGCATTATTTTTTTCAATATATCTACTGTTGAGTTAGAGTTTAAAAATTTAAATCTTGCTATTCAAAGGAACAAAATAAATGAGCTAAAAAATCAATTTCAGCGTTTGATTAAAAAAGAGACATATTGGAGGCAAAAAGAAATAACCTTGAATAAGATACGTTGAAAAAATAACTCTTTTTTCAAATGTGACTATTAGCGGAAATAATAATAAATTAATTAAAGATTGGATAAGACCTCTTCAAAAATCTCTTACTATTGAAACTGAAAATAAATTTATTAATACTTTAGGAAGAGAAAAATATTTTAATGTTTATTTGCATGAATCACTAAAAAAACTAGATAATCTAAATCTCTCAGATGAATATTTAAGGATATTTGATGAATTTTCTAAAAAATATAATGAATATAATAAATTAGATGAAAATCAAAGAAAAAGGTTAGTTGTAGATACAAGAAAAAATCTTTATAAACTAGGTAAAACTCTAGAAATTGAAAGTTCTAATAATATTTCTAATACTGTTTTTCTGAATAAAGCTGAGGCAAGTTTGTCTTTTGATTCAGATATTTCATTAATAAAAAATGTTGGAAAAGTTTATAAAAATAAGCTTAATGAATTAGGGATATTTCATATAAAAGATCTAATTAATTATTTCCCAAGAACATATCTAGACTATACGAATAGAGTCAAGATAATAAATTTAAAACCAGATAATTTATACACGTGCATTGCAAACGTTAAAAGATTTTATATTCATAAGAGTAAAAAAAATAGTAATTTATCAATAATGAATATTGTTGTTTTCGATGAAACGTCTTCAATAAAGGTTACAAAATTTTTTTTAGGAAGAAGATTTAGATCTTACTCCTTCTTCACATCTCAAAAATCTTTGTATACACCTGGAACTAAATTAGCAATTTCTGGTAAAGTTAAATTGACAGAGTATGGCAAAACATTTGTAGATCCGCAGATTGAAATTCTTAGGGACAATAATGATAATTTTAATTTCTCAGGCAAAATATTACCCTTGTATTCATTAGGTGAAGCATTATCGAATATGAGTTTTATAAAACTTATAAAAAAGGTACTAATTTATGCAAAGCAATATCCAGAAATTTTAAATAAAAAGCAACTTGATTCATTATCTTTATTATCAAAAGGAGAGTCGTTGATTAATATTCATTTTCCACCAACTCAACAGGCACTTATTGAGTCAAAAAAACGTTTGGTTTTTGATGAGTTATTCCTACTTCAAATAAAGTTCCTACTTAGAAAAAGAAAGACGAAAAAAAATGTAAATCCCCAACAATTACCTCAAAAGAAATCTTTACTAAAAGAATTTTTAAATACTTTTCCTTTTGAATTAACAAAATCTCAAGAAAACGTTTTAAATGAAATTAAGAAAGATTTATCTAATCCCGTACCAATGTCTAGATTGCTTCAGGGAGATGTTGGAAGCGGTAAAACTATAATTGCAATAGCGTCTCTTTTGCTTGTAATTGAAAAAAACCTGCAAGGTGCATTTATGGTCCCAACTGAGGTATTGGCAGAACAGCATTATAAAAATTTATTAAAATATTTGAATCCCCTTTTAGTTTCTGTTGAACTACTTACTGGGAATACTCCTCAAAAAAAGAGAAAAGAAATTTTCTCTAATTTGAATAATGGATTAGTTGATATCCTCGTAGGTACTCATGCATTATTTGAGGATAAAGTCATCTTTAATGCATTAGGCATGGTCGTAATTGATGAACAACATAGATTTGGAGTTACTCAAAGAAATAGATTACTAAATAAAGGAGAAAATACTAACTTGTTATCAATGACAGCAACGCCAATTCCAAGAACTCTTGCGCTTTCTATTTATGGTGATTTAGATGTGAGTCAAATTACAGAACTACCTCCTGGGAGAGTTCCCATAACAACAAAAATAATTTCAGAAGACGATTTAACTAACTTGTTCAAGATTGTTGAAGATGAGATCAATAAGGGAAAGCAAGCTTATGTTATTTTGCCACTTATAGAAGATTCAGAAAAAATGAATTTAAGCTCCGCAAAGAAAACATTCAAACATTTATCAGAAGAGGTCTTTTTTAACAAAAAAGTTGGATTATTACATGGCAAATTAAGTTCACAAGAAAAGAATGAAGTAATTAATTCGTTTATAAAGAATGAAATTAATATATTGGTTTCAACCACAGTAATTGAGGTTGGCATTGATGTGCCCAACGCCACAATTATGATTATTTATAATTCGGACAGATTTGGATTGTCCCAGCTACATCAATTAAGGGGGAGAGTTGGTAGAGGATCAACAAAATCTTTTTGTTATCTGGTAACCCCCGATAAAAATGGATTAGAAAATAAACGACTTTGTGTTTTGCAAAAATCTAATGATGGCTTTTATATTGCTGAAAAAGACTTGGAGCTTAGAGGTCCAGGTCAGATTTTAGGATATAGACAATCTGGACTGCCTGATTTTGTTCTGGACAATTTACCTAATAATAAATTTCTTATTGATAAGGCTCGTGAAGAGGCTATTAAGATTGTTAGTGCTGATCCTGATTTAAAAGAAAATATTGTTTTAAGGAATATACTTATTGATAATTCTGATAATAAATTCATTCATGATTTCTTAAATTGAAAACTATCATTGTAATTTTTGATATTTATGCCACTATAAATCAATTGCAAATTTCAATTGAAAGTTTGGAATAAAATACCAATTAAAGATAATGGAGATAAATTAATAGCTATCCCTAGCTGCCTAAAGTTTTTAGATCCCCACCCTTATTTTAATTTAGGAGCACCTTACAAAAATAAAAGTTCTATTTGGAAATTAAGAGAGGAGGTTATAAATAGATTAGTAAAAGTAAATGATTATTTGATATCAAAGAGTAGTTTTAACCTTTTAATTTATGACAGTTGGCGACCTTTAGAAGTCCAAGAATTTATGTTTAAAAGAGCTTTTTTATTGGAGTGTGAAAAATCTGATATTGATATTTCTTTTGAAAACATAAAATCTTATCCATCCATTTTAAAAAAAGTTGAAAAATTTTGGGCATATCCTTCTTATGACACTAGGTTTCCTCCCCCTCATTCAACTGGGGGTGCACTGGATGTTTGTTTATCAGATAAAGAAGGAAATCTTGTTGGAATGGGTGGCATGGTTGATCAAATGGATGAGACCTCAAATCCTTATTTTTATTCAAACATAAAGAATGATGAAGCAATTATTTGGAATAGTAGAAGAAATTTATTAAGGGAAATTATGACTAAATTCGGATTTGCTCAACATCCTAATGAATGGTGGCATTTTAGTTATGGTGATCAATTATGGGCGTGGAAAAATAAAAAAGCAAATGCCCTTTATGGAAAAATTTAAATTCTATGGATTTTTATTTAGTAAATTCAATATATAATTTTCATCTTGAGTATTTATAAAATCTCCGAAATCCAAATCCAAATTACTCTTCCAATTATCAAATAATGGTTGAAGAGTTTTTTCTAAATCGTCAAGTTCCATTCTTTGTAAAAATGGTTTAGCAAGTCTCTGTAGATTTTTACTTCCCCCCAACCATAATTGGTATTTGTTTTGACCACTTCCAACAAGTGCTAATTCTGCCATATAAGGCCTGGTACATCCATTCGGACATCCTGTCATTCTGAATAATATTGTCTTTTGTATTTTTAGATCTAATAGTAAATTTTCAATCCTTTTTAATACGTCAGGTAATATTCTTTCAGCTTCAGTCATTGCAAGACCACAAAGTGGTAAGGCAGGACAAGCTAAAGCGTGTCTTTGTATTTCATTAATGTTTTCTAAATTTTCGTATCCAATTTTTGATAGAGATTTTTGAATTTCACCTTTGTTTTTATTGGCGATATTACAAAGTAAAATATCTTGATTAGGTGTGAGTCTTAAATCTAAATTATATTTTTTAACAATACTTGTAATGGTATTCTTCTTCTCTCCAGATAATCTTCCTGATAATAATGGTAAACCTACGAAATAGGAGGTTTTATTTTGTTTATGCCAACCTAAGTAATCAATAAGAACCTTATCAGGTTCTTTTCTGATTTTTTTAATTTCTTTTTTGAAATACTTATCAGAAAGTAACTTTTTGAACCATTTAATACCTTTTCTATGAAGAAGATATTTCATTCTAGAATTTTTTCTTGATTTCCTATCACCATAATCTCTTTGAATAGCCACAATGCTTTGTATTAATTCATAAACATCAGGTTCTTCAACATATCCAAGTGGATCTGCAATTCTGGCAAAGGTCTCCTCATTATTATGTGTGCGACCCATACCACCTCCAACATAGAAGTTGCACCCTTCCAAGTTTCCATTTTTAGAAGTAAAGGCAACTATTCCTATGTCATTGGTAAGAAGATCAACAGAATTGTCACCAGGGACCGTCACAGCACATTTGAATTTTCTCGGTAAATAAGTTGAACCATAAAGAGGCTCATCTTTTATCCCACTAAAAACATTATCTTTGTATTGGAGCTTCCTAATTGCTTCAATATCTTTGTCGGGCTTTATAGTGTATTCTAAATCTCCATCAGCCCAAAGCTCTAAAAAAGTGCCTTGGCCAGCCATTGGGGTGAGAAGATCTGCAACTTTTTTTGCCAATGCTCTTGCAATGTTATAGTCTGGCGAATCAAATGGAGCCGCAGGGGCCATGACGTTTCTATTAATGTCTCCACATGCAGCTAATGTGGACCCCATTGAATTTACTATTGTTTGAATTACTTCCTTTAGATTCTCCTTTCTGATTCCATGCATTTGAAAGGCTTGTCTTGTAGTGGCCCTAAGTGTTCCATTACCTAATTCGTCAGATAATTCATCTAATGCTAAAAATAATTTCCCAGGGACTTCACCGCCTGGATTTCTTAACCTAAGCATCATTTGCCAATCTTTACTTTTTCCCGGCCTTCTATTTTCCCTGTTATCTTGTTGATAACTACCATGAAATTTTAATAACTGAACTGCATCATTAGTAAAATGATCACTCTCATTGACTAATTCTGTAGCTAGTGGTTCTTTAAGAAATTGGCTACTTTTTTTAAAATTTTCAAATTTAGAGACTTCTAGTCCATTTGCTAAACAAACAGTCTCTTCCTTTGCAGAATCTTTTTTCTTTTTTACTTTCTCAACCTTGATCAAAGGACCAAAAAATATCTCTTTTTATACATTAGCGAAAAGCTTATTTAACTGGTAGTAAATTATAGTAAGTGAAGTCATATTTTTTTCTTGTCTAAATATTTACTTGAGATAGGAACAGAAGAGTTGCCCGCAAATTTTTCTCATGCTGTTCTAGAGCAATTTAAATCTCTAATAGAATTTGAATTGGATAAAAAGTTAATCAAATTCGAAAATATAGTTGTTACCTCCACACCAAGGAGGATAGTTCTACTTCTTGAAGGTTTAGTTGATTATGCAGAAGATAAGATAATAGAAAGAAAAGGGCCTAAAGCAAATTCAGCTTATTTAAATGGATGTCCTACTAATGCTGCTTTAGGATTTGCTAATAGCTTAGGTATAGATGTAGGTGAGCTAGAAATAAAAAATACAGAAAAGGGTGATTTTGTATTTGGAAAGAAAATTGAGAAAGGACTATCAACAAAAATTTCTTTGTCTTCGATTATCCCAAAATTAGTAAAGAGTCTTCAAGGCCCTCGATTTATGAAATGGGGAGCTGGGAACATGAAATTTTCAAGACCTATTAGGTGGATTGCCTCTATTTATAATAATGAAATTCTTGAATTTGAATTTGATGAATGTGATCCAAAGATTAAAATAAGTAATAAAACAAAAAGTCATAGGCTAATCAATGAAGTTTTAGAACTTCAGAATCCGGATGATTTTTTTGAATTATTGAAACGAAATAGAGTAATAGCTATTCGAAAAGAAAGAAAAGAAAAAATTGAAAGTTTAATAAATCAGGCATCTAAATCTTTTAATTTGAAACCTGACCTTTCAGAAGGATTACTAAATGAACTAACTGATTTGATTGAATGGCCAGACTTAATTATTGGCAAATTTAGTGATGAATTTCTGGATCTTCCGGTTGAAGTTCTTTCAACAGTCATGAAAAGTCATCAGAGATACGTTCCTCTTTTATTGAATAACAAAAGTTTTTCTAAACTAGATTTAAGCTCTGAAAAAAATATTAGTACAACTTTCTGCGTTATTTCAAATGGTCTTGAAGAATCAAATAATAATATTGCCAAAGGTAATGAGAAAGTATTAAGGGCAAGGTTTTCAGATGCAAAGTTTTTCGTAGAAAGTGACAAAAAAGTTGCTTCAATAGAAAGAAATGAAAAGCTTAAATCTGTTTCATATTTAAAAGGACTTGGAAATATATTTCAGAGGGTAGAAAGGATAGAGGAAGTTACTAAAAAAATTATTAAATTTTTAAATGATAAGTCTTTAGAAGAAAAAAAAATAATAGAAGCTGCTAAATACTGTAAAAACGACTTATGTAGCGAAATTGTTTTCGAATTCCCTGAGCTGCAAGGAATAATGGGTGGTAAATATCTTAAATATGAGGGATTTAATGAGGATGTTTGTTTGGCTGTCGCTGAACATTATTTACCTTCTTTTTATAAAGATGCTTTGCCCTCCACTAAATATGGTGCAATAGTTTCCATAGCAGATAAGGTCGAAACTTTAATAAGTATATTTATTTCTGGTAAACGTCCTAGTGGATCATCTGATCCTTATGCTTTAAGAAGAAATTTGAATGGAGTGATTAAAATAATTTGGGATTTTGAACTTAATTTACCTTTAGATAAATTATTCAACGAACTTATTGATTTTTGGAAAATCGTATTTCCTAATTTAAACTTCTCAAGAGAAACAGTTTTTAATGATTTAAATGAATTTTTAGTTCAAAGAATTGTTAGTCATCTAGAAGAAATATCACTAAATAAAGAATTAATAAAGGCCGTTTGCTCTTGTGATGAATTATCTCAAAAAAGAGTATTGAATATTGTTGATCTTAAAAATAGGATTAAGTCTATTATCAACTTTAAGGAAAAGGATAATTTTGTTGAAATCCAGAAGGTAATTACCAGGGTAAGCAAATTAGCAAATAAAAGTGATATTTCAAGAGACGTTCTCACAACAAGAGATTATGTAAACACAAAACTTTTTGAAAAAGATTGTGAATTCAAAGTTTTTGAATTTATTGGAGAATTAGAAAAACTTTTTTCAGAAGGTTATTGCAATTATTTGGAACTTCTAAATTTGTTTGAGATTAATGTAAACACTATCGAGGATTTATTTGATAATGATAAGGGAGTCCTAATAATGTCAGAGGATTTAAAAATAAGAAATAATAGACTCAATTTGTTGAGCTTAATTAGAAATTATTCTCTAAAAATTGCCGACTTTACACTTTTGAACTCTTAACTTTAATTCCTCCCTTTATTGAATAATTTTCTAGCATTTTTTCTACCTCTTTATTTTCCCTAACAGCACTATCAACGGGTTTATATTTTAGAGGCGCTAGGGCTTTCCCTCTTAAAATCGAACCAAGTGTAAGCATCGTAATTTTAAGTTGCTGTAATGGTTTCATAGAGACAACTTTTTTGTATAAGTAACTATCAAAAGTAAGTCTTTGAACATCCATGTCATCACACATCTCAACAAAGGCTTCTCTAGCAGAATCATTTCTGTAAAAAATATTTTGAAGGATTTCTAGCACTTTATAAGTTGTGCCATACTTTTTGTCCCATTTTTTAAGATAGTTTTTTAAATCTTTTTCTGATGGAATTACTTGACCATTTTTTGATGCTTCAACAATTTCTTCAGCACACATTCTTCCGCTTTTTGCAGCAAAATAAATGCCCTCTCCAGAACTTTTTGTAACATAACCAGCTGCATCACCAACCAATGCCATTCTCCCAACAACCCTTCTTGGCCTTGGATGCTCTGGAATAGGGTGAGCTTCTACCTTTATTACTTCACCATTAACAAGCCTTTTCTTTGCCCTATTTCTTACACCCTCTTGAAGTCCTTTAATTAATGACTGATTCTTTTGCATGGTTCCTGTGCCCACAGCAACATGATCATATTTAGGAAATACCCACCCATAAAAATCAGGAGAAACATCAGTTCCAACATACATTTCAGCAAGATCTTCGTAGTAACTCATTTCTTCTTTAGGCAATTTAATTCTTTCCTGAAATGCTATAGCAACTTTGTAATCACCTGCATCCATCGCTTTTGCGACTCTACTATTGGCTCCATCAGCTCCGATCAAAAGGTCAACAGTAAGCTCTTTTAGTTCCCCTTTTTTATCTCCATTCGTAAAATCTGAGTAGGAAAGCTTATATGGCCCTTGATTATTATCGCCAGTATCAATAGAAGTAACTAAGCCATTTATTAATGTAGCACCAAGATCTGATGCTCTGTTGCGCATAAAGGCGTCCATAACTTCTCTTCTACACATCCCAATAAACTCATTATCACTTTTCCCATAAACTCTATCTAAACTTATATCGACTTCTCTATTTGATGGAGATATCATTCTCATATGTCTTACTTTTCTATCAATAATTGACTCAGGTAAATCAAATTCTTCGACCATGCAAAGTGGAATTGCTCCTCCACATGGTTTCGCATTATCTAATTTTCTCTCGAAGAGCCAAGTTTTTATTCCAGCTTTAGCAAGTATTTCTGCCGCACATGAACCACTTGGACCTCCACCAATAACAGCTACCCTCAACATATGAAAAAAAATAATACTGTATATAAAAACTACATCTTTTTTGCTTATAAAAGTGCATTTCTTAAAATAATAGTTAATATCGAAATATCTTTTCCAAATTCACTTCTAAATATTGGAACTAAACAAAGATATCGATCAATTTGATATACCACTTGCCAAAAGAACTTACTTAAATAATCCAAATTCAACATTATTAAAAAAACTATTAATATTTTCTCCATTTCTTTTTCTAATCTTTTCTGTTTCTGCATTGCGATTAATTAAAAATACAGAAATTAGCTCTCTTGATAATCTTAATTTTCAGGCTCAGATAAATCACGACCATAGAATTTTAGGTCATTTACCCTATGCGGAAATTTCTAAGGAGAAACTCGTTTTAATTGAGCCAAATATTGAAGTTCATATGGATATGCGCGATTCTCTACTAAAGATGAGAGAAGAAGCCAAAAAGGATGGGATATATTTAGTCTTCTTGAGTGGTTATAGATCAATAAATTTGCAAAACGATATCTTTTTTTCTTTAAAATCTATTAGAAATCAAGAAGCGGCAGAAAGAGCTAGAGTTTCTGCACCTCCAGGATATTCTGAACATAGTACAGGTTTCGCAATCGATATTGGTGATGCTACTCAAAGAGAGACAGACTTTGAAACCGACTTCGAAAATACTGAAGCCTTTAGATGGCTAATAAAAAATGCAGCTAAGTTTCACTTTAGGTTATCGTTCAACAAAGATAATAAATATATAGATTACGAACCCTGGCATTGGAGATATGAGGGGTCAATTGAAGCATTAAAAGTTTTTGAAAGCTCAAATAGAAAATTATAAATCTAATTGATTAATTTAATTATTCCATTAGATTATATTTTTCAAAGTCATAGATAGAAAATTCTCATAATTTGCATACTTTGAGTTAGCCTTAATAGAGTCAATCTAATATTCATATAAATTCTATAAATGTCATCTTCGATAAAAGAAATTAGAAATGTTGCAATTATTGCTCACGTAGATCATGGGAAGACAACTCTTGTAGATGCCTTGTTATCTCAATCGGGAATATTTAGAGACAATGAAGTTATCCCTACATGTGTAATGGATTCAAATGATCTTGAAAGAGAAAGGGGGATAACAATTCTCTCAAAAAATACTGCAGTTAACTATAAAGATACCAGAATTAATATTATAGATACACCTGGACATGCTGATTTTGGAGGAGAAGTTGAAAGGGTTTTAGGAATGGTTGATGGTTGTCTTCTTATTGTTGATGCAAATGAAGGACCTATGCCTCAAACAAGATTTGTTTTAAAAAAAGCATTAGAAAAAGGACTTAGGCCTATAGTCTTTGTAAATAAAATTGATAGACCACGAGTAGTACCAGAAATAGCAATTGATAAGGTCCTTGATTTGTTTTTGGAATTAGGAGCTGATGATGATCAATGTGATTTCCCTTATCTTTTTGGAAGCGGCCTTTCTGGTTTTGCAAAAGAAGAGATGGAATCCAATAGTGATAATATGATGCCTCTTTTTGAAGCTATTATTAGACATGTTCCACCTCCAGTAGGTGATGCCAATAAGCCACTTCAGCTACAAATAACTACTTTAGACTATTCTGATTTCTTAGGCAGAATAGTAATTGGGAAGATCCACAATGGAACTATAAAAAACGGCCAACAGGCTAGTTTAATTAAAGAAAACGGAAAAACTATTAAAGGTAAGGTTAGTAAGCTTCTAGGATTTGAAGGATTACAAAGAATTGATATAAATGAAGCATTTGCAGGTGATATTGTTGCTGTTTCTGGTTTCGATGATGTCAATATTGGTGAGACCATAGCATGTCCCGATTCTCCTCATCCTCTTCCATTAATCAAAGTTGATGAACCTACCTTAAACATGACTTTTGTTGTCAATGATTCACCATTCGCGGGTAAGGAAGGGAAATTTGTTACTAGTAGACAACTAAAAAATAGATTGGAGAGGGAACTCTTAACAAATGTTGCCCTGAGAGTAGAAGAAACTGATTCTCCTGACAGGTTCTCAGTTTCAGGAAGAGGAGAATTACATCTAGGAATATTGATTGAAACTATGAGAAGAGAGGGTTTTGAGTTTCAAATCTCTCAACCTCAAGTAATTTTTAGAGAAATTGATAATGTTGAATGTGAGCCTATAGAGACTTTGGTTTTAGATGTACCTGAAGTATCTGTTGGTTCTTGCATCGAAAAACTTGGATCTAGAAAGGCAGAGATGAAAAATATGCAAACAAGTTCAGATGGGAGAACTCAATTAGAGTTTCTTGTGCCATCAAGAGGACTAATTGGATTTCGTGGTGAATTTGTTCGGATAACAAGAGGTGAAGGTATCATGAGTCACTCGTTTTATGAATATAAACCTAAAACAGGAGATTTCGAAACCAGAAGAAATGGCGTCCTTATAGCTTTTGAGGAAGGTGTGGCCACATTTTATGCATTAAAGAATGCTGAAGATAGGGGGGTCTATTTCATTAAACCTGGAGTTAAAGTTTATAAAGGAATGATAATTGGAGAGAATAATCGACCTCAAGATCTTGAGTTGAATATATGTAAAACTAAGCAGTTGACTAATATGAGGTCTGCAGGAGCAGAAGAACTTGATACTTTGCAGTCACCTGTGGACATTACCCTTGAAAGAGCACTCGAATATATTGGTCCAGATGAAATGCTAGAGGTTACACCGGATTCAATAAGGATGAGAAAAATAAACAAAAAGAAAAGAAATTAATAATTAGTTTCATGAACGAAGAAAGTACAAAAAGTTTTAATCATTCCCTCTTTACGGCTTTAAATCTTTTTAACAATCATGAATGGTATGAGGCTCATGATGCTTTTGAAGAAATCTGGAATACCGTTGATGGTGATGAAAGACAAGTTATCCAAGGAATCTTACAAGTATCTGTTTCTCAGTTTCACTTAAGTAAGGGTAATTTAAATGGAGCTACTATTTTGCTTGGAGAGGGTTTAGGTAGAATAAAAACTAGAACCAAGATTAATTTAGGAATTGATCTTGAATCCTTCTGCCAATGTTTGGAAGATTTATTGAGAAAATTACAATATAAAGAGCTAGTAAATGAGAAAGATAAGCCTTTTTTGAAACCTCTTTGATGAATATGAATATATCTTTATCTTAAATGAAATTATTATTTTCTATCCCATTTTTTTTTCAAGAAAAAAAGATAACTAATCGATCTCAAGAAAAATGAACCTAAATATTAATAATGTATCCCTTTCAATTAAAGGAAGATTAATCGTAAATGATGTTTCTGTAACTGTAAATCCAGGAGAAGTTGTAGGTTTGATGGGGCCTAACGGTGCTGGGAAAACTACAACTTTTAATCTTGCAGTTGGCAATATAAAACCTGATAAAGGTGAAATTTTAATGAATGGAAAAAATATAACCAATCTTCCTCTCCCAATTAGATCAAGACTCGGGTTAGCTTATTTAACTCAGGAAGCGAGCATATTTAGAGATCTAACTGTAAAGGATAATATAGATTTGGCTTTGCAGAATTCATCTTATAGTAGAGCGGCAATTAGAAATAGAAGAGAACAATTAATTAATGAATTTAATTTGAATAACTTTGTAGATAATTATGGTTATCAACTCTCAGGAGGAGAGAGGAGGAGGTGTGAAATAGCTAGGGCTTTAACTGTAGGTAGAAAAGGGCCTAAATTTTTGTTATTAGATGAACCGTTTGCTGGAATCGATCCTCTGGCTGTTAATGATTTAAAGAAACTAATTCTTAAATTAAGTAGTGACGGGGTTGGGATTCTTATTACAGACCATAATGTGAGGGAAACACTTTTAATTACTAACAAATCATATGTATTAAGTGAAGGAAAGATTTTAGCTAACGGTTCATCAAGTGAATTGGCTGATAATCCAATAGTCAAGAAGTATTATCTGGGAGATAATTTTAAACTTTGAAATCTTTTTGCAAAATAAATTTAAATTTAATTATTAAAGATTTACTCATATAGGAATCATTTAAATTATTATTTATTTGTCATAGATTATTAAACTGTATAAATTTCTTGGATGATACTAGATAATCTTCTTAAAAATTTAGTTTATGACCCAGTTTCAGTCTTGGGTCTTTTAGTATTTTATTTTTTGTTAATTAACTTACCAATATCTTTGGGTGCATTTTTTAAAAAAAAGTCTTCTTCTACTGTAAGACTTATTACGATTTTGGTGAACTTATTAATAACATTACAATTACTTTTTAGGTGGTCAATTTCTGGGCACTTTCCTATCAGCAATTTGTATGAATCTCTTTATTTTCTTACTTGGGGTATCACATTAGGTCAACTATTGGTTGAAAGAGAATACCAAGCTCCAATAATTCCCTCAATTGCTATACCTATTGAGTTAATGACTGTGGCTTTTGCTTGTTTTGTTTTACCTGATGATTTGAAATTATCGTCCAACTTAGTTCCAGCTTTAAGGTCTAGTTGGTTAGTAATGCATGTTAGTGTCGTAATGCTTAGTTATGCGGCATTAATAATAGGTTCTTTACTTTCAATGTCCGTTTTGTTTATTAATAAAAATAAGCCGCTTCAAATCAGAAGCAGTTCTACAGGTATAGGAGGATTTAAACTTTCGAATAGCTATTCTGTAAATGATTTAGTTGAACCTATTGAATTTTCTCATTCAGAAGAATTAGATACGTTAAGTTATCGTTCTATATTAATTGGCTTTGTTCTTTTAACTCTTGGTTTGATTTCAGGTGCGGTCTGGGCTAATGAGGCTTGGGGCACATGGTGGAGTTGGGATCCAAAAGAAACATGGGCATTTATCTCATGGTTATTTTATGCCGCTTATCTGCATATGAGAATAAGCAAGGGTTGGCAAGGACGTAGACCAGCATTATTAGCATCTACAGGCTTTTTAGTAGTTTTAGTATGTTATTTAGGAGTTAATTTTTTAGGAATAGGGTTACACAGTTATGGCTGGATATTTGGGTGATTTGTAAATTTCCCAGAATATTTATTTAGGTTCAGAAAGAACAATCCCCTTTTGAGCTTCTTGTGCAACTTTTCTCAAGTCATCACATCCCTCTTTTAATGTTGGGTAAGCAAACATTCCACTACCTGCAATAAAACAATTAGCTCCAGCATCTGCACATTGTGAAATTGTCCAATTTGCTTTTATTCCTCCATCAACTTCAATGTCGACATTTAAGTTTTTTTCGATAACAAAGTTTCTTATTTCTCTGATTTTATTAAGCATTGTTGGTATATAAGCTTGTCCACCAAAGCCTGGATTAACTGTCATAACTAAAACATGATCAACCATATCCATAATGTTTTTAATCATTTCAAAAGGAGTATGAGGGTTTAATGCAACAGAAGGAGATCCTCCTAAATCTCTTATTCTTCCGAGAACTCTATGCAAATGAATATTTGCTTCGGCATGAGCTATTACTACTCCAGGTTCACCATTCGCTCCCTTTGTAGCGTTTACATAAGATTCAAGCATGGTTTCACAGTTGTATTGACTCACCATTAATTGAGTTTCAAAAGGGACATTGCAATATTTTCTGCATGCCGCAATCATTTCAGGACCGAATGTAAGATTTGGCACGAAATTCCCATCCATTACATCAAATTGAATTCTATCCACCCCAGCTTCCTCGAGCTCTTTCACACATGCCCCCATATTTGCCCAATCTGCTGGCAAAACTGAAGGAATTATTTGAATTGGTCTATTAACACCAGCTAAAGTTGTTTGATTTGACTCAGTCATTTAATTTTTAAAATATTTAATAAAGATACTATATTTAGTTGTTTATTCCTAATTTCAAGTCACGGCCTGATAAAGTATCTCCTGTAAAGAGTTAAAAAAAGCTTACTAGCATAATAATTCTTATAAAAAATGACATTTTTTATGAGATCATACTCAAAACCTTTAAGAAAATCCTCAAAATTTAATTGTGAATCAAACTTTAATTCAAGAAATTCTCGAAGTTGTCGAGCAAGCAGCTATTGCCTCAGCAAAACTAACAGGACTTGGTCAAAAAGATGAAGCTGATGCTGCAGCTGTAGAAGCAATGAGATTGCGAATGGGCAAAATTGAAATGAAAGGGAAAATTGTTATTGGAGAAGGTGAAAGAGATGAAGCACCTATGCTTTATATAGGTGAAGAGGTTGGTAGTGGAAATGGCCCAGGAGTTGACTTTGCAGTAGATCCTTGTGAAGGTACAAATCTTTGTGCAAATAATCAAAGAGGTTCTATGGCGGTTTTAGCTGCCTCTGATACGGGTGGTCTTTTCAATGCGCCTGATTTTTACATGAACAAATTAGCAGCGCCTCCTGCGGCCAAAGGTAAAGTAGATATTAGAAATTCAGCTACTGAAAACTTGAAGATACTAAGTGATTGCTTGGACCTTTCTATCGATGAGCTTACTGTAGTTGTAATGGATAGAACTAGGCATAAAGATTTAATTAAAGAGATTCGAGGATGTGGTGCAAAAGTACAACCGATTTCTGATGGTGATGTTCAAGCTGCGATTGCATGTGGTTTTGCAGGTACTGGAACACATTGTTTGATGGGTATAGGTGCAGCTCCAGAGGGTGTTATTTCGGCTGCTGCAATGAGAGCTCTCGGCGGACACTTTCAAGGACAACTAGTTTATGATCCGGCAATCGCTCAAACTTCTGAATGGGCTGATTACACAAAAGAAGGAAATATAAAACGTCTTAATGAAATGGGCATAACAGATATAGATAAAATCTATGAAGCAAATGAATTGGCATCGGGAGAAAATGTTGTTTTCGCTGGAAGTGGAATAACTGATGGATTATTATTTGACGGAGTTAAATTTGAAAGGGATTGTGTTAGAACAAGTAGTCTAGTTATTAGTACATTAGATAGTACTGCAAGATTCACAAATACTGTCCATATAAAAGATGGTGCTAAGAGTATCAGCCTTTAAAATTTCACTTTTGATTTTATGCATATTGTTGTCGTCGGACTGAGTCATCGCACGGCACCTGTCGAAGTGCGTGAGAAGTTAAGTATTCCTGACCAATCCATAACTGAATCATTGAAAGCATTAAAAGCTTTCTCTGATGTATTAGAGGTGTCAATTTTAAGTACTTGTAATAGGCTGGAAATATATGCGCTAGTAAAGAATAAAAATACTGGAATTTCATCTATTAAAGAATTCATATCAGAATATTCTGGAATTATTTTTGAAGATTTAAATCCACATCTTTTTTGCTTTAGACAGGAAGAAGCAGTTTTACATTTGATGAAAGTCTCGGCAGGACTTGATAGCCTCGTTTTAGGGGAAGGACAGATCCTTTCGCAGGTAAAAAAAATGATGAGATTAGGTCAAGAGAATCAATCTACTGGACCTATTCTTAATAGATTATTAACTCAATCAGTTAGTACAGGTAAAAAAGTAAGATCCGAAACAAATTTAGGAACTGGAGCTGTGTCAATCAGTTCAGCAGCGGTAGAATTAGCTCAATTAAAAATTGGACAAGAAAAGGGTTTTGATACTCTTGTAAGTTTGGAATCAGAGAACGTTCTTGTTGTTGGCGCCGGACGAATGAGTAGGCTTTTAATAACTCATTTAAAATCAAAAGGATGTCATAAACTCATCCTTTTAAATAGAAATATTGATAGAGCATTAAATCTTGCTCAAGACTTCCCTGATTTAGAGATTGTTTGTAAAGGGTTAAACAAATTAGAAGAAAACATATCATTATCTTCGCTTGTTTTCACCAGTACTGCTTCTGAAGAGCCAATTATTGATCTCACAAAAATTGAAAAAATAAATTTGAGTAATAGACTTAAATTTATTGATATTGGTGTACCGAGAAATATATCTAATGATGTCAAACAACATGAATTTGTAAAATCATTTGATGTTGATGACTTACAAGAGGTCGTTTCAAGAAATCAAGAATTTAGACAGAAAATAGCAAAGGAAGCGGAATCTTTAGTAGAAGAAGAAAGGATCATTTTTCTAGAATGGTGGGCAAGTTTAGAGGCCGTTCCAGTAATAAATAAACTCAGATCAGATTTGGAGTTGATTAGAAAAGAGGAATTGCAAAAAGCACTAAGCAGAATGGGACCAGATTTTTCGGCTCGAGAAAGAAAAGTTGTGGAAGCTCTGACTAAAGGAATAATTAATAAAATACTTCATACGCCGGTAACCAAGTTGAGAAGTCCTCAATCAAGAGAAGAAAGACAAGTTTCTTTGAAAATCGTTGAAAAATTGTTTTCTTTAGTAGAAGAGGATAAAAATAACTAACTTTTTTTGATTTATATTAAGTTTTTCCAGTGATTTTTCGAAATACCTTTGTAAACTGACCATTTGTATTTCTAAATATGCCCATAATCAGTTACTTTAAGTAGTTGTATATTTACCTCCATTAGATTGAATGAAGCGCGTGTTGGCTATAATCCTCGGAGGAGGAAAAGGTTCTAGACTTTACCCTCTAACAAAAATGAGGGCTAAACCTGCTGTGCCATTGGCAGGTAAGTATCGTTTGATAGATATTCCGATTAGTAATTGTATAAATTCAGGCATTGAAAAAATGTACGTATTGACCCAGTTCAATAGTGCATCTCTAAATAGACATATAGGAAGAACCTATAATTTAAATGGCCCTTTCGGCCAAGGATTTGTGGAGGTTTTAGCTGCACAACAGACTCCTGATAGTCCGAAGTGGTTTGAAGGTACTGCTGATGCTGTAAGAAAATACCAATGGTTATTTCAAGAATGGGATGTTGATGAATATTTAATATTGTCAGGTGATCAACTGTACAGAATGGACTACAGTTTATTTGTTCAACATCATAGAGATAATGGAGCTGATTTAACTGTTGCAGCTTTGCCTGTTGATGAAGCTCAAGCAGAAGGTTTTGGCCTAATGAGAACTGATGATGTAGGAAATATAAAAGAATTTAGTGAAAAGCCTACTGGAGCGAAGTTGAAGGCTATGGCAGTAGATACCTCAAAATTTGGATTAAGTAAGCAGTCAGCTACCGAAAAACCATATCTAGCCTCTATGGGTATTTACGTTTTTAGCAGAAATACTCTTTTCGATCTTCTAAATAAATTTCCTAATTATACGGATTTTGGTAAGGATATAATTCCAGAAGCCCTAAATAGGGGGGATACTCTTAAAAGTTATGTATTCGATGATTATTGGGAAGATATCGGCACCATTGGGGCATTCTTTGAGTCAAACCTTGCATTGACTGAGCAACCAAAACCTCCATTTAGTTTTTATGATGAGAAATTTCCAATTTATACTAGACCTAGATTTTTACCCCCCTCTAAACTTGTAGATGCTCAAATTACTGATTCAATAGTTTGTGAAGGTACAATCTTGAAGTCATGCAGTATTTTACATTGTGTTTTGGGTGTAAGAAGCAGGATTGAAAGTGACTCGGTTCTTGAGGATACTCTTGTTATGGGAGCCGATTTCTTTGAATCCCCTGAAGAGAGGATTGAATTAAGAAAAGGGGGTGGCACGCCTCTTGGAGTAGGTGAAGGAACTACTGTAAAAAGAGCAATTCTTGATAAGAATACAAGAATTGGCGATAATGTCGTGATCATTAATAAAGATCGAGTAGAAGAAGCAGATAAGCCAGAATTAGGCTTTTATATTAGAAATGGAATTGTTGTAGTAGTTAAAAATGCAACTATTGCAAATGGAACTGTTATTTAAATCTTTTCCATCATTTTTCGCTGACATAACCATTTTTTTTGAGCAATTTTGTTGAGTTGCAGGCAGACTATATTTATTGAGTTTTTTAATTTTTTATGTCCAAGGCACATTTTGGTTTGATAGGTCTTGGTGTTATGGGCGAAAATTTAGTTCTTAACGCAGAGAGAAATGGATTTTCTAGTGTAGTTTTTAATAGGACTTACTCAAAAACCGAAGAATTTTTACAAGGTCGTGGCCTTGGGAAGAATATTGAAGGAGCTGAAACTCTTCAAGAATTTGTTAATAAGCTAGAGAGACCTAGAAGAATTCTAATGATGGTAAAAGCTGGACCCGCAACAGATGCTGTCATTGATAGTATTTCTGGATATCTCGAGGAAGGAGATTTATTAATAGATGGCGGCAACTCTCAATTTAAAGATACAGAAAGAAGGGTGAATACTCTTGAAAGTAAAAGTTTTGGATACATTGGGATGGGAGTGTCAGGTGGTGCAAAAGGAGCTCTAGAAGGGCCAAGTATGATGCCAGGCGGTACTAAGGCTTCATATGACGCAATAGAAAGCTTATTAACAAAAATGGCTGCCAAAGTTGGAGACGGACCATGTGTTGCATATGTTGGACCAGGAGGCTCAGGTCATTTTGTAAAAACTGTTCATAACGGAATTGAATATGGAATTGAACAAATACTTGCAGAAGCTTATGACCTTATGAAGAGAGTCAAAGGGATGAATGGTAAGCAGATGTCAGAGGTATTTGGTATTTGGAATAATACTGATGAATTAGCTTCTTACCTTGTTGAGATAACAGAGATTTGTCTAAATACAAAAGATGAGATAACTGGAGATGATGTCGTGGAAAAAATATTAGATAAGGCTGGCCAGAAAGGTACAGGTTTATGGACTGTTGTAAGTGCTCTAGAACTGGGGGTATCAGTCCCAACTATTTATGCATCTTTAAATGCCAGAGTAATGAGTTCTTTAAAAGAGCAACGTAGTGAGATTGAAAAAACTATTCCATCTAAAGATATAGAGGATTTTGATTTAGGAAATATATCAGATGGAATGAAACCTTTATTTGATGCTGTAGTCCTTGCCACAATTGCTAGCTATGCCCAAGGTATGGATATTTTAAGAGAAGCATCTGCAGTATATAACTATAGTTTGAATATGCCGTCAATTGCTCAAATATGGAAAGGTGGTTGCATAATTAGATCAAAATTATTAAGTAAAATTCAAGATGCTTATAACAAAGACCCTGATCTAAAAAATTTAATTTTTGATGATTGGTTTAATAATGAAATTGCGACAAGATTAGATAACTTAGCTAAAGTAGTTTCTCTATCCACAAAGGCAGGTATACCAGTTCCATGTTTATCCAGTACTTTAGATTATTTGAATAGTTACAGAACCAATAGACTTCCTCAGAATCTTGTTCAGGCAATGAGAGATTGTTTTGGCTCTCATACATATGAAAGAATTGATAGGGAAGGTAGTTTTCATACTGAATGGATGAAATGATTGAAAAGGTCAAAAATGGATACACCTTAAATATTTACAAAGACAAGTTAGAACTATCAACAGCGGTTTTTAAGTTTATTCAAAGCTACATTATTCATACTTTAAAAAAGAAAGACAGATTCAAATTTTGTGTAAGTGGAGGTTCAACTCCGAAGTCTGTTTATCAACTTCTTTCTAATAGTGATCTTAGATGGGATATGGTCGATGTCTTTTTAGGAGATGAAAGATGTGTTGATCCAAATTCAGAATTAAGTAACTCGTTAATGTTGAGAAATTCATTGTTAACTAATTTTGGATCTAAAGCTTTTTTTTATGAAATTTTCAATGATTTAAAGGGTGATGATGAAGCTATAAAAAATCAATTTATTTCTAGATTATTTGAAAAATGCGGATCAAACCCTCCAACCTTTGATTTAACATTATTAGGTCTTGGAGACGATGGTCATACAGCTTCACTATTCCCTTATCAAAAAAATAATAATGTAGATGACTTTGTGATTTTTAATGAAGGTAAAGGATTAAAAAGAATTTCATTAACTCCAAAAGTTCTTTCAGCTTCTTCAAAGATAGTATTTTTAGTTAGTGGAGCTTCCAAAAGAATTGCTCTTGAGAGGTTATTAGATGAAAAAGAGCCACCAGATAGAACACCATCAAAATTAATAAAATCTATTAATCAAATTTCAATATTTTGTGATCAGGAATCAGCAAAAGAATTAGAAATTTAGTTAAAGTCTATTAATAATTTAAATTATTTAATGAGTAAGAAAAAATTTTTATTCCAGAAAAAGGAGTTCGAAGGTTGGAAAACATTAAATGATACTGTTATGGGCGGATCAAGTTCAGCATTTTGTGAAATTTCAAATTCGGGTTTGATATTAAAGGGTAATATTGTCGAGAAAGCAGGAGGATTTGTTAGTTGTAGATCGTCTATATATAAACCTTCTTTAAATGTATCTGAGTATTCATCCTTTGAATTAAATATTGATGGACAAGGAAGAACTTTTAAATTTGCTGTTGCTTGTGAAGATGATCTTCTTGGACTAACCGAATTTATTCCGGGTGGACTTAGATGGATTAAATCATTTCCAACAAAAAAATTTGGGACAACAAATGTTCAAATTCCTTTTAGTGAGTTAAAGCCTTCAGTAAGAGCTAATAAAGTACGTTTTCCATTTAAATTCAAGCCATCTAAAATTAAAAGATTGCAACTACTACACTCTAAGTTCGGTGATGATGGATTACTTAATAGCGAGTTTAAACAGGGTTCAATAAAAGTTTTAATTAAATCAATAAGTGTTATTTGAAAATCCACCTAAAAATATAGAGGGCTTAATCGCTAAGTCAGCAGATTTAACAAATAAACCTTTTGTTCATTCTGTAGTAAAAATAAATGGTGAATACGAATTCGAAGATGAAGATATTGATTTAACAGTTAATATCTTATGTCGAGATAAAGAAGGCAAAAGATTAGAAATTTATGATCTTGAATTAGAACTTTTTAAATCAAATAAAGAGTTGGTTTTAGTAATCTCTAAGCTTAACTTTCCTGATGAACCAATATTATGGTGTGGAGTTAAAACATTATGGATGAATAGCAATAATGGGAAAAAATGCAACTCACCAAAATACAGCGCTAGATTGGAAAATTTAGCAAATAGGATAAAAAGTTTTATTGATTAAGAAAATAAAATTTGAGCTGATTTATAAATCAGTAACAGCCCCTAAACTTGATGTGCTTACGATTCTCGAATATTTTGAAAGAATTCCTCTTTTGTATTTTTGAATAGGTTTTACCCAATCTTTTTTTCTTTTTTCTAATTCTTCGTCTGATAAATCAACTTCAATTAGTTGTTTTACGGCATCTACTGTAATTAAATCACCTTGTTTTATTAGAGCAATATTTCCTCCTACAGCAGCCTCCGGAGCTATGTGACCCACAACAAGACCATAGGTACCTCCGCTAAATCTGCCATCGGTAATTAAAGCCACCTTCTCTCCTAGCCCTTGACCAACAATCGCAGATGTTGGAGCTAACATCTCTCTCATCCCTGGTCCTCCTACAGGACCTTCGTTTCTAATAACAACAACATCACCAGCTTTGATATCGTTATTTAATATCGATTTTAAACAATCCTCTTCACTTTCAAAAATCTTTGCGGGACCTGTTAATACAGGGTTTTTTACTCCGCTAATTTTGGCTACAGAACCTTCGCTCGCTAAGTTGCCTTTTAATATCGCTAGATGTCCTTTTTTATAAAGAGGGTCATCTATGTGTCTTATGACATTTTGATTTGTTGGAGGCTTATCTGGAATATTCTGTAAGTATTCTGAGATGCTTTTGCCTTCAATATTTTTGCAATCGCCATGAATTAATCCTGCATTCAAAAGTATTTTCATTACTTGTGGAATCCCACCTGCCTTATGAAGATCCACCGTCACATATTTACCACTCGGTTTAAGGTCACAAATAACGGGTACTTTTTGTCTGATTCTCTCAAAATCATTAATGTTGATATCTATTCCTGCAGTATTTGCAATAGCTAAGATGTGCAATACTGCATTTGTTGATCCGCCAATTGCCATAATTACTGATATTGCATTTTCAAATGCTTTCTTTGTCATTAGGTCTAGAGGTCTTATATCTTTATCAATTGCAGAGACTAATATCTCAGCACTTTTATCTGCACTTAGTTCTTTTTCAAGATCTTCAGCAGCCATAGTGGAACTGTGAGGAAGACTTAAACCTAATACTTCAATAACCGCAGACATTGTATTAGCTGTAAACATTCCTCCACAGCTACCAGCACCAGGAATACAATTTTTCTCAACTTGGATTAGCCTTTCTTCATTAATTTTACCTGATGTTAATTGTCCAACAGCTTCAAATGCACTAACAACAGTAAGATCTTCTCCATGCAATTTTCCAGGTTTTATTGTCCCTCCATAAATGAAAATTGCGGGAATATTCATTCTTGCAATCGCAATCATGGCACCCGGCATATTCTTATCACATCCACCTATAGCAAGTACCCCATCCATACTCTGAGCATTGCATGCTGTTTCAATTGAATCAGCAATAACTTCTCTTGAAACTAGGGAATACTTCATGCCCTCTGTTCCCATAGAAATACCATCACTTACTGTTATAGTCCCAAACATCTGAGGCATCCCACCTGATCTTTTTATTGACTCTTCAGCTTTTAGAGCTAACTTATTTAAACCCATATTGCAAGGTGTTATAGTGCTGTATCCATTCGCAACTCCAATAATAGGTTTATTAAAATCTTCATCATTAAATCCAACAGCTCTTAACATCGATCTGTTAGGGGATCTTTGCACACCTTGGGTTATTGCAGATGATCTGAGTTTATTCATATTATTTGAGAACCTTCTTTATTCTATTGCCCTAACTCTTCAAGTTGCTTCCTCACATCAGCAATTGCAGAATTAAGTTGCTCAACTTTCTTCTCCAGATTCTCTCCTTCAACTTCATTTATATTTTCATTAGAATCAATCGCTTCTGAGCCGTCTTGAATTCTGGAGGAATACATCATTGCTTTTTGTTTTTTTTCCTCCTTTCTTTTGTCTGCTTCGGATATTAACCACCAAGCTAGACCTGCTGCTCCAATAAAAGCACCGCTTATTAATGATAAAAGATTATTTGAAGACGAATCTCTGTATTCAGACATTGGTAAAATATTTACTCCTATATTCTATATTA
This sequence comes from Prochlorococcus sp. AG-347-O22, assembly GCA_003278845.1. Lineage (GTDB taxonomy): Bacteria > Cyanobacteriota > Cyanobacteriia > PCC-6307 > Cyanobiaceae > Prochlorococcus_A. The sequence continues at coordinate 39,163 of QCCX01000003.1, forward strand.
GTTCTTATCTTGAAATATAGTACTTAAACGAGATAGAGGATTCCCAATGCCCGGTACTAATAATTGTGTTTTTTCGTCTTCCTCATCTATGCAAGAAGTGTAAATTACCTGATTAGGGAGTAATTTCGCAATTTCATTTAACCCTTTATTTGAGCAAATAGCAGTTATTAAAAGAATCCTATTTGAATCAACACCTAATTCCTTTAATTTAATTAAAGTTTCTAATGTTGCTGATTTTGTTGTTATTTGTTCTGAATAAAATATAACTCCTTCATTTGATTTAATAGTTTTAGGAAGTTCTCCTAATGAGAGGGTTGAATTAGGAATTACTTCTTTAGATCCAAACCAAAGAGATAACCCTTCGGGCAACATTGCGAGCACTTTTATTGGATAATCATTATTAATAAAAAATCCATCTGCGTCTCCATTCTCAGTATTTACTATTTCTTTTTTATATGGCAGCCAATTACGTAATGCTTCATATGTAAGCCATTTCCCTAATTGCTCATATCCTGTTGAGTACAAAATATTTGGAGTATTTTTTTCTCGTAATATTGAAAGCCAATGTTTTATTAATGGATGAGGAGGAACAATAACCTTTAGTGACATTGCCATATATTTTCCTTTAAGATACTCTTACAAACTTTAAATACTTAAGTTCTAAAATACAGTCTTATTATGATTAAATCAATTGTTTTCCCCTCACTAAAGAATGCATTAATTACTTTGTTATTCGTTGGGATTTTATTTTTTAATTCTGTAAATTCTGCATGGGCTAAAAGACCTCCTGAGATTAGAAACCAGCAAGACCTTAATTTAGAGCCAGATATGCATGGACAAGACTTAAGCGGTAACGAATACGTTAAGTTTGATTTGAATGGGTTTAATTTCAGTGAAAGTAATTTAGAAGGGGCGGTGTTCAATAATAGTAAATTGCAAAACTCAAAGTTTACTGGAGCAAATTTAAGAGATGCACTAGCTTATGCAACAGACTTTACAGATGCTGATCTTTCGGATGTTAATTTTACTAATGCCTTATTAATGGAGAGTAATTTTGAAGGTGCAAAAATAGATGGTGCAGATTTTACTGATGCTGTTCTTAGTCGTACACAACAAAAACAATTATGTGCGATTGCTAATGGCACAAATAGTTCTACAGGGGAAAGCACAGAATACAGTTTAGGTTGTTAATAATCAAAGATGAAAAAAAAAATTCCAGTTATTGTTGTTTCGGGATTTCTTGGTTCAGGTAAAACAACTTTTCTCAGATATCTATTAAAGGAGAGTAATAAAAAATTTGGTTTAATAATTAATGAATTTGGTGATGTTGGAATTGACGGGGATTTGATTAAAAGTTGTGATAAATGTGATGAATCTGAAGAAGACTGCGTTATCGAATTAAACAATGGATGTTTATGTTGTACTGTTCAAGATGATTTTGTTCCCTCAATAAAAGCTCTTCTAGAATTTAATCCTCCTATCGAATCAATAATTATCGAAACAAGTGGCTTAGCACTACCAATTCCCTTAATTCAAGCACTTAACTGGCCTGAGATTAGGTCTTCCATCTATCTTGATGTAGTTGTTGGTATCGTTAATGGAGAATCAATGCTTAATGGTTCACCAATTAATGATTTAAATAAAATAACAAAACAATATAATGATACAGATAGAATTGATCACAACGCCTCTATTGAAGAACTCTTTGAGGAACAACTTGAAGTCTCTGATATCGTTTTAGTCTCTAGATCAGATATCTTAAATGATCATCAGTTTGATGTTGTAAAAAATAAAATCCAGGGAAGTCTAAACTCATCTACACCAGTCCTTAAATCCAAGAATGGCAAAATTGATTTAAATTATATATTTGATTCTAATTTTAAAAAAGAGACTTATAAAGAATTTTTAACTGAAGAACATGACCATAATCATGTAGAGCTTGTATCAGATTCAATTAAATCAAATTATTTCCTTGAAAAAAATGACTTTGAAAAAGAGATGTCAAAAATCTTGGATGAATTAAACATTCTTCGAATAAAAGGACGTATTTGGATACCAAATAAATCATTGCCTTTACAAATACAAATTGTTGGAAAGAAAATTAATACTTGGTTTGAAGAAGCTCCAGACAATTGTTGGAGACCAAATGATAATGCTGGGCTTGAATTAGTAATAATTTCCTTTGATGAAAAATCTATAAAAACTTTCAATGGAAAAATTAAAGAGAAATTTAAGATTTTAAGTGAACCAAAAATAGCAATTTGACTTTATAGTTAGCTGCCGGGATACTAACTACAGTAGACAGCCCAAGATGGAAAATTCAAAAATTACTTTAAAACAAATAATCTCTGACGACGTTACATCAATTGATAAAATAAAATGTTCAAAATGTGGAGGGGCAGGAAATTTTAAAACACATGAAAATTCAAGAAGAACTTGTTTAGTTTGTTTTGGGAGAGGCTACATAAATATTTAATAACTCAGAAAACCTTAAGGTAAAAATATTTGTTTATTAATCAATAGTTTTTTTTATTAGGATTTAAACTAATCTTCTAATAGAAATTAATTTTTAATTGGACCAATTTGCCGTAAAAGTTTTTGTAAGACTAAGACCCTCAGTTTTAGATCCAGCAGGGGAAGCTACCAAATCTGCTTCTATAAAACTTGGAGCCGAAGGAATAAAATCACTACGTATAGGAAAAATGATTGAGGTGAAAATAGAAGGTAATGGTGAAAACGAAGTAAGAGAAAAAATTGATTTATTGTGTGATAGGTTATTCGCAAATACTGTTATTGAAGATTATGAGTATTCACTAGAAAAATTATAAGATGGATAATTTTACTGTAGGAGTTGTTGTCTTCCCTGGTTCTAATTGTGATCGTGATGTTTCATGGGCATTGGAAGGTTGTTTAGACATAAGAACAAAATACTTGTGGCATGAGTCTTCAGATTTAAGCGATGTAGATGCAATAGTTTTACCCGGAGGATTTAGCTATGGTGATTATTTAAGATGCGGAGCAATAGCGAGATTCTCTCCATTAATAAATGCTTTGGATGACTTTGTGAAAAGTGGAAGAAGAGTTTTAGGAATTTGTAATGGGTTCCAAATTTTGACAGAATCAGGATTTTTGCCTGGTGCCCTTACTACAAATAAAAATCTTAATTTCATCTGTGATGACGTAGAACTTGATATTGTTTCTTCAAAGGGAGGTTGGTTTAATGATGGAGTTGAAAAACAAACTATTAAGTTACCCATAGCGCATGGAGAAGGAAGATATCATTGTGATTCTGATACTTTAAAAAAACTTGTAGATAATGAATTGATATCTTTGAGATATAAAAATAATCCTAATGGATCCTCATTCGATATCGCAGGCATAACTAATGAAAAGGGTAATGTTCTAGGTTTAATGCCTCATCCAGAGCGAGCATGTGACGAGACAATTGGTGGGACTGATGGTCTCTTTACATTAAAATCATTAATATTGAAATAAAAAAAGACCCCCAATTTTGGAGGTCTTTTTAATTTTATTTGGGAAGAAATTAAACAGTAGCTTTTACTTTGGGATCTAATTCACCTTTAGCGTAAAGATCAGCAAAGTAATTGGTGCTGTTTTGCTTGATCTTACTTGCTTGACCTTCGCACCAGAACTGCTTGTATCTATCAAGACAAACTTGCTTCATGTATTTTCTAGCAGGCTTGTTGAAATGTCTTGGGTCAAAGTTTGCTTTATCGGCAAATGCTGCCTCTCTTACCGCGGCAGTGAAAGCAAGTCTGTTATCGGTATCGATGTTGACTTTCCTAACTCCATTTCTTATTCCCTCTTGAATCTCTTCAACAGGAACACCATATGTTTGAGGAATTTCACCACCATATTTGTTAATGATATCCAACCATTCTTGAGGAACTGAACTTGATCCATGCATTACAAGATGGGTGTTTGGAAGTGCTTTATGAATTTCAGCAATTCTGCTTATTGCAAGAACTTCTCCTGTAGGTTTCCTTGTGAATTTATAAGCACCATGACTTGTACCTATAGCAATAGCTAATGCATCAACTTTTGTTTTAGCAACAAAATCTGCAGCTTCTTCAGGATCAGTCAAAAGCATGTCAGTAGAAAGTTCACCTTCAAATCCATGACCATCTTCTGCTTCACCTTTCCCTGTTTCTAATGAACCTAAGCAACCTAATTCTCCTTCAACACTAACTCCAACTGAATGAGCAAAATCTACAACTTTTTTTGTAACTGCAACATTATATTCGTAACTAGCAGGTGTTTTTGCATCTGCCTCTAGAGAACCATCCATCATTACTGATGTGAAACCATTTATTGCTGCTGAATAACATGTTGATGGCTCATTACCATGGTCTTGGTGCATTACCACTGGAATATTAGGATATGTTTCTGTAGCAGCAAGGATTAGATGACGTAGGAAAATCTCTCCTGCATAATTTCTTGCCCCTCTTGAAGCTTGGAGGATTACAGGACTATCAGTTTCATATGCTGCTTCCATAATTGCTTGAACTTGCTCAAGGTTATTAACATTGAAAGCTGGAATACCGTAACCATTCTCAGCAGCGTGATCTAAAAGTAGTCTTAGTGGAACGAGGGCCATAATTAAAAAAAGTTAAATGCTATATAAAGCATATGTTTCCGAGAGTTTAGTATAAAGAGGTATCAAATGTCACGTCATTAGATATACAAAATACTAAATTAAAGAAACTAATTTTATGACCCAGAGTATATTTTTAGGATTTTTTTAGTTAGTAAGTGTAGCCTGCCACAAACAATTGTTCATCAGATGAAGGTTGAGATCCTGCTACATAGGCACCTTTTGAAGCTTCAGAGTTTGCTTGAGCTCTCGCTATTAATGCTTTTTGACCTCCTTTAACGTCGCTTCCTTTCCAGGCCTTTAAGCATGAGTGCTGTAATGCTCTTCCATAGGAGAATGAAACATTCCATAAAGCTTTCCTGTAAAGAGTGTTCATATTATTTAGATAAACAGAAGCAGCTTCTTCGCTTAACCCTCCTGATAAGAAAACTATTCCAGGAACAGATGCAGGAACGCATCTTTCCATAGTTCTAATTGTCATTTCAGCAACCTTCATAGGATCAGCCTTTGTTGGACAATCTGCTCCATTAACAGTCATAGAAGGTTTTAATAGAGTGCCTTCTAGAAAAACTCCATTTGCTTGACAGGCAATATAAACCTGCTTTATTACCTCTTCTTGAACTTCAGCAGTTTTTTCAATAGTATGGTCACCGTCCATTAAGATTTCAGGTTCGATAATTGGTACTAACCCAGATTCTTGAACTGATCTTGCATACCTTGCTAATCCCCAAGCATTCTCTTGAATTGATAGTTTTGAAGGACAACCATCATTTGTAATTTGCAGAACTGCTCTCCACTTTGCAAATCTGGCACCTTGTTCATAATATTTTGCGGATCTTTCAACTAACCCATCTAGGCCAGAGCAAAAAGTTTCTACATCTCCCCCTCCTGGAAGTGGATTTAGGCCTTTATCGACCTTTATACCTGGAATAATACCTAATTCATTTAGTTTCTTAACCATTGACTCTCCATCTTGGTGATTCTGATAAAGAGTTTCTTCGAAGAGGATTGCTCCACTTATATATTTGCCAAGACCTTCTGTAGTAAAAAGCATTCCTCTATATGCCTTCCTATTGTCTTCAGTATTCTCAACGCCAATTCCAGCGAGTCTTTTACCTACTGTTTTAGTGGATTCATCTACCGCTAATATCCCTTTTCCTTTAGAAGCTAGTAATTGAGCATTTTCTTTAAGCTCATTTTTGTAATAATTTAAAGCCATTCTTTAATAATTCAGTTCAATTGATTTTTCCAGAATATGAAAAAAAAATAAAATCAATCCAATACTTTATCGGGTGACAAATGCTACTTATAAATGTATAGCCTTAAATTTTGATACTTAATCCACTTTTGGAAGATTCTCTTATGGCTTCGCAAACTTTATGACTAGCAAGTCCCTCGCATAAGCCTGGGATTACAGGTGTTCCATTAATTATACTCCGAGCCCATAAATTTTGAATTCTCAAAACTGGAGCTATTCTCCCATCAGTCCATGTTTTTTCAAAATTAAAACTTGAATCTGCAGTTAGATTTTGTATTTTATTTTCGTTGTTTGAATATTTCAAATTAAAACCATGTACATAATCATTTTGGTTTTCGCTTTTAAGAATTAGTGAACCTTCGCTTCCATATATTTCTAAACTAAATCCTCTACCATTTTTAGAAATTGATGATAAAGATACCTGACATGGAATAAGATTCGAGCTGTAGTTTGATATTTCTATATTGGCTAAACATACATCTTCACTCGTAACATCATTTAACTCAGATGAATTAGGTAAAGGTCTTTTTTTTATTGATGTTGCTAACTTGCCAGACACGTTTATTGCTTCTCCAAAAAACCAATTCAACATATCGAATGCATGAGTACCTAAAGCGCCAATAACTCCTCCACCTTTTTCTTCCAATGAATACCAATTCCAGGATCTTTTGGGGTCGGATCTACTGCCCATTAACCAATCTAATTTGACTAAATATATATCTCCTAAGATATTTTCATCAATAAGTTTTTTTGTCTGAAGGAATAGAGGTACTGCTCTATATTCAAAATCAACACATACGCTTAAATTATTAATCAATGATATTCTCTGAAGCTCTTCAATTTCTGAGGAGGATATTGAAACGGGTTTTTCTAAGAGCAAATTTTTATTATTCTCAAGAGCTTGTTTTGCTAACTTAAATCTTGATTCAGGAGGAGTGGCAATAATAATTCCATCAATTTTTGGAGATTTAACTAAGTCTTCCCAATTGTGAAAAAAATCTAAGCCTGTTTCTTTTTCTAATATCGATTTTTGCTTTTTCTCGTAATGATAAATTGCTACAGGAGTTAAGTGATCAGACTCTTTTAATGCCTCTAAATGAACTTTTTTCCCAAACCCTAGCCCAGCGATTGCTATTTTTAATTTTTTATTTTTAGTATTCATCCTTATTCATTAATAAATTCTGAACAGCTATTTTCAATAACAACATCTATGAGTTCATCATTATTAGAAGTTTGCCATTTTGAATTGAATTGAGGAATTCCATTTATTGATGTATCTTTGAACTTTTTTTCATTGCAATTAATTCTCATTACATAAAGTGATAACTCTCCATCATCATCATCAGAATTAGTTGGATTCTTAAAGAACTTTGTTAATACACTTATTTCACCATTTGAAAGCGACTTAATACTGCCTTTATCAAGCCATTCTTTCCCATCATCATTCTCTTTAAGGAGAACCCAATCAACATTTCCTATGGCATATGAATAGGAGGCAAAGTTTAAAATAAAGAGTAGAAGGCTTAAAGAAAAATAAAATAAATTAGAAATTATTCTCATTTTATATATTTGATTCTGCAAGTTCTTTTACACCATGAATTTTTAAAATTTTAGTCAGAGTATTCTTGAGATCTTTCCTTTTCACTATTACATCAACAAAACCATGCTCAAGCAGATATTCAGCTGTTTGAAAATTATCGGGTAATTTTTCTCTTAATGTTTGTTCTATAACCCTTCTTCCAGCAAATCCAATAAGTGCTTTAGGTTCCGCCAAAATTAAATCACCTAACATCGCAAAGCTGGCTGTTACCCCTCCAGTAGTTGGATGAGTTAACAAGGGCATATATAGGAGATTTTTCTCTTTATGTTTTTTTAGTGCTCCAGATATTTTTGCCATTTGCATGAGACTTAACATACCTTCTTGCATCCTTGCACCTCCTGATGCGCAAACAATAAGAATTGGAAAATTTTCCAAAGTTGCTCTCTCAATTATCCTTGTAATTTTTTCACCAACTACTGAACCCATGGATCCTCCCATAAATCTAAAATCCATAACAGCTAATGCTAAAGGCATTGAATTCACAGAACAGATACCTGTTACGACTCCATCTCTTAAACCTGTACCTGCTTGACTTTCTTTAATTCGATCAGCATACGCTCTTCTATCTTTAAACCCCAAAGGATCTGTAGGACTTAGTGAACTATCAAATTCTTTGAATGAATTTTTATCAGCAATTATATTTATCCTTTCATCGCTATTAATCCTATTGTGGTGTCCACAATTACTACAAACATTGAAATTTGAAATTAGGTCTTTTCTATAGGCTACTTGCGAACATTCTGAACATTTAACCCACAAACCATCTCCTTCGTCAGTATCTTGGGAAACTTTCCCAACAAATTGATCTTTACGCCTTGCGGCAAACCAGTCGATTAATGACACAACTTTTCCTGTTTTTTCTATTTAAATCTAAGTAAGGTACTTTTATCAAGAAAGATATATAAAAATTTGAGATCCTCTAGATTAAAAACTTCTCAAAGTTAAAAAATAATGATTCGAGTTGATAATCGAAAATTAATTATTATTTATTTTTATCCTCAATCATTTTATGAATTATTGGAGTGAGAATTAGCTCCATTGCAAAACCCATCTTTCCTCCATTTACAACGATACTTGTTGGACTTGACATGAATGAATCATTAATCATTCCAAGCAAGTATTGAAAATCAATACCCCATTTCTCTCTTGCCCCTTTTCTGAAATGTATGATCACAAAGCTCTCATCAGGAGTTGGGATATTCCTGCATATAAAAGGATTAGAAGTGTCAATTGTGGGAATTCTTTGGAAATTAATATCGGTTTTGCTGAATTGTGGGCATATATGATTTATATAATCAGGCATTCTTCTCAATATAGTATCCACAATGGTTTCCGCTGAGTAACCTCTTTCTGCATTATCTCTATGGATTTTTTGAATCCACTCTAAATTTGTTATCGGAACAACTCCAACAAGTAAATCAGCATAAGAGGCAACATTGTATCCATCACCTTCTACCCCGCCATGCAAACCTTCATAAAAAAGTACATCTGTTCCCTCAGGAATATCTTCCCATGGAGTAAATTGCCCAGGTTCTAGGGATGTCCCAAGTCTTGTATTATGTTCTTCTGCTTCTTCAAGACTATGTAGATAATATCTTTTCTTTCCTCCTCCAGTTTCACCATAGATTTTAAAAAGTTCTTCTAGCTTGTCAAAAAGATTAGCCTCTGGACCAAAATGTGAGAAATTTTCACCTTTTGAAAGAGCGTCTGCCATAGCTTTTTTCATAGGCATTCTTTCAAATCTGTGGTAACTATCACCTTCAACAACTGCGGGAATAATATCTTCTCTGGCAAAAATATGCTCAAAGGCTCTTTTTACTGTACTTGTTCCTGCTCCTGAAGATCCTGTTACAGCGACTACTGGATGACGTTTTGACATTTTTTAAAAACAATATCTAATGATTCTGACAGGTCATATGCCAACTTTATGTTTTACTTAAAAATAATTTTTTATTTATTAATTTTTTTTTAAATTTCATCCATTATTTTATCTCCGATTTCACTGCAAGATAAAACTTCAGTAGACCCATCAGCTAAATCTGCTGTTCTAAATCCTTTTGATAAAACTTTATCAATGGCAGTTTCTAAATTTTCTGCAGCTTCTTCTTCATTTAATCCAATTTTTAACATCATGGAAACAGATAAAAGCATTGCAATAGGATTAGCTATGTTTTTACCAGCTATATCAGGAGCCGAACCATGAACAGGTTCAAAAACGCCTGGGCCATTATTGTTTAAAGAAGCAGATGGAAGCATACCAATAGAACCAGTTAACATTGCGGCTAAATCGCTTAAAATATCTCCAAATAAATTACTAGTTAAAATCACATCAAATTGACCAGGATCTCTAACTAATTGCATTGCTGCATTATCAACGTACATATTGCTTAGAGATATATTTTTATCTTTTGAGGTGATATTTAAAACTGTATCTCTCCACAATTGACTAACCTCAAGAACATTTGATTTATCAACAGAACATATTTTTTTATTTCTTTGGTTAGCAATTTTTATTGCTATTTCAGTTATTCTTTCTATTTCGGTCGAATCATAAACCATCGTATTGAAAGCTTTTGGGATTTTTGTATTTGTTATATGTCCTCTTGGTTTTCCAAAATAAATTCCTCCTATTAATTCTCTTACAACAATAAGATCTACATGCTCAATGATTTCTTTTTTTAATGTACTTGCATTTAATAGAGATTTTCTTATTTTGACAGGCCTGATATTTGCGAAAAGGTTTAGGGCAGATCTTAACTTTAGTAACCCACTTTCTGGCCTTAATTCTCTTGCAAGAGAATCATATTTAATATCTCCAACACATGCTAAAAGTACCGCATCGCTTTTTTTGCATTGATCTAGTGTCTCATCTGGAGCAGGAGTACCATATTTTTCATATGCTATCCCACCAAATAATTTTTCAATTATCTCAATATCGAAATTATGATTTTTTGAAAGCTTTTTTAAAACTATTTTTGAAACTTCTGAAATCTCTGGTCCAATTCCGTCTCCCGACAATAAAACAATCTTATATTTCTTCATTTAAATTTTTGTTTAATAGAACAATAAATTATTGCTTGTCTAATTGTCTAAGTTTTTTTGCTAATTCTGGTAATTTTTTAAAAATACTTGAACTCCTTAGCCATGATTTATTTTCCATCGCGGGGAAACCACTAATTACCTTGCCATCTTCTATGTCACAATGGATTCCGCATTTTGAGCTCGCAATGACATTATTACCAACTTTTACTCTATTATTGACTCCTACTTGCCCTGCCAAAATAACACCATCTCCAATATTTGCTCCTCCAGCGATACCAACTTGAGCTGCAAATGCACAATTCTTTCCAATTTTTACGCCATGACCTATTTGTATTAAATTATCCAACTTTGTTCCCTCATCAATGAAAGTAAATCCAACTGCAGGTCTATCAATACAACAATTAGTTCCAATTTCTACAAAACTCATTATTTTTACACCACCTTTTTGCGGCATCTTTACCCATTTGCCATTTTCAGGAATAAAACCAAATCCCTCTGATCCAATAACAGAATTTGAATTAATTACACAATTATTTTTTAGAGTAGTATTTTCGTAAATAACACAATTTGGATGAATTACATTATTATTTCCGATTCGAACATTGCCTAAAATTGATGATCCAGGAAGAATATGATTATTATCTCCAATTACAGTATTTTCTCCAATATAGACATTAGGTCCAATATGACAATCTGCTCCAATTATTGCTGTTTTATCTATAACTGCTGAAGCATGAATTCCTGGTTTGAAATTGATAGTTTTATATAAACAATCCAATACTTCTGCAAATGCAATCCTTGGATTTTTAACGATTATGTTTGATATATTGAGTTTTTTTAGGGCACTAATGATTTCATCGTTGTTAGTAGTTATTATTGCTGATGCTTTAGTTTGATCTAATTTTTCTTTAAGAATATTATTTTCTTCTAAAAAAGATATTTGATGTTTAACTGCAGCATCTAATGAGGCAGCATCATCTATATTTAAATCTTCGAAAATATTGGCACTAATAAAATTTGAATTTCCTCTTTTTATTAGATCAACTAAATCACTTAAAAGCATTTTTCAGTTTTAATTTTTTTCTAAGAGAGAGCAAGAACATCCCTATGTACGACAATTATCGAGGAGTTGTTATTTTCTTTATTATTTAAGATACTTCTTAATTTGTCGCTACTTATTGATACTAAACCTTTTGCAACTTCTTTATCATTTGTATTGACGATTTTAACTGCCTGATTAATCGTAAAGTTTCCTTCTACATTTTTAACACCAACCGCTAAAAGTGAGGCACCTTTTTTTTTAATTGCAAAAGAAGCGCCATCATCTAAGGTAATTTTTCCTACTGTTTGAATTGCATGTGAAAGCCAACTTTTTTTGTTTCCAATAGGTTTTTCTACTGGATAAAATAAAGTTCCAATTTTATTATCATTAAATATTTCAATTAAGTTTTTTTTATTAGTTCCATCAACTAGTTGGACTTCGACTCCCCCTTTTGTTGCTATTTCTGCAGAAATTAATTTTGTAGAAATTCCTCCTGTTCCCCATTCATTATTTGAGTTTTGAATATTTTTATCTTTAATTTTCTTTAATTCACTATTATGAACTTCTTTAATAGGTTGCGCATCTTTATTATTACGTGGATCTTTTGAGTATAGATTTTCAATATCGGTTAATAAAATAAGCTTGTTAGCATTTATGGCCAAGGCAACTAAAGCAGAGAGGGTATCATTATCTCCATATTTAAGCTCTTCATTTGCTACGGTATCATTTTCATTTACTATTGGAATAACATTCAAATCGATTAATCTTTTTAAAGTTTTAGAAGCGTTATTAAAGGATTCTCGTGAATTGAAATCAGCTTTAGTTATTAAAATTTGAGCAATATTAAGACCTAATTTATTAAATACTTTATCGTATAAGGACATTAAATTAACTTGACCTACTGCAGCAGTAGCTTGAAGGGTACTTAAATCATTTGGTCTTGTTTTAATATTTAACTTTTGGCAACCTAATCCAACGGCTCCACTAGTTACTAAAATCAACTTGTTTCCTTTTGAAAGAAAACTTGTAAAAGATCTAGAAAGGTTTTCAATAATTTCTTCTGTAGATGTTCCCTCTGTTCCTCTTAAAATGCTAGTACCAATTTTTATAACCCAAGTTTTCATTTTATAAAATGAGAAATTAATTTTTCTATTGTCAAAGTTAAATTAAATTTTATAGGTAAGCCATCTCTATTTAATCTCTTAACTAATATTGTTTTTATATCACATCTATTACCAACAATAATATCTGTAAAAATTCTGTCGCCAATTATGGCTATATTTTTTGGCTCTTTGCCAATCTCTTTGATAGCAGACAAAGTTACTTTTTTTCTAGGTTTTGATGCATTGTATTTATACCTTAAATTTAATTCTTTCGCTATTTTTGCGATTCTTTTTTTTGATGGATTATTACTTATTAGATATAAGGAGAAAAGTTTTTTAGATTCTATGATCCAATTTTTTACAGCTTTTGGGATCATATTTGATTTTCTATTTACTAGAGTCCCATCCACGTCTAGCAATAAAGAATTAATTCCTTTTTTTTTCAACTCAGATTGGGAAATATTATATATTGGTAAGTCTGAATCCCAATTGATATTTAGGATAGATCTCATTTTTTTTAAGAACTACTTTTTTCAAGCTCAGTTTCAATCAAAGGTTGAATTTTATCGAACTCATCATCTTCAACTAATAAAGCACCTTTGTCTTTTAATTTACCCACAATAAAAAAAGGATCTAGTGGTATATATAAGCCATATTCTTGGTCAAAAAGATTAAAGTTAACGAGCAATTCATAACTCTCACTATCATCATCGACGTAATCTTCTTCTAATTCATCGTAAATTGGTTCTTCAAGTTCTCCTGATACTGTTAATGTAACTGCTGATCTGATAAGTCTTAAATCATGTTCTTGAAGGACTGCTTCAGCATTTTTTAGTATTTGTTCATTTTTATCTATTTTCTCAATTAGTTCAGGTTCATCTTTTTCATTAATCTTAAAAAGACTTACTGGCGTATCAACTGGCGTTAATAAAGCATATTCTTGGCCTTCAACACTTACTAATTGTTCAAGATAACAAAATAGCTCGTTTCCATTTGAGTCATTTAATAAAAGAGTCTGTGCATCATAATTATCATTTGAATTGGCTTCTTTCATTTAAAAATTATCTTTCCTTTTTAATACTAATATTTTATCTGACGTTTACCAGCTATTTCTTCTAATTCAGGACCTTCTTCGATCCATTGTTCAAGTATTATTTTTGCTGAAAAACTATCAATCAATCCGGATTTATCTTTTTTTATTCCAAATCTTTCTGAAGATTCCCATGTTGAACTATGTTCGTTGACATAAGAAAATGGAAGCTTTAATTCATTTGAAAGTAATTGACCGTAATTTTTACAGTCAATAGCTTGAGTGGTCATTTGACCTTCCTCATCTAGCGGAATACCCACAATAAAACCAGTCAAATTAAATTCATTTATATAATTTCTAATGATTCTAATCTCTTGATTATTTTCAAATCGTTTTACGGCTGGAAGTATATTTGATGTTATGCAGAGGGGATCACAATAAGCTAATCCTATTCTTTTGGTACCTATATCCAAACTCAAAATTGACTTGGGTTTGGGTTTGCAAAATTTCACTTTGTTTTTAATGGAAAAGGAGATGGATATGGATTACCTTGTGGACTTAATTTTTCAAAGATTGATTCCAAAGATTGATTTATTATATTTACTTGTTTGGCTTCATTCTTAATTATGGTGTTCCTAATAAGAATTATTTCTTGATTTTTTTCTTTGATATTACACTCTTCAAGAAAAACATTTAATTGAGAATTTTCTTTATAGGTTTTTAAATGTGAAACAGGTGATTTTTCAAAAAATCTTTTTATAAATTCTTTTAAAATAGAATTGAATCTCTTATCCCAATATCTACTTATAGTTAAAGTATAAATTTCGTCATTTTGATAATTAATATCTTTTAAAATTGTACATAAAACTGAATTTTCATATACTAAGGCACCACTCTTAGAATTATTTCTTTTAAGAATGTCGTCTTGATCAAAATCTAAAATATTTCTTATTAAGGGAGATTGATTTGATCTTATGAAATTAACTATTTTTAATATATTTTGTTTATTAATGTTTTGGTATTCATTAATTAATGTATAGGCATTGGTATCTTGATTTGTAGGTTTATTTAGATCAGAACCATCCCATAGGATTATCTCTCCTAACGGTTGAAAGCCTAATTCTCTTGAACTTGATATGAGGTCAACATTATTTATATCTGAATTAATTATCCAACTTGAAGTTTTGATTTCTTTTATTGAGATAGATTTTTTTATCAATCCTAAAGTTAATTGTTTATCGGTTAACGAACACTTGCTATTAATCAACTTGGGCTTAGATATTTTTAAGCAAGTCTCTTTTTTGTTTAAAGGAAAAATATTCAAATATCCAATAATTTCTTTTCCATATATAGCAATTATGCATTTATTTTTATTTTTCTTAAGATTATTCAAGAAGATTTTTAAGTCATCAAAAGTATTGATAATTGCCATCTTTAAAAACCAATTGTTCAACTCCTTATTTTTAATATCTATTAAAAGATTAATGTGCCGTATATGGAGTTCTTCAAAAGTTACTTCCATTCCTTTTTTAGATTGAAAAGAATAAGAGGTATCTTTTTTCATTTACTTTTTTTCTCTTATTAATACTATAGGGGTTTTTTCATCTCCATTGCCAGCTGGATTAGATAATAAGTTTCTTTTAAGTATTTTATTTATTTTTTTATTTGAACTTGCTAAGACTTTCACACCTCCAAGATCATTAACATCGACAACAGCAACATCTATATTTAGATAGTTCGAGACCTCCTTACAAAATAAATCCGCATTGAGAGGACCCATAACTATACTCTTGTCGTAAGGTGTAACTGTGCCGCTTATATCATCAATGAGGGATGATTCTGAACCCGTCAACCTATAAAACATACCTTTAATCCCAACTAATTTGAAGAGACATCCAACAAATAGTGCAAAGGTTATTCTTGTGACTCCGATTCTATTTATTAATAATTGCATGCCGCAAGCTGTTGCGAGACTGCTTGTAGGGTGAAAAAAATAACATAAAGCTTTCGAAAATAAACTATATTCTAAATTTTGAGGAGAAATATATCTATTTTGCATAATCGCTAGCGGACTCTCACCGATAGTTAAAATATCATTTTTTTCTACAATTCCTTTGCAGTATTCAATTACAGTATTTACTGGGTTATCAAAGCAACCAAGTAAATCAGTTTTAATAGCAAAAGCTTTATATTTATTATTTATTGGAATTTCAAAAACTTCTTTCGGCCTTTGTTTTTGACCATCTAAATTAATTAAGAAACAATCCTTATTATTTGAAATACCAAAATGTCCATAGTTCTCCCAAAATATTTTTAACCATAGATATTTTATTTTTTTTCTAAAATTATCATTGCTAAATTTATATTTGATTCTTACAAATAATTCTGAATTTGACTTGATAATTTTTGTTGGCCAGTAATTATTTAAATTCTTAATTTTATTATTTTCATATATATAAATATCTTGTTGATAATTAAAATTTTGGCAATAATCGTTACCTTTACTTTTAAAAAAATCTAATTCAAAATTTATATTAGAAACCATCGTCTCTTTGGTTTTACTTTTATTAGTTATTTTTAAATCAATAATTAATTCGTTTAAACCATCCTTTTTTTTGATTTTGTAATTAATAGGAACCAGATTTAACTTTGATTTGGGTGAGTTTTTAATATATAAATCTGAAATAATCAAGAATAATAAAAGAACTATGAGGATATTTATTAATATCATTTTTTTTTAATTAATTTTTGATTTTATTTTTTTTTTCAGAAATGATACTGTTGTATTCATTAAAACTTTCTACAGAAAATGTCGTGTCTTCTATATTAATTCCCTTTAGATCTCCTATAACTTTGTTTAATTCATCGATATTAATCATTCCATTTTTATCAAATTTAACTTCACCATCACTACTTAAAATAATGGTTTGTGGAATTAATCCGTTCCAATAATAATTAGGTTCATTTCTAAGATCAGTGTTTTCTTTATCCTGTAATTCATCAGTAGTTAGAGCAATGATATCTATATTATTTCTCCATATCAAATCTAAACCAGATATTATCGGAGCCATAGCTTTACTATCTGAACTGTCGTCAAGATAAAAAAATAAAACTGCGACTCTTTTATTTTTTAATGATTCTTTAAGAGTTGTCTGGGGAGGAACTATAGCCCCATTACCTGCATATATAGGAAAGATGTTGCCATCGTAACTATTAGAATCTCTGGAGGCGTTTGCTTTATATGGACTTAAGAAAATTAATACTATTAGTATCCATTGAACTATTTTCATTAAAGTATAAGAACTTACTTTGAACTTGATCTTCCTAATCCTTGAAGGATTCCTTTCCCAACTAAACCGATAGCTTTGCCAACAACTTTTGTAAGGAAAGTTACGAAAAGATCACCAATATATTTTACAGCAACTTCTAACTGAGGCGCTACGGCATCTCTTATCTCAACTAACAATGTAACTTGTTTCTGTAGCCATTCTAAATTCTCTAACTCTTTCTCCCTATTTTCATTTTTGAAGTATCGGGTAAATTTTTTATCGATAATATCAATATATTCTCTTTTACTCTCATACAAGTAGATAGGCATATAAATATTGTCATGCCAACGATTGTAGTTATTAATATTATTTCTAAATCTTTCAAAATTTCTTGTGGATTGTAATTCGGGATTTATAAGTACAGTTCTTAATTCAGGCCAAGAAGAACAAATATTAAAGATTTCAGAAGCTAATAAATTACAGTTCCTTATTGTCCAGTTTGAAATTATATTTTCAAGGATCAAAAACGATTCTGTTTCATATAGAGGGAGTAATTTTCCATCATAGTCAAGAGCTTCATTTTTAATAATTGGCTCAATAAATATAATTGATTGATGTGATTCTCTATCTATCTCTTCGCAACTTACCTCACTATAAATAAAATCATTTATTGAAATAGATTCGCCTCCTTTTTTTAATCGAAAATAACTGTCGGTGATATTTGAAATTGTATTAACTTTAAGTTCTTTTATAAGAGAATCTAAATCATCTTTAAAATCTTTCTCCTTATAGTTTTCCTTAATATTTTTTACTAAATTATCTAACTCATCTAACATTTTGCAAATTAGTCGCGAAATAAATTCTTTTTTTATCCCAGAGAGAATTATTGATGAATTATTGAATTCAACCTGTAAGTTAGTTGAGCTATACCTTTCTTTTAGTCTATCTAAAATTAAATTCCATATTTCAGTAGTGTTTTTATCTTTAATGAATACAGTGTTCTTATTTTCAAGATTAATTTTATTTTCATTGTAAACTGCCTCTGTATAAAGTTCTAGTGAATTACCCCATAAAAAAATTAGAAAAGATTTTGCAGTAATAAGTTCTCTTAATCTACCTTTTAAAATGAATTTATAAAATTCTGGTGTTGAATCAGAATTGACATATTTGAAAATATAATTAATTTCAGAATCTATTTGTTTAAGACCTGAAGTTAGAATTTTTTGACTAAAGGTGAGAGGCTTATTTTTGTTTAATTGAACTCGGGAATTATTTTCAATATCAAATACTCTTCCTCCATTTAAGATAGTATCAATAGATTTAAGAACTTTTTCTGCACTGGGATTTAAAAGAAAACCTTCAGCATTTAACGATGTAGTGGTGTTTGCTTCATAAACAAGTTCGCCAGAGAGAATTATAAGAAACTTTGACTCATCATATCTTTCTCTTAATTTTAATAATTCTAACCTTATAAGATCTTCTGATTGGAAATTAAGAATATTCCATATAACTAAATCAGGAGTTTTATCACCTGTTCCATTATTAAAATTAATGTCTAAATTTTGGTCTAGTGATGTTAACTTAAGCGATAAAGATTCTGCTATTAAGCTTGGAGCAATAATCAATATCGATTTTTTTGAAATTAATTCCAAGATTAGTTTTCTTATCTCTTATACAAAATTAACTAACAATTACTGCAAACACCAGCCTTAAATCAATTTTTCTACTCTTTTAAGCGTAGTAATTTGTGTTTAAATCAATGTCATTTAATCTCTCTGATGACAATACATTATTAGCTTCGTTTATCGTAAATTTATTTTCATATAGAGCTTTACCTACAATCACTCCAAAGAGTCCAGAGTTTTCAAATTTTACTAAGGATAATAAATCAGAAATTGAACCAACACCTCCTGAGGCTATTACTGGAATATCTGTAATTTCAAGTATGCTTTTTATGAATTCTTCATTTGTCCCTTCTAAAGTCCCATCTGTATTTATATCTGTAACAATAAAACTAGCTATTTTAAATGAAGAAAACTCCTTTACTAGATCTGTGGCAAAAATATTAGATTGCTCAAGCCACCCCCTTGTACTAACTTTTCCATCTTTTGCATCTATCCCAACAATTATCCTTCCAGGGAATTTATTTGATAAGTCTTTAACTAGTTCTTTATTTTCTATTGCAGAGGTTCCCATGATAACTTTCTCAATACCATAAGAAAATAATTGTTCTATCCTTTCTTGAGACCTTATACCTCCACCTATTTGAATAGGTATGTTTACTGTTTTTGCAATCTTTTTTATTGATTGATCGTTTGTTGGGGATCCAGTTTTTGCAGCATCCAAATCAACTATATGTATATATTTTGCTCCTTCACTTTCCCAAAATTTAGCTTGCTCATGCGGCTCTTTTGTGAAGTCTTTTCTTTTATTAAAGTCGCCTTTAAAAAGCCTTACACACTTACCATTCATTAAATCAATTGCTGGTATTAGGTCCATAGAATCATCCTTTTCATTAATTACTTATTAGTAGTACTATTCAATATGTAATTCTATTTAAGATTACTACTTCAGTTAAATATTTTTTGAATATGAAAATTCTTGTAATGGGTGGCACTAGATTTGTTGGCAAGTCTTTGGTTGGAAAGTTATTAAGTAAAAATTATGATATTGATATTTTCACAAGAGGTAATAAAAGTAATCCTGAAAAAACAAATTTAATTAAGGGTGATAGAAATAATTCAGAAGATATCGTCAAGCTAAGAAATAAAAAGTATGATGTTGTTTTTGATATTTCTGGACGAGAGTTAGAACAAACCAAACTTCTTATGGAAAATTTAGATAACTCTTTCCAGAGATATATATATGTAAGCTCTGCAGGTGTTTATAAAGATAATTCTGAACTACCCTTGTCCGAAGTTGATCCAATTGATCCAGAAAGTAGGCACAAAGGAAAGTTTGAGACAGAAAATTGGTTAAAAAACCAAAAAATTCCTTTTACAAGTTTTAGACCTACTTATATTTATGGACCAGGAAACTATAATAAAATTGAAAATTGGTTTTTTGAAAGGTTATTTACAAAAAAATCTATACCAATCCCTGGAGACGGTTCTTTAATTACTCAGCTAGGCCATGTTTCGGATCTAACTGATGTAATGATTAGGTGCATAAATTTTGAAAATTCCAGAAATAATATTTACAATTGTTCAGGTGAAAAAGGAGTAACAATCAAGGGTTTAATCTTTTTCTGTGCGAAAGTTCTTGGATTAAACCAAAATGAGATTTCTCTAAAAACATTTGATTATCAAAAATTAGATCCTAAGTCTCGAAAGGGATTTCCAATTAGATTAAATCATTATCAGACTGATATCTCTAAGATAAAAGGTGATTTAGAGTGGGCGCCAACTTTTGATTTACTTAACGGTCTAAAGGATAGTTTTGTGAATGATTTTAATAATAAAAAGAGTGAAGAGTTTGATGAAAATTCAGATAATATTCTTTTTAATTCTTAAATAGCCTAATAAAGTCACTAAGGTCAGGATGAATCCTAACCAATAAAAAATTAAAGCCAAATTATTCAATAAGGTAATTTTTAATGGTGTAAAGAAGGTAATTACTGAAATAAAAAAGAAAAATGTTTTATATTTTCCTAACATTGATGCTGGTAAACCGTCTTTTGTAGAGTTCCTTAGGCTAGAAATAATTAATTCTCTAAATAAAATTAATGACAAAGACCAGAAGGGTATAAAATTATTTTTACAAAGGAAGGTCAAAGGAATTAAATAGAATACTTTATCGCTTAAGGGATCAAGGATAGCTCCTAATCTGGTTTTAAGATTAAATTTCCTTGCAATTAACCCGTCAAAATAATCAGTTAAACCTCCAATAATAATCAATATAAAGACATAAAAAGGTCTGTTAATTTCTAAAAAAAGTATTAATGGAAATACAAGGAAAAGGCGAGATATCGATAATAAATTGGGAATATTCAATGCCAAATTTTTAAGATTTTTTCTTAATAACAAATTAGTTTTTGTATATAAAAAATATATTACACTCTCAACAAGCTTAAATTTTAAGTAAAAATTTTAAATGGTTTTTGATGCTAGATTCTAAAATTTAATTTAAATCTGAATCCTAAAGATTATAAACTCAACTTCTCTTTATGAATGATGATGTTTTATATTACAAAATTATTCCTTATATCTAATGCAGCCTCATAGCCTAAAGCTATTTCCAGAATCTGATTTGATAAATTCAATTAAAGAATATTCTTTATCGAATAATTTATACGGATATGTTTCTGGAGTGGTTGGTAATCTTAGAACAGTTTGTGTTCAATGCCCAGGTAATCAAGAGATAAATAGATTTGAAGGAAATCTAGAAATAGTTTCTTTAAACGGACATTTTAATAAAGGAGATGTTCATTTACATTTGAGTTTTGCAGATGAGGGATGTAATGTGTTTGGCGGGCATCTAGAGGAGGGATGTATTGTAAAAAAAGGTACTGATATATTTTTACTTTCTTTTGAACAGAAAATTATTAATATCTCAAATCATGATTTAATCACTAATGCATCACGTGTAAAAGCATATATTTTAAAGGATTGTCCTTGGTCTAAAAGAGCAATTAGATTGCTCAATTCTTTATCTATCCCTCATGAAGTTACTCTAATTGACAATGATGAGAGCTTTCAAAAAATTATGGCTCAAAGTAGCCATAATACTTTCCCTCAAATATTTTTGGATAATAAATTTTTTGGAGGATATGATGAACTTTCAGAACAAGCAAAATTGGATAACTTAATTTCATTTAAGTAATCTAAATTTTTTAACTATCACGATTAGTAAGCTTTTCAGCAACTAATTCTTCCTCTAACTGCTTTATTAATCTTGATACAAGACTTTGAAATTCTGGTTGACAACCTTTAAATGCAGCTTTATGTCTTATTGGCTCATTTCTAGTTCTTAAATCAGTAAGCATTAATTGTAATGCGTCAATTTTGGGATTTATTTTCATAGTTTTAATTAATATATTTACATCTTTTAAATCATTTGCATAGCTTTTTTAAAAGATATCTTTTTATTATCATTCGAACTTGTAACTTCTATTAATTTATTTATGGATTCTTTGTTTTTTAAAGAATCTATACAACATTGCGCAACTAATCTTCTTGGTATTGATCCATTAATTTGAGTATCTTCTTTTGAATAATTTATATTTTCTGATTTAATATCTTCATTTTCTTTTAATCCTCCAGGTCTAATAATAGTCCATTTGAAATTTGAATTTCGTAGAAAGTTTTCACCTAATTTCTTCCAAATAAGAATTAAACCAAATAAGTTTAATGGATGAAATAATTTACCAGTACAAAGGGAACTAACTAAAATTACTCTTTTAATTCCAACTCTTTTGCAACTCTCTAATTGCCTGTATACACCTAATGCATCAACCTTTGCAGGACCAGTTAAATCTAATGATGCTCTCGCTCCAGTAGCTATTATCAAAGCATCAATATCTTTTAAAGCTTCATCAAGTTCCCCTTTTTTGTCTAAAGAAACCCTAATTGTTTCTAAACGCTCTAGTCCTGCTGAGACTTTTGAATTCTTTCTGATGATTTGCCTTACTTTATATCCTTTCTTAACTGCTTCTTCGGAAATTCTATAACCTGTTTTCCCCGATGCACCAGTAATTGCTATTTTCATGATTAAAAAACTAATCTTTATATTATATAAATTTCTTAAGGCTTTTTACATATAAATTTCTTTTTTCTTTTGGGATAAAGAGTGCGACATAAATAACATTTTGTTCCATCACAGCCTCTTGCTGTACAGTATTCCCTGCCATAAAAGATTATTTGCAAATGTAAAGTATTCCAATCATTAACAGGAAATATTTTTTTAAGGTCCTTTTCTGTTTGAACTACGTTATTGCCATTTGATAGGCCCCATCTTTGTGACAACCTGTGTATGTGAGTATCGACTGGGAATGAGGGTATTTTAAACACTTGAGACATTACAACTGATGCTGTTTTATGACCTACCCCTGGAAGAGATTCAAGCTTCTCAAAAGAATCTGGGACCTTACCATCATGCTTCTCAATCAATAATTTAGATAAATTATAGATGTTCTTTGATTTTTGATTGGATAGACCTAAAAATTTTATGTATTCGTAAATGCCATTAATACCTAGCTGCATCATCTTTTCTGGATTATCTGCAACTTTAAATAAGCTTTTCGTTAATTCATTAACTTTTTTATCTGTTGATTGCGCACTTAAAACTACGGCTACCAGAAGAGTATATGCATTTGTATGATCAAGGGGTATTGGAGGCGATGGATATAGCTTTTTGAGTTCCTTGCGTATTATTTCTGCTCTTTCAGACTTTCTCATTAAATTTGAAAATTAAATGATGTATAAAATTATACATGGGTTATTTTAGGTGAATATTTTCTGCTAACTTAATATATTTGAATAAGAATAACTTAGTGAAAAATGATGCGTTAATAATTGATGATTTGCATCATAAATATGATAAGCGAGAATGTTCAAATTGGATATTAAATGAAATTAACCTGAAAATTGAAAATGGCGAATTGTTAGGGTTGCTTGGTCCTTCAGGTTGCGGAAAAACTACTCTTTTAAGATTAATCGCGGGGTTCGAATATCCCTCTAAAGGGAGGATTTCTCTAAATGATAAGGAAATTTCAAGTAGGCAAAAAATTCTTAGTCCTGAGAAAAGAAATATTGGTATGGTTTTTCAAGACTATGCACTTTTCCCTCACTTAACTGTTTTGGAAAATGTAATTTTTGGTTTGAAAAACAAAAAAGACAGATCTAGAGTTAATTATTTATTGAATGTTGTTGGTCTTGATAGTTTTGTTGAAAGGTACCCACATGAACTGTCTGGAGGCCAAAAACAAAGACTCGCAATTGCGAGAGCTCTTGCTCCAGGTACAAATTTTATTTTATTAGATGAACCTTTTTGTAGTCTTGATATGCATGTCAAACTAAAATTGAGAAGTGAACTCCCTAATATCCTAAAAGGCTGTAATGCAAGCGGACTGATGGTTACTCATGATCCGGAAGAAGCGATGTCAATTTGCGATAAGGTCGCCGTTATGAATGATGGGAAAATACATCAAATTGATACGCCAATAAACCTTCTAAATAATCCCAAGACCATATTTGTTAGTAGTTTTATTTTGGGTAATAATATTATTAATCTCAAAAAAAATGGTAATTCATATATTTCTTGTTTAGGTGAAATAAATTGTTCAGAGTATTTGAAAAATACAGGCATCAAAAGTATGTCAATTTCGCCTAAATTTATTTCAATTAAAAGATCAGAATCTGGTGATGCGATTGTAATATCTAAAGAATTTCTTGGAGAATTTCTTATATATAAAGTATCTATTAATGGAAACATATTGAGGGTTAGAACTGATATTAATAATCTTCTAAATAATGGTGATAAATGTTCTCTTTCTATAAATAAAAATAGTTATTATTTTTTATATCCTGGAGCACATAAGGTATATATATAGAATTTATTTATAGGCAATTACACTTGCCTCCCTTCCAATTAGAGCATTTTTTCTTTTTACATTTCTTTTTTTTACTTTTATATATTTTTTTTGTTAATAGCAGTTCAGAAAAACTGTACTCTGAATTCATTTATAGTATTGCGAGTGATTTTCATTATCATATTATTTAATTTAATTTAAAGGATTTATTAATTACTAATTTATACAAAATGTTGTATTATTTATCTAGATACTTATCTGAAAATGAATGAAAATAATCTAAAAACAAAGAAATTAATTAATTTTGGTCCATCTGGAAGAGCTATCGCTCAACCGATAGATAATAGTTTATTAGATAACATTTTTGAACATCTAACAATGGAAAGATATGCCAATGTTCAATATTTTTCTATGTATCTATGGTTTCAAGAACGTGATTTAAATGGATTTGCCTCTCATTTTCTTAGTGAATCACAAGGCGAAATGGAACATGCTCAGAAATTTGCAGATTATTTAATCGCAAGAGGACAAAGCGTAAAATTAGATGAAATTCCTGCACCTGTCCAAACATGGGATTCTATAGAGGAACTGATTTCTTATTCTTTTAATATGGAGGCTGATTTAACTTCATCTCTACAACAACTTTATTCCATATCAGAAAGAATTTCAGATACAAGAACTAACGTATTTTTAGATCCTATTATAGAGGCTCAAACACAATCAGAAGATGAATTTGCGAACATACTGGGCAAGGTAAAGTTTGCTTCTAATCAACCTTCGGCAATATTACTAATAGATAGTGATTTAAAGAAAAAATAAATTACTTTCAAATTTATTTTCATTCAATGTCCTTTTGGTTATTTCAAAAAGTAAATTCGAAAAGTTAATTTTCTCATTATTTTTATTTAAGAGTTCAGCTATTTTATGAATCTCATTAACTCTTTTAAAAATATTTTTGTTTTCAGCAAATAATCTTCCCTTCAAGGCTTTATTTTCTGTAGTTTTATAGGATTGCTTGATATTTCTGAGTCTATTCAATAAAACATCAACTTCCATTAACAAGTTGTTTGTAAGTGATTGTGATTCCTGCATGTTTTTATAGCGGAGATGTTTCAATAAAAGAAGGAGCAACACTGACTGTTTGGGTCCCGATAGGAGCTATTAATAACTCAGATGATCTTAATTTAGAAATTAATCTTGTTGATGTTACTCTTGTAGAACCGATTAATTCGCCAATCCTTTCGTGAGTTAACCTAAAGGGTAACTCACACCATTGGCCACATCTTCTACCTAGACGATTTACTAGTATTGAAAACAAGGCTTGTAATCGCTGTTCTGCATTTCCTAAGTGTCTAATTCTAAGGAGTTGCAAAGTCCATTCATTTACTGCATCGAAACCAATATTCTCATCAATATTTACATTGCTATGAAAAGACAAATCTGTTAACGCTTCAACACAGACACCTTCACTACATAAAAGGTCCGTTCTTAATTGATCACCTGATTGTAAGAATGCAAGTGTCATCCCTTCAGTTTCTTCACAAGGACAATAAACTCGAGCAATTCCACTTTCAACTTCTAGGCATGTGCCTTTTGGCCTTGATGAAGGATCTATTAAAACGGATTGCCCAGTTATTACCCTTACCGATTTTGAGGGAGAGTCTCCATAACTATGGAAATTCATTAATTAAAATTTGATAATGAGAATTATTATCAATTATGCACTAAAAAAATACTTATTGCAATAGATTCTCATTATCATTGTGTTTTTGAAGTTTTTCTTTACATAGTATTTAGGAATATAATTTAGGTAGAGTTGTTAATTCTATTTTTTTAGATGGGCGTAAAAAGAGTTTGTTTTAATTGTGGAAGTTCTTCATTAGTCTCAGATCGATCTTTAGGAGGTAAGATTGTATGTTCTAAATGTGGATCTTCTTCATTTAAAAATAAATCCTCTTCATTTTTAAAAAGTAAATATTTAGTATTTCTAGCTATTGCGATAGCTATTTTCATAATTGTTATTTAATTAATCTTTTTATATTCCAAAGTCCATTATTATTAGTTACCTCTATTTGAATGCCATATAAATTATTAAGATTTTTACTATTTATAACTTTATTTTGATCTCCATCGGCGATTATTTTGCCATCTTTTAGCATTATCACCCGATCATAAATTTTTGTAATGGTTGAAATATCATGAGTAACGCATAAAATTTTAATATTTAATTTTGATAATTCATTAACCTTATCAATTACAAAAAACTTTGATTTATAATCTAAATTTGCAGTTGGTTCATCTAGGATTAAGATTTTCGGTTTTTTGATTAATGCCCTTGCAATAATAGAAATTTGTTTCTCTCCATCTGATAAATAGGAAAAATTCTTTTTAGATAAATTAGATATATTCATTTTCCTCATGATTTTTTCCACCTTATTAGAATCTTCTTCAGATTTATTTTGGACGTAACAATATTTTCCATATAGTCCACTTAAAATTAAATCGAAAACTTGTAAATTTGGATTTATTCTATTTTTTATATCATTATTTACAGTACTTATTTTTTTTCTTAGTTCCCATAAATTTATAAGTTCTTCGTCAAATATCTTCAGTTTCGATTCATTAGCTTCAACTGGGTATATATTTCTATTAATTATTCCAATTAAGGATGATTTACCTGAACCATTTGGCCCAATTAATATTACATTCTCTGAATACGCTATTTTTAAATTCAAATCTTTTATTACTCTAAAGCCATTTTTAAAACAATTTATATTTTTTGCGTCAAACCAAAATTTATTCAAGACTAAAACCTGTTACTCCAAAATATAACCAATTGAATTGAGCTTAAAATAAAAATAAAAAGATATAGCCAATTCAACCATGAAGGTCTATCTACTTTCTTCATAAATTATATTATTAACATAAAAAATATAAGCGGAGCAGCAAAACGTACAAATGTTTTTCTAATGATATCTATATTATTTGCGATTTCTAACTTCTTTATCTCAGGAGGATATTTCAATATCACTTTGTCATATACATCAAGATTTTGGGACTTTATGTTATTTTTCCATGGTTCATCTTTATCTTCAGACTTTTTGTACCATTTCCAAAAATAATTTATTATTCTGTCTTCTCCCAATAATTTTATTTCATCCTTACTTATAAATCCCATATTGTGGTTATATGTTTGTGTTTTTAAAATCATATAATCCTCATCGAATATCTTATAAAAAATCTTTTTTTGATTCTCTTTAAACAATATGAGGTTATTAAGTAGTTTATTTTTTAAAAATTTTCTGTAATGTCTCACTATTACTCTTGCATTGTTATTTCCTAGTGGAATATGATCTAAAACTTGTAAATATCTTGCTGCAGAGGGATCACCTTTATAAATTAATATTCTTCCTGGTGGTATATATTTTATCCGGATAAATTCTTTTGTAGGATCATTTTTGTAGTAATAAATACTTTCAATGTATTGAGGAGTTACATTAATTTTTTGGTTAAAACTAACTAAAACGTTTTTATTTACATCTTTATCAGGGATTGTATCGCCATGAACCCAAAAAAGATGAAGGATATCTAAGTGATTTTCAATTATTCTTGACCAATCACATTTGAAGTCAACTAATACCTCTTCATATACATAATCCTTATGCGTAAACCCATTTTCATATAATTCGTAATTACTTATTGGTGTATCTTCAATTATATTGTTTAAATCAGTGTCAGATTTTTTAGAAAAATGTACAAAAATATATCCATTCTTTTCTAAAGCCTTGTATTGAGATAAGTGAATTCTTTTGGCGTAGTTATCGTAGTTATTATCTACTATATGTCTGCATGTTATTCTATCGAGATTTTGGCAACTTCCACCAGATGAGAATTTAGCTCCATGATAGGGACAGGTTATTACTCCATCTGATAATGTTCCTTCAAAAAAAGAGGCCCCCCTATGTGGACAAATATTTTTAATACACCTAACGTTTTCATTTTCATCTCTATAAAGAACAAGAGGCTCATCATAGAGTGAAAAATAAAATAGCTTATTTTTTTTTAGTTCGTTCGAAGGACATATAGCATACCAACCAAATAAACCTATTTTTAATTCATTTTGATTTTCTCTAATATCAAACGAGTCAATTTTTACTACCGTTCCTTTTTTAAAAGGTTTAAGAACGGTATTTAAGTCTTTTGATTTAAAAAAATTAATTTGTCTGTTTTCCATAAATTAATTTCTTTTTTAATTGACTGTCTATCTTTGGGAACTATAACCCAAGTAAATAATCAATTACTTATAAAAAGAAAATTCTCTATTATTTGTAGCAATAATTATGTAGTTCTTGAAAAATATTGAGTCCCTATCGTGTTTATGTATCTTTATTTCATGTTTTTTGTATCTTTTGTGATTCTTTCAAATTTTTAATGTAATCAATAGCATCATCAATATTTTTGTGGAAATTGCATTGGCCCAAATAACAACCTATAAATCTTAAGAATTTTCTCTTGCCACCACTAATTTCATATCTATGTATCGTGCCGCCATCTATAGGAGCATAAATCAATTCTGGTAGTGCCATATTAATTTTGTATTTAATACTTAATTAAACAATAATTCATGTTCAAATACATTTCCATAGCTCAATCCATATATTTAATAATTAATTTACTTATTTTTGAATAATTATTAATTGAATACCCAACTATTATTTGTTATTTATTAATTATTGATATGAATTTTTTATTATGCCAAAAGCATTTAGGCGTTTTTTAAAAAAACTACCAAAAAAAATTCAAATTTTAAAATACTTAATTAGAGAATTTTTATCTTCCAAAATATGAAATAGCTGTGTTGTTAACAAATTTTAAATTTTTATATTTTTAATAAAACATACTCGCTAGAGCGAAATTCTAAACTATATTATGTTGGCAATTTATGAAATATTATGATCAAAAGAGTATTTACGATATTCACTTTAACTATGCTTCTTCTTTTTAGTAGCCCAGTTTACTCATTGGATACTTCTTCTAAAACACTAGAAAAGTATACTAAAAAGATTTCTAATAAGTTCACAAGAACTTACTGTAACACTTCTAAATTCGGTATTTCTTATGAGGGAGCTTTGGCATTCGCTATTGGAGAGACTAATAAGGAATTTAAAAATAATAAACTCAATAAGTTTATAGATTATTCTCTACTAAAAAATTCAATAGTTAATGATTTAGAAAATAATTGCCAAGTTTATGATTTTGCGATTACTAAATTAGAAAATTTAAAATTTAACTAGTAAAATATGAAGTGTTAAAGTGTTATTTTTTACCTATCCAATCATTGGGTTTTTCCATCATCCATTCGAAAACTCCCTTAGCATCAAGGTTTTTAGATGCATAAACAAATAAAATTGGAAATATTAAAATTACTGCGCCAATGACTGCTAACTCTATTTTGCCGAGACCCATCTCAGCTAAAGTTAAAGCAAAATAATTAATCATTATCTTTATTTAATTAAAATTTACATCTACATAATCTACAAAAAAATTTAATTCTTTCAATTTTCTATGAGAAATCTTAATTTTTATAGTGAAAAATTTTGTATAAAGTACCTATTTTATTGGTGCAGACTTTTTAATAATTTTAATAATAGGTTTCTGTTTGATGGTTATGGATCATGGGATTATTATTTTCACACCTATTTTTGCAGTATTGATTGGATTTACAGTATTTATAATTTCAAAGAAAAGAAAGAGATCTGCTAAAAGTATTTATAAATTGATAGATGATTTAGAAAAAAAATATATTTATTAATCTCTTTTATAGAAAAAATTAATCAAATTCTATACCAACTTCTTCTTTTAAATCTCTATCCAAATCTGGAAGATGTGGTTCAACCCAATGGTCTTTGTTATCAATACCAGCTGCATTTACATAATTCATAATGTGTTGATCCACTTGCTTGTAAAGATCATGCAAATTTAAATCCATACGAATATCATGAGCAATTTCAGAGACTTGTTTTTCAGTTAGACAATGGTCTGGATGAAGTAAATCACAACATGGAATTCTCTTCTCAATCAATTCATTTAAATTGATTTTTATTTCGTAATCTTGATGTACAGTCATTGATTTTAAATCTTTATTATTATTTTAATTCTGTTTAAGCTTTTGTATATCTTTAGTCAAGAAACAAAGTTCTTTAGTACCGATGCAGTAATTTTAAATAAATAGATCTTCCAAATCTTTATACAAATCATCGCTCTCTTTTTTGTTTTCTATAAGGTCATGTTGATCTATTGAAAGTTCTCTTTTTGAGGTATAGAAAAGATATCCAAGGGCTCCTAAGAGTAATGTCGTTGGTAAAATCATCAGAATTTAATTGACTTATAATGAATATAGTGCAACACTAATTACAGTCAAGTGCTGAACTTCAATTAATTTTTAAATGCCTACCAAGAAAAAAAGAGTTGGTTTTATTCCTAGAGAAGATGTTATGAGAATAATTGAAAAGTTGAGTACAGAGAACAATTTAAGTAATTCAAAAATAATAAGTATTTTGGTTGAAGAAGCACTTTCTATAAGAGGTATATTTAATAAAAAAAATGGTAAAGTAACTCAATCATATCAATCACATGAAGATAATTCAAAAAACTTATTTGACACAAACTTAGGAAATCATTTTATTCCTAGTAAATCAACCTATTTAAATGAAGAGAATCAGGAGACTTTTGACTTGCAAACTTATAAAAAGTTTTTATCATTCCTAAAATTTCAGGAAATGATGGATAAATATAACACTTAATATAGTGTTGCAAAGTAATGCACTGTGCGTTAAATTTAATTTGTATATATAGGAGATTCTCATATTAAGATTATTTTTCATCATTTCAAAAACCTAAATTCAATTGATCTATAAAATATTTTTTCCTATGAATTCATCTCTCCCAGGTTTATCTGTAAATCTCCTCCCTCCAGACAAGTTATATTGTAATTTTAGTTATTGGAGTTCTTTGTTCTCTCAGGATATGCAAATTTTATGGGATAGAGCGCATGGAGTACCTTTAGAAAAACTGCCAAAAGGGGTTTCTGATATGATTTTCCCATATTTGTTGCTGGCACTATCAGATTATAAGACTGCGCAAATAAATAAAATGAATGGAATAGGATTAGACAATCTATTAAGCCTTTGGTTTGATAAGTACTTATTAAATAAAAATGGTTACTTCGAGCTAATAAAAAAATAATATTTAAAATAAGCTATTAATATCAAATTTGATTGCTATAAAAATTGATTGCGTTTAAACATTTTTTTAAGTCATTCTTTACGAATTGGCACATCAATAGTCTTGCTATAAATATATTAAATGGTTTGAAGATGAATTCTTTAAATTTCTTTTTAGCAAATATGTTTATTGTCGTTTTGATATTGATAATCAGGAGAGATATAAAATTAAATAAAGCAAGATAAATGAAATTTAATTCAAAAACCCTAAGCTTGATATTAAATCTTTTATTTTGCTTGTTTATTTTTATTATTTAATTTTATTAGTCTTTATTCATTAATTTTAAAAAATTCAAAAATTAATATTTAATTTTGGTTGACTTTTGTTTTTAATGCGATGATAATGGCAAAAATAATTTTTAATTGTGAATCCTCTCTCAGATACTTTTGATGATTTTGTTGATGATCTACTCTCATCTGATGTTGATTTGTTGAAAGGGGAACTTGATTTTCTGGTTATGCAACATTTATTTAATTCAATAGATTTGAAGTGTATTAATAAAACTGAAATTGAAGTTAACGAATCATTAGCTGCTTAATTTTTTATGAAATTTTTTTATGAAAGATTTTGGGTCCCAGTTTTTGGTTATATTTTATCTAAATTTGTTTTTTTAATAGAAGGTAAAAAGCGAGATCCTAAGAATAAAAAAAATGATTAGTTACTTTTTATCTTTATAAGGTATTTTTAATTACATAATTTAAGTAAATATATTTTGATAACAACAAAAGTTGTGCTTTAAATTTACGAATACATGCATGGTTGAAATATACATAATTGCTTTTTAGCAAATTAAAATGAACAAAAATAATATCTTGAAGCCATATACAGTGCATTACCGTGATTTTCAAAATCTAAGATTAGAAAATTGTGTTTATGCTTTTGACGCTTACGAGGCTAGAACACTAGCAATGGAATTTAATAAGTATATTAATGAACATCCAAACAGTATTGACCTTATAAGATGCGAAAAATGAATAAAGTTTTTTATTAATTTAAAATAGTATTCTATTAAACACTCAAGAATTTATCAATTACTGCTTGACTCAACTCACTAGTATCTCCGCTTGCAACAATACCTCCGCGTTGCATCGCATAATATCTATTGGCTTGTCTAACAAAATGCAAATGTTGTTCTACTAATAAAACACCAATTCCTGTATCTCTAATTATCTGGTTAATTGCATTTTCAATATCTAAAACTATATTCGGCTGAATGCCTTCCGTTGGTTCGTCAAGTAATAGAAGTTGAGGTTTGCCTAGCAATGCTCTTGCAATGGCTAATTGCTGTTGTTGTCCTCCACTAAGATCTCCTCCTTTCCTTTGAAGAAAATCTTTTAGGATTGGGAAGAGATCATAGATAAATGGATCTATTTTCTTGTTCTTAGATAATCCACCTGGTAGAGACTCCATTCCTAACATAAGATTCTCTTCAACTGATAGGTATGGAATAATTTCTCTCCCTTGAGGAACGTAAGCCATTCCTTTTCTAGCCCTCTGATGAGGTGCTTTTCTGTTGATATTTTCACCAATCAAAAAGATATCGCCTTTTTTTTGTTTTAACAAACCAATAAGTGATTTCAATAGAGTTGTTTTGCCAACTCCATTTCTTCCAATCAAACAAACCATTTCTCCCGATTTAACATTTAAATCTACATCTCTAAGAATATGACTCTCGCCATAATAAGTATTTAAGGATTTTATTTCGAGTAAATTTTCCATAACTAATCCTCAGGTCTTCCTAAATAAACATCAATAACTTTTTTGTCTTTTTGTATGGTTTCCATCGTTCCCTCACATAATACTGTGCCCTGATTTAATACTGAAACATTGCTATCAAGTCTCCTTATAAATTCCATATCGTGATCAATTACCACTACTGTATTTTCTCCTGATAAAGATTTTAATAAATCAGCTGTAAGATCAGTTTCTTCATCAGTCAAACCGGCAACAGGTTCATCTACTAACATTAAATCTGGCTTCTGACCTACTAACATGGCTATCTCGAGCCATTGTTTTTGGCCATGTGATAAAGATCCAGCTTTAGAATCAACTTTTTGGGCTAAATTAACAATTTTCATAAGACGATCAATTTCATTAAGCTGCTCATCCTTAATACTTTTATTTATAAGGTTTAGAGGACTTTTAGGAGTTGTCACCGATATTTCAAGATTTTCTTTAACTGTTAGATTTTCAAAGATTCTTGGACTTTGGAACTTTCTTCCAACACCAAGTCTGGCTATTTTATGCTCCTTTCTACCTACTAATGATTTCCCTTTAAAAATTACCTCACCATTTGTTGGCTTAACCTTTCCAGTAATTACATCAAGAAATGTTGTTTTACCTGCGCCATTTGGTCCTATTACAGCTCTTAATTCTCCTTTCTTTAAATTTAAATTAAGTTTGTTAAGAGCTAAAAAACCCTCGAAACTAACAGTAATATCTATTAAATTAAGAAGATCTTTATTATTCATTATTCCCCTCCTTGTTGTTAACTTCTAAGCTTGGATAGGTTTCAATCTTCCTTTTCAAACCAAATCTTTGAAGAAGATTCCTAGGACCATCACCTTGAATCCATCCTAAAACTCCTTCTGGGAGAGCTGTTACGACCAATATAAATAACCCTCCTTGAATAAACATCCAACTAGCAGGTAAAGCTTCACTTACAAGACTTTTTGCATAGTTGATGAAAACTGCTCCTAGTATCGCTCCTAATAAAGTTCCTCTTCCTCCAACAGCAACCCATATAACCATTTCTATAGAAAAGGGAACCGTCATAAATTGAGGGGATACTATTCCAGACTGAACAGTATATAAAGCTCCCGAAATTCCAGCAAGACCTCCAGCAATGGAAAATATTATGGTCTTGAATATAACTGGGTTGTATCCTGTAAACCTAACTCTTGGTTCATCATCTCTAATTCCTATAAGAATATTGCCGAATCTACCTTTAACTACCCACTTTGCAAAAAACCATGCTGCTATTACTAACAAAGCAGTAATCCAAAAGAAAAGTCTTTGCATGGATT
Source organism: Prochlorococcus sp. AG-347-O22 (assembly GCA_003278845.1). Classification (GTDB taxonomy): domain Bacteria; phylum Cyanobacteriota; class Cyanobacteriia; order PCC-6307; family Cyanobiaceae; genus Prochlorococcus_A. Next base: position 73,960 of record QCCX01000003.1, read on the forward strand.
CAGAACCTACCATCTGACCAAATAGTTGTGTTACGTCTGTTTTTAATCCATTTGTTCCATTTATAAGTTTTTGTTGTCCATTGAAGAAGTTAAAGAATACAAGAAGAGAAGCTTGAGTAAGTATAGAAAAATATACCCCTTTGATTCTATTCCTGAAAACAAGAAATCCAATTAAACCAGCAACCAATGCTGGAATTATCCAGATAGCGAAGAAGGTAAAAACCGGCGATCTAAACGGTTCCCAGAAAAAAGGTAATTTTTCAACACCATATAAAGCAAAAAATTCAGGAATATTATTTGGAAATTCAGAGGAGCTGGTTATTTGCAAATACATTGCTGCACAATATCCACCTAGTGCAAAAAATATACCTTGTCCAAGACTTAGTAAACCTGTATATCCCCAGATCAGATCTACACCAAGAGCAACTATGGATAAGGATAAGTATCTACCTAGAAGGTTTAGTCTAAATACTGGGAGTATAGTTGGTGCTGCAATAATTAAGGCTATTAAAATTATCCAGAATGATAATACTATTTTTTTATCAAATTTAATTTTACTTAAGGACATTAGTTCTCAACCATCCTTCCTTTTTGAGGAAATAAACCTGTAGGTTTAAATTGTAGGAATATAACAATTAGTGCAAATATCATTACTCTTGCCATACTTGTGGTTGCAAAAAAGTTAATCGTGTTTGATAAAGGTAAAGGCATATCTGGCCATATTGATAAGAGCCTTCCAGCTCCAATTAAATCAGTCATTATTCCTATTCCAAATGAAGCAAGTACTGTTCCTAATAAATTTCCTACTCCTCCGAGCACTACAACCATAAAACAACCAACTATATAGTTTCCGCCAACATTCGGTCCTACAGAACCTAAAAGAGATACTGCTACCCCAGCAACTCCAGCTAAGCCAGATCCAATTCCAAAAGTAATAATATCCACTTTTTCAGTAGATATACCCAGACAATCACTCATTTGTCTGTTCTGAGTAACTGCTCTTATACGCATCCCCCAAGCACTTTGATTAAGAAATAATGTTATTGCTATTACAGAGATTAGAGTAATGACAATTATCATTAATCTTGTTTTAGGAAATGCAGTGCCAATAATTTCTACTTGACCTCTCATCCATGAGGGTGCTGTTACATCAACATTTCGAGCGCTTGCTCTACTAAGTTTGCTGACAGAAGAGGAGATTACGCTACCTGTCAGGACCCCAGTTAAAGCAGCAAACAACCAAGAACTAAATTTATAATATTTGAAATTTATTGATTCTTTTATTTTTGAAGGGAATGATGTTGGTAAGAATAAACCAATTAAGAGACTTATAACCAGACCGGTTCCATAAGCTAAAGGTACACTTCTGACAAATTGTTGAAGAATTAAGCTTACCCCCCAAGTTGCGAGTAGTGTTTCTAGTGGACTTCCATAAAGCTTTCTAATTATAGTTTTTTCCAAAAGAATGCCTACTACTCCACTAACAATAAAAGCAAGGAAAATAGAAACTATAATATATGAATTGTAGAAAGGTTTTAATATAGGTAATTTGAAAATTAATTGTGTTACATATGTTGTGTAAGCCCCAAGCATCATTAGTTCTCCATGGGCAAGATTTATTACACCCATAAGACCAAAAACAATTGCTAGACCTAATGCCGCAACAAGTAGTACAGATCCGATTGCAACACCATTAAAAAGACTATCGAGAAGTAACTCCAATTTAGAAAATGAAAATATTTGATTGTATAAAATAAAAGGAGGCCTTAACCTCCTTTTATTTTGAAGTATAGGTTTTAATTAGATTAAAGCTTATACTTTTCTCCTTTGGAAGGATCTGTCCAATCGCATGCAAATCCTTTTGAACTTGGATGCTTTTGGTTCCACGCTTGAGGAAGAACAACTCCTGTCTCTTCAAGGATTGTAAATCCACCCTCTGCATTAATCTCCCCAATTCTTACTGTTTGAGATAAGTGGTGATTAGGCATAACTTCAACAGGACCTTGTGGAGCATCAAACTTTTGTCCAACAAGAGCTTCTCTTACGGCGTTGTCGTCGAATGTTCCAGCATCTTCAACTGCCTGTTTCCATAAGTAGACCATGTTATAAGCAGATTCTTGAGGGTCAGCTACAACACGATCTGCTCCCCATCTTTTCTTGAAACTTGCAGCAAATTTCTTAGATGCAGGAGTATCAATTGACATCATGTAGTTCCAAGCACCGTAGTGACCTTCAAGGAACTCAGGACCAATTGTACTAATCTCTTCTTCAGCAATTGAATAGTTCATTACGTAGTACCCACTTGAAGGTGTAATACCTGCGTCTTGAATCTGTTTGAAGAATGCAACGTTTTGGTCACCATTAAGAGTATTAATGATTATTCCACCATCAGGTAAAGCTTTTTTGATTTTTGAAATAATTGGAGCAACTTCAGTATTTCCTAATGGAAGGTAATCTTCTCCAACAACTTTACCGCCTAACTGTTTTACCTGAGCTTTTGTGATTGTGTTTGAAGTTCTTGGGAAAACATAATCAGAACCTACAAGGAAGAAATCTCCACCAGCTGCGGGAGAACGCTTATACATGAAATCTGTAGCGGGTTCCGATTGTTGGTTTGGTGTGGCTCCTGTATAGAAAATGTTGTTAGAACATTCTTGAGCTTCATATTGAATTGGGTAGTAGAGGAACGCATCTTTTGATTCGTAGACAGGTAACATTGCCTTTCTACTTGCAGATGTCCATCCACCAAATACGACAGGAACTCCGTCTTGGTCAATAAGTTTCTTTGATTTTTCAGCAAAAGTTGGCCAGTCAGATGCACCATCTTCAACTATGTATTCTATTTTGTAGCTTTTGCCGCCAACTGTAACCCCACCAGCAGCATTTATCTCTTCAATAGCCATTTTTTCTGTATCAACAAGAGTTGATTCAGAGATAGCCATTGTTCCAGATAACGAATGCAAAATACCAACGGTTACTGTGTCATCGAAACTTCCGGAGGTTCCGCCTCCACCACAGGAAGTTGCGGTGACCGCAAGTGAGGCAGTAGCTAAACCTGCCAAAATACGCCTTGAAATTCTCATGAATTAGGATAAATTAGGTAATTGACCCTCATTAGGGGGATAAAGTAAAAGTTATAAACGAGTGTGGATTAGTTTTGTATCAGTCGTAACTTTTTGTTGAATCCAATATATTAGGAATGAATATTTTTCTAGTTTCGATTGTTGGGTATATGTGATTCTAAAAATTTAGTTATTTCTTCAACTCCTATACCGCTACTTAGGTTGGTAAAAAACCAAGGTTTCCCTTTTCTCATGAATTCAGTATCACTTTTCATAATATTTAAATCTGCACCAACTTTATCTGCTAAGTCAATTTTGTTTATTAATAATAAATCAGACCTTGTTATCCCTGGCCCCCCTTTTCTAGGAATTTTGTCTCCGGCAGATACATCAATTACATATATTGATAAATCTACAAGTTCTGGACTAAAACTAGATGCTAAATTGTCACCTCCACTTTCTACAAAAACAAAATCTAAAGGATTATATTTATTTTCTAAATCTAAAACTGCATTTTTATTTAATGAACAATCCTCTCTTATCGCTGTATGAGGACAACCTCCAGTTTCTACACCAATAATCCTTCCTTCCTCTAAAACTTTTTTATTTATTAGAAAATTAGCATCTTCTTTGGTGTAGATATCATTAGTGACAACAGCTATCTCATGAGTTTTTTTCATTCTTAAGCATAGAGTCTCTACTAATGCAGTTTTTCCTGAACCTACAGGCCCAGCAACACCTACTCTCAATTTGCTGCTCATAAATTAATTTCTAAAAAGTTTTGTATAAAGGTCATTATGATTTTGTTGTGCCATAGCTAAACCTACATTGCCAAAATAGATGTCATCAATTTCTTTGTCCATAATTTCTTTAGAAACTTTTGAAATTATTTCTAATAAGTCTCTCTGAATTAATTGTGCTTTTGTTGACCCAATAGGAATAATTCTTAATGCAGCATTAAGTTGATTCGCACTCCACGCATAGAAAAAATTCTCAACCATTTCTAACTTGGTAATTTCAAAAGAATAACAAGCCCAACTCCATGCTAATGACCAGGAGCTTTTTTTATTATTTTCATATGGATATTCAAATCCAAATTCTTTGGTTAAATCAAAGAGTGATTTTGCCATTTGAATTTGTTGTTCTCTCATTTCATGAGAGTCCTTTGATGAGAGGATCCATTTATCCAAACTCATTAGCTTTTGCAAATTACCCTTTAAATTTTTGCGGTAGTTTATCTCATTGAAAATATCAAAAAAATCTAGTAAAAGTCTTGCATCGAGTCTTATCTGACCAATTTTTAGTTCACTTATGATTAAGTCTTTTACAGAGTTTGAATCTGTTAACTTTTTATTATGAAGATAACTCTCCATTCCCTCCGAATAACAAAATCCTCCAACTGGTAAGTTAGGACTTATTAATAAATATTTTAATAAGTGACTTTTACTCATGACTATGGGCCCCTCTTTCTGGGAAAAACTTTTTTTTCGTATTTTTTACATCAACTTTAAAATTAAGAACCATATTTTTAATAACATAATCACTTTTTGTTAGAAGAATGCCTTCTTCGATTTCTACTTCCACGTGCCTATTCCCGAGATGATAGGCAGTTTTAATTAGCTCAATTTTAGAATTTGAACTTATTTCAATTAAATTTTCTTTTTTGGCAATTATCTCTACATAGAAATTGGACTTATTAGTTGAAAGAATATCTCCATCATTTAATTTGCCCTCTCTAGGTAATTGTAAAATTATTTCTTGATCACAATCAGTTATTCTTTTACCTCTTAAGATTCTTCTTTCATCTGAACTTAAGGTAAGTTTTAAAAATGAACCTAATTTCGGTTTTTCCTTAATCCAATCAGTTACAACAATTTGTTTATTCATTCTCATAATCAAAATTTTTGGTTACTTTAATTTAGTAATTAAAGAAAACAATTTATGATTAAAACTTCATGGGAAGGTAATTGTTTCTTAAATTTTTTCAATAATAAAGCAAGTTTAGGAAATGTTGATAAAACAATCTTTAAATCTAAATCAACTTCTCCTTATAAGTTATTAAAGTCTACTCATGATCAAGAGGGTAGATGCATTTTGCCTGTTCTACATACTGCAGGGGGATTGGTAGGAGGTGATTTACTCGATTTTGAGGTAAATCTTGAAAAAAACTCTAAGGTTTTATTGACTACTTCTTCAGCTCAAAAAGTATATGGATCAGTTGGAAGATCTAAAATTAATCCAAAAGGAAGTTTTTCAAAGCAAAAGAATCTCATAAACATTCTTGACAATTCTCATTTGGAGTTTCTTCCTCAAGAAACAATCATCTTTGCAAATGGTTTGTATGAGCAAATTTTTAAAGTATCTATTTCAGAAACTTCAAGTTTTTTATTTACTGATTTAATAAGACTTGGAAGATCTTCATGCGGAGAATCTATTGAGAGTGGAGTTTTTAGGTCTAAATTAGAAATTATGAGAAATAATGATTTACTTGATGATTGGGAATATGTTGATCAGATTGAATTATCTAATGCAAGTTTTGTGGCCAAGTCAGGCATGGATTATATGCCTGTTTTTGGATCCTTAATTTGGATTTGCGAAAAAGATTTCCCCAAGTCAAAAATAAATAATCTTGTAGGAAATATAAAAAAGATTTTCAATGAAACTAATAATAATTTATCTATTGGAATCCTTGAAAATGGAATCTCTGTACGATTCCTAGGAAGTTCTTCTCAAGATGCTAGAAAATGTTTTTTTTGTATTTGGAAACAAATTAGGTCTGTTTGTGGATTTTGTGAGCCAAAATATCAAGGTGTATGGCCTTTACAAGATTCTATGAATTATTAATTATGTTCATAAAGAACCTTTTTTAAGAATTTATAGATTAATTTTTTATTATGCATCTTTCACCTCAAGAAAAGGATAAATTATTGATTTTTTCTGCTGCGCTCTTAGCTGAAAGAAGGCTCAGTCGAGGTCTTAAGCTTAATTATCCTGAAACAATTGCTTTTTTAAGTTTTCAAGTTCTTGAAGGAGCACGAGATGGTAAAAGTGTAAGTCAATTAATGTCAGAGGGAACTACCTGGCTTTCAAAATCACAAGTTATGGAGGGCATTCCTGAAATGGTTGATGAAGTTCAAATAGAAGCGGTTTTCCCCGATGGGACTAAATTAGTTACTATTCACAATCCAATTAATTAGTTATGATTAATTTAATTCCTGGCGAAATAATTCCTGAAGAAGGTGAAATTGAACTAAATCTTAGTAAGCAAGTTAAAACAGTTACGGTGTCTAATTCTGGAGATAGACCTGTGCAAGTTGGATCTCATTATCATTTTTATGAAGCAAACAAGGCTTTAATTTTTGATCGAGAAATAACAAAAGGTATGCGTCTTGACATTCCTGCAGGAACAGCAATTAGATTTGAACCGGGTGATACAACAGATGTCAAATTAGTCCCATTTTCTGGTTTAAGAAATGTATATGGTTTTAATTCATTAGTTAATGGTTCTTTAAATAGTTAAAATTATGTCTTATAAAATTGATAGAAAAACTTATGCTCAAACTTATGGACCCACTACCGGAGATAGAGTAAGGCTCGCTGATACCGAACTTTTTATAGAAGTAGAAAAGGATTTAACTACATACGGAGATGAAGTTAAATTTGGTGGAGGTAAAGTTATTCGAGATGGGATGGGACAGTCTCAAGTAAGAAGAGCTGATGGGGCTGTAGATACCGTAATAACTAATGCTTTGATCGTAGATTGGTGGGGAATAATTAAGGCTGATGTGGGTATAAAAGATGGAATGATTTTTGAAATTGGTAAGGCTGGCAATCCTGATATCCAGGATAATGTTGATATTGTTATTGGTGCATCAACAGAAGTAATAGCTGGAGAGGGTCATATTCTTACTGCAGGTTCAATAGATACCCATATTCACTTTATCTGTCCCCAACAAATTGAGACAGCACTAGCCTCTGGAATTACAACCATGTTGGGAGGAGGAACTGGACCTGCAACTGGCACAAATGCTACTACTTGTACTCCGGGTTCTTTTCACATTTCAAGAATGCTTCAATCTGCAGAAGCATTTCCTATGAATTTAGGTTTTTTTGGAAAAGGAAACTCAACAAACGAGAGCAATCTTATTGATCAGGTTGATGCTGGTGCATGTGGATTGAAGCTTCATGAGGATTGGGGAACCACTCCTTCTACAATAAATTCTTGTCTAAATGTTGCAGATAAGTTTGACGTACAAGTGTGTATTCATACTGATACTTTGAATGAGGCAGGCTTTGTTGAAGATACCATCAACGCTATTGCAGGAAGAACTATTCATACTTTTCATACCGAAGGAGCAGGTGGAGGTCATGCCCCAGACATTATTAAAATCTGTGGAGAAAAAAATGTTCTTCCTAGTAGCACAAATCCAACAAGACCTTATACAAGGAACACATTAGAAGAACATCTTGACATGTTAATGGTTTGTCATCATTTAGATTCTAAAATCCCAGAAGACATTGCATTTGCTGAATCAAGGATCAGAAGAGAGACTATTGCAGCTGAGGATATTTTGCATGATGTAGGTGCCTTTTCAATTATTGCTAGTGATTCTCAAGCTATGGGAAGAGTTGGTGAAGTGATTACAAGAACTTTTCAAACCGCACATAAAATGAAAGTCCAAAGGGGGCCGCTATCGCAGGATTCTGATAGAAACGATAATTATCGAGTAAAAAGATATATTTCTAAAGTCACAATTAATCCTGCAATAGCTCATGGTATTGATAAACATGTTGGGTCTATAGAAAAGGGTAAAATTGCGGATTTGGCATTGTGGAAACCTTCCTTTTTTGCGGTAAAGCCTGAATTAGTTGTTAAAGGAGGATCTATAGTTTGGTCCCAAATGGGTGATGCAAATGCTTCAATTCCTACTCCAGGTCCTGTACATGGTCGACCTATGTTTGCAAGTTTCGGCCAATCTCTAATTAAGAGTTCTTTTACCTTTTTAAGTAAAAATTCAATTGAACAAAATATTCCACATAAATTAGGCTTACAAAAGAAATGTATTGCAGTAGAAAATACCAGAAATATCAATAAATCAAACTTAAAACTTAATAGTAAACTACCAAATATTTCGGTTGATCCTCAAACTTATGAAGTTTTTTCTGATGGAGAACTTCTTACTTGTGAACCCCTTGATGAAGTCCCAATGGCTCAGAGGTATTTTTTGCTTTAGAAGTTTTTAATTAATTCTTTTTCACTTATCTTTATGTCTTTTGACCCTGCAATAGCTAAATCTTCTTGCAGTTTGTTCTCACAAGATAGAACTCTTGACCAACTTGGTAATTGAAGTGTAGTAGGACAAGCCAGATAATCTTCTGTAGCAGGTCTTAATAGTTTCGCAAACTTTTGCACTGATAATTCTTCTTCGTGCCTATCGTATGGAAGTTGATTAACTGCTGAATCTAATCCAAATTGTTTTACCCGATCTTCTCCAACTCTTTTGTAGAGAACTTCTAAAGTTGCTAGTTGAGTGCTAGTTAAGGTCTCGGCTTGATGTTCCATAAGACCTCTTAAAACACTTGAAAGTATTTCTGTGCACATTTTTTGCAATCCTTCTTTAGAAGAATCACCAATATTCTTATGTTTATGATCAAATAAACCTAGGTCAACCTGGGCTATTTTGGAGGTCCTTACGTTTCTATAAACCTCTGATAATAAACCTATCTCTAAACCCCAGTCACAAGGAATTCTTAAATTCATAGCAAGGTCTTTAGTAAAAGCAAACTCACCTGCTAAAGGATATCTAAATGATTGAAGATACTGTAAAAAAGGACCCTTACCAACTAACTGCTCAAGACTTGCTAATAAAGGACCCACGAATAATCTTGTTGCTCTACCTTGCAATTGATTTGTTTCTAGAGATAATCTACTGTAAAAAGCTTTTACATATGATATTCCATATGATTCATCCAGAAGTGGAAGTATCATTCTTGAAGGATATAAAGGACTAAAAGTTCTTATATCAGCATCAAAAAGAGCAACAACTTCTGATTTTCTAGTCGCAACTCCAATGCCTTGCCATACAGCCCATCCTTTACCTGGAGTTCCTAGAAGTTCTAATCCATTTTTTTCTTGGCTTTTTAATAGCTCAATTACAGAGGGAGAATTAGTCCATTGAACATGAACTGGGAATGGCATTGAGTCAAAAAATGATTTTGCTGACTTAACTTGCTCAACAGTTTTTGCAGAGAGAGCAATAACTAATTCATTTAAGCCTGTAAGGTTTTTTAGCACTTCTCTTATATCTTTTAATGCTGGACGCTCAAACTCTTCATATAAGCAAGGTATTAAAATACTAGTTGATCTTCTTTTAAGACTTTTGTTTAATTCTTTAAGTAAATTTCCTGTAACTCCATATTCATGTATTGTTGTGATTAAACCTTGTTGAAAGTCCATTTTCTAATTGATGTGCAGAATAGTAATAATACTTCGTTGATTTTTTCAAAGTGAAGCAAATTGATACAGAGAAAAAATTAGATAGATTAAAGATTGATAAATTGTTAAAAACAATTTATTCAAATAATACTACAGAAGAAATTAATTTTATTTCAAATCAATTATTACAGATTTTAGATGATTTCTCAGAGAAATCTGCTTATGAAGAAATAAGAGATAAGGAAAGATGGAATGAATCTCATTCGGTTTTGATAACTTATGCAGATAGTATTTATAAAAATGGCGAGGCAACATTAAAAACTCTAGGTGAGTTGTTAAGTAAATATTTTGGCAGTCTTTCTAAAGTTGTACATATTCTTCCTTTTTTGAAATCTACAAGTGATGGAGGTTTTGCAGTCTCAAGTTATGATTCTTTAGAAGAAAAATTTGGTGGTTGGGATGATCTCAAAAGTATTTCTAAAAATCATGATTTGATGGCTGATTTAGTACTAAATCATGTCTCATCATCTCACCCTTGGGTTCAACAATTTATTAAATCCCAAGAACCTGGAATATCAAATGTTTTTTCACCGAGACAAAATCTTGACTGGTCAAATGTAGTTAGGCCTAGAAGTTCCTCTTTGTTTTCTCAAATAAATACTAAAGATGGTCCTAAACAGGTTTGGACAACTTTTGGTCCTGATCAAATTGATTTGAATTGGCATAACCCAAAAATGACTCTTGAATTCTTAAATTTAATTATAAGTTATTTATCTAATGGAATTAAATGGTTCAGGCTTGATGCTGTAGGTTTTATTTGGAAGGAATCAGGGACAACATGCTTGCATTTACCTAAAGCACATTTAATTGTGAAACTCTTAAGAGTTCTTTTAAATAATCTTCTTGATGAGGGAGTTTTAATAACTGAAACTAATGTTCCACAGAAGGAAAATCTATCTTATCTCATTCCTGATGATGAAGCCCATATGGCATATAATTTCCCATTGCCTCCTCTTCTCCTAGAAGCAATTATTACTTCAAGAGCTGATATTCTAAATTCATGGATTTTTGATTGGCCTTTATTACCTGAAGATACTACTTTATTTAATTTCACTGCATCGCATGATGGTGTTGGGCTAAGAGCTCTTGAGGGTTTAATGAATGAGCAGAGAATTAATGATTTATTAATTAATTGTGAGAAAAGAGGCGGATTAGTAAGTCATAGACGTTTATCAAATGGTGATGATAAACCTTATGAATTAAATATTAGTTGGTGGAGTGCAATGGAAGACTCCAGTCGAGATTCTAAAAGATTTCAATATGAGAGATTTATTTTGAGTCAATTATTAGTAATGGCTCTGAAAGGTGTTCCTGCATTTTATTTGCCAGCATTACTAGCTTCTGAAAATGATATAAAAAGTTTTGCTATGACGGGTCAAAGAAGAGACTTGAATAGAGAAAAATTTAAATTAGACAATCTTTTATCTGTTTTAAATAATCCAGAATCAAATGCCAATAAAAACTTAAAATATCTTCGAAATGCTATGGATGTCAGGTCAAATTTAAAACAATTTCACCCTTCTTCAGAAATGAAATGTTTGTCTAAAGGTAGAAGTGATATTGTTGTAATCAAAAGAAGTAAAGGTCCTAAATCAGTTTTTGCAATACATAACATGACTGAAAACAAAATTAATTATCAATTGAATGATAATGATCTACCAAAAATATTTGATAATGAATTCAATAGCCAAGATTTTTTAACATCTACTAAATACAATTGGAAAAATATTAGTCTTGATCCTTTTCAAGTTATTTGGCTTAGTGCTTTATAAAAATGATAGAAAATTCTTCTATTTGGGTAGTGAGTGATGTTGATGGTACTTTAATGGATCACTCGTATGATTTATCGCCTGCTAAAGAAACTATTAAAAAACTACAAAAAATATCTATACCCGTAATTCTTTGTACGAGCAAGACGGCTTCAGAGGTAAGAGTTATCAGGAATGAACTAAATTTAACGGATCCCTATATTGTTGAGAATGGTGCGGCAATATATGGTGAATCTCTTAAAAGAGTAAATGGAGAAATTATTCTTGGAATAAAATACGAATCTCTTGAAGAAATCTTGAATTTTATTTCTAAAGAAATTGATTACAAACTTACACCTCTTAATAATCTCACTGATCTAGAAGCTACCCAGCTTACAGGTTTAGAGGGCAACTCATTGACCTTAATGCGTGATAGACATTGGAGCATGCCTTTTTTAAATCCGCCAGATTATTTAGAAGAGAAAATTAATACCTGTTGTAAAAAATTCAATGTTGATATTTTTAAGGGCAATAGAATGAGTCATTTATTATCTTCAAGATCGAATAAAGGTAAAGCAATTAATGCTCTAAAAGAATATTCAAATGTTCAAAATATTGAAATTATAGGTTTAGGCGATTCTCCAAATGATTTGCCTCTACTTTTAAACTCAGATATTAAAATAGTTATTCCTGGAGAAGATGGGCCTAACTTAAATTTATTAGATCAATTAAAAGATTTGGAATTTACTTTAGCCTCTGAACCAAATGGATATGGTTGGAAAAATGAAATCAATAAATTGATAAATAATCGAGAACTAGGTTAGAGATATGAAAGATTTGGATATTAATTTTCCTCTTGATAAATTTGAAAAATTAATTGTTGATATTGGATGGGAATCTTTGGATGATTGGTTCAATTTTTGGAATAATCAAAGAAACATTCTTTCAATTGATCAATATTGGAACAATAAAGTAAATGATGATTGGATTTGGGGTTTGGCTTTACCTCTTTTATCTCAGGCTTATAAATTTAAAAATAATTTTTCTGATAGAAAAATAATTGGAATATCAGCTTTACCTGGTACAGGTAAAACAACACTAGGTAAATGGCTCGAGGCTATATCGTTAAAATTAAACTTCAAAATTTCTGTTATTTCAATTGACGACTTTTATCTCCCATCAAATGAAATGAAATTAGCGATTAAAAATAATCCTTGGAATGTTTCAAGAGGGTTTCCTGGTAGTCACTCAGTAAATTTAATGCATGAAAAGTTATTAAATTGGAAGATAAATGGAGAATTAAATGTACCAGTTTTCGATAAATCTTTAAGAAATGGTTTAGGAGATAGATCTCATTGGAGATTAGATAATCCTGATTTATTAATTCTTGAGGGATGGTTTTTAGGAATAAAACCTTATTCTATTGATATAACTGATCAACCTATAAATACAACAAATTTAAGTATTCATGAATCATCCTATCTATTAAAAATTCAAAATAACTTACACGATTATTTAGATATTTGGACTTTAATAGACAATATTTGGCACTTAAAGCCCTTGAAGATTGAATATATGAATAAATGGAAAACAAATCAGGAAAAAGAAATGTTTTCACAGAAAGGTAACGCCCTTAAAGATGAAAAATTATCTAATTTCTTGAGAATGCTTAATGTCTCAATCCCTCATAAAAGTTTTGATTTTATAAAATCCTACGCCCTTTTATTAATTGATCAAGAAAGGAATTTAGTTGAGGCTGGTTTGAATTTGTAGCATTTTCTAAATTTCTTTTTTTTCAGTAATTTTTTATACATTTTTTTAAGTTCTAAATGGTGTTTAATTAAACATATTTTTGCTTATTAGAGATGGTTGAGTTTTCTTACAAAAATGAAGGTTGTAGGATGGTTGTTTTGAGGTGTATTGGTCCATCAAATTTTTTCTTAGAGAGAGTTTTATTTCCTACTGACATTCTTACTTTTATGGCCCCAAATGATTCAAGAGTTGAAATTTGGGGAAATGAATTATATGGCCCTAAGTTGGAAGAGAGAATAAGAATTTCTGCTGATAACGAAGATTCGACTTTAGTAGCATAGATCAGATATTATCTAATTGTCTTCGAGTCAAAATTTTTTACAAATACCTATTTTTTATTGATATTATTTAACTAGTTTTAGTTTTATAGATGTATTATTTATCTTCATTTGCAATAGGAGGTTTTGTTCCTTCTGCAGCTATCGCTGGAGTTATACTTTTAGTTGGGTTAGGAGCCTTTTTTTATCTTGGTATTAAGGGACCCACGGATTATTAAACATGAGTTGATGAACAAATTGTAATTTTAATTTTTCATAACCTTCTTGAATAAGTAAATACCATGGATTTAACAACTATTTTATTTATATTAAGCCTACCTTTCGTTTTATTAACAGTCTATTTTGGGACAAAAAACGATTTTTACGAGAGTGAAAACTATAAAGGTGATGGCTGTGCTCACGATGTTAAAAGGTAACTTTATTTCTAATCCCCTCTAAATACACAAGTCCATCTGCTATCAAATTGCCAAACAGGTTTGTATATTTCATTAGTAATTTTTTCCCCTGCCTTATTACAAGTTTCCAAATCTTTCATTGGAATAGAATGTAAAGAAGGACTTGTTATTCCACTAACCTCTGGCCTTCCTCCAGGCCCTTGTCTATAAGTTCCTATTATTAACCAATAGTTAGCTTTGGCAGAACCAGAAAAGGTTAAGGAAAAAAGAAAAAATAATATTAAAATAGATTTTTTTTTCATTTTTCCATACTAGCTTTTAATCTTTAAATGTAAATTGCTATTAATTAAATAGGTAATTTAAAAGTTTTTGGAATATTTAAAATTTGTTTTATATGGATTAATTCAAGGTTTAACGGAATTTATCCCTGTAAGTAGTACAGCTCATTTAAAAGTAATATCTCTTTTTTTAGGTATTGATGATCCAGGATCATCATTGTCCGCCGCTATTCAACTTGGAAGTGTTCTTGCTATAGCTTGGTATTTTAAAAATGATATTTTTAATTTCAGAAGCCAATCATCCAGGATTTTTCTTGAATATCTCTTACGTGAAAGATTATTAAGGTCTATTTTGATTGCTACCATACCAATTGTTTTGCTTGGTGGGAGTATAAAAATATTCATCCCATCATTTTTTGAAAACGTTCTTCGTTCAAATTTATCAATAGCATTGGTCTCATTTCTAATGGCTTTTTTTATGTACTTGGCGGATAGTTCGAAAAGAGGTTCAATTAATATTAGAAACCATAATTATTCAAATAGTTTTTTTATAGGTTTCTTTCAAGCATTTGCAATTTTTCCTGGTGTTTCAAGATCGGGGGTCACTATTTCTAGCGCTTTAATATCAGGATGGGAAAGAGGCGATGCTGCGAAATTTTCTTTTCTTTTAGGGATGCCAGCTATTGCTCTTGCTTCAATTGTTGAGTTTATTTCTTCTTATGATGATTTTTTTTCATTAGGTTTCCTCCCTCTTTTTGTTGGTCTTATTACGACATTTTTGTCTTCTTTATTGGCAATAGATTTTTTATTAAAGTATTTTTCTTCAAATGGGTTGAAAATATTTATCATCTATCGAGTAATTTTTGGTGTTGTAATTCTTTTGAATTTATAGTTGTATGTGAAAAAATTTTTTTGCAATTGTGTTAAGGTTTTAAAAAAAATTTCTTTCTAATGAACATTTTTATATCTTTCCAATTAGGTGAAGTGGAAGTTTCAAATCTAACTATATTAGTTTTAGCTTTTTTTTCTTCTTTTACATTTATAGCAGTAGGCATAAGTTCATATAAACTATACAAATCGCTTATAAATGAAGAAGATAAATAATCGGAACGGCGGGATTTGAACCCACGACCCCCACTACCCCAAAGTGGTGCGCTACCAAACTGCGCTACGCCCCGTTTCTTTACTATAAAGATTAGATTGATTTAAATGTTATTCTTTATAGGATTGTTATCAGATCTCAATACACACTTTTCAACTTCCCAATTAAAGTTTTCCCATATATGGTCTTCTAATTTATAGTTGCTTCCAGTAAAAACGCCTAACTTAACTTTTGTAGGTGAAGCGGAACAATACTGCCTGCTTCCAGCTGATGCAAGATATTGTTGATGATATTGTTCCGCATAAAAATATGAATCAATCATTTTTATTTCCGTTTCAATTAAACCAAGATTTTTTTTGCTTAATTCCCTTTGATATTGTTCCTTACTGGCTAATATTTTTTTAATATTATTTTCATTTTTGTAATATATTGCAGATCTATATTGTGTTCCCATATCATTGCCTTGCCTGTTTTTTTGAGTAGGGTCATGACATTCCCAAAACATTTTTAATAAATCACTTACATCAATTTCCCTTTTATCCCATATAACTCTTACAACTTCTGAATGACCAGTTAAGCCGGAACATACTTCATAATAAGTTGGATTGTTTTTTTCTCCTCCAGCATAACCTACAGATGTTGTGATAACTCCAGGAAGTTTCCAAAAACATTTTTCAGCACCCCAGAAACAACCACATCCAAAAATTATTTCATCTTCTTCTAAATCAGGATCTTTTTGTATATGTGTTTTTAATATTCTATGCAATGAAAAAGAATCATTAGTTAAATCTACCTCATCATTATTCATAATGTTTTTCAGGAATTTAAACATAATTTAAATCAATTTATTATAAGAAAAAAATTTACTTTTAGCTCTTAACAACTCTGGTAGCTAGTTCTCTATCCCAAAGTTGTTTGTATAGTCCACTCACTTCTACTAAATCTTTATGAGTCCCTTCTTGTACTATTTCTCCTTTATCCATTACTAAAACCCTATCACAAGTAGCTGCAACGGAAAGTTGGTGACTAATCATTATGATTGTTTTACTACTTCTATCACTCATTTCATCTATTATTCTTGCTGCTGTTTTATTATCTACACTTGCTAAAGCATCATCAAGAACAACAATAGGAGAATCAACAAGCAGTGCTCTTCCTAGTGCAGTTCTTTGCCTTTGTCCACCACTTAATGTAATACCTCTTTCACCAACAATAGTTTTAAACCTTTGTGGGAAACTATTGATATCATCAATCAATCCAGCTTTTGTAGCGCTTTCTTTAACTAGATATTTAGAAGCTTTGGGTTCCCCAAAACTTAGGTTTTCTGAGATTGTAGAAGTAAATAAGAATGCTTCTTGAGGAACTATTGAAATATTTTTTCTAAGATCGCTTAATTTTAAAGTTTTTGCATCAATTTCATCTAAAAATAATTGATTGTCTGGTATTTCAATAGTCCGTCCTAGAGACTTTGCTAGTGTTGTCTTTCCACAACCTACTGGACCAACAATTGCAATAAGTTCTCCAGGATAAATTTTAAAATTGAGATTATTTAATGCATTAAATTTTGATCCTGGATACTTTATCGTTAAATTTTTTGCTTCTAAGAATCCTTTAATTTTTCTTTTTAAAAATTTAGTTTCTTCTCTATCTACAATTTTTGGGTTGTTCTGAAAGATTTCTTCAACACGATCTAAACTTACTTGGCCAAGTTGAAAAGTATTTAAGGTAAAACCTAATAGAGCTGTTGGGAAGACAAGTCTCTCTACGTAAAGAATTAAAGCTACTAAACCACCTATAGAAATAAATCCACTTTCTAATTGAAAAGTTCCTAATGACAATAAAATCAATAATGAAATTGAGGAAATTCCTTGTAACAAAGGGAATAGAGTACTCGCAGTTCTTGCAAGTTTTATCGCTGAATTTCGATAGGCATTATTATATATGTTAAATTCTTTTTTCTCAGCATTCTCTTGGGCATAAATTTTAATTGCGCTTATACCAGATAAATCTTCTTGTATTAGATCACTAAGTTTTGATAATGATTCTTGTTGAGCTTTTCTTTGATTAACCATTCTGCCCCCAAATAGACTTACAATTCCAAGGATTAATGGAAAAATCATTAAAGCTGATATTGTTAATGTTTTATTAATCGAAAACATTGAAGGAATAGTGAATGAATATGCTAAGACAATGTTGCACAAGCTTAAAACTGTAAAGCCTAAAAGTCTTCTTATGTTTTCAACATCGCTTGTAGCTCTACTAATAATGTCTCCACTACCTTTTTTTTGGATCCATTCTGGATCTTGTATAAGTAAATGGTCAAATAGTTTTTGACGAAGATTTACTTCTACTTTTCTACCTATTCCGAAGACAATCTGTCTAGAAAATAATCTTATTAAACCCATACAAGTCGCTAAAAATATTAACCATAAAGATTTAGAAATAACAAAATCCGAAGAGAACCCATTTTGTAATTGGTCAATTATATTTTTTACCTCTAAGGGTATAACAACACTTAGTATATTTACAATTAAGAGAGCTAAAGCTCCGTATAAAAATTCTTTTTTATAAGGTCTTAAGTATTTAGATATAACTTTTATTTTTAAATTTTTCATTTTATTTTGCCGATATGATTAAGATAATGTTTCATTTTTGAATATGTGAGCTAATTTTATAAATGATTCAGTATTTATTTATGGGTAACGAGCAAACTCATCCATTACATGAAACAGACAAAAACATTATAGATTCCCTTATCACTAAAAAAACACAAGATGATCTTGACTATATAAATTTAGCTAGATTAATAAATCGTTATACCAATTTCCCAGGAGAAATTGAAATTAAAAATGATATTGAAAAAATTTTAAATTTTTGGAATATCACTAAAAATGAACTTTTTTTAAAAACAAAAATTATTTGGTCAAAAAGCTTCAGGCCTTCTAATACAAATAAAGATTTAGTTGGCTCAGGTTTTGATACCTCAAATTGAATTTTATCTGCAAAATTTTTCTTCCATAAATAAATGTACTCTAATCTATCAAACTCTGAAATCCTAAATAATTTGTTGGAGGGAAGTGATCTTGATGAATTAACTTCTAGATCTTTAATGCAAAGATGGCTTAATGATGAAATTTCAGATGTTGAAACAGGAGCTTTCTTGAGTGCTTTGAGAGCAAAGAGTTCTACAGGTGTCGAACTAAGTTCTATGGCTGAGGAACTCTTAAATGTTTGCGAATTGCCAGTAGCAAGACCAAATTTGTATTTGGTAGACACTTGTGGAACGGGTGGTGATGGAGCTAATACATTCAATATTTCAACTGCAGTTGCATTTGTAGCTGCATCTTGTGGGGTAAATATTGCAAAACACGGAAATAAAAGTGCGAGTGGAAAAGTTGGCTCTGCAGATGTTTTGTTGAATCTTGGTTTGAATTTAAATTGTTCATCAGAAAAAGTAATCAAAGCAGTAGGTGAAATTGGAATAACTTTTTTGTTCGCACCTGTTTGGCATAAATCTTTAATAAAACTTGCTCCATTAAGAAAGACCCTTGGGATAAGAACAGTATTTAATCAACTGGGACCATTGGTAAATCCTTTAAGACCTAATGCTCAAGTTTTGGGTGTTGCTTCAGAGGATCTTTTAAAACCTATGGGAAGTGCGCTTTTAAAAATGGGTATGAATAGAGCAGTAGTAGTTCATGGGTTTGGTGGCCTTGATGAAGCTTCACTTCAAGGAGAAAATAAATTAGTATTTGTTGATAATGGTGAATTACGGTTTTCAGAAGTAAATATTTCAGATTTTAACCATGAAAATATATCTAACGATAAGCTTGTGGTTTCTGATTCCGATTCTAACGAGGAAATATTAAAGTCTGTCTTAAATGGTTCTGGTCAAAAATCTCATATTGATGTGGTTGCTTTGAACTCTGCTTTAGTGCTTTGGGTAGCAGGAATTGAGGATGATTTAAAAGAGGGATTTAATAAAGCTTTATTTTCTATAAAACAAGGAGATCCTTGGAAGAAGTTTTTACTTTTAAAAAATTATTTATCCGCAAATTAGTTAATTTCAAATTGATGCTTAATCCATATAAGAAAAACGCTAAATTAGTTTTAAGTAACGGAATTGTTTTCCCAGGTTTCTTTTTTGGTGCTTCTGGTACAGCCGTTGGTGAAATTGTTTTTAATACGGGAATGACCGGATATCAAGAAGTTATTACTGATCCAAGTTATTATGGACAGTTATTAACATTTACTTATCCAGAGATTGGAAATACTGGTATTAATTTTGAAGATTCAGAATCTAATACTAATGTTAAAGGTATAATTGTTAGAAATTTTTCATCGAATAGCAGCAATTGGAGATCACAAAAGAATTTTAATCAATGGTTAGTTGAGAAAAATATAATAGGTCTACATGGAATTGATACGAGAGCTCTTGTTAAAATTTTAAGGTCTAGTGGCGCGATGAATGGAGTTATTACATCTCTAGATAAAACTGATGAAAGTTGTTTAAAGATAATTTGTAATACTCCAAAGATGGAGGGATTAAATTTATCAAAAGTTGTTTCGACAAAGGAACAGTATTTATGGAAAAGTCATACGCAAACAATTTTTGATCTAAGGAAAAGATATGACGAATCTTCTAAAAAATTAAAAATAGTAGCAATTGATTTTGGAATTAAAAATTCAATTCTTAATAGATTTGTATCCCATGGTTGTGAAGTTTTGGTTTTACCTTCTCGATCTTCTCTAAATGATGTTCTGTCTAACAAGCCGGATGGCGTATTTTTCTCAAATGGTCCTGGTGACCCTTCATCTGTTTCTGAAGGTATAGACTTAGCAAAATCTCTTATTGAATATGGAGAGATACCTATGTTTGGTATTTGCCTTGGCCATCAAATATTTGGATTGGCATTAGGAGGTTCAACTTATAAATTACCTTTTGGACATCGTGGTTTAAATCATCCTTGTGGTGAAAATAATAAAATTGAGATAACTAGTCAGAATCATGGTTTTGCAATTGATCCCAATTCTCTCTCAAAGGACATAGTTAGAATTACCCATTATAACCTTAACGATAATACTGTGGCTGGCCTAGAGGTTTATAATAAGCCTATATTTAGTGTGCAATATCATCCAGAAGCAGGACCTGGACCACATGATTCAGATTATTTATTTAAAAAATTTGTTTCTCTAATGTTAGAAAGATGTTGACATATTGTTTTCATTTGATTTGATAATTACATTTGATATATTAATTTTTGGGAGGTATTAAATCATAGAAGATTTCCAGAAGTTAACCGTTTCTTTAAGAGGAAACCTTGAGGTTAAAACGAACATAATGGTTTTTACTTTTAAAGGCCAACTAGATGCTTTCTCAGAAAAACAATTTAAGACTTTTGTTACTAATAATTTAAAAAATGACCTTCCATTCGTTATTGATCTTACCAAAATAGATTTTTTAGATTCATCGGGTCTTGGAGCACTTGTTCAAACTTCAAAAGAATGCAAAAAGTCGAAACTTGGTTTTTCTGTCGTTGGCAATTCGAGAGTGGCCCAAACAATTAAACTTGTTCGTCTAGGGGATTTTCTTAACTTGAAGTCAAGCCTTGAAGATGCATTAAATTATTTAAAAAATTGAATTATTGGATTCAAAACTTGGTTCCATATGGTTCCCCCGAGGATATAGGTGTTATTCAACTTGCATGGCTTGGAGATTCGGTATGGGAGCTCCACCAAAGACTAAGGCATGTTCATTTCCCTCTAAAATCAAAAGACCTCCATTTATCTGTAGTAAACGAAGTAAAAGCAAAATCTCAGTCAAAATCTTTAAGTCAAATTGAACATTTGTTAAATTCAAGTGAAATGGATTTAATTAGGCGTGCTAGAAATAAAACAAAGAAATATCCAAAAACTGCAGACCCAACCATATATTCTAGAGCAACTGGTTTTGAAACTCTTATTGGCTGGCTATTTTTAAAAGATCCTCAAAGATTATCAACCCTTTTTGAATATTTAGAATTAAAAATGAATTGAATCTATGAAAAACTCCTCAAATAAATTTCGCGGAAAAAATAATAAAGATCATAAAAAAAATTCAGATTTTGGTTATTACTCAAAAAATACAAATCGTTCAGAAAAAAATGATAGATTTTTGAACAATTCCGCTAAAAATAAGAAAGTTGTAAATTTAAAAAATAATGATGAAAATACTTTTTCATCTTTAAAAAGAAGAAATCCAAGATTTAAATCTAATACTGAGTTTCCTAATAAAAATTCTGATATGCATCAAGAGTTTACTAATAAGAAAAATTTTGATGATTGGATATGGGGTAAACATTCGGTTTATGAGGCTCTTAGTAGTGATAGAGCGATTAATAGGATTTGGTGTACTTCGGAAATTTTTTCTTCAGACAAATTCTATGTTTTGCTCAAGGATCTTAAATCAAAAGGAGTTCTTATTGAAGAAGTTTCTTGGAACAGGCTTTCGCAATTGACATATGGCGCTGCACATCAAGGTGTTGCATTGCAGTTAGCATGCTCTAAAACAATATCTCTAGAACAATTAATCGATTTTTCTAAACACAATTGTCCAAATCCTATTTTAGTCGCATTAGACGGTATAACTGATCCTCATAATGTTGGTGCGATTATAAGATCAGCGGAAGCATTTGATTGCAAGGGATTAATCATTCCTCAGAGAAGGTCTGCAGGATTGACTGGTACAGTCGCCAAGGTAGCTGCAGGAGCCTTAGAACACCTCCACGTAAGTAGAGTTGTTAACCTAAATAGAGCACTTGAGGAACTAAAGAAAAATGGTTTTCTTGTTGCTGGCTTATCTGGAGATGGTCGTATATCTATCTCGAATTTTCAAGAAAAAGCACCTTTGGTGGTTGTAGTTGGCTCTGAAGATAGAGGTATTTCTTTACTTACTCAAAAAAAATGCGATTTTATATTAAGTATTTCTCTTAAAGGTAAGACTTCAAGTTTAAATGCCTCTGTGGCGGCTGCCATATCCCTATTTCACTTGACAAGTAAATAATTTTTATTGTTTCTAATCACATTTTTTAAAGACCACTAAAATGTTGTTGTTTCAATACATTTATGTGATTAATAAAAATTTATTGAATTTTCACTACAAAATTGTATAGAATTTAACAAGAATTGATGGTCTTACAGGCCAATTAAATTGATTAGAAACTTTGGAAACAAACTCGGTTTAGCTTGGTGGGCTAAAATTGAGACAGATCAACCTAGTGGTACCTACTGGTTCGGACCATTTATTACTAAACGTAGTTTAAAAGAAAATATGTCTTCTTTTATTAAAGATCTTTCTGATGAAGGGTCTAAAAATATTAAACACAGCTTAGTGCGTTGCAAAAAAGAAGAACCATTAACTGTTTGATAACTTTGAATTTAAGAGATAAATAAGATATGAATTTTAATTCTTTAAGAAAAGAAATTACCAGTGATAATGTTTCTGTTAAGGAATTAGTGAATGATATCTTTGCAAAAATCGATCAAAAAGATCCTGAAATCAACTCATATATTTGTACTACAAAAAATAATGCTATTGAGCAAGCAGAGAAGATTGATAAATTAATTCAAAATAAAGAAAAACTACCTCCTCTCGCGGGGATCCCAATAGCAATAAAGGATAATATTTGCACCAAAGGAGTTGCAACAACTTGTGCAAGTAAAATGCTTAAAAGCTTTGTCGCTCCTTATGAATCCACCGCTTCGAGTAAATTATGGTCTTCAGGGGGAATTTGTTTAGGTAAAACAAATTTAGACGAATTTGCAATGGGTAGTTCAACGGAAACTTCTGTATTTGGAGTCACTTCAAATCCTTGGGATATTAATAGAGTCCCTGGAGGCAGTTCAGGCGGAAGTGCGGCTTCAGTTGCCGCTGGATTTTGTGCAGCGGCTATAGGTTCTGATACAGGAGGATCAATAAGGCAACCAGCTTCTTTTTGTGGCGTCGTAGGTCTTAAACCTACTTATGGCAGAGTTAGCAG
The DNA here is from genome assembly GCA_003278845.1 of Prochlorococcus sp. AG-347-O22. Taxonomy (GTDB): domain Bacteria; phylum Cyanobacteriota; class Cyanobacteriia; order PCC-6307; family Cyanobiaceae; genus Prochlorococcus_A. Next base: position 97,149 of record QCCX01000003.1, read on the forward strand.
ATGGGGACTTGTAGCATTTGCTAGCTCTCTTGATCAAATTGGCCCAATTACTAATACCGTCTCAGATGCGGCCGAAATTCTTTATTCAATATCTGGTAAAGACCCCTTTGACTCAACATGTCTTGACAAGCCAGTACCAAATTATTTGACTGACTTAAATAAATCTATAAAGGGTTTAAAAATTGGAATCATTAAAGAATGTTTTGAACACCCAGGGCTTAATCCAGAAGTTAAGGATTCTGTTCTTTCTGGAGTTGATAGATTCCAAGCTTTAGGAGCTGAAATTATCGAAGTTGAATGTCCTAGATTTAACGATGGAATTGCGACATATTATGTCATTGCACCATCTGAAGCCTCCGCAAATTTAGCTAGATATGATGGAGTTAAATATGGCTACAGATCGAATGAAGGTTTAAATCTTATAGACATGACCTCAAAAAGTAGAGCTGAAGGTTTTGGAGATGAAGTACAAAGAAGAATTTTGATAGGTACTTATGCTTTGTCAGCTGGATACAGTGATGCCTACTACAAGAAGGCACAAAAAGTTAGGACACTTATAAGAAAAGATTTTGATTATGCTTTTAAGAAAGTGGATGTTTTATTAACTCCAACTTGCCCAACCACTGCTTTTTTAAAGGGAGATTTTGTCAATGATCCACTTTCAATGTATTTGTCTGATTTATTAACTGTTCCTGCTAATTTAGCAGGCCTCCCTGCAATCAGTATCCCTTGTGGTTTTGATAATAAAGGATTACCTATAGGAATGCAATTAATAGGCAATGTATTGGAAGAAGATAGAATATTGAATGCCGCAAATATCTTTGAAATTGATGCTCAGGTAATTAAGAACAGGCCTTTATTTTAAATTTGTATTAATAATTAATTTGTAATCACAAAGTATAGATCTTTTAGAAATTTTCTCTATCTTATATATATAAATTATTTGAATATGGCTTTCGTTCCGCTTCATAATCATAGTGACTACAGTTTGCTTGATGGTGCCAGTCAAATTTCAAAAATTGTTGATAGAGCTTGTGATCTTGGAATGGAATCGATAGCTCTTACTGATCATGGAGTTATGTATGGTGTTCTTGATTTGGTCAAGAAGTGTAAAGAGAAAGGTATAAAACCAATTGTTGGTAACGAAATGTATGTGATTAATGGTTCTATTGATGATCCTCAACCTAAAAAAGAAAAAAGATATCATTTGGTGGTGTTAGCAAAAAATCATACTGGATATAAGAATCTAGTGAAGTTAACAACAATTAGTCACCTAAATGGGATGAGAGGTCGAGGCATTTTTTCTAGACCATGTATTGATAAATCTCTTTTAAGCAAATATAGTGATGGTTTGATTGTTTCTACAGCTTGTCTTGGTGGAGAGATACCACAGGCTATTTTAAAAGGTAGATTAGACGTAGCAGAAGATATAGCTATTTGGTATAAAAAATTATTTGCAGATGACTTTTATCTTGAAATACAAGATCACGGCTCTATTGAGGATAGAATTGTTAACGTTGAATTAATAAAAATTGGGAAGAAGCATCAAATAAAAGTCATCGCGACCAACGACGCACACTACTTATCAAGTATGGATGTTGAAGCACATGACGCTTTGCTTTGTGTATTAACAGGAAAACTAATAAGTGATGAAAAAAGATTGAGATATACCGGTACAGAATATATTAAAAGTGAAAGTGAAATGCTTGAACTTTTTAAAGATCATATTGATGATGAATCAATTATTGAGGCAGTCAACAATACAGTAGAAATTTCTCAGAAAGTTGAAGAATTTGATTTGTTTGGTAATTATAGAATGCCAAAATTCCCTCTTAACGAAGATACAGATTCATTTTCTTTCCTTACACAATTATCTAACAAAGGCCTTTTAAAAAGACTTAAAAAAAATGATCTTTCAGAAGTTGATGAGAACTATAAAAAAAGACTATCTTCCGAATTAAAAATTATTAAAGATATGGGCTTCCCAGATTATTTTTTGGTTGTTTGGGACTACATCAAATTTGCTAGAGATAACTCTATCCCTGTAGGACCAGGTAGAGGCTCTGCAGCAGGCTCATTAGTAGCTTATGCTCTTCAAATTACAAATATAGATCCTGTTGAGCATGGATTGTTGTTTGAGAGATTTTTAAATCCAGCAAGAAAGTCAATGCCAGATATTGACACCGACTTTTGTATTGATAGGAGAAATGAAGTTATAGATTATGTTACTAATCGTTATGGAGAGGATAAAGTTGCGCAAATAATTACTTTCAATAAGATGACCTCTAAGGCAGTTTTAAAAGATGTTGCAAGGGTTTTAGATATACCATATGGAGAAGCGGACAAATTGGCTAAGTTAATACCGGTTGTAAGAGGGAAACCTTATAAATTAAATGAAATGATTGACAAGAATTCTCCTAGCCAAGAGTTTAGAGAAAAATATATTAATGATAATAGGGTGAAGAAATGGGTTGATTTGGCTTTAAGAATTGAAGGAACTAATAAAACATATGGAGTTCATGCTGCTGGAGTTGTTATAGCATCAGATCCTCTTGATGAACTTGTACCTCTTCAAAGAAATAATGAAGGGCAAATAATAACCCAATATTCTATGGACGATATCGAATCACTTGGATTATTGAAAATGGATTTCTTGGGTCTTAAGAATCTGACCATGATTGAAAAAACAGTTTCTCTAATTAATCAATCTACTGGAAGGAAAATAAACATTGATGAGTTACCACAAAATGATGGTAAAACCTTTGACCTTATCGGGAGAGGAGATCTTGAAGGTATTTTTCAACTTGAATCTTCCGGTATGAAACAGGTCGTTAGGGATTTCAAACCTAGCTCTCTAGAGGATATTTCGTCCATATTGGCTCTATATAGACCTGGTCCTCTTGATGCCGGCCTTATACCTAAATTCATAAATAGAAAAAATGGGAACGAAAAGGTTGATTTCCCTCATCCTTTTATTAAGTCAATCCTCACTGAAACCTATGGAATTATGGTTTACCAAGAACAAATCATGAAAATTGCTCAAGACCTAGCCGGCTATTCTCTGGGTGATGCTGATTTACTCCGAAGAGCAATGGGGAAAAAGAAAGTTTCTGAAATGGTAAAGCATAGAAATATTTTTGTAGACGGTTCCATGAAGAAAGGTGTAAATGAAAAATTAGCTAATGATCTTTTTGATCAAATGGTTTTATTCGCAGAATATTGTTTTAACAAAAGCCACTCAACTGCTTATGGTGCCGTAACTTATCAAACTGCATTTTTGAAAGCACATTTTCCTGTTGCATATATGGCAGCCCTTTTAAGCGTTAATTCTGGCTCTAGCGACAAGATGCAAAGATATATTTCTAATTGTTATTCCATGGGAATAGATGTTATTTCACCGAGCATTAATTTTTCTGGTGTTGATTTCACTATTAAGAATAATCAGATTTTATTCGGGTTATCTGCAATTAAGAATTTAGGAGATTCTGCAATAAGAAATATAATTGAAAACCGAAATAGTTTTGGAACCTTTAATTCATTATCAGATTTGTGTGACCGTTTGCCTTCTAATGTTCTTAACAAAAGAAGTCTTGAATCTCTAATTCATTGTGGAGCATTAGATGAGTTTTCAAATGATAATAATAGAGCTCAGTTATTGTCAGATCTTGAACATGTTATTGAGTGGGCCTCTTCAAGAAATCGTGATAGATTATCAGGGCAAGGAAATCTATTTGACTCTAAAGAAGAATTTTCTAATGTTGCTTTTTCAGATTCACAATTAGCTAAGGTTGACGATTATTCACTTATAGAGAAATTAAAGTTAGAAAAGCAGCTTTTAGGCTTTTACTTATCTGACCATCCTCTAAAGCACTTAGCTAAACCTGCAAAACTTGTATCACCTATAAGCATTTCGCAGTTAGAAGAAACAAAAGATAGAACCAAAGTCTCTTTAGTTGGGATGATCCCTGATTTAAAGCAAATTACAACGAGAAAAGGAGATAGGATGGCTATAGTTCAGCTCGAAGATCTTTCTGGAAGTTGCGAAGCAATAGTTTTTCCAAAAACCTATGTCAGATTATCCGAATTTCTTTTGACTGATACTAGATTATTGTTTTGGGGAACAATAGATAAAAAAAGTGATAAGACTCAATTAATTATTGATGATTGCAGAGAAATAGATAACCTTAAATTGCTTATTATTAATCTTGAAAGTTCTCAAGCATCAGATGTAAGAGTACAAAATACTTTAAGAAACTGTTTAACTAAATTTAAACCAGATAAAGATAGATGCGGAATCAAGATTCCAGTTTTAGCTGCAGTAAGAAATGAGAATAGTGTTACTTATGTTAAATTTGGCGATCAATTCTGTATTGGAGATATACAAGGAGCTTGCAAATTATTAGAAGAAAATTCATTCCAAGTTAACTTGAAATCTTTAGTTTCCTAGATTAACTTTTATCCTCGAAATTTTGTGTTGCAGGTTTGAAGGCTGCTTTTGCGCGTTGTATGTTCATTGGAATATTTTCAATACCAAAAAAAGATCCAGGTTCTTTATCCCAACTAGCTGATAATATTCCAAAACTCAATCCTGCTAGACCTAACAAAAAAAACAATGCTGAAATTGCAATTGTTGATGAAGGAGGTATTTCAGCAATATTTCTCGTTACAATAATGTAGCTAACTACGAAAACAGACATCCCTAATATTGTGGGAATTCCTGCTGTAAAAAATATTCTTCTTGCCATTCTATCAGCAACATATTTTGGTATCCCAGTTGATGATCTTTTTGGGATAGTTTCTGTACTTGATGCTTTTTCTATATTAGCAAACGCAGTTTTCTCAGAATAATTTTTTTTCTTTTTAAATTTTGTCTTTTTTTTTGATTGCTTTTTTTTCATTAATTGAAATCATCCTCTGATTCCAATTTTCTTTACTATCTCTTGATATCTCTGAACGTTTTTGTCTTTTATGAAAGAAAGTAATCTTTTCCTTTTACCAATCATTTTTAATAGTCCTTGCCTTGAAGCGAAATCATGAATGTTTCCCTGGAGGTGGTCACTTAATTTCGATATTCTTTTTGAAAGCAGTGCTACCTGAACTTCGACTGAACCTGTATCAGTTGTATGTACTTGATGAGTCTCAATAAGCTTCTGTTTTTCAGCTGTATCTAATGACATAAATTTTATTTCTTTTACTCTATGATACTACGTCAGCTAGCTATATTACTACTTTTATTATCTAGATAATTCATAGCGAATTTCAATAAATTTTCAAATGATAAATTATTTTCTTTTTTTTCTGGGAAATCTATTTCATTAATAATAATTGGCAAAATAGTCTTGATTTCTTTATTTTTGTAATTTAATGATTGAAGAGTTAACTGAAGATCTTCGATTATTTTATTAATTTCTGGATCCTTAATCTCAAATTCATCTTTAGCTTTTTCTTCTTCAAATTGTATTTCACTTTTAAATTTATTTTTTAGTTCTAAAATTAACCGATCACTCATTTTTTGTCCTATACCAGGTACGGAACAAATTAATTTTTTGTTTTGTGTCTTTATTGCATTCATAACTTCACCAATAGAGAATTTATTTAATATCGCCATACCGATTTGAGATCCAACACCTCGGATACTTAAAATTTCAATAAAGAAATTCTTTTGTTCCTTTGATGTAAAGCCAAATAATAAATCTGAATCTTCTTTTTTAATATGTTTTAACCAAAGAGTAATTTTTTTATTAGATATCTGATTTGTTTTTAACCTGAGAAAAAAGGATTCTAGTATTTGTATTTCGTATCCTAATCCTTGACAATTTATTAAAACAAAAAATTTTTGATTAGTTTGCCATGACTCAACTAATTCTCCATTTATCCAACTAATCAATTAACCACCATCCACCTGACAACCAATTAATGCTCCTGCCGTTCCGCCAGCAGGTACTGCCCAAAATCTATCTTTCCCTCTAGAGGAAGATAGTGCTATTCCAGCACCAAGAAGTCCTCCTATAACAGAACCTTCACTACAGTCATTATCATCTATTTTTTCAGCTTTACTTTGACCTCCACAAGGAACTACAACGTCCACCTCATAACTTTTCACGTAGCCTGGATTTGATTTGGTTCCAGGAATGTATTCTTCTCTGTATTCAGTTCTTGTGCAAGTTACTGACTTTGGGGTCGATGCATTAACTTGAACGATAGGAGAAAAACAAAATAACAAAACTAAATAGAAAAATTTCACTTTTTTTTATTTTAATAAATACATTCTATGTCCTTTTGATTATTTTGGTAGTAGACATAATAGTTCCTAATAATACTAGTGAAGCTCCTAATAAAAAATTTATATTTATTATTTCACTAAAAAACAAAACCCCCCAAATTGACCCGAATAAAACTTGCAAATAGTTAATTGTTGAAGCTTCAGAAGCAGGTAAATTTTTTAATCCTACAGTTAAGAAAGTCTGACCTAATTGAGTAAATAAGCCAATGCCAATTATCCAAACTAATTCATTCCAAGTTGGGGTAACCCAGTTCATTAATACAATTGGCAACAAAGCTATAAAAGAAACAAGTGGAAAATATTCAATAATTACATAAACATCTTCAGTAAATGAAAGTTTCTTAACAGTAACGTAAGCCAATGCAGTGCAGATTGCCCCAATAAATGCGATCGAAATCGAAACATTTTCAATTTCAACGTTTATATTTGATAATTGACTTGGATTTAATATTACTAATATTCCAATCCAGCCAATAATTAAAGCATAAATTATATTCAGAGTTATTTTTTCGTTTATAAATATGCCAGCGAATATAGAAATAAAGATAGGGTATGTGTACTGAATGACAGTAGATATACTAAGGGGCATATTTCTTATCGAATAAAAAATGCAAACTAAAGCTAAAGTTCCTAAAACACCTCTTAATATAAGCAATGGTCTATTTTTGCCCCAAGGATTTATATTTTTTAGATTAATTATGAATAATGTAATAATTAAACTTAACAATGATCGGAATAAAACTAATTCATAAATAGGTATCCTTTTATCAATATTTTTTACGCATAAAGTCATCAAACTAAAGAAGAATGAAGCAAATACCAAATTAAACTTATCCAATGAATTAAATTTTTTTTCTAATTCTGTGATATTTATCATTTAAAAAAATAGTTTTATTGTGAAATTAAGTAGATTCTTATTTGATTTTGACCTATAACAAATAAATCATTATTTGTTTTTGATAAAAATCTCAATGGTTCATTCTATACACCCAAGAACTATTCAAGAGGTTAAGGAAAAAGCAGATATCGTTGACGTTATATCTGAACATATTGTTCTTAAGAAGAAAGGCAAGGAATTTGTTGGGATTTGTCCTTTTCATGATGATACTAAGCCATCTATGACAGTATCACCAACTAAACAATTCTATTACTGTTTTTCTTGTGGTGCAGGCGGAAACTCTATTAAATTTTTAATGGAATTTACTCGTGCTAATTTTTCAGATGTTGTACTTTCACTCGCTAAAAAAAATAATATTAATGTTGAAAATCTTGAAGGCCCCCAAGTAGAAGCTTATAAAAAACAACTATCTAGAAAGGAAGAGCTTTATAAAATATTAAGAGTCACTAAAAATTGGTTTAAGTCTCAACTAAATAATTCTCTTGGTTTTGAAGCCATGAAATATTTAACATCTAAGAGAAACTTGAGTAACAAGATTATTGATAACTTTGAATTAGGTTTTGCCCCAAATTCATGGAATGATTTATTTAATTATCTTTCCAAGGTAGAAAAATTCCCCATTAATTTAATATTAGCTTCGGGCCTTGCAATTTCTAAAGATAATTCTGACAAGATTTATGATCGTTTTAGAAATAGATTAATTGTTCCAATACATGATATGCAGGGAAGAGTAGTTGCCTTTGGAGGAAGATCTCTTGATGGTCAGGAACCTAAATATCTTAATTCCCCTGAATCAGAGATATTTGAAAAGGGAAAAATGTTGTTTGCCTTCGAAAAAGCTTCTAGTGATATTAGAAAAAGAGATAAAGCTATTATTGTTGAAGGCTACTTTGATGTTATTTCTCTGCATTCAAAGGGTATAACTAATTCTGTGGCTTCTCTCGGTACCGCATTAAATAAGTATCAAATTTCTCAACTATGTAGATGTACAGATAATAAAAATATAATTTTGAATTTTGATTCTGATAATGCAGGAATTTTAGCAACAAAAAGAGTAATTAAAGAAGTTGAGACCCTATCCCTTCATGATCAAATTAATCTTAAGATACTTCAACTAAGTCATTTTAAAGATCCTGACGAATATTTGAATAGTCATACACCTGAAGATTATTTTAATTTAATTGATAATTCATCCTTTTGGATTGATTGGGAGATTGATCAGATCTTTAAAGATCAAGATTTAACCAAGTCTGAAATTTTCCAAAGTGTTATTTCTTCATTGGTAAAATTGTTGAGTAAATTACCTCAATCATCAACCAGAACTCATTATTTACAAAAAGTTTCCGAACAATTAAGTATGGGACAAGCTAGGTTAGCAATTCAGTTTGAACAAGATTTAAGAAATCAAGTAAAGGGATTTCGTTGGCATGGGAGATCAAAAAAATTTGAACAACCAAATGAAATTTCCCGACGGGAGAAAAATGAATCGGAAATAATTTTTTATTATTTACATTGTCCAGATCTTAGGCTATTTATTCGTGATGAATTTCTCAAAAGAGAAATTAATGGTTTTAATACTAGTTATATTCAAACTCTATGGGAAGCTATTTCAAAAATTGAACAAAATAATTTAGGTTTAAATTACTCAAATGACTTAAAACAATCAAATAGTCAAAATCTTAAAAAAGATTTTTCTTCTATTAACTTAATTTCTCTTCTGCCTGACTACTTAGCCCTCAATAATCCTGAATCATCAAATAAGATTAATATTTTTATTAATCCAAATGAGTTGTTTTTAACATTGCTGAGTAATCCCAAGGACAATTTACTAGGAACATTATCACTTCTAGAGAAATATAATTCTCTAAAAAGATGTAGACACCTAATAGAATCTTGGGGATCTCAAAGATTAAAAACTTTAGAAAATTGTATATCTATTTTAATTGATAATCCTTCTTCAGGTTCTTCAAATACAAATAAAGAGATAGATGATCTTTTTAAGGATTTAAACTCAGATGCCATTAAATTTCAGGAATTATATTACCTAGAAAGACAACATATAAATTTCTTAGACAAACAACGTTGTGGCAATTTCCTCGCTAGTTAATATAAAAATTTTTAATTTATAGGCAGTATTTTTTAATCAAGTTTTTAACTTTTTTGGGTTTATCTTCAAGAACATAAGCTTCTACTTCTTTCGCATAAGTCCCATAAAAATTTGAACTAGAGAACTCTAATGCTTTTCTTTTACTTTGATGCAATTTGCTTTCTAATTTTTTTATATCCCCTATTGTTTTATTGTCATTACATTTTTGTATCGCATGAGTTGCTTCGTGCCTTAATGCTCTTCTTATCGCCCTTTCTGTTTTGAAGTTATCTTTATTTGGTTGTTGATTCTTATTTCTAAAATTTGTTTTCCTTTTCGCATTTTCAGTACATATTATTATTTTATTTTCTTTAAAATTATGTAGCCCTTTTATTTCTTTGTTTAATAGACATTCAATTTTATTTTCTTCAACTATGTAGTTTGCTTTCATTAATAAGTTAAGAATCTCTTTATCTAATTTGCTCAAAAATAATATAAATTCCATTCTATTTTGTTTACTTCACTATAGTTGGGATTTGTTCTATATCAGTTGTAGATGAGCGACTTAAGAAATTCTTATTCATCTTCCAACTTTGTGGATTTTTTGTAATGGCCCATGTAATTGCATTGTTATTAAATCTTTTATTTAATAAATCAATCGTTTTCATAAGATTTGTTGATTTTTTTAAGACTTTCTGAGATTTGTAATTGATAACTGATTGCTGTAAATATTCGCTATTTGTTAAATCCTGCATTAAAACACCAGCTTTTGAGAATTTATATTCGGGATTATAAATTTCTTTAGATAATTCAACTACTATTTTTAAAATATTGTTTGTGTCATCTGTTGCATTTGTAAGTTTTCTATGAGCACTTCTTTGATAATTTTGACTTGAATATTTACTGGTTCTAGCAAATACTCTAATATTAGATGATTGTAAATTCTGACTTCTCATTTTTTCAGAGGCTTTTATTGCGTGAGTTGCCAGTGCTTGAGTTAAGTCTTCTAATTTTGTGATAGGCGTGCCGAAACTCCTGCTCACCTGAATTTCTTTTTTTGATTTCTTGTTTTTTTCTATGGGCAGGCATCTATGGCCTTTCAGTTCTAATTGCAGTCTTTTCCCTACGATGCCTAATTTTTTAATGATTTCATCTTCTTCCATATCTCTTAGTTCTTTCGCATTTTTAATACCTTTACTTTGTAACCAATTAGAGGTTTGTTTCCCGACTCCCCATATCTTATCTATACTAATTCTTTTCAAATAATTATTCTCATTTTCGGTTCTAGCTAAATCAAATATTCCAGCTGAATAATCAATATTTTTAGCTAGTTTATTAGCAATTTTTGCTCTTACTTTATTTTCTCCTATTCCTACTGTTATGGTAATCCCTAGATTCTGATATATTAATGATCTTATGCTTCTTGCCCAAGGATATAGATTTTTATCATTAGGTCTAGAAATGGAGACGAATGCTTCGTCAATGGAATAAATTTCTATCTGTTCACAGTAGTTTTTCAGTAAATTCATTAGTCTTCTGCTCATATCCCCATAAAGCGAGTAGTTTGAGCTTAAGACTGCTACATCTAATTTATTTAGTCTTTCTTTGACCTTAAAATACGGAGTTCCCATTTTAATTTTTAAAGCTCGCGCTTCAGGGCTTCTTGCAATGATACATCCGTCATTATTAGATAAAATTACTACTGGTTTATTTCTCAAATGAGGATTAATATTTTGTTCACATGACGCGTAAAAATTATTAGCATCTATAAGAGCTATTGCACCAATATTTGAAATTCTCATAAATAGCTATGTATTGAATAAATAACAACTCCCCATATCTGTACATCAATATGGTTTTGAAATCTAAAATCAGGATAATTATGATTTTCTGATTTTAAATATAATTCATTATTTTTTATAGATAATCTTTTTATTGTAAATTCTCCATCTATCATTGCAATGATGATATTCCCTGGCCTGGCTGTTAAGCTCTTGTCTACTATTATTAGATCTTTATCTTTAATTCCTGCATTTATCATTGAGTCACCTTTAACTCTAAGAAAAAAAGTGCTAAAAGGATTAGATATTAAATGTTCGTTTAAATCAATATTTTCTTCTGTATAGTCATCTGCAGGAGAAGGAAACCCTGCTGATACCGAATCAGTTAATAAGGGGATTTTAAATGTTTTAGTAGTTGAATCAAAAGAATCCAAGATTAAATTAATAGTATATATGTACTATATAGCAAAAAATCAAAAAATAGTTAGTTATTAAACTTTTATAGATTAATTTTAGATTGAATCTAATCTTTTTAAGAACGATGGTAAGGGGAGTTGTTTGATATAGAAATAGCTCTATAGATTTGCTCGATTAGGATTAATCTAGCTAATTCATGAGGAAAAGTTAAAGGAGACAGGCTTAGTAAAAGATCTGATTTTTCTTTTATATCTGAACTAACTCCATCAGTATCACCGATTAAGAAATTAATTTTTTTATTTTTAAAATTCAAGAGTAAGGAACATAGTTCAACTGAATTAAACTGCTTTCCTTCTTCACTTAGGCAGATAATAATATTGTTATTGGATCTAAGATTATTTAAATTAAAAGTCTTTAACTCATTAATGATAAGTTCAGGCATTCTTTTTTTGTATTGATTAATTCCATCTCTAATCCAAAGTTTCTTTATTTTTCCGATAGCATAAATTGCTAATCTATTACTCTGAATCATAAGTAAATATCAAAACTAATTATTCATCAAGAAGATAATTAAATTCATCATATAGCTCCTCTTCGATTGTTAATTTCTTGGAAAAATTATCTTTTTTAGAATTCATATTAATTTGATTAATCTCACTTTTTCTTAGTGAATTATCAACGTTAGAAGTCTCTTCTAAAGATTCTGAATTATCAATTAACGAATAAAAAATTTTGTTGGGATCTTCTGAATTAAGTGGATTGGTGATTAAATTATCATTGTTAGTTATATTTTTGTAATTATTTATATTTTTGCTTTCGTTATTTAAATTTTTATTTTTTTTAAATTTAATGAGTTTATCTAAATTTTTTTTTGATAAGCTCATGATATAAAGGATTAAATAAATTCATATTTAATTTAAACATATTATTTATCTTTTAGATGAATTCTAAAAACTATCATCAAAAAAAAAGATTTGGACAACACTGGTTGGTAAATAAAAAAATACTAGAAAAAATTAAAGAAATTGCTGTTCTTAATGAAAATGACTTTATTTTAGAAATTGGTCCTGGTAAAGGAGCTTTAACATCTAAGTTGTTAGATTCAGAAATTAAAAAATTACATGCGATTGAATTAGATAAAGATTTAATAAATTTATTAAATGATAAATTCAATAATAATGATAAGTTTTCACTGCAGCAGGGAGATATTCTTACCGTAAATTTAGATTCGATCAATAATAAGATTACAAAAGTGATTGCAAATATTCCTTACAATATAACTGGCCCAATATTGGATATTTTCATAGGTCGATTGGGCATTATAAAAAATTATAATTATGAAAAAATAATATTTTTAATGCAGAAAGACGTTGTTGATAGGATTTTGTCAAAAGAAGGAAGTCCTAATGCTGGTGCGCTTAGTGTAAGAATGCAACTTTTATCAAAAATAAAAAGAATATGTGATGTGCCCCCTTCATCATTTAGTCCGCCTCCAAAAGTTTTTTCTTCTTTAGTAGTTTTCGAACCAATTAAAAATGATTTAAGGTTAGATATAAGTCTAGAAAAATATATAGATAAACTTCTTCGAATTTCATTTAATTCAAGAAGAAAAATGCTTAGAAATACTCTTAATTCAATACTTTCAAATGAAGAGATAAATGAATTATCTGAATCTTCAAAAGTTTGTTTTAATTTAAGACCACAAGATATTTCAATTGACCAATGGATTAAGCTTGCAGAAAATTGTATTAAAATTAAAAAATAAAAATTTAAGTATATGCAAGATTTAGCTAAAACGAAAATTAATATAAAATCCCCTGCCAAAATAAATTTGCACCTTGAAGTTATTGGTAAAAGAGAGGATGGATTTCATGAGTTAGCAATGATTATGCAAAATATCGATCTTTCTGATTATTTAGAATTTGAAATTAATAATGAAGGTTTAATTAAACTTGAGTCTGATTGTAATGATTTAAGCTTATCTGATGATAACTTAATCGTTAAATCGGCAAATCTATTAAGGAAAAAATCAAATATAAATTACGGTGCAAATATATTTTTAAGAAAAAATATTCCAATTGGCGCAGGATTAGCTGGTGGATCAAGTAATGCAGCAGCAACATTAATTGGTCTTAATAAGTTATGGGATTTGAACTTAGATCAAGAAACATTATGTTCATTAGCATCAACTTTAGGATCTGATATTCCATTTTTTATAAATGGTGGAATTCAATTATGTTTTGGAAGAGGAGAAATTTTGGAGAAATTAGATTCAAACTTTGAATATGGAGTAATTCTTTTAAAAAATCCAAATGTATCAGTATCTACAGCTGAAACTTATAAAAAATATAGTAATAGATTTTGTGATCAATATCTTACAAATAGAGAAATGATTGAGAAGATAAGAAAAGATTTAAGAGATAATGGTTTAAATAACTTAAATAACTTAAATTTTGATAATGGACATTTAAATATAAAAAATGATTTGCAGTTAGTTGTTGAAAATGAAAATGATTCTGTAAACCAGGCACTAGATTTACTTTCTAAATTAGAAAATTGTCTCACATTTTCAATGAGTGGATCAGGCCCTACATGCTTTGCACTCTTTAAAGATATAGAGACTGCTAAAAATGAATTAACTGTAAATTCTAAATTATTTAAAGAAAAAGGCTATGATTCATGGGTTTGCACTTTCCTTGAAAAGGGAATAACATTCATTTAAATTTTTTTTATATAAAAATCTATTGTGGCTGATAATAGTAAAGAGAATATTGAAAAAAATATTCCCGAAAAAGGGCCTTTAAATTTTATTGTTGGATCATTAACAAGTTTTTTATTATTTATATTTTTTTATTTTTTAAGTAATAAAATTGCAATTTATTTTTCAATACATAAACCATCTAATTCTTCTGAAATAGTCCAAAATATTTCATCTAGTATTAATACCTTAATAATTGGATTATCTTTTTTGCTAACTTTCTCTTTCGCTTTTATTGGTATAGGACTTTTTATTGTATTTATTCGCAGTTTTATTGTGAAGAAAAGTTGAATTGCCAATATTATTAAGAAAACACTTTCTTTGAATGTCTTTACATGACTTAGGCCTTTTAGTCCTTTTGCTGTCCCCTGGAATGATTTTATCAATATTACTACTCATAACCTTCGCTGAAGGAGGTTGAATTATTCAAAGTGGTAGGATTATATATGTGATTAATTGGGTAATTAATTGTGGCTGGAACATTATTATTTAATGCTTTGAAAGAGGCGATTGATGAAGAAATGGCAAATGATGTAAATGTTTGCGTTATGGGTGAAGATGTTGGTCAATATGGCGGATCTTATAAGGTAACTAAGGATTTATATGAAAAATATGGAGAGTTAAGAGTCTTAGATACTCCAATTGCAGAAAATAGTTTTACGGGAATGGCAGTGGGCGCAGCAATGACTGGGTTAAGACCAATAGTAGAAGGAATGAATATGGGTTTTTTACTTTTAGCTTTTAATCAGATATCAAACAATATGGGTATGCTTAGATATACAAGTGGCGGAAATTATAAAATCCCAGCAGTAGTTCGAGGACCTGGGGGAGTTGGTCGTCAACTTGGTGCTGAGCATAGTCAAAGACTTGAAGCATATTTTCATGCAGTTCCTGGCATAAAGATTGTTGCATGTAGTACGCCCACAAATGCTAAAGGTTTAATGAAAGCAGCTATAAGAGATGATAATCCGGTTCTATTTTTCGAACATGTTCTTCTATATAACTTGTCTGAAGAATTACCTAAGGGCGATTATACTTGCGCTTTAGATCAGGCAGACGTTGTAAAAGAAGGTAAAGATATTACTTTATTGACTTATTCAAGAATGAGACATCACTGTCTTAAAGCTGTTGAAGAATTAGAAAAAAAAGGAATAGATGTTGAGTTAATCGATTTAATAAGTTTAAAACCATTTGATATGGAAACCATCTCAAAATCAATAAGAAAAACAAATAAAGTAATTATTGTTGAAGAATGTATGAAGACAGGAGGTATTGGTGCAGAATTAATTGCCTTGATAACAGAAGAGTGTTTCGATGATCTTGATGCCCGACCAATTAGATTATCTAGTCAGGATATTCCAACTCCGTATAATGGAAATCTTGAGAATTTGACAATAATTCAACCACATCAAATAGTTGAAAAAGTTGAAGATTTAATTAATGGGAGTATATAGGTAATGAAAAAAAGGCAAGGTTGGCTTTTTTTTATTATATTCCTACTTACGCTATCTGTTTATCTTTTAATAAATTACCCCTTACAGTTGGGATTGGATTTACAAGGGGGTTCTCAACTTACACTACAAATTATTAAAGAGGAAGGGAAGGTAACAAAGGATGAACTTGAAGCAGTTAATTCTGTTATAGATAAACGAGTTAACAATTTAGGGGTTTCTGAGTCCAACTTGCAAACCTTAGGTGGTGATCAACTGATTTTAGAATTACCTGGAGAACAAAATCCATTAGTTGCTTCAAGGGTATTAGGTAAGACTGCTTTATTAGAATTTAGAACCCAAATAGAAGGAACAACTTCAGATTTAAAAAACCTGCAGCTACAGAGATTGATTATTAAAGAATTAATTGAAAAATATTCCTCTGCAGAAAAAAGTCAATATGATGATAATTTCTTAAAAGTTATTCAAGATGATCTTAATGAGATAGTGCAAGAACTAAATTACTCATCTACTAGTAATGATTTATATGGGAAATTAATTGAAATTAAAAAGTATGTTGATAAAGAAATTACAAATTTATTTATTAAAACAGATTTATCTGGTAAGGATCTTATTAACGCGGGAAGGAGGCAAGAACAAACAAATAGTAATTGGGAAGTTTTATTAACTTTTAGTAATTCAGGAGGTGAAAAGTTTTCAGAAATTACAAAGTCAATTGCTGGTACTCCTCAACTTTTGGCCATCATTTTAGATGGTGAATCAATAAGTGAAGCTAGTGTTGGAAATCAGTTTGCTAATACTGGGATTACTGGTGGATCAGCAACAATAAGCGGTAATTTTAGTGCTGAAAAGGCTAGAGAATTAGAAGTTCAACTTAAAGGAGGCTCATTGCCATTGCCAATTGAAATAGTAGAAACTAACACTATAGGGGCTCTATTGGGATCCAAAAATATTTTAAAAAGTCTTTATGCAGCTATCAGTGGACTAATTTTTGTTGGTATATTTATGATTTTTAATTATAGAATTTTAGGTTTTGTTTCAGTTCTTTCTCTAGTACTTTATGGATTCTTTAACTTAGCCCTATATTCTTTAATTCCTGTAACTTTGACTTTACCTGGAATATCTGGTCTTATACTCAGCATTGGTATGGCTGTTGATGCAAATATTCTAATATTTGAGAGAATTAGAGAAGAATTATATGATGGTAATACTCTTACAAGATCTATTGATAGTGGTTTTCAAAGAGCTAATTCATCCATAGTTGATGGCCATATTACAACTCTTCTAAGTTGTTTTGTATTGTTTTTATTAGGAACAAATTTTGTTAAAGGTTTTGCGGCAACATTAGGTATTGGAGTCTTAATAAGCTTGTTTACCTCATTAAATTGTTCTAAAACTATTTTGAGATTTTTTACAACATATCAATCTTTAAGACAAAAAAATCTCTATCTTCCCAGGAATAATTTTTCAAATTAAATTTTTTATTTCTAATTTTCTCATGAAATACAATCTCGAACTTATAAAAAATAAAAGAAAGATAATTGGTTTTTCAACTGTTCTTATATTGTTGAGTCTTTTAGGAATTTTATATTCTACTTTTAATACTTCTTATAAGAAACCTATAAATTTAGGGATGGATTTTGTTGGGGGAAATGAACTAAGGATAGAGAGAGTATGTGAAGAAGAATGCTCTAGTCCCCCCCCTGAAACAGTTTTAGAAAAGTTAAGAGAGATCTCTAAAAATAAAAACGTTCTAAATAATATTAAATTACAATTCCAAAATAATAATAAATTAATTTCAATAAGAACCCCTTATTTGAGTATCGAAGAATCAAATAATCTTATTAATAATCTTGATAATATTGTTGGGCCTCTAAATTATGAAAGTAAGGATTCAAGATTAATAGGTCCAAAGCTTGGGAAAAGATTACTAACTAATTGCGTTACTTCATTGTTAGTTTCTTTATTTGCAATATCTTTATATATAACAATTAGATTTGATAAAAAATATGCATTATTTGCACTGTTAGCCTTATTCCATGATTTAGTAATTGTTTTCGGTATATTTTCCTGGCTGGGAATTATATTATCTGTCGAAGTAAATAGTTTATTTGCTGTGTCATTGTTAACTATTGCTGGTTATTCTGTAAACGATACTGTTGTTATATTTGATAGAATTCGTGAGAATTTAAAATCAAAGAAAGAAGGCTATAACGAAACCATTCAATTATCAGTTAACGAATCATTTAGGAGAACAACTTTTACCAGTATTACAACCCTTTTCCCTTTATTAAGCATAATTTTGTTTGGATCTTACTCACTATTTTGGTTTTCTTTGGCCTTATCTTTAGGGATTTTAGTTGGGAGTTATTCAAGTATTTTATTAGCTCCATCATTCTTGCTGAAGGACTGAGATTAATCTTCTAATTTTATGAAATTAAATTACTATTTGATAATTTTATTTTCTTTAGTTTTAATAGATCTTTCTACTGAGTTAAGAATATTATTTGATCATTTCACTTTTAGTTCATTATATTTTGCTATTGGTAAACATCCCTTAGCTTTCTTTATACTTATTTCATATCCATATTTATATAAAAAATTAATAAAGTAGTTTTTAAATATCTTTAAATGATTCTTTGATTAAAACCTGTATTACTACAGCTAATGGAAGAGATAGAATTAAGCCTAATGGACCAAAAATGAAAGTAAATCCAAATTGTGAAATTAATGTTAGGCCAGGAAGTAAGTTTGCTTTTTTCTTCATTATCGATGGCATTATTATATAGCTTTCAATATTTTGAATAATTACATATGCTCCTAATACGGCCAGTGGCTTCCAAAAATTATCTAGTAGTGCAATTGAGATAGGAAATATACCACTAATAACTGGGCCTATATTTGGAATTACATTAAGAACCATAGCTATTAAAGCATTTGAGACAACGTACTTGACATCTAATATAGACAAAACTATTAATGATAATAGACCTACTGATAATGAGCTTATGACCATTGAAAAGGTCCAATTTGCTAATGCAACATTGCATTTTTCCAAAATATTTCTAAATTTGTTGCGATAATTTTTTGGAATTAATAGAAGTATATTTTCTTTGTATTGTTTTGGCTCAATAGAAATCATCAAACTAACTGCTAATACGAATATTAATTTCAAAAGACCTGATCCCAGATTCCCCGCTATATTTATTAAATTCCTAAAACTTTCTTGAATGGCTTTTGCAATAGTTGAGGCATCTGGGATGGTAACTACATTATTTATAAGACTGAATATGTCTATAACATTCTCTGATTTTTCGCCATAAAATAGGCTATTAAATTTGTTCAGATTTGTATTAATCAAAATATTTATTTTTGATAAACCATTTGGAATATCAACTAATATTTCATTGAATTCTTTTATAAACGGAGGCAATACAAGAATAAAAATAGTAAATATTATTACTGATATAATAGTTAAGACAAAAAACAAAGAAAGCGATCGGGGGATTTTCAATCCCTTTTGCATTTGATTACATAAATTACAAACAATATTTGAAATTACTAAAGAACAAATAATTAAGAGTAGAAAATCTCTTAAAGTCCATATTATTAACGAGGTGATTAAAATTACAACTAACTTGAAATATGATGAACTATTCAATTTTCAAAATATTCTACTTCTTCTCAGAATATCCTAATCCATTTGATTTGGCATAACTATTTGCAAATCTCATAAATCTATCAAAGTCTGATGTGTTCTTCCAAATATAAACTGCTTCTAAAAATATGGGTTCTCCATCAACAAACTTTACTTTAACTTCCCTAGTTAGTATTTCACCTTCGGAATCGATCATTCTCATACCTGTGATTTCTCCGTCTGTAATTGAAGATAATGCCTGAGGCTTTTCGAACAAAAATAATGCTTGGCCGGTGTTGCCGTCCTTACTCCTAGTCAGTCTTATTTCAGGCACTACTGGTTCATCAGTTCCTTCGTAAAATTGTATTTTTGCATTCTTATTTGCTGTCATAATATTCGATTGATAATATTTTATCTTAGGAAATAATTTTCACATTCGTTTGTAATTATTTCACAAAACATTATTTATTAATTCTAGAATCTTTTCATCATATTTTTTGTCGGTTAAATCTAATAACTTTATATTTGTTTTGCCAACCTTTTCATATTCATAACACTTGTCGTAATAATCTAAAACTGCTCTGCAAACTAAGTCCCATTTCTCACTATTAATTGATTCAAGAGCTATTTTTGTTCTCTGTGGTCCTAATCTTTTTTTTATCCTTAATACAGATTCTTGGAGTTCTTCTTTCTTAAAAACGCTATAAGTATCTATCAACTCATCTAACCTATTAGATTCGCTCCTTAAAATCTCAATTCTCCTAGAATCTTTCATCTGATTGAAGAATTCATGAGGTATTTTGCATTTACCTATATTTGCACTTTCAGCTTCTACAAAAATATTATTAGAACGAATAAAAGAATTTAATTTTTCTGCAATCATATTTTCAAATTTTTCATTTGAAGGTTGTTCTTTCATTCCTAAACCCCCAAATGTACTTCCTCTATGACAAGCAAATCCTTCAAGATCAATAGTTTGATATTTATATTTTTCTAGTAATGATAATAACCTTGTCTTCCCTGTTCCTGTTTTTCCTCCAATAACTACAATGTTCAACTTTTTCGAAAAACTATCTAATACCCATCTTCTATAAATTTTGTATCCTCCATTTAGTGTAACGAGATTTAATTTAAATTTTCCGAGTAACCAAGCAATACTTTGTGACCGCATACCTCCTCTAGAGCAATATATTCTGATAAACAAATCATTATTATTTTTTTTAGTAGTAGTTTTATAAGAGTCAATACTCATGAATAAATTATCAAGAAGTAATTCGGTTTTTTTTTCAAAAAATTTTAATCCTTCTATTACTGCTTTTTTTCTTCCTTCTTTTTTATAAATCGTCCCAATTATTGATCTCTCATCATTATCAAATAGTGGAATGTTAATAGAATTAGGCATGTGTCCTTTATAATATTCACCTGGGCTCCTAACATCTATAAGTGGTCCTTTAAAACTTCTAAATTTCTCTAGTTCTTTTCTTTTGAAATACATGGATAGTTTTTAATTTTTGATGGATTTTTTAAAATGAATAACAAAGAACAAGATAACTATAGTAATGCTACATTAGATCTGATAAAAAAATTTGTAGATTCCAATCAAAGAAAAAGAATAAATTCATTATCTCAAATAGAATCTGAAGTCGAAAATATTTTTAATCTTGGCTCTTCAATTTTTGATATCTTTGATAATGAAGGAGATGATTGGGCGGCTGGTTGGATATTACAAGTTTTAAAAAAATTTAAGCCTGAATTCTTTGAAAACTCTAAATTCAATAATTGGTTTAATACATATTCAGATATTGGTATTAATTATAAGGATTTGCAATTGATGTTGGTTGAGCAAAAATTTGAAGAGGCAGATAGATTAACAAGTTCATACTTGCGCAAATTAGCTGGAAAATTAGCTGAGAAACGTGGATATGTTTTCTATAGTGAAGTTAAGAATATGTCAGGTAAAGATCTACAAACAATAGACAGATTATGGACTATTTATTCAACTGGTAGATTTGGATTCTCAATTCAAGCAAAGATATTAAAATCAGTAGGGAAAAAATATGAATTAATGTGGCCGAAAATAGGTTGGAAAAAAGAGGGCTTATGGACTAGATATCCTGGATCTTTTCTTTGGTCATTGGATGCTCCTGATGGACATATGCCTTTAATAAATCAACTAAGAGGAGTAAGACTTATGGACTCCATCCTTAAGCATCCTGCTATTGCAGAGAGACATAATAATATTCTTTAAATTGAGGTATTTAATAAGTTAAAATTAAGACAGTATCAAAATATTATTATGTCCTTAACTCGGGGCAAAAATATTTTAAAAAAATTTTTTAAAAGACCAAAGATTAACTGGTCAAACTACGAATTCGAATCATCATTACAGTTAAATGAATTTGTCGATCAATTATTAGAACCTATCAAAAATTCTCAATCAACCTATCTTATAAAACTTGGTTTACATGAAGCATTAGTTAACGCAGTAAAACATGGAAATAAATTAGATCCAAAAAAAAATATCAGAGTAAGAAGAATAATTACTCCTAATTGGTGTGTTTGGCAAATTCAAGATCAAGGTAATGGTTTAGAAATAAAAAAAAGAGATTATAAATTACCAAAAAAAATAAGTAGTGTAAATGGCCGTGGCCTATACATTATTAATGAATGTTTTGATGACATTAGATGGAGTAGTAAAGGTAATAGGCTTCAGTTGGCTTTAAAAAGGTGATTTTTACTGGGGCAAGGTTGATCTACATTAATTTCTTTTAACCATTTAATACTTTCTTCTAAATACTCAATAGTTTCCTTTTCATTACAAGAAATAATTAAGTGACATAATCCCGCAGTAATTAGTTCTGCAGATCTTTTATATTTATTTCCTTTATCTTTATGCCATTTAGAATGATCAATTTTTAGTTTGTCATTAATACTTTGAACAAGCTGAACAGTATCTTTATCCCAATAGGTCATAGGAGTTTTTATTTACTTTACAGCAGACCATACTTTGGTCATAAAAAAGGAATTTGATTTTACATCTTTAAACCCTACATCTTCAATTTTAGAGTCTATATCCTCTTTTATATAATCACAGTAAAAAGGCTCATGAAAAGATTTATAGAAGTTTTCCATTACGGATGTAAAGTCAGGTGAATCACTTATTTGAATTGAATCAGCTAATACTAATATCCCTCCAGGTTCAAGAACTCTAAAAAATTCATTTAATACTTTCGCTCTAATTGTTCGAGGTAATTCATGAAATAAGTAAACACAAGAAATACATTGATAACTATCATTTTCAAAAGGTAATTCTTCAGCGTTACCTTTTATTAACTGAATTAAATCTCCATCTAAATCTGAAATATACCTACTTGCCTCTTTTAAGTATGAATCAGATAAGTCAAGTCCTGTAATTTTTTCTTTAGGAAATGCCGCTCTTAATTGTTTTAATGTTCTTCCTGATCCTGTAGCCACATCAAGTATATTTATGGAACTTTTTTTTCTGTCGTTAAAAGTTTCAAGTCCTTCTTTTAATGGCTTAATTATTCTTCTCCTCATTGAGTCAGCACTTCCATTAAAAAGTATCTCCACTTGTAGGTCATAAATGCTAGCTGAAAAATCTGATAAATAACCATCTGTTTGATGATGAAAATTTCTCAAGTAATATTGAGGATAATTATCTTTATCAATAGATTTTGGAAGATCATCAAAGTTTTGTTTTCTGCGTCTATCCCATGTATTAGGCATGTCGAGCCAAATTTTAGGATATTGAGTTAAATATCTAAGCCATGGTTCGTCAAATAATAATTTTTTTGGATATATATTTTTTTCTGCATCATTCCAATCTTCTTCTCTTAAAAGATCCATTGAATTTTGGATTTGCATTAAAAGATCCTTATCTATATCAAAATTTTCAAGCTTTGAATCGGGAAGAATAAAATTCATTAATCTTGAACTGATCTGCTTGTGAGCAAAACCTGCAATGCTTTTACTTTGTTGTAACGTTTTATATGCAATTTTTGAAATAGAATCTCTAGCCATTTTTTAATTTATATATCTATATTCCAACAAAAAAAAAATCAATTTGAGAATATTTTGTGATATTTCTCAAATTGATTAATTTAAACTAATGAGTTGTTTTAATTATGCATCGTAATACATGAAGAATTCATGCGGATGAGGCCTTTGTCTTAGTTGTTGCACCTCTTCGTATTTTATATCGATAAAGTTATCAATAAAATCTTCAGTAAATACGCCACCAGCTAATAGATAATCCTTATCTGCTTTTAACGCATTAAGGGAATCATTTAGAGAGGAAGGTACCGTATCAATTTTTGCAAGTTCATCAGCTGGAAGTTCGAATAAATCTACATCTACTCCGTCACCAGGATCAATTTGATTTTTGATTCCATCAATACCAGCTAGCATCATTACAGAGAACGCCAAGTAAGGGTTTGCAAGTGCATCGCCTGATCTGAATTCTAATCTTTTAGCCTTAGGGCTTGGACCTGTTAAAGGTATTCTTACTGCAGCTGATCTATTACCCTCAGAATAAACTAGATTTACAGGTGCTTCGAATCCTGGAACCAATCGTTTATAACTATTTGTAGTTGGGTTAGTAAATGCTAAAAATGATGGTGCATGTTTAAGTATGCCTCCGATGTACCATCTTGCTGTTTGAGATAAATTTGCATATGCTCCTTCACCAAAGAATAGTGGCTGCCCACTCTTCCATAAACTTTGGTGAACATGCATTCCAGTTCCATTATCGTTGAAAACAGGCTTGGGCATAAATGTTGCCGTTTTCCCATATTTTTTAGCAACATTCCTTACAACGTATTTATAAGTCATTACGTTATCAGCAGAATTTATTAACGAATCGAATTTCATTCCAAGTTCGTGTTGACCGGCACCTGCAACTTCATGGTGATGCTTTTCTGTGGGTATACCTAATTCACCCATTAAAAGTAGCATTTCAGATCTGATGTCTTGCGCAGTATCATTTGGAGAAACTGGGAAATAACCTTCTTTGTATTGGATCTTGTATCCTAAATTCCCACCTTCTTCAATTCTTCCTGTGTTCCATGGAGCTTCAATTGTATCTACACTGTAAAAGCAAGAACCTTCTTTAGAGTCGTATCTAACATCATCAAATAAGAAGAATTCAGGTTCAGGCCCAAAAAATGCAGTATCAGCAATCCCAGTAGATTCTAAGTATTTTAAAGCCTTTTGAGCTAAAGATCTTGGGCATCTATCATAAGGCTCACCACTTCTAGGCTCTTGGATAGAGCAAATCATACTTAGAGTTTTATGTTTATAAAAAGGATCTATCCATGCAGTACTTGCATCAGGAACCATTGACATATCGGAGGCATTAATTGCTTTCCAACCTCTAATTGATGAACCATCAAATGCTAGACCTTCTGTAAATGAATCCTCTTCTATCATGTCTGATGTAAGAGTTAAATGTTGCCATTTACCGTGGATGTCTGTGAATTTTAAATCGATGAGTTCAATCCCTTCGTCTTTAATTTGACTTAAAACATCTTGTGGAGACTTAGACATAACTTTTGAAATACCTTCTATGAAATTAATAACTTGATGATTCTTATTATGTATCAAACGTAACTTTTTTCAAGACTAGATGCCTTGTTTCAGTGTTTCAAGTCATAACTTTAATAAATATTTACTTAATTATTTAAATTGAATTAATTTCTATAAAAAAATATCGCTTAGAGGACGAAATTAGTTTAATTTAAAAGTAATTGAATGTAATTCTTTGACAGAAGCAAAACTTTTTCCAGCTTTAAATAAAGAGAATTTATCTCATTTTTCAAAGACTTATGTTCCCTCCAGGCTTCTATTAGGACCTGGACCCTCAAATGCTCATCCAGAAGTCTTAAGCGCTCTTTCTTTGAACCCTATTGGTCATTTAGATGAAGCATATATCTCATTGATGTCTGAAGTACAGCAACTTCTAAGATATACATGGCAATGTAATAATCGTCTTACTCTTCCAATGAGTGGTACTGGGAGTGCAGCTATGGAAGCTTCGATAGCTAATTTTATAGAGGAAGGAGAAAAAATTCTTATCGCTAAAAAAGGATATTTTGGAGACAGACTTGTTGATATGGCAACAAGATATAAAGCAGATGTATCTGTTATTGAAAAACCTTGGGGTGAATCCTTTTCTTATGAAGAAATTAAGTATGAAATAGAAACTAAAAAACCAGCAATTTTTGCTATTGTCCATGCTGAAACATCTAGTGGTGTTTTACAACCTCTTGATGGTATTGGTGATATATGTAGAAAAAATAATTGCTTATTTTTAGTTGATGCAGTTACTTCACTAGGCGCTTTAGAATTATTGATAGACGAATGGAAAATTGATCTAGCCTACAGTTGTAGTCAAAAGGGATTAAGTTGTCCCCCAGGATTAAGCCCTTTTACAATGAATAAAAGAGCTGAAGAAAAACTAAGTTCAAGAAAAACAAAAGTACCTAACTGGTATTTAGATTTATCTTTATTAAATAAATATTGGGGCTCTGATCGTGTTTACCATCATACTGCGCCAGTAAATATGAATTTTGCTATTCGTGAAGGTTTACGGTTAATTGCTAATGAGGGTTTAGAAAATGTTTGGACTAGACATAATACTAATGCAAAGAAACTATGGAATGGTTTAGAAAAACTTGGAATGGAATTACATGTACCAGAGGATTATAGATTGCCAACTTTAACCACAGTTAAAATACCTCCAGCAGTTGATGGGGATGGTTTTAGAAATCATCTCTTAAGAAACTTTGGAATTGAAATAGGAAATGGACTTGGAGAATTATCCGGCAAGGTGTGGCGTGTAGGGCTGATGGGCTTTAATTCATGTGATGAGAATGTTGACAGATTATTAAACTTATTTGATACTGAGCTAAAAAAATTTACTATTTTTGAGTCCTCAACTTTTTGAACCAAATCTGTAAGATTTGACTGCATTCATCCTCTAGAATACCTCCAATTATTTCCATTTTGTGATGAGCACTTTCATGTTTTGATAAGTCAATAGATCCACCTAATCCACCTCTTTTCTTATCGTAAGCTCCGAAAATAACTTTACCCATACGCGCTTGAATAAGAGCTGAGGAACACATGGTACAAGGTTCTAAATTTGTGATAATAGTACATTCATTAAATCTCCAATCATTTTTTATTAGAGATGCCTGTCTGAGTGCCATTATCTCAGAATGACCTAATGGGTCTTTATTTATATTCCTCCTGTTCACCCCTCTACCGATACATCTTCCTCTCTCGTCTAAAATTAATGAACAAATTGGTAGTTCATATTTTCCAATTTCTTTGGCTCTTCTTAATATCGAATTCATCAACAATGAGTATTTTGAATTATTTGTTTTGTTTTGTTTATCTTTACTACTATTTCCATTTTCAAAAATATATCTCATTTATCAATATTGAGAATAGAATTATTAATAGATATCTTATCTGATGGCTGAAGATTTAATTAATAATAAAGATATATATTTCCCCTCATATTTAGGGACTAATGACAAATTGATTACTCTTCTTAATAGAACATGTCAAACTCTTTGTGAATGGTTCTCTAAGGCTGATAAAAATGGTCCTTTACCATTTGATGAGAGTTTCAAGTGCATTATGCCTGCGGAAGATGGTAACTCTGAAGAAGATTTGTTTTCTGAGATTGAATCTCTTTTAAATAATTCATTTAATCCCGTTCATCCTGGCTCACTAGCTCACTTAGATCCTCCACCTTTAATTTTCTCTATTTTGGGAGATTTAATTGCTGCTGGTTTAAATAATAATCTTCTTGCTTACGAGTTATCACCAAGCGTAACTTTACTTGAGGATTCATTATGCAAATGGTTTGCCAAAAAATTAGGGTTTAATGAATTCTCAGGAGGTATAGCTGCTAGCGGGGGTACATTAAGTAATCTGAATGCACTTATAGCAGCTAGAAATAATGCTGGATTAGGTACCAATCCTAATTCTGTATTACTTGTTAGTGAAGATGCTCATTCTTCCTTCGTTAAATGTATAAAAGTAATGGGTCTTGATACTGCGAATCTAATCAAGATTAAAACTGATAATCAAGGTCGAATGGATATAAACGATCTCAGAAATTCTTTAGATAAATGTTCAATAGAAAATAAAAAAATATTTGCTATTGTTGCCACCCTTGGGACAACAGTAAGAGGGGCAATTGATCCTATTAAAGATATGAGTGAAATCTGTAAACAAAGAAACATATGGTTACATATTGATGGTTCAATTGGAGGGATTTTTGCGATGACTTCTTCCCCAATAGAAGGTTTAAATAATATTAATCAAGCAAATTCGATAACAATAAATCCACAAAAAATCATTGGCATTACAAAGACTTCATCTTTGTTATTGGTTTCAAATATGAGTACTTTAGAAAATACTTTTAATACTGGATTACCATATATATCATCTAAAGAAAATATTATAAATAGAGGAGAAATAGGCATACAAGGTTCTAGACCTGCAGAGGTTATAAAACTATGGCTTGGGTTACGTTTTTTAGGTCTTAATGGAATAGAAAATATATTAAAGTCATCAATTAAAAGAAAAGATTTTTTTATAAAAAATATTAGTAAAAATAAATTTGATATATATTCAGGTCCTCTTCATATTGTTTCATTCTTACCAAAGAAACTTGAGCCTAAAGACTCTGATGCATGGACTCAAACTAAAGTTAATGAACTAATTAAAAATAATTTTATGCTTTCTAGACCAAAATTTAAAGATAAATATTTTTTAAGGGTTGTCATGGGAAATTACAATACAAAAGAATCTCATATTAAAGAACTTTTAAGACTTTTAAATGTTTAACTAATGAATATGGGTAGACCAAAAATTATTGCAATAGTAACAGGGTTTATATCTATAGCTATTTGTATTGCGTATTTACTCTTAATAACTATCTTTGATTTCAGAACTTATTTAAATGATCAATTATCTAATATTACATAGTAAATGGAGGCAAACTTTTATTTGATATAAAATACTTTTTCATTTCAATTTTTGAAATAGCTTCTTTTACGAAGTTGTTTAAAATATCCTCTCTTTTACTAATTCTATAGATCTTATCTACCACTTCTTGAATTCCACCATCTCCCCAATCTTGCCCATTTTCAAAATATTCAATCAAGCTCAGTCCTACTATTCTTATTAACCAGCCTGCTGTAACTGACTGTATAGATTTAGATAATATTATTTTAGTCAAACTTGTAGCTAAAGCAGGTGAAAGAATGGCAAGCCCCCCTTTTAGTATTCCTTGTTTAGCCAATGCGCTTATTAATGATGTCGCTAAATCTTTTGCATCTTTTTTTGTAAGCTTTATTTCATATATTTTTGATAACTCCATTATCATTTGAAGGTTTACGGAGGTAGTAGTAAGGAAATCAACAGCTGGTAGTGGATTAACTAGTATTACTCCTCCTGTTATCCACATGTATTTATTAATCACTTTATTTGACATTAAATATCTTTGTTCTTGCAGGAAATTTTTACTTTTAATACCTAACTTATTTGAGCGAAAAAGAATATTATCCGCCAATAACTCTTCACCATTATTATCGAGCGTTTCAATTATTTCTCTAAATAAACTTCCTACCTCTGGAACTAAATTTAAAGTATCCGATTTTACATAGGTAGATTGTTTGGGTACTGCTATTGTTTGAACAACTGAAATTTTATTTTTTCTAGCGGAAGTTATAGAAACTATATTTTCTTTGATAAGTTTATTTTCATCTATTGACCTCAAATCACATTTATTTAGAACAATTATTATTTTTTTTCTTAATTTTATTAATTCCTTAATTAAATAGTTTTCGTATTTATTTATGTCCTGATCTAACACAAAAAGAACTAGGTCGGAATTTGACGCTTGTATAATTGTAGCTTTTTCTCTTTCTTCTCCTAATTTAGATGGTTCGAATAAGCCCGGAGTATCCACTATATTAATGTTTCTTTTTAAGATTGGGATACGAATTTTATAGCTATTAATTTGCTTTGTTGTACCTATTTTTGCGGATGTTTGTCCGACAATATTTTTCAATAAAGATCTTGCTATGGATGTTTTACCAGAGGAACCTGCTCCAAAAAGAGTAACTTTATAATCTCCTGTTTTTAAATGGGACTCAAGTTTATTTTTTTGGTAATTTAACAATTCAGCTTTTACGTTATCGTTTATTTTTTTTTTAATTTTCTCGACCCCTTCTAAACTTATCTTGGCAGCACCATATGTATTTTTGAATGAAAGTGTATTTTTTTTATTTTTATAAATAACTTTATAAACTAATTTTTTAAATAATTTTTTATCAATATTATAAAAAATATAAACAATTACTATTAAAAATATAAAGGTATAAATGTTTACTATTCTTATAAATATTGTAAATAAAATATATACTAATAATATTAAAACCATATACTTTATATACCTTAATTTCAAGTAATTCATTTCATCTATTATTCTTAAAAATGTTATAAAGTAAAAAAAAGAAACCTATATTTATAGTTATATCAGCAATATTAAATACTGGAAAATTTATAACATTTAAATTTATAAAATCAACAACAAACCCTCTATATATTCTATCTATACCATTACCAATAGTTCCCCCAAGAATAAAGCTGTAAGAATATAGATCGAATGAGCTTAATGTATTTTTCCTAAATATTAAATAAATAAGTAATATTGAGAACAAAATACTTATTAAAGATAAAAATATTCTACTACCACTAAATATGTTAAATGCAGCTCCGTAATTTTTTACAAAGTCTAATTTGAACAAAAGAAAATCTTTATTAATAAATAATCTTTTATTATAAAACATTAAATATTTTGTAAATTGATCTATTAGAGCAATAAAAATACTTAATGATAAAAAATATATTTTTGTTTGTAATTTATTAATCATTATTTTCTTCGTTTTAAAAGTTCTATAGGTTTAATAAGTAATAAAAGTGGAAAAAGCATTAAAAAATGATATCCAATCTTACCTAATGAGTATTTCCCTAAATTATATAAAAATAAATTAAATTCACCGTAGGATATAAATTGTATTAAGTTGTAAAAAATTCCAGTTAAATGCATAGCACCTATTGCTAATAATCCATTTTTTAAAAAGTTTCCAACGTTTATTTTATTTCTATTATTTAAATTATCAATTATTTTTATTAATGGATATGAACCTAATAAATATCCAAAATTTGGAGTGAGCAAATAACCAATTGAACCTCCTTGATGAAATACAGGAAATATAAATAACCCCAAAATTAAATATATAGAAAATGCTCTGAAAACAACTTTTTTATGAAATATGAGTGTTAATAAAATTATGGTTGGAATTTGCCATGTGATAGGAATCTCATAGTTATTACTAGATTTATAGACAAAAGGTAGTGGAAGAAAAACAGGTAACATTGATGTTATTACTAGTGATTGAAGACTCACCAGTATCTCAATTAATTTATAAAAATTGAGCATTATTATAAATTCTGTTTATAAACTTCTCAATGCAACAATTGGATCTAATTTAGAAGCTCTTTTTGCAGGTAAAACGCCAAAGATTAAACCTATTGATCCTGAAATGATCATTGTGGAAAAAGTAGTTGTAATTCCTACTGATGCAGGAAGTGGTGTTATGAGAGATAAAAGAAAAACACCTGATAAACCCGTTGTTGTTCCAATTAATCCTCCAAATGTAGATAAAATCAATGCCTCAATTAAAAATTGAATTAATATATCTGACTGTTTAGCTCCTATTGCTTTTCTAAGGCCAATCTCTTCAGTCCTTTCGCTTACAGAAACGAGCATAATATTCATGATCCCTATGCCACCAACTACTAAAGATACTGCCCCAATACCAGCCAATAAAAACGTTAGTCCACTTGTTATGTTGGTTACTATATTCAATGCATCTTCTTGAGATCTAACCGCAAAGTCATCATCTCTGATTATTTTATGTCTTTGCCTTAATAAGTTAGTAATTTGAAATTTAGCGGCACTAGTTGCATTTTTATTTATCGCTTCAACACTAATGAAGCTTAAACTTACTCCATATGTAGGATCCTTCCCTGTAATCCTATTGACCATGGTGGTTAATGGTATATAAGCATTTTTGTCTTGATTACTTCCAAATACAGCACCTTTTGGTTTTAATATTCCGATAATTTCATAAGTATGGTCTTTAATTCTGATTTTTTTTCCAAGTGATGAAGATTTATCTTTGAAAAATTCGTCTTTAAGATCAGGACCTATTACAACAAAACTTCTTGCACTATTTACATCACTTTTTGATAAAAATCTACCCTTGTCTACCTCAAAGCTTCTTACTTCAAGAAATTCAGGAGTAACTCCAGCAATAGATATATTTAAACTTTTAGAATTTGATTGCACTATTTCGTTAGCGGAGATTTGGGGAGCTACTTTTTTAACTGTTGGTACTTGATTACTAATTGCTACTGCATCTTCTAAAACTAGGTTTTTAGGAAATGAGATACCTCTTCTTCTTGTGTCATTATTTCCGGGAACAATAAATAAAACGTTGGCACCTAAATTACTTAATTGGTTTTTTGCTAATGTTTGAGCACCTCTACCAAGTCCAACAAGTGTAATAACTGAAGCATTTCCTATAATTATCCCCAACATTGTTAACGAACTTCTCAATTTGTTCGAAACTAAGGTTTTTGTGGCCATGCCTAAGGCTTCTTTTATTGAGATATTCCTAGACATATTTATATTTATCTATTGCATCATCATCTTCAATTTGTCCCATGTATATAACACCTTCATTAAGCTGGAGTGTAATAAGGTCGCCATTATTGATTTGATGATTATCCATATTTTCTAAATTACAAATTGTAGAAATCTTTTTATTATTTTTGTTAAATAAGGCATAAACATCATTTACATTTTGGTTCGTAACAATGCCGGCAATATTTTTACTCAGTGGAATATTTTGCATTAATTCCTTCGAAACAAATAATATTTCTCCTGGGCAAATTAAGGACATATCAAGATTATTTCTAATTATTCTGGCTTTACCTGTAACACCAACTTCCCCTATTGAAATTCCTCTTGATACAATCTTTCTTACTAAACCGACTTTTATTAAATCTGTAGAGCCGCTAATTCCAGTTAATGTACCTGCGGTTTGGACTACTAAATCGCCTTGATTTAGTATCCCCATCTCCTGAGCAATTTGCATAGCTAAACTAAATGTTTTTGCTGTTCTTTGATCATTTTTAACTACTATTGGAGTAACTCCCCAAACAAGTTGCAATCTTCTCGCTACACTTCTCTCTGTAGTAGTTGCCAAGATAGGTGTTGGTGGTCTGAACTTACTTACATTTCGAGCGGTAGAACCTGATTTAGTTAAGGGGATAATAGCTCCTGCATCAAGTTGTCTAGCTATATTACTTACAGCTGCACTAATAGCATTTGGGATCGTACTGGGTAAGTGGCTTTCAATAGCCTTAAGTGGATAATCCCTTTCAATTCTTCTTGCTATGGTTGCCATCGTTTCAACTGCCTCTACAGGATAATCGCCAACTGCAGTTTCGTTTGAAAGCATTACAGCATCCGTACCATCCAGAATTGCATTTGCAACATCACTAACTTCGGCCCTAGTTGGTCTTGGGTTAGAAGCCATAGAATCAAGCATTTGAGTCGCTGTAATTATTGGGATACCTAATGTATTAGCTTTTCTTATTAATTCCTTTTGTAAAAGAGGAACTTCTTCAGCAGGCATTTCTACTCCCAAATCCCCCCTTGCAACCATAACCCCATCACATAAGGGTAATACTGAATCGATCTGATCAATTGCTTCAAATTTTTCTATTTTTGCGACTACAGGAGTTGAATACCCATTTTTGTTTATTAAATCTTTTATCTCATTTATATCGGATGGATTTCTTACGAAACTTAGTGCTATCCAATCAACTCCTTCAGATAAACCGAATTTTAAATCCTCTTTATCTTTTTCTGTTAATGCTTTTACCGATAATTGAACATCTGGAAAATTAACACCTTTATTGTTTGAAAGAACCCCTCCTACAGTTACAATGCACTCCAAATTATTAGCTTTTTTATCAACTTTTTCTACAATCATTTCTATTTTTCCGTCATCTAAAAGTATTCTTTTCCCTTCGCTAACTTCTTGAGAAAGTTTGTCGTAGGTAACATTTGCAATAGTATTTGTACATTCGACTTCATTTGATGTCAGTGTGAATTTATCGCCTTTTTTAACTTTTACTGGCCCATCTTCAAAGCGCCCTAACCGTATTTTAGGTCCTTGAAGATCTTGCAATATTCCAATATCTATTTCTAACTTTTTTGATACTTCCCTTATGGTTTTTATTCTCTCGGCATGATCTTTATGATCTCCATGCGAGAAATTTAATCTAAATGTTGTTACTCCAGCTTTAATTAAATTTGTAATTATCTCTTCAGATTGAGTAGCAGGGCCAATAGTTGCTACTATTTTTGTTCTTCTTTTTAAATCAATATTCGACATATATAGATAATATTGCTAGATATAAATAAATTTACCATACCCAAAGTTAGTTATTTAAGTCATGGATTTTAAAACTTATCAGAAAAAAGCTAGAGAAACAGCACAATATCCAGATTTAGGATCAAATAATATTTATCCAACTCTTGGCTTAGTTGGAGAGGCTGGTGAGGTGGCAGAAAAAGTAAAAAAGGTTATAAGAGATAAAAATGGAATATTTGATAACGAATCAAAATTAGGTATTAAAAAAGAGTTAGGAGATGTTTTGTGGTACATATCTAATCTTTGTACAGAATTAAATTTTAATTTAGAGGATGTTGCATTACAAAACCTTGAGAAATTAAAATTAAGAGTTGCTAAAGGAAAGATAAGAGGTTCTGGAGATGATAGATAAGTTCAGCCATAACCTAAGCTTGCATACTGGAGATTTGTAATTAAATTTTGTATAACATTTAAAAGTAAAAAAGCTAATAAGGATGAAATATCAAATCCACCTATTGGAGGGATAATACCTCTAAAAATGTTTAAATAAGGATCTGTGATAGAAGTTAATGCAGATAAAACGCCGTTACTCCAATCAATACCAGGAAACCATGTAAGTAAAATTCTTATTATCAATATAAAAGAATAAATCGATAAAGTTTGGCCCAGAACTGCAAAAATCTCAGATAACATTATCTTGACGTAATTTATTATATCCTAACATTTACTTATTATTGCTGCTTCCTATATTTGAGAGATATTCATTACTTACAGCAAAAGTTTGAAAAAACTTTTCTGATAATGATAACCAATATGATCTACCATCTTTTTGCTTTCGTTTGACAATAAATTTCTTTTCTAATAATTCTTTAATATGATCATAAGCACCTGAACCTCTAAGAAGTATAAGATCCGATTGTAAGATCTTTTTTTTGATCGCAATAGTAGCCAATGTCCTTAATTCGGATGTTTTCAAATCAGAAGGAAGTAAATCATCGACGAATTCATTAAGACTAGATTTTAGTTCAAGAGAAAAACTGTTATTAACTGCATTTAATTCAATAGCTGAGTTGGGATTAGAGTATTTATTTTTTAGATCTTTTATTGCATCATTTATTGAGTTTATATCAGAATTAGTAATTTCTGAAAGATCTTTTTTTGTTATTGGTCTGCCTTTCAAATATAGAACAGCTTCAACCTTAGTAACTAGATCTATATCAGATATTGGCGTGGAAATTATATCAGATTGATTGATTTTAATTACCGAAATCTTTCCTAAGATACCTTAAATTTAATCTGATGCACCAAGGAATAATCTATATGTATCGTTTTGAGTTTCATCCCAAAATTTATAGCCTAGAATTCTTACAAATTTATTCCACTCTAAAATCTCATTTTTATCGATTAATACTCCAATAACAATTTTTCCAACATCAGCTCCATAATTCCTATAGTGAAATATGCTTATAGACCAATTAGATTTCATATTATTTAAGAAGTTTATTAATGCGCCAGGCCTTTCAGGAAACTCAAATCTGTATAAAAGCTCAACAAAGTTTCTATTACACATTTCTTTAAAATTCTTTGGTAATCTTCCACCTACCATATGTCTAAGATGATTTTTAGATAATTCATCATCACTTATGTCAATAAATGAGTACTCCGAATTTTTAAATACACTTAAAAGATTTTTTTTATCATTTACTCCATAGACTTGAACTCCTACAAAGATCTGTGCATTCTCAGAATTCGACATCCTGTAGCTAAATTCAGTTAAATTTCTATTATCAAGTAACTTACAAAAATCTATTAAACTTCCAGCACGTTCAGGAATTTCAACAGCCATCATCACTTCTTTACATTCACCAAGTTCTGCTCTTTCTGCGACAAATCTAAGCCGCTCAAAATTCATATTTGCACCACATGCAATCGCCACCATTTTTCTATTTGAATGATTCGAATTTAAAATATCTTTTTTCATCCCTGCAATTGATAATGCTCCTGCGGGCTCTAGTATTGATCTAGTATCCTCAAAAACATCTTTTATAGCTGCACATATTTCATCAGTATTAACGGTAATCATCTTATCTATATATTTTCTGCCAATATCAAAAGTATTTTTACCAATCTTTTTAACCGCCACTCCATCTGCAAATTGACCAACAGAAGATAATTCCACAATTTTTGATTCTTCCAAAGATTTTGTCATTGCGTCTGCATCTGCAGGCTCTACCCCAATTATTTTTACTTCAGGCCATATTTTTTTAATATATAAGGATATTCCTGATATCAATCCTCCACCACCAACAGCAATATAAATTGCATAGGGTTTTTCCTTTAGTTGTTGTTCTAGTTCAATAGCTATGGTTCCTTGTCCTGCTATTACATCTGGATCATCAAAAGGATGAATAAAACATAAATTTCTTTCTTTGCTAATCCTTAATGCTTCTTTGTAAGTTTCATCATAATTATCACCAAATAATATAACTTTTGCTTTTAACTTTTTTACAGCATTAACTTTTACAAGAGGTGTTGTAATGGGCATTAATATTGTCGCTTGGCAATTTAGCTTGAGAGCACTAAGAGCAACACCTTGAGCATGATTACCAGCACTTGAAGTAATCACTCCCTGAGAAAGCTGAGAATTGGTGAGCTTACTCATTTTGTTATATGCACCTCTTACTTTGAATGAAAATACATCTTGAAGATCTTCTCTTTTTAGAAAAACTTCATTATTAAGTGTATTACTTAAATTTTGAGCTTTTTCTAGGGGCGTTTTTTTTGCTACTTCATAGACTTTAGCTTGAAGTATTTTTTCAAAATAATCATTCATATATATATTTTTAGCATTAATTATTAATCTAATAAAACATTACATGATCTATTTCCAAAAAAATACTCATTTTGCACCTCGACGTTTTAGATTAGATAGATACCAAATTTTGTTAAATGCTTTTAAGTGAGTTAAGCCATCCAAATCAACTTCATGGCTTAACAGTTTCACAATTAGAGGAAATTGCTTGTCAAATTAGAGAAAGACACCTTCAAGTAGTATCTACTAGCGGTGGACATCTTGGCCCTGGTTTAGGTGTAGTTGAGCTTACATTGGCTTTATATCAAACTCTTGACCTAGATTTTGACAAAGTTGTTTGGGATGTAGGACATCAAGGTTATCCGCATAAATTAATAACAGGACGTTTCAGTCAATTTGATTCCCTTAGACAACAAAATGGAGTAGCTGGATATCTAAAAAGAAGTGAAAGCAAATTTGATCATTTTGGGGCTGGACATGCAAGCACTTCTATTTCTGCTGCTTTAGGAATGGCAATAGCAAGAGACAGAAAAGGTGAGAATTATAAATGTGTTGCTGTTATTGGAGATGGAGCATTAACTGGAGGAATGGCATTAGAAGCTATAAATCATGCAGGACACTTACCAAATACTCCTTTAGTTGTTGTGTTAAACGATAATGATATGTCTATTTCACCTCCAGTTGGAGCCCTTTCATCTTACTTAAATAAGGTAAGAGTTAGTCCTCCATTACAATTTTTATCCGATAGTGTCCAAGAAAGTGTAAAAAATATTCCCTTAATTGGAAAGGATATACCAGAAGAATTGAAAAATATTAAAGGAAGCGTAAGACGATTAGCTGTGCCTAAGGTTGGTGCTGTTTTTGAAGAACTTGGATTTACATATATGGGTCCAATTGACGGTCATGATATTGGAAATTTAGTTAATACTTTTAACGCTGCTCATAAACTTAAAAAACCTGTACTTGTTCATGTTGTCACAACAAAAGGGAAGGGATATCCTTATGCAGAAGCTGACCAGGTAGGATATCATGCACAGTCTGCATTTGATCTGACTACTGGGAAATCTATTCCATCAAAGAAACCAAAGCCTGTTAGTTATAGTAAAATATTTGGTCAAACCTTATTGAAAATATGTGAACAAGATAGCAAAGTCGTTGGTATTACAGCTGCAATGGCTACAGGTACTGGTTTAGATATATTGCAAAGAAATATTCCAGACCAATATATCGATGTAGGAATAGCAGAACAACATGCCGTTACTCTTGCTGCAGGAATGTCGTGCGATGGTCTTAAACCTGTTGTAGCTATATATAGTACTTTTCTTCAAAGAGCTTTCGATCAATTAATACATGATGTAGGGATACAAAATTTACCTGTATCATTCGTACTTGATAGAGCTGGGATAGTTGGAGCTGACGGTCCCACTCACCAAGGTCAGTACGATATCAGTTATATGAGATCTATACCTAATTTTGTATTGATGGCCCCAAAAGATGAGGCTGAATTACAGAGAATGTTAATAACTTCCATAAACCATAACGGTCCTACAGCACTAAGAATACCCAGAGGCTCTGGGTTAGGAGTGGCTGTAATGGACGAGGGTTGGGAACCTTTAAATATAGGCGAAGCTGAAATACTTGAAGAAGGAGAGGATATTCTAATTATTGCTTATGGTTCAATGGTTGCATCTGCTATCGAAACTGCAAACATACTAAAGAATATGAACATTAATGCATGTCTTGTTAATGCAAGATTTGTGAAACCTCTCGATAAAAATCTTATTATCCCTTTAGCAAGTAGGATTAAAAAAGTTGTAACTATGGAAGAAGGAACCCTAATAGGTGGATTTGGTTCAGCAATAGTTGAATTATTAAATGATAATGAAATAAATATTCCTGTTTACAGAATAGGTATACCTGATGTTCTCGTTGATCATGCTTCACCTGATCAGAGTAAAGAGAAACTAGAACTTATGCCTGATCAGATGGCAGATAAAATCGTTAAAAAATTTAAGTTAGATAATTAAATATTTAATAATTAAACTTTTATAAAACACCACGTGAGGCTAATCCTAAGATTGCTCCAATTCCGAAAATATGACCTAGGCAATTAGCACCTACAACTGATGCGTGGCTTAAACCACCATAGAATTTTGAATTAGGAATTTCAAAACCTTCATTAGGTTTTCTTATTGTTGCTCTAGCAATTGCATAAGCAAAAACATTACATGCAATCATTACGACGGCACACTTAGGAGACCAAGAAAAAGTTGCTGGATCTGCAGCTGCAAATAATGTAGTAAACATAAAAAATCGTTATTTTTATATATTCTCTAATACTTTTACCTAAAAAACACAAAATTGTAAAAGGTCTTAAGAGTTGTTTACTTCTAATCTATTTAATAACTTTATAAATCCAAACAAAATAACAAAATCACTTAGAGTTAGGAATGATTCTGCAAAACCATGCAGGAAGTCAACCTCAACAAGGGTTTTACCATAGTAATTTAGTGTGAAGATAGATACCAATATAGTTATGAATACGAATAAAACAGTTAAGGAAAATCCTGTTTTTACAAAAATATTAACAGATTTGATTTTATATAAGTAAAACAAAAATATTGCATATGGAATTATTGATACTGCGAACAATAATGTGTTATCGATGGAACCTAACTTTTCTATAAATTTAAAAACTAAATTATTCATAAGTCTCTTCCTTTTTAAAAATAGTGAATGATGCGATAGCTAATGTTGAATTACCAATAAATGTAAATATCCCTTGAAGCGTAACTAAACCATACAATACATTTTGATTATCATAGATATGCCAAGTAATAGCGCACATAGCTCCTATTAAGTTCGGAACCATAGCTAAGCTTAACCAAAAAAATAAATTGTATTTTTTATATGTAGAAATTTTGTATATAACAAAAATGGTAAATATCCATTCAATGACTGAAGAGATGTGAATTAACCAAGTTCCAAATGAAAGTTCGTGCAAAATTTATATTTTTTTCTTTAGTACATTAAGTACTTCTTTAGCATGATGTATAGGTAAAACACTTATCCATCTATAAGAAATTACCCCTTCTGGAGAAATCAAAAAAGTATTTCTATCTGAAAATGGAGGAATCCAAGAACCATATTTATCGCTAATAATTCCTTCAGGATCAGATAATAAAGTGTAGTTTATAGATTTCTCGCTGCAGAAACTTTCATGTGAATTTTGATTATCAGCACTAATACCAACAATTTCCGCATTATATTTTGAAAAATCTTTTTTTAATTCCGAAAACCCTTTAGCTTCAAGAGTGCATCCTGCGGTAAAGTCCTTTGGATAAAAATACATAACAAGCCACTTACCTTGAAAATCATTTAGTTCCCAAATTTTTTTTGATTTTATGTTTTTATTAAAACCTTCTAATTGAAAGTTCGGAGCAACATCTCCAACTTCAGGAGCAAAGTCAAAAGCGATTGCCGAATTATAATTAAATAAAAAAATAAATGATATTAATATACTTAAAACTAAATTCCTCATCAAATTTAGAATTTTTTTAAATCAACTCCATTTGATTTGGCAAATTTATCTAAACCTACTTTTTGTATAGACTTAAGTGCTTTGGTACTAATTTTAATATTCACCCATTTTTTTCCTTCTTCCCACCAAAGTCTCCTTTTTTGGAGATTAACTTGTTGCAATTTTTTTGTACGAATATGTGAGTGACTCACTGCCATCCCGTTATTAGCTTTTGCACCGGTAAGTTCGCAAACTCTTGACATCTATATTGAGTTATATCTTCAAAAATTCTAACACATGACTCAATTCGTTGAATTAAGTAATTCTGAAATTAATTCAGCATTATTATTTTGTAAATTAATTATCTGTTCTTGATCTAATCCTCCAACGGAAAGCTTAGCCATATCGTAAACATGATTAGCAATTTTAGATGCTAATGGATTCTCAATTGAATCCTTTTCATCAATAATTATTTTGTTACCTGTAATTTTATTAAGACCAACAATAAGTGGATGTACTTTGTTAATTAAGAGCACATGATATTCAGGTAAGCCAGGCATCTTTTGCTCCATGTAAGCGCCCATATCATTAATTCTTCTCATTTGTTCTGGAAGCAAGATCATCGCTGGTGGAGCATCTTTATTTGAAAGTGATTGTACTTTAACTGTTACTTTCTCATTGTTAAGGGCCTTAACTATCGTATCTCTAAGATTATCTGTATTTGATTTGCCATCCTTATCTACAATTTCCTTAGATTCCTT
Source organism: Prochlorococcus sp. AG-347-O22 (assembly GCA_003278845.1). Lineage (GTDB taxonomy): Bacteria > Cyanobacteriota > Cyanobacteriia > PCC-6307 > Cyanobiaceae > Prochlorococcus_A. Next base: position 138,108 of record QCCX01000003.1, read on the forward strand.
ATCTTCTAGTTCATTTATTTCAGAATCCACTCTTTGGAATTGATAATCTTCATTTTTACTTTCAAACCATGGAAGAAATTGTGCGTCAATTAAGGGATCTGATTTAATAACTTCTTTATTATCAGATAAACAGATATTTAATGCACTAGATTGTGCAATCAAATCTGAACAGTAAATTATTTTATTAGTATCAGTTAATTTATTTCGGTCTTTGTAATTTGCGAGAGTTGTAAAATATTTATCATTGGACTTTATGAGGGATTTATTTTCAATATCTTTAGTTACGTCTTTATCTGAATTTATAATTGTTTCGAAAATTATACTGTTATTGACTAAATCAGCAAATTTTTCATCTTCGATAGCGCCAATTTTAATAAAAGCAGAGATTGAATCCCAAATTTCTGCATAAAATTCTGGAGAATTTTTTATCAAATCCTTCAGTTTATTAGCAATTTTTTTTGAGATAAATGATGATATCGACCTTACTTTTCTATCTGTTTGTAATGCACTTCTACTAACATTTAGTGGTATATCTGTAGAGTCAATAACTCCTCTTAGAGGTAAAAGGTATTTTGGTACTATCTCTTTAATTGAATCGCTTACGAATACTTGATTGCAAAATAGTTTTATTTCTCCCTTTTCCCAATCAGCTCTACCTGACAACTTTGGAAAATACAATATCCCTTGTATATCATATGGATAATCTGTATTTAGATGAATCCATAAAAGTGGATCTCCCTGGAAAGGATAAAGGTATTTATATAACTCAATATAATCTTCATCTTTTAATTCATTAGGTTGTTTTCTCCAAGGAGGATTTTTCTTATTAATGGTCTCTCCTTCAAATAAGACATCTATTGGCATAAAATCACAATATTTTTTTATTAGTGATTTAATCCTTTCAGGCTCGATAAACTCTTTTTCTTCTTCAAGTAGGTGAAGAATAACATCTGTACCAATTGTCTCTCTTTCTGATTCCTCTAACGTGAAATTTGGCGATCCATCACAAGACCATTTGAAAGCTTTTGATTCCCCAATTGCCGACTTAGTTAATATATCAACTCTATCTGCCACCATGAAACTTGAATAAAAACCTAGTCCAAAATGACCTATAAATTCATCATTATCTTTTTTGTATTTTGTTAGGAATTCTTCAGCACTAGAAAATGCAACTTGATTAATGTACTTCTTAATTTCTTCATCATTCATTCCAATTCCATTATCGGAAATTGTTAACGTATTTTTTTCACGGTTAATTGTTATTTTTACTTGAGCCTCCTCAGTATTCTCGCAATCACCTGCCATAGAAGCCATTCTTCTTTTACTAATTGCGTCAACACCATTACTAACAAGTTCTCTTAAAAAGATTTCATGGTCAGAATATACTGCCTTCTTGATAATTGGGAAAATATTTTCGGTATTAATACGAATTTCGCCTTTTTCCATTTAAAAAAAATCAAACATATTAAATCTTATTTCTTAAAAACTAGTTAATCAAGTTTAATTAGGAGTATTGTCCGAACAATATATAAATTTAAAAGTTAAATAAATTTTTTATGGGTTTTATTTAACCCATAAAATATCACTGCAATTATTTTCTTTCATAATTTGATTAGCTTTAGCCAAGTCATCACATGGATTTAAATGTAGGACAGCAATATTCCCTTTTTTCTGTTGTACTTTTTGTTCATTCATACCTTTTTCTAACAGACATGAATCTTTAAACATTAATAAAATCTTTTTGTTATTTGTCTTTTCTTCCCTAATTAAATTTCTTAAAACGTCTACTGAAATTGTAAATCCAATCCCATTAAATATTTTCTCATTAGGACTAAATGATCTTACTAACTCATCATATCTTCCGCCTTTTGCGATGACACTTTTATTTTTACCATTTTCCCCTATTAGTTGAAAAACTATTCCTTCATATAAATTCAAGTGAGGTTGGAAAGTGGGATCAAGTTGTAATTTAACACCATATTTTTTTGATATTTTTGATAAAGTTTTAAATAAAAAATTTAAGTCATCTAGAGTTTTACTGGTACCATAAATAGTCTTTAATTTTTTTAATATTGCAATTGGCTCTCCTCTTGTGAATAAAAGATCTTTAAGAATATATTTATCATCTTCATCTATTCCTAATTTAGATAAATTATCTTGATCAAAATTAACCAGACTTTTCTTAATTTCTTCAAAATTATTATTTTTATATTTGTTCAGTATTAAGTCCATTATTTTTGTTGTGCTTACCAGTAGAAATAAATTACAACCGTCCTTCAAATTAATATTATCGATTGAATCAAACAAAATATTAATAACTTCAATTTCTGGGTATTTTGTATCATATCCAATTAATTCAATTCCACTCTGCAATTTTTCTTGTAACTTAAATGAATTTTTATTATTTTGTTTTTTATCAAAAACCATTCCATTGGTGAATAATCTTATAGGTCTTTTCTTATTTATTAATCTAGTAGATGACAATTTAACAATTGATGTTGTCATTTCAGGCCTAAGACATAATGAATTATTACTTACTATTCCTACAACCTGATTTTCGTCAATAACGCCACGGCCTTTTATGGTCTCTAAACTATTTATAAATGAGGGTGAAACCTCTTCATATCCCCATAGTTTATAAATACTATTTAAATTATTTACGATGTTTGAGTTATTTTTTACATCGACTAATTTAATTTCCTTTATTTCGGTCATTTTAATATTTAACTAATTTTAGGTATAGAGATTTTTTTTAAATGGAGAGACTTTATCTAGTTCATTTTTTAATTCATTCTCAAGGCTGGGAGAACAAGCTAAAATTCTTCCTGAACTTAAATTAAATTCGCCTGATGGATAATCAGAAATAATACCACCAGCCTCTTTTACAATAATAACACCGGCCGCTAGGTCCCATACCTCCAATCCTCTTTCCCAATATCCATCTACCTTACCTGCCGCAACAAATGCTAGATCAACTGCTGCTGCACCTCCTCTTCTAACACCTCTAGTTTTATGTGTTAAATAACAAAATTCAGCATAATTATTATCCTCTGTCTCAAATCTGTCATAAGAGAAACCAGTTACAAGTAAGCTATCAGAAAGATTAGAGGGATTAGATACTTTAAGTTCACTATCATTGCAGAATGAGCCTAAACCTATACAGGCTGAATATAGTTCATTTATATAAGGTACTGATATAGCCCCTATAATTGGCTTATTTTTATATACAAGGCCAATAGAGGTTCCAAAAAAAGGGTATCCATGAGAATAATTTGTTGTACCATCTAATGGGTCTATACACCACGTTAAATCCGAAGATTTGGTTAATTTACCCGATTCCTCTGCATTTATAGATATGTTTGGTGTCTTTTCTAATAAATATTCTTTTATTTTATTTTCAACTTCCAAATCTACATTGGTAACTAGATCACCCTTCCTACCTTTTGATGATATTTTCTGAATTCTATTGTAATTAACTTTTAAAATTTCATTTCCAATTTCTGCCGATTTCTTAGCTATTTCATACAAACTGTATAAGTTTACTTGATTTGCAAGTTCCTCTATTTCTTCTAATTCAAACATGATGATTAATCTTCCTCAAATTCCCATGGTGGCGCAACTCTTGTATTCCCCCTCCCAAAATATTGTCCAAATTGTAAATCATATACTTCATCTTCATATGTAGTTTCAACCTCAAGATCTGAAGTTGCTTTAGCAACACAAAGAAGTGCATAACCTTTGTCCTTTAGAGCTTGAGATACACCCATGGCTTCAGGTTGTTGCAATGTGCCAGATATAATCTTAACTGCACAACTTGTACAGCAACCATTTCTACAAGAAAATGCAAGTTTGAGACCTTTCTTTTCAAATTCTTTAAGTATATAGTCGTCACTATGAACCTGCTTTTGGTAGACCTTTCCGGTTTCTTTATTTTTAACAGTGACTGTGAAAGTCTTTTTCAAATAACTTTCCTCAAAAATGGGATGATAAAGAGTTAAAATGGATATCTTGGGAGAGGTGGCCGAGTGGTTGAAGGCGCAGCACTGGAAATGCTGTATAGGGGCAACTTTATCGAGGGTTCGAATCCCTCTCTCTCCGTTATATATTAGTTTATATTGGTTAGATGCATCAACAACTTTCTTTGTGAAATATGATTTAAAATAATTAGGAATTAATTTTACAAGTTTGAAATAATCTTTTTTATTTAAATTAAGTTGAAAATATTTGATTTTTACTATTATATGTAAATATCTAAGTTAAAAATTAATTAAATTATTAGTAAATTTTGCTTTAATTTAGCAATCTAAAATCATGGGGCAAATAGTTGGAATTGATTTAGGTACTACTAACTCTGTTGTTGGAGTTATAGAAGCTGGTCGTCCAATCGTTATTGCTAATTCTGAAGGTTCAAGAACTACTCCTTCAATTGTTGGATTTACAAAAGACAAAGAAATAGTAATAGGAGACCAAGCAAGAAGACAACTTGTTTTAAATCCTAAGAATACCTTTTATAATTTAAAAAGATTTATTGGTAGTGAGTGGGATGAATTAGATGAGAATAGTATTTCTGTACCTTATAACGTAAAGGCTAATACTAATGGAAGTGTTAGAGTTCTTAGTCCTAATACAGAAAGAGAGTATGCACCAGAAGAATTAGTTAGTTCATTGATTAGAAAATTAATTAATGATGCTGAAACATATCTTGGAGATACTGTAGATTCTGCAGTTATTACTGTCCCTGCTTACTTTAATGAATCTCAAAGGCAAGCTACAAAGGATTCGGCAATATTAGCTGGTATTAATGTAGATAGAATTCTAAATGAACCTACTGCTGCAGCTCTAGCTTATGGTTTTGAAAAAACTTCTTCCAATAATGTTTTGGTTTTTGATTTAGGAGGAGGAACATTTGATGTTTCATTATTGAAAATTTCTAATGGTGTATTTGATGTAAAGGCCACTTGTGGTGATACACAGCTAGGAGGAAACAATTTTGATTCAAAAATAGTTGATTGGCTTGCTGAAAAATTTCTTGCTAAATATGATATTGATTTAAGAAGGGATAGACAAGCTTTACAGAGATTAACTGAGGCTGCTGAAAAAGCTAAATGTGAATTGTCAGGATTGCAAAAAACAAAAATATCTTTACCATTTATCACAACAAATAAAGAGGGGCCTTTACATATTGAAGAAACCTTAGATAGAAAAATATTTGAATCATTATCACAAGATTTACTTGATAGATTATTAGAGCCTGTTCAAATAGCTTTAGATGATTCTGGATGGAACGCAGAAGATATTGATGAGGTGGTTCTTGTAGGTGGAAGCACAAGAATCCCAATGGTGCAACAATTAGTAAAGACTCTTGTACCGAATGATCCTTGCCAATCTGTTAATCCAGATGAAGTCGTAGCAGTCGGAGCTGCTATTCAATCTGGAATTATTAGTGGTGATTTACAAGATTTACTTCTCAATGACGTTACTCCCTTATCTTTAGGTTTAGAAACTATTGGCGGCCTTATGAAAGTACTTATTCCTCGCAATAGCCCGATACCAGTAAGACAATCTGATGTTTTTAGTACGTCCGAAGCTAATCAATCATCAGTGGTTGTTCAAGTACGGCAGGGTGAAAGACCTTTAGCCTCTGAAAATAAATCACTTGGTAAATTTAGACTATCAGGAATACCTCCAGCTCCAAGAGGAATACCTCAAGTCCAGGTAGCATTTGATATCGATGCTAATGGTCTTTTAGAAGTAAGTGCAACTGATAGAACAACTGGAAGAAAGCAAACAGTTACAATTTCTGGAGGTTCTAATTTAAATGAACAAGAAATAAATTCGATAATTGAAGAAGCTAAAGTAAAAGCTAATGAAGATAGAAAGAAAAGATCTGTAATTGACAGAAAAAATAGTGCTTTAACTCTTATTGCTCAAGCTGAGAGAAGACTTAGGGATGCCTCATTAGAATTCGGCCCTTATGGAGCAGAAAGGCAACAACGAGCCGTTGAAATAGCCATTCAAGATGTTGAGGAGTATATGGATGATGATGATCCTCAAGAATTAGAAATTTCAGTAAGTGCTCTACAAGAAGCATTATTCGGCTTAAACAGAAAATTTGCGGCAGAAAAGAAAACTGATAATAATCCCTTACAGAGCATTAAAAATACATTTGGATCATTAAAGGATGAACTCTTTTCAGATGATTATTGGGATGATGATCCTTGGGATAATCAAATGAATAGAAATTATAGAAATTCGAGGTATGGTAATTCTAGGGACGATGATCCATGGGACAATGACTACTTCCTCTAAAAAAGACTATTTGTCGATTTTGGGTTTATCCGCTGGTTTCGACGATAAGGAACTTAAAAAGGCTTTTCGAAGAGAAGCAAGAAAATGGCATCCAGATTTGAATAAAAATGATCTTAATGCAGAGGAAAGATTTAAATTAATTAACGAGGCATACGAATGTCTAAGAGATCCTAATATAAGAAAAAATAGTTCGGATCAAAATATCGAGGATGATTATGAAGCTAATAATTTTAAGACGGGTTTTCCTGATTTTCAAGATTATCTTGATTCATTATTTGGATATGAATATTCACAAAATAATTACGGTGAATATGAAAATGAACCATTTGAGGATGAATCGATAAATACAAATAATGATGAATTTAATAATTATGAATACCCTGCAACCTCTCCAGAAGAGCCGCCTCCAGTTAAAATCTACCAAGATATTGAAACAGTTATTGAATTAACTCCTAATGAGGCCCTAAATGGCGCTTCAATTTTAATAGAGCTTGAAGACGAAACTGTAGTAGAAGTTGATACACCCCCTTTCGCTGGAGATGGATGGCGATTAAGACTTGAAAATATTGCAAGAGGAGGTAAAGATCATTATTTACAGTTAAAAGTTCAAACGGAAAGTGGTCTAAGAATAGATGGTTTAAGAGTTCTTTATAAATTAGAGTTATTTCCTCATGATGCTCTTTTAGGTTGTGCAGTTGAGGTCCCTACTCTTGATGGAAATGTCACACTTCAAGTGCCACCAAAATCATCTACGGGAAGAATGTTACGTTTGAAAGGGAGAGGTTTAACTTTTGAAGAAAATGTAGGAGATCAATATGTTGAAATCTTAGTAGTCATACCTGCCGATATTAATGATGAAGAAATAGCTTTATATACAAGATTACAAGAATTATCACTTTCTGATTCTTAATGAAATATTATATAAATAGAAAAACAGATACTTATGAACATATTTGTTCTTTTATATAATTCAGGAACAGATAAGGAAGGAATTCATTCAATCGAACTTAAAGGTAGGACCATTGTTCTTATGTTTGAAGATAAGGATGATGCAACAAGATATTGTGGTCTTCTAGAAGCTCAAGATTTCCCTTTGCCAACGGTTGAGATGATCAATATAGAGGAAATAAAAGATTTCTGTATTAAATTAGATTATGAATGCAAATTGGTAGAAAAAAATTTTGTACCTAAAACCGCAGAAGATCGGTTATTAATTTCACCACCCCAGAAAAACCTAGAAGTTGAAAATTGGGAGGAAGACAAAAATAGTAATAAAGATAGCATTGATATAAACACTATTAAGGAAAACCTTGAAAAGTTGCTTTAGCTACTAAAATATTTATTAATTACTAAACAAATAAAACATGACAACTGCATTATTTGAAACAGAAGTTGGGAACATTAATATTGAATTTTTCTCTGAGGATGCACCTGATACAGTTAAAAACTTTACGAGCCTAATTAGTGATGGTTTTTATGATGGTCTAGCATTTCACAGAGTGATTCCTGGATTTATGGCTCAGGGTGGATGTCCAAATACTCGTGATGGAGCATCAGGTATGCCTGGAACTGGTGGGCCTGGATATAACATTAAATGTGAAATTAATTCCAATAAACATCTAAAAGGTTCACTTTCTATGGCTCATGCAGGAAAGGATACAGGTGGAAGTCAGTTTTTCATAGTTTATGAACCACAGCCTCATCTCGATGGGGTTCATACTGTTTTTGGTAAGACTGATGATATGGATGTAGTGCTAAAGCTTACTAATGGGTCAAAAATTTTAAAGGCAACTTTAAAATAGTATTTTAGCCTTCAAAAACAATACTAAATGTCTCTTTATCGAGATTAAATTTTCTTGTAGATGAATATAATAATTCATTATTAATAGTAAATTTAGTATGGATTAATTTGATGCTATTTTTTGGGTGTAATGCCTGTTCAATATTTCTAGAAATAATAATTCCAATCTTTTTACTATTTTCATAATTGGATAAAAACTGAATAAATAATTCAATATTCTTTATTTCTTCATCAGTAATGTTGGAATTGGTTCTACTCTGATCATGTAAAATTCGCCAAACTAATTTTGGTCTATTCCAAAAAGCCAATAATCTTGGAGTGCTTTCTAGTTTAATATTAATATTCTTATCACTACAGAATTTAATAACGTTATTTTTTATTGGAACTAGATCAATAGATTTATATTTTCCGTCAAGAAAGATTGATATAAATGGATCGATATTCCTAGAATTAGGATTATCTTCATCAATCATGTGGCCTAACTTCGTTTTTTTTACACTCAAATATTCTGCATTATTATCGTTTGGACAAATTACTAATGGAACTCTCTCAATAACCTCTATTCCATAACCACCTAATCCAGCAATCTTTCTAGGATTGTTTGTAAGTAATTTTAGTTTTTTTATCCCTAGATCGGTTAATATTTGTGCTCCAACTCCATAATTTCTTAGATCAGCTGGAAAACCTAATTTTTCATTAGCTTCTACAGTGTCTAATCCACCATCCTGTAAACTATAAGCTTTTAATTTATTTATAAGACCAATACCCCTACCTTCTTGTCTCAAGTAAACAACAACTCCCTCTTCCTCCTTTTCTATCCTTGATAATGCAGCCTCTAACTGAGGTCTGCAATCACAACGTAATGAACCAAAAGCATCGCCAGTTAAACACTCTGAATGCATTCTTACTAGTACAGGTTCGCTTAATTTCGATGATTTTTGTTTAACTAATGCAACGTGCTCTGAACCATCTAGTTCATTAACATATCCATAAGCTTTAAAATTACCAAAAATACTTGGAAGAACTGCATCAGATTTTCTAAATACAAATCTCTCAGTTTGAAACCGATAACTTATTAAATCAGCTATTGATATTAATTTCATTCCCCACTGTTTTGCATACTCTTTAAGTTGTGGAAGTCTTGACATAGAACCGTCAGGATTTTGTATTTCACAAATTACTCCAGCGGGATAAAGACCTGACATTGCTGCGATATCTACTGCCGCTTCGGTATGACCTGCCCTTTTTAATACTCCACCTTTTTTAGCTCTTAATGGAAAAATATGTCCTGGCCTCCTTAAATCATCAGGTTTTGTATTTGGGTTAATCGCAACTTGTATTGTTTTTGCCCTGTCTTCAGCAGAAATTCCGGTAGTAACATTATTTTCAGGTCCAGCATCAATTGAAATTGTAAAAGCTGTTTGATTTTCATCTGTATTTCTATCTACCATTAATGGTAAATCTAAAGAATCAAGTTTTTCACCTTGCATTGCAAGGCATATAAGACCACGTCCCTCAGTAGCCATAAAATTAATTTGCTGTGGAGTTGCAAACTGAGCCGCACATATTAGATCTCCTTCATTTTCTCTTCTTTCATCATCTACAACAATTATGCATTCACCATTTCTTATAGCTGCCAACGCATCGCTGATAGGGTCAAATTCAATTTTAAAAGAATCATTTATATCCAAAATTGTTCCATTATTTGATTTGGGACTTGTTTCTTTCATTATTCCTATCAATATATAAAAATAGTGTTTTAGTTACCTTAAATTCAACACTTTATAATCCTATCTCAAAGTCTGCCAATTCAAAGAAATGAATGTTGCAATAGTAGGTGCTACTGGTTACGGAGGTATTCAAGCGGTAAATCTCTTAAAGAAAATTAAAAAATACAAAATTTCATTTTTAGGAGGTAATAAAACATCTGGTTCCAAGTGGAATGACAATTTTCCTTTTATTTATCTAGATAATGATCCTTACATAGAGGAAATTTCCGTAGATAATATTTCAAAAAATGCAGATGTTGCTTTGCTTTGTTTACCAAATGGCCTATCTTCAACATTGACAAGGAAATTATTAGATCGAGGACTTAAAGTTATTGATTTATCTGCTGATTACAGATATAAGTCTTTAGATGAATGGAAAAATGTATATTCCAAGGAAGCTTCAATTTATAAAAGGAATGATGATGATTTATGTAAAGAGGCAGTCTACGGTCTTCCTGAATTAAATAAGGAAGCTATTTCAAAAGGAAGATTAATTGCCTGTCCAGGATGCTATCCAACATCTGCTCTTATTCCATTAGTTCCTTTCCTTTCGCAAGGAATTATTGAAAATGAAGGTATAGTGGTTGATTCTAAAAGCGGAACCTCTGGAGGAGGTCGAGAACCAAACCAAAAGCTACTCTTATCAGAATGCGGTGAAGGCTTATCAGCATATGGATTAATAAACCATAGACATACCTCAGAGATCGAGCAAGTAGCATCTATAATTTCTGGAAATAAAATTGAACTGCTTTTTACACCTCATTTGGTTCCAATTTCAAGGGGTATGCATTCGACTATTTATGGGAGATTAAGAGATCCAGGATTAACTTCTGATGATTGCAGAATTCTTTTGGATAATTATTACCGAAATTTCAAAAATATTAAAGTATTACCTGTAAACACATACCCTTCAACAAAATGGGTTAAGAATACAAACCAAATTTTCCTTTCCGTTAAAGTTGATATTCGAAATGGAAGGATTATTATTTTATCTGCAATTGATAATTTGTTAAAAGGTCAGACTGGGCAAGCAATTCAAAATTTAAATATTATGAGTGGATTTTCAATGGATGAAGGTCTTGATTTAACTAATAATTTTCCATAAAATTACTTCTTATCAAAAAGCCAGCTTGAGAGATTGAGTGAGGTAAAATTTTATGCTCAAGCATTTGTATTCTTTTGGAAAGTGATTCAATATCATCATCGTCTCTAATTGACAATGCAGCTTGCATTATCAATGCTCCACTATCTACCTCCTCGTCTACAAAATGTACTGAACAACCGGTTATTTTTGAACCATTTAATATAGAATCCTTTATCGCAGAACCACCTTTATATGCTGGAAGTACCGAAGGGTGAATATTTATTATCTTATTCTTAAATTTATTAATAAAAAATGGAGTAACAATTTTCATCCAGCCTGCCATAACCACAAGTTCAACATCGTAATGATTTAAAGTATTTACAATTTCTAATTCAAATGCCTCTTTTTGCAGAAAGTCTTTGCCTCTTATAATTTTGTGAGGTATTTTTTTACTTTCAGCTCTTTTTATACAACCGGCTTCATCTTTGTTAGTTATTAGAACTTTTATATCTATATCTAATTCTCCTTTTTCTGAGAGATTAATTAATTCCTGAAAGTTTGTTCCTTTCCCAGAAGCAAGTACACCGATTTTTAATTTTGGTGAAAATCTTCTAAATTCTGATATCTCAGGCGAAATTATGTAATTAAATGATCTATCCAAAATTTTATATTTTATCCAATGATAAATTCATATGAAATAAAAAAAACCTTCAATTTTAATTGTTTATATTTAAAAACATATTTATTTGAAGATAAGAATTTAAACAAATTTAAATGATTCAAATTTATGTACTATTCGTATAGATATAATTAAAAAATAAACAAAAGATACAAATATATAAAATGAATGGAGAATTAAATTCTTGGGATAAATTCTGTAATTATCTTTGGTTTGATAAAAAATTAAATATTTGGTTAGACATAAGCAAAATTAATTTCACAAGTAAAGAGATAAATAATTTAGAAGATAAATTTATAGATGTTTTTTCATCAATAAAAGAATTAGAAAATGGCGCAATCTCAAATATTGATGAAAATAGACAAGTTGGACATTATTGGCTTAGAAATCCATCAATTTCACCCTCCTCAAAAATAAGAGAGGAAATTAGTGCAGATATTAATGCAATCTCTGAATTTGGAAAACAAATTTTAAATGGAGATATCAAGAATAAGAATAATCAGCAGTATACTGATGTTCTATGGATAGGAATTGGTGGAAGTGGTTTAGGACCATTGCTTATTACAGAGTCCCTGCAGAAGTGCTCTAAAGGCTTAAATTTTTCTTATATCGATAATGTTGATCCTTTTTTAATTAGCGAAAAGTTAGAAGTGTTATCTGAAAAATTATCAACAACATTATTTGTAGTAGTAAGCAAATCAGGAGGAACGCCTGAACCTAGAATTGCAATGGAAATTATTAAAAGTCACTGCGAAAACAATTCTCTTGAATGGAATTCTAATGCTATAGCTATAACTATGAAAGATAGTAAGTTATTTAAAAAAGCCACTTCTGAAAATTGGTTAAAAATATTTAATTTGCAAGATTGGGTTGGAGGAAGAACTAGTATTACAAGCTCTGTGGGATTACTTCCATTAGCTCTTATTAATGAAAATATATCTGAATTTATTAGAGGTGCATCATTAATGGATGAAGCAACACGTATAAGTGATTTTAAAAATAATCCAGCAGCACTATTATCATCCGCATGGTATATAACTGGGGATGGTATTGGAAAGAGAGATATGGTCGTATTACCTTATAGAGATAGGTTACAGGTATTTAGTAAATATCTCCAGCAATTAGTAATGGAATCATTAGGAAAGAGATTTAATAGGAATGGTGAAGTTGTTAATCAAGGTATTTCCGTTTTTGGTAATAAAGGATCTACAGATCAACATGCTTATGTTCAGCAACTGAGAGATGGTATTGATAATTTCTTTTGTATTTTTATTGAATTATTAGATTTTCCATCTACTAATATTTTTGATGAAAAAGAGAATCCTAAAGAATATCTTTCTGGTTTTTTGCAAGGAACCAGATTAGCACTCTCTAGTGAAAACAGACAAAGTATCACTATTACGTTAGAAAAGTTAAATTGTTTTTCACTAGGTGCCTTAATCGCTTTATTTGAGAGGGCTGTATCCTTCTACGCTGAATTGGTTAATATAAATGCATATGATCAACCTGGAGTTGAAGCTGGAAAGAAAGCAGCCGCAAATATTATTGAGTATCAACAAAAAGTAACTAATTTATTAGATGAAGGTAAGGAATATTCTATAAATGACATAACATCATTATTTGATGATTCAGTGAGTGAACCTATATTTTTCATACTCCGTGAAATGTGTTTTGGTAATGACAATTATTTAGTTAAGGGCGATTGGTCAAATCCAAATTCATTAGTTATTCAAAAAATAAATTTTTAAACAACAATATTCATGATTTTTCCTTTAACAATAATTATTTTTCTTATTCCCTTATCTTGAGTCCATTTTAATATGTTAGGTCTTTTAAGAGTAAATTCTTTAATTTGATCTTCACTCATATCATTATTAATATTTACTTTATCTCTAACTTTCCCATTCACTTGTATTACTAGTTCATATGAATCTTCCTTTATTGCCTCGGCATTAAAGGAAGGCCAGTGTTCCAAATGCACAGATTTTTTAAATCCTATAAGATGCCATATTTCTTCTGCAATATGAGGTGCAAAGGGAGCCAACAAAATACAAAAAGTTTTTAAAGCATCAATTTTTAAATTATTGTTTACGTCATTAATGGAATTTGATAATGAATTATAAAACTTCATTAGTTCTGAAATCGCGGTATTAAATTGGTTATTTAATATGTCATTTGAAATTTCTTTTATAGCGATATTCATTGACTTAATTAAACTTTTTTCTTTATCTGGATAGGAATTAGATTTACTATTAATATCTATTGCACAATTTATATAAAGCTTCCAAATTCTGCTTAAAAATCTAAATTGTCCTTCAACATCTGTATCTCCCCATTCCAAATCTTTTTCTGGTGGTGCTTTAAATAATATAAACATTCTTGCTGTATCTGCTCCATATTTTTTAATTACTGATTCAGGGTCTATTCCATTATATTTAGACTTAGACATCTTCTCGAAAAGAACTTCGAGTTTAGAATTGTCAATTGGATCTGTAGGATTTGATAAGTCAGTAATATCGGAAGGAGAAACATATTTACCAGTTTTATTGTTTTTATAGGCTGCAGCCTGAACCATTCCTTGCGTTAATAGTTTATTAAATGGTTCATCAATTTCAAATAGTTCATTATCCCTCAAGGCTTTAGTGAAAAATCTTGCATATAACAAGTGCAATATTGCATGCTCTACCCCTCCAACATATTGATCTACAGGCAACCACTTATTGATTTCAATCTTTTCAAATGGCTTACTAGAACATTTTGAAGATGGATATCTTAAAAAATACCATGATGAACACATGAATGTGTCCATAGTATCAGTTTCTTTTCTTGCCGCTATTCCACATTTTGGACATGTAGTATTTATCCAATTATTATTATCACCTAAAGCATTAATCTTGTTAGTCGAGATTTCTATATCTTTTGGTAAGGAAACAGGTAATTCTGATTGCTTTAATGGAACAGATCCACATTTTTTGCAATTAACTATGGGTATCGGACATCCCCAATATCTTTGTCTAGAGATTAACCAATCTCTTAGACGATATTGAATCTTA
>QCCX01000004.1 GCA_003278845.1 Prochlorococcus sp. AG-347-O22
AAAAAAAAGAAAAATTGAGCTTCAATCTTACAAAATAATATTCATCTTAAAAGATGTAGATCCAAAAGATCCCACGGAAGAGTTAAGTTCCATATTGAGTAATTCTGAGGTAAATTTTGAAATAGAAAAGATTGAACGTATCTTAGATTCAAAAAATAAAATTATGGAAAAAAATTAGTTAAAAATATTTCACAAAAAATGAAAATAACAACAAAAACTGAAGCATTAAATATTGTAGAGACCTCTTATTTAGCATCTCTTTCGTCTTTATTATGGGTTGCATTATATTATCTGCCAATTGGAGGAGCTTTATTAAGGTTGATTTTACCCCTCCCAATGATCTTGTTGCACTTGAGAAGAGGAACTAAAATCGCATTGGAAGGACTTTTAATACAATTTCTACTTTTATTTATAATTATGGGTCCTGTTAGAGGAACTTTATTTTTATTTCCTTATGGGATCTTGGCTTTTTGGTTAGGTTGGTGTTGGTTTAAAGAAAAGAGTTGGCAACTTAGTTTAACTGGGGGAGTTGTTATTGGAACCCTTGGCTTCTTACTAAGAGTAATAGCATTATCTACTTTGGTTGGAGATAATCTTTGGGTGTTAATTACCAGAGCGAGTTATGGTCTAATAGAAAAGTTCATTGGATTATTTAATTTATCTTTATATCCCTCAATTTTGAGTATACAATTAGGTGCAATTTTATTAATAATTTTTCAAGAAATAGTTTATGTTTTAACAGTACATGTAGTTGCCTATTCTCTGTTTCCTAGATTTAAATTAACCATCCCAGATCCTCCAAGATTATTAAATAGCTTAGTTGATTTTAATAATTAAAATAAAGTAAGAATGTACAGCAAAGAATTAGGGATAAATTTTTTTGGTAATGAATCCAATAAAAAAAGACATCTTAATAAGATAGAAATATTGCAAAAGAATATTAAAAATTTAAAAATATTTCTTATAATTGCTGGTACTAATACATCACAAATTCCAGGAATTTCCGCAGCAGGTATTAATGCAAAATCAAGGAGAAAAACTGCTCTCGCAGATGCCGAATTTTTGCTTAAGGGTGCTTCAAAAGATCATAAATATAAATTGCCTCTTCTCAATGCAGGAGTAACTCCGGCCTTAATCAGTCATGTTTGTTCAAAGCTTATAAATATTTATCCAGTGATTGTTCCTCTAGGAATAGGAGCAAAGCCTTATTTTAATCATTTGGTTGTAGAAGATAGAAATTTGGGTCCATCAAATTGTCTTACTACTGGTAAATCGATGACTAAAGAGAGAGTTTTAAATCTCTATGAAAAAGGTCTTGCAATAGGAAAATCCTTAAAACAACCAGTTTTAATTTCTGAATCTGTACCTGGTGGCACCACAACTGCTCAGGCAGTAATGGAAGCTTTTGGTTTGAAGGTATCTAATTTAGTAGGGAGTAGTTTATTTAAAGCTCCAAGAGAACTAAGAAGACAAGTAGTTGAAAGAGGACTTTTCAATGCAAATTTCAAGGCTGATTTCGACTCTTTTGATGTTGTCGCGGCGGTAGGTGATCCTTTCCAAGCTTTCTCAATGGGTCTATTAATTGGTGCTAGGTTAGCAAAACAACTTGTAATATTGTCTGGAGGAAGTCAGATGGTAGCAGTCATTTTGCTTGTATTAGAATTTTTAGATCAAAAAAATAAAGATGAATTTATTGAAGATGTTTTTATTGCGACAACTGGGTGGCTTGTGAAAGATAATTCTCTAAATGATTTAGTAAATCTAATTAATGAAAAATATGATGTCAAATTATTAGGTTTAGCCAGTCCTTTAAATTTCAAATCTTCAAAATATAAAGAATTGAGGGATTATGAATTTGGTCATGTAAAAGAAGGTGTTGGTGCTGGTGGAATATCATTGCTTGCTTTCTTAGATGGATTTAAAAATGAAGAAATAGTTTCATTGTGTCAACTAAATCTGGAAATGATGAAGGGCCTAGGTCAAATTTCTTTAGAGAAGGATTGCTGAATGTTTTCAAAATTTGCAACCAGAAGAGAATTTTTAAATTGTGGAAAGCTTTCGCTTTTATTTTTCTTAAACTCTTGCAGTAATCTACCTAATAAAGTAAAAATTGCATTACAAAATTCTTTTTATCCAGAATCTTTTAAAGATACGATTCCAAAAGATTGGAAGCAGGAAAAAATTAATTTTGAAAATATTCGACTACAAAAAAATAGAAACACAATTTTCAATTCTGACTTTACTTTAATAAATGATGGATGGATTTCTAGTATAGATTTTTCAGAATTTGAAAAAATAAATGAATATGCCCTGTTCAAAAATTTGGATAAGAGATCGATAGATTTTTTGGGAAGCTTCAATCAAAATCAGAGGAGTAAATTATTTCCTATTGGTGTAGTACCCTATACAATTATCATTAAGAATAATAAAGACTTAATAAATTCAGCCAGATCATCTTGGGATTTTCTTCTTTCTAAAAAATTAAATGGGAAAATTATTTTCCCACAAAGTCCCAGAATAATATTGTCAATTGCTCAAAAAATTAATTCATCTAATTCTTTAAAAAAACTCAAAAGCCAAGCCATGTTATTTGATGATAAAAATATGCTCAATTGGTTGATTAATTCTGATGCTATTGTCGCAATAGTTCCTTATAGTCTTTGTTCAAAATATTTAAAAATAGATCAAAGGCTTTCTTTAGTTTTCCCAAGCCAAGGAGTACCTTTGATGTGGCATTTTCTACTTAGTCGATCAAATCTAAATAATGCATTTTTAATTAAATGGATTAAATCGTTAGAAAATAAATCAATAGTAGATAAATTAGTAAGCCAGGGTTGGTATCTTCCATTCAATAGTGATTATTTGCAAAGTAAATATAAATCTGAAATGCTCCCCATCTCAGGACCTTCTAAGAAATGTTGGGAAAATAGTTGGTCTTTCCCTGTCTTAACAAATGAACAAAAAATTAATCTTAAAAATATCTGGAATGAGACCTTATCCCCATAATCTTTTTGTAGGATTTTCAATTAATAAGTTATGAGTTTCCTTTAATAAATTTGGTATATCTAATTTACTAGGACATTTAGGAACACATTCATTACATTCTTGACAAAATGAGGAATTTTTTTCTTCCCACCAGTGGCCAGCTTTTCCAATTAAATTGTATCGTTCTTTCGAAAATTCTAATTGGCCATAACCAATAGATATATTTCTTAAACGAAGTATTTCTGGAATAGGCACTTCATTTGGACATGGAAGACAAGATCTACATTGTTCACATTTGGTTGAGTTTAATCTTTCATTAGAAACTTCCTCAATTTTATTCAGGGCGCTTTTTTCAAGTTTTGTAAGCTTTTCGAATGAGTTCCTAAGTTTATGCGCAAATTCAAAATCTTTTTTGTTTGTTGCCCCCAAGGATAAAGTTGTAATGCCTTTTGCCAGCAAAAATCGATACGCTAATTCTAATGGATGAAAAGGCTTAGAGGCCTCTATCAAAATATCACTTGGAGAATACAATCTACCGCCTTTATCAGCAGGTGATATTGCTAATACTCCCATACCTTTTTTTATAGCTTCCTCTGCTAAAGCAATCTTAGATTGATCTAAATAATGTAAATGAAGACTACAAAAAGTAAAAACTTCACAGTTAATGGCATCTTTAATTAGTGAATAACTTCCGTGAGAACTAAAACCAACTTGATCAACTAGTTCCTTCTCAAGTATCCAAGATATGAATTTCTTACCCTCTCCAGCAAGAACCCAATCTAGATGTTGTTCTAAATTGAGTCCGTGAATTGCAAGATTATTAATTTTCTCGCGATTTAAATTTTTAAGAGACTTTTTAAAATTATTTTTTAAAAAGTCAAAATCACCCTTTGGTAAAACTTTGGAAGTAATCACCCAATTTTTTTCTTTTATATTCTCTTCTATTGCTAATTTTTTTATTGAATTTCCAATAAGTGATTCAGCATCACCATAAGAGGGTGCTGTTTCTATGTGGTTAATTCCTACATAATATGCATTTTTTATTATGCTATACATTTTTTCGAGACTCTCAGTTGCTCGCATTGTCCCTAAAGTGAATAAGCTCACTTTCGACCCTCTACCAAATGATCTTTTTTGTGAATTAATAATCATCTAAATATGATCAATTTCTTTTTATTTACTCTTTAATTTATTTATAGTTGAAAATCATTTAAAGTAAATTAAAGTAAGTACAAAATTTTGCAAAAATATTTTTTTTAAATCTATGTTTACAGGAATAATTCAATCAGTTGGAAAACTAAGACAAGAAAAAAATATTTTAGAAATTGAAATACTAGATAATTTATTTGATATGTCAATCGGTGACAGTATAGCTGTTGATGGAATTTGTTTGACAGTTAAAGAGATTTTTCAAAATAAATTTACTGTTGATGTTAGTGAGGAGACATTAAAAAAAACAACTTTAGGAGTAAAGTCGAACCTCAATCAGATTGTTAATTTGGAGCCCGCTCTTAGGGTGTCTGACCGTCTAGGAGGGCATATTGTCAGCGGACATGTTGATGGCCTTGGAACAGTTGAGAATATAGAAAAATTAGAGAAGTCTTGGCTTTTATCAATAAAGTGGAAAAATAATAATTTTTCAAAATATGTAGTTAATAAAGGGAGTATTTGTGTAAATGGTATAAGTCTTACGATTGCAAAATATGAGCAGGAAGGAGAAATATTTACTATTGCGATAATTCCTCATACTTGGAATAACACAAATCTGAATAAATTAAATATCGGTGACAGCGTAAACCTTGAGGCAGATGCACTAATTAAATATGTAGAGAAATTACTTTTATTTAATAAAAATAGTAATCAAGATTTATCTTCAAATAATATTTCTTCTGAGTGGCTTAAAGAAAACGGTTGGTAAAATATATTTTTTAATTTAATGGAATCAGATAAATTGTTTTTGACTCTTTTTTAAGATCGATTTTAAATTCCTGTCCAGGTTCTAGACCTAATTTTTTGGTGTAGGCATGACCAATTAATAGGTTTCCATTGCCATGAACTTTAGTTTTGAATTCTGTCTGTCTGCCTCTTGAAGCTCTATTACCATTTTTACCCAGACGACCATTTCCTATTTTGTAACCCTTAGCTTCGATCAGCGCCTTATAAAAACTTTTCCTTAAGATTCTTCCACTTGGACCTACGTACCCACAACCTTTTGCTATCTCATCTTCAGATTTTTTACTTAATAACTTTGCTTTTTCAAGAAGTTCTTTTCCTTCTAGCATTATGTAACAAATTCATAATTATATATTCTTACTAAAAAGGAGAACTGTGGCAATATAAATTAATAAAAAATATATTTAATTTTTGAAATTTAGTTTTTTATAAAAGATACAAAATAATAAATAAAACAACCCATATTCCATCTACAAAATGCCAGTACAATTCAACAGCTTCCAATGGGAACATATTTTGACTAGTTAATCTTCCACCATTGATTCTCGATTGCCAAGCAATAATTAAAATCATTAAAGTGCCTAAAGTTACATGTAATCCATGAAAACCAGTAAGAGCATAAAAAGTACTTGCAAATAAATTATCGGTTAATCCAAAAGGTAAATGAAAATATTCAAATAATTGACATATTAAAAATATAATTCCAAGGAAAGCAGTAAAAAATAACCATTTTTGGGAATCTGAGTTTTTATCTTTTAAAAGTGCTTTGCCTGCTTTATGGAAAGTTGCACTACTAACAAGTAACAAAATTGTATTGAGAGTAGGTATTGGCAGTTCTAATTCATAAATAGCACCATCTGGTAATGGATTTACTGCTTTATAAGTTAAATAAGCAGCAAAGAATCCAGCAAAAGTCATTCCGTCCGCAATTAGGAAAGTTATAAGACCAAACATTCTGAAGTCTTCATGTGCTTCATTAACTTCAGAATTATTTTTTTGAATTTCTTTTGAGCTATCAAGTGTTGTCATATGTTTTTATTTTTGTTCAGAAATTTCTTTACCATAACCATATGGTTCTTCAACTAATGGAGCTTCTCCTTCCCAATTTTCAACTGGAGGTGGAGAAGATGTTAACCATTCAGGTGTAAGTGCATTCCAAGGGTTATCTCCAGCATTTTTTCCATTTCTCACACTTAGGAATACGTTAATTAAAAAAGGAATTGTACTTATAGCCATCAAAAGAGCCCCAAGGCTACTAATTTGATTAACGAACTGGAATTGAGGATCATATTCTGCAACTCTTCTTGGCATTCCATTTAAACCAAGCCAATGTTGAGGAGCAAAGCACAAGTTAAATCCAATAAAAGTAATGATAAAGTGTGAAATTCCTAATTTTTCATTGAGCATTTTCCCAGTTACTTTGGGGAACCAATGATAAATTGAAGAGAAAATAATAAAAACAGTCCCTCCATAAACTATGTAATGAAAATGGGCTACAACGAAATAGGTATCGTGTACGTGAATATCGAAAGGTACCTGTGCCAAAGCAACTCCTGTAATACCTCCAAAAACAAAATTTATAATAAATCCGCAAGAGAATAACATTGCACTATTGATGGAAATTTTACCTCCCCATAATGTTGCAACCCAATTGAAAAATTTTATACCCGTCGGAACAGCAATAAATGCTGTGGCGATAGTAAAGAATAATCTCATCCAAGGGGGCGTTCCACTCGTAAACATGTGATGCGCCCAAACAACTAAACCTAAAACTACTATCCCCATTATTGAAAAAACCATTGTTGTATATCCAAAAAGTGGTTTTCTAGCATGTACAGGAAGTATTTCACTAACTAAACCAAAGGCAGGAAGGACCATAATGTATACAGCTGGATGAGAATAAAACCAAAATAAATGCTGATAAACTACGACATTGCCACCTAAAACAGGATTGAAAAACCCTGTATTAGCGATGATATCGAAGCTAAGTAGAATTAAAGTGCCTGCTAAAACAGGAGTTGACAAAACAACTAATAGACTAGTCCCTAGCATTGCCCAACAATACATTGGCAATTGCATAAGTTTTAATCCTGGCCTTCTTAATTTGATAATGGTCGCGATAAAGTTTATTCCACCAAATATAGAACTGCCTCCAAGTAATAGAACACTCAGAATCCAAATAATTTGTCCTGATTGAGGAGTAGTTATGCTCAAGGGAGGATAAGCCGTCCAACCAGCCTGAGCAGCACCCTCAACAAAATAGCTTGCAACAAGCATCAAACCTGAAGGAGGAATTAACCAAAAAGCTACAGCATTCAATCTTGGGAATGCCATATCTCTAGCACCTACATAAAATGGAATTAAATAATTTCCAAAAGCACCGTTAACTACGGGCACTATCCATAGGAAAATCATTATTGTTCCATGTAGGGTTAAAACTTGGTTATATACATCTCTCGGCATAAAGTCAGACATCGGACTAGCTAGTTCAATTCTTATAGCGCTAGCTAAGGTTCCTCCTATTAAATAAAAAAGAAAACCGCAGATTAAGTATTGTATCCCAATTACTTTATGATCAAGGCTAAAACTAAAGTATCTAAGCCAGCCTTTAGGTTGAAGACTTTCATTATTAGTTTTTTGTGGATCAATTGATATTGTCATAAATTTACCTCTGGTTTTTTATTTTTGTTAAACCATTCGTTGTAATCAGATTCTTTTTCAACAATTATGGAGGCTCTCATTCCTCCATGATATGGACCACATAATTCTGCGCAAATTATCGGATATTTTCCTACTTTTGTTGGAGTGAAATTTAGAATAGTCGGTTGTCCAGGAATAATATCCTGTTTAATTCTGAACTCTGGTACCCAAAAAGCATGAATCACATCTTTGGATTCCATTTTCATTGATACTTTTTGATCAACAGGAACGTGTAGTTCTCCTGATATGAAATTGCCCTTGGGATAATTGAATAGAAATGCAAATTGCATAGCTGAAACTTCAATTGATAAATTATTTATTGCTATTTCATTATCAGAGTTTTGACTTATTCCAGCCCAAATTTTTTCAGTATTAGAACTCATCATTTCGTGGTTATGATTTAGTTCTTTCATCCCTCCCATCCGATCGTAGATGTTGTAGCTGTATAAACCTATTAATAAAACAATTATTGAAGGGATAATTGTCCATACAATTTCTAAGCTTAAATTTCCCTCTAAAGCTATGCCATCGCCTATCTGATCATTTCTTTTTCTAAACTTAAATAAGCTATATATAACAGCTATTGTCATTCCTATAAAAATGATTAATCCAATGATGAAAAGAATTTTAAAGAGTTCATCGTAAATTGGTGCATTAATACTTGCTTCAGCTGGGAGCAAATTTACATTAAAACCAATCCAAAAAGATATAGCAAAAACGAGGGAAATAATTAGTATTAAATAAAAGTTTTTATTTAACAATTGATCTCTAAAAATTTGTATTTATATCCTCAAGATATTCAATTTTTTTAATCCTGCATCCTTTGTTAAAAGAAAAACATTTAAATTCACAACTTCTTAAGATTTATGAAATAAAAGGCGTATTATTAATAACTTTTTAGAGTTAATTGTCAGGGAAAAAAGATTAAATTAGTAAATTATTTTTTAAATTAAACATATTAATTTTTAATTAATGTTTGGTTTTTAAATCTAAATTATTATGCAAAATAATAGGTTTTATCCATTTGATTAATAACCAATTATATAAATCAAAATATCTAACAATTTTTAAAAGGTTGGGAAGTCATAGTGTACTCGCACTCATTGCACTAATCGTAATTGGAGGTGCTACTAGAGTCATGGAGGCTGGACTTGCATGTCCAGATTGGCCATTATGTTATGGATCTTTTTTGCCTTTTAATCATATGAACCTAAGAGTATTTCTAGAGTGGTTTCATCGTCTAGATGCTTTTCTGGTTGGTATATTAATTCTTTTTAAATTTGCCCTTTCAATTATTTGGAAAAATGAAATTCCAAATTGGTTACCTAAAACTTATTCACTATTACTTTTTCTCGTTATTGTCCAAGGATCTTTTGGAGCTTTAACAGTAATAAACTTGCTTGATTCATATACTGTTACTGGCCATCTTTTAATAGCTTTTCTACTTCTCATCACAACAATTTCAATAAATCAAAATTTAGAAAATGACAATATTGAAGAGCAATTAATTTGGTGGAGATTTTTATTGTTTTTTCCTCTTTTACTTACTCTTATTCAATCTTTTATTGGAGTAAGGCTTTCATCAACCTGGTCAGCACATATTTGTTTATCTTTTAATAAACAATGTCTAATTCTAAATACTCATAAATTATTTGCTTTTCCAATTGCTTTTTCAATTCTATTGATTATTGCTACTGCAATTTATAAGAGAAGTTTGCTAAATGAAAATTGGAAATATATCTCAGCACTTATTTTTCTATTGTTTTCCCAAATTGCTTTGGGTGTTTTAAGTCTTAAAACAAATTTGAATGAACCTATTTTTATTATCGGTCATCAACTTAACGCCTCTTTATTTATTTCGATATTAACAACATTAATTTTTAGAAATCCTTTTACCCAAAAAGGTCTAAACCACTCCCTAAATTCTCAAATGGTTGGTATCAATTCATGAACAGTAGTAACTTAGAAAACTTGAACTATAAATCTTCAATTAGGGATGAAGTTGTACCTTCAAGAAAAAAAATAACTTTGCCGCCTTGGCTTGAAGTAGCAAAACCCAGATTAATCCCACTTTTACTGGCAACAACTTTGGGAGGAATGGCTTTAACTGAAGAATGGCCTTTGTCTTCACCGAAACTTATCTGTACTTTAGGAGGCGGAGCTTTGGCAGCAGCAGCAGCAGGAGCTCTTAATTGCTTATGGGAAATGGAATTAGATAAAAGGATGACAAGAACTAGCAAAAGAGCTTTGCCAGCTGGAAAGTTGTCATCTGAGACTGTATTTTTAGCTGCCGTATCATGTACTTTGGCAGCCTCGATGCTTTTAGTAAGTGGTGTAAATTATTTGGCTGCGGGATTAACTCTTCTTGGTTTATTTAGCTACGTAATTTTATATACAGTTATTTTGAAACCTCGTACAACAAAAAATATTGTCTTCGGAGGTGTTGCTGGTGCGATACCACCTTTAGTTGGAGCATCTGCTGCTACAGGGCATGTAGGTCTTAGTGGTTGGTGGTTGTTTGGTTTAGTAATGTTATGGACCCCAGCTCATTTTTGGGCACTTGCAATTTTGTTGAAGGATGATTACGCATCTGTTGGTATTCCTATGCTCCCTTCTGTTAAAGGATCTGTTTTTACTGCTAAAGCAATTTCTCATTATGGATGGGCAACAATTTTAATGAGTATTATGGGAGTTTTTGCCTTACCTGAAGGAGGTCTTTTGTATGGAATTATGTTATTGCCATTTAATGGAAGACTTTTGCAATTAATAAATGAATTAAAGAAATCTCCTGATGATCTTTCAATAGCAAAGTCTCTCTTTAGGTGGTCTATTCTCTATATGTTTGGTATTTGTCTTTTGTTATTAATTTCCAGAACCCAACTATCCGTAGAATTTGAGCAGCAATCTATGCAAATATTTTTATCTATAGTATCCCTGCTTAGTAATTAAATTAGATGTAAAATGTTCTTTAAGTAAATTGTAAGTTTGATGGATCATATAAAAGTAAAAGGGCTTTCAAAATCTTATTCAGATATCAAGGCATTAAAAAATTTATCGATAGAAATTGAAGCTGGCACATTATTCGGAATACTAGGCCCGAATGGTGCTGGCAAATCAACACTAATAAAAATACTTGCTACTTTAATAGAGCCTGACAGTGGAGAAGTTTTTATAAATAATATTAATCTGATAAAAAATTCAAGGAAAATTAGAGAATTAATTGGTTATGTTGCCCAAGACATTGCACTTGATAAAATATTAACTGGACGAGAGCTTTTGGAATTTCAATCAGATTTATATCACATCAACAAAAATAAAAAATTTGAAAGGATAAAGAAATTAATAGATCAATTAGAAATGAATGATTGGATTGATCGTAAGTGCGGAACTTATTCAGGGGGAATGAAAAGAAGATTAGATCTTGCAGCTGGACTTTTACATTTGCCCCAAGTATTAATTTTGGATGAACCTACAGTTGGTTTAGATATTGAAAGTCGAAATATTATATGGCAACTTTTGAAAGATTTGAGAAATAATGGAATGACCATTATTTTAAGTAGTCACTATCTTGATGAAATAGATAAATTGGCAGATAGATTAGTGATAATTGATGATGGAAGAGTTATAGCAAAAGGGACTCCTGCAGAGCTTAAAAATAAATTAGGAGGAGATAGAGTAACTTTGAAAGTAAGAGAATTTAGTAATCAGGAAGAAGCAAATAATATATCTAAAATTTTATCTTCAATAGATGGAATTAGTCAGATTGTCATAAATGAAGCTCAAGGTTTCTCGATAAATTTCGTAGCAGATAAGCAAAAAGATTTACTTACGAAGCTAAAAGTGGAATTGGCTTTCTCAAAGTTTGAAATTTTTTCTCTTACCCAAAGTCAGCCAAGCTTGGATGATGTATATCTTCAGGCAACTGGAAAAACATTATTGGATGCTGAAATTTCTATGGCAGGGAAAAGAGACCTAAAAAAAGAATCAAAGCAATCCATGCGATAAAAAAACTTTTGGTTAACTAACTATAATGAATACTAATTACTGCTAATTATGGAATTACAACAGTATAATTTATTTTTTTTATATCAAGAAACATTTGCCTTAACAAAGAGATTATTTATTCAGTTAAAAAGAAGGCCATCAACTCTTTTAGCAGGAATATTACAACCAATAATTTGGCTTTTTTTATTTGGGGCATTATTCTCTAAAGCTCCTGAAGGTTTTTTACCAGGTGTTGATTCTTATGGGAATTTTTTAGGAGCAGGACTTATTGTTTTTACTGCTTTTAGCGGAGCCCTAAACTCCGGTCTTCCTTTAATGTTTGATAGAGAGTTTGGATTTCTTAATAGATTACTTGTGGCTCCTTTAACCAGTAGATTATCCATAGTTTTATCTTCTTTTTTTTACATAACAATCTTGAGCTTTGTTCAGAGTATTGTAATAATGATTGTTTCATACATTTTGGGTTATGGATGGCCCAACTTATATGGTTTAGGAATTGTATTTACAACACTAATTTTATTAGTTCTTTTTGTGACATCAATAAGTTTATGTTTAGCGTTTGTTTTGCCGGGACATATTGAATTAATCGCTCTTATATTCGTAATAAATTTACCTCTTCTATTTGCAAGTACTGCTTTGGCTCCAATCTCTTTTATGCCAAATTGGCTGGGCTGGTTAGCTTCCTTAAATCCATTAACTTTTGCTATTGAACCTATTAGGACTGCCTATACACAAGCTATGGATTTAGAATTAGTGGCTTTACATGCCCCATATGGTGATTTAACTTGTAAGAGTTGTATCTCAATTTTATTTTCTTTAACAGTTTTTTCCTTGATTATTATAAGGCCTCTGTTAAATAGAAAGTTAAATTAGAAATTTTATGCTTTTAAAAAATCATTTAATAGAAGTTTTTAAACAAGCCTCTTTAGAAAATAATTTTTTGCTTAAAGAAAATGTTGTTCTTAAGTGGGTCCATAGATTTGGGATCGATTCATTAAATGATTTATTAATCTATAGTTCACTAAAAAAAGAAAATCAAGAACAGATATCTTTAATTGATGAAATGCATGAAGAAATTCAAGAACAGATAACTTTAATTGATGAAGTGCATGAAGAAATTCAAGAACAAATTAAGCTTGAATTATCAAAAACTTTTGAAAATATTGAAGAAACAAAGATGGAATCAAATGGCCTGGAAACTGCTAGAAGCCATGAAATATCTAGCAAAAATCAAAATTCTAATCAAATAAATCAATTTACTGAAACCCCAAAATTACCCCTACCTTATATTAAAAATTTAAGAAAGTGGATTAACAACGATAAAAAAGCTAGTTAGCTTTTACATGATACCTGGCATTCCCATGCCACCCATTCCTGGCATTCCCATACCACCCATACCCGGCATTCCCATGCCACCCATTCCTGGCATTCCCATGCCACCCATTCCTCCCATTGGATCTCCACCTGGTCCTCCAGGGGCTGCTGCTTCAGGCTCTGGAATGTCTGCCATCGCAACTTCTGTTGTGAGGAGCATAGCTGCAATAGATACTGAATCTTGAAGAGCTAATCTTATTACTTTGGTTGGATCTAAGATTCCTGAATCTTTTAAATCCTCATATTTTCCTGAATTAGCATTAAAGCCTTTGTTAAGTCTTTTAATTTCAGCGACAACTACATCTCCATTAAACCCAGCATTTTTTGCTATTTGTTTGGTGGGTTCCAAAAGGGCTTCTTTGACTATATTTATCCCTGTTCTCAAATCATCTGAAGATGTTTCACTTAAATTTACAAGGTCTTCTGATATTTCAATTAAAGTTTGTCCTCCTCCAGAAACAACACCCTCTTCAATAGCAGCTTTCGTAGCATTAAGGGAATCTTCGATTCTCAACTTTTTATGCTTCATCTCTGTTTCTGTAGCAGCCCCTACTTTGATAAGTGCTACACCTCCGGCTAGTTTGGCTATCCTTTCATTTATTTTATCCTGATCATACTCAGATTCAGTTATATTAACTTCCCTCTTTAATTTCTCTACTCTCGCTTTAACTAAATCTTTAGTGTCTTCGAAGGCAACAATTGTAGTTTTATCCTTTGTGATAGTTATTTTTTTTGCTTTTCCTAAATCATTAATCGATACTTTATCAAGTGTCATCGATTTATCTTCGCTAATTAACTTAGCCCCTGTAAGAATTGCAATATCTTCGAGGGCAGCTTTTCTTCTCTCACCAAATAACGGAGCTCTTACGGCAGCAACATTTAAAACCCCACTATTCTTATTTAAAACCAGAGTAGTTAAAGCCTCTCCTTCGATATCTTCAGCAAGAATTAGAAAAGGTGAGCCTGACTTCTGAATTTCTTCAAGTATTGGAACTAGATCAACTAAAGTTGAGACTTTTTGATCAGTTATTAATATTTTAGGATTTTCAAGTTCACAAACTTGTCTTTCTTGGTCTGTTACGAAATATGGAGAACTATAACCTCTATCAAAAGACATACCTTCAGTTATATCTAATTCATTTTCTAGTGATTGAGATTCTTCGACAGTTATTACACCATCTGAAGTAACAATATCCATTGCTTTCGAAATTATAGATCCAATTTCTTCATCACCTCCAGCACTAACTGTTGCAACTTTTTGGATATCAGAACCATTTAATGAAATACTTTTGGAACTTAATTTTTCTAAGATAAAAGCTAGGCCTGCCTCCATACCTTTTTTTAACTCCATAGGGTTGGCGCCAGAAGCAATATTTTTTAATCCCTCCTGAACCATCTTCTGAGCCAAAATGGTTGCTGTTGTTGTTCCATCACCAGCACTCTCTTTTGTCTTGGATGCAACTTGTTCAATTAATTTCGCACCTAAATTAGAAATAGGGTTTTCAATCTCGATCTCTTTAGCAACTGTAGATCCATCTCTTACTATATCTGGCGAACCAAATTTCTTTTCTATTACAACGTTTTTTGCCTTCGGCCCAATAGTAACCTTTACCGCATTAGCTACGAAATTAACACCTTTTTCTAGCGCTTCTCTTGATTCATTAGAAAAACTTAACTGTTTAGCCATGTTTGCTCGATCTTTTATCTTATTCTAATCTCCCATAGAATCATTTTTAAGTGATATTTAATTAAGTGGGGAAAGCCGAATTTCTTTTAATAGGACATACAAATTAACTCAAATAAGAGTATCTTTAAG
This sequence comes from Prochlorococcus sp. AG-347-O22, assembly GCA_003278845.1. Lineage (GTDB taxonomy): Bacteria > Cyanobacteriota > Cyanobacteriia > PCC-6307 > Cyanobiaceae > Prochlorococcus_A. Next base: position 14,834 of record QCCX01000004.1, read on the forward strand.
TTATGGAAGAAACAAATAATCTTATTTTTACTCTTACCGCAATCCTCGCGATTGCTATGACACTAATATACTTTCCTTTAAGATTTTTCTTAACATTAACTGCTAGAAGTCGAAGACTAAAACTTTTACAAAAAATTAGAAGGTTGAGAGATGAATTAGGCCAGCCTTATGAAAGTACATAACTATAACTAAATACTCATACCCCCGTCTATACTGATGGTTTGCCCTGTAATGTAACTTCCTGCATCACTTGAAACTAAGAATGACACTAAGTTTGCAATTTGAGTACAACTTCCTAATTTCCCTAAAGGGATAACTTTAAGTATATCTTCAGTATTAAGTTTTTCAGTCATTTCTGTTTCTATAAAGCCTGGAGCTATTGCATTTACGTTTATACCTCTTGAAGCAAATTCTTTAGCACAAGTTTTGGTGAATCCAATAACTCCAGCTTTAGCGGCAGAATAATTTGCTTGACCGGGATTACCAATTATTCCAACAACAGATGAAATATTTACGATACTACCACTTCTTTTTTTCATCATAAATTTTGAAGCATATTTTGTACAAAGAAAAACCCCTTTTAAGTTTGTATTTAATACATCATCCCATTGTTCCGATTTCATTCTCATCAATAGTCCATCTCTAGTAATACCAGCATTGTTAATAAGAATATCAATGGAACCATTAATTTTTATGATTTCTTCAAAAGCTGAACTGACAGAATCCTCTCTTGATACATCGAATTTTAATTTATGAGCTTTACCTCCCGAATTTTTTATTGAATTTACAACTTCTTCAGCTTTTTCATCAGAAGAAGAGTAATTAATAAAAACTTCTGCTCCTAAGCGGCTTAGTTCTAAAGCAATTTCTTTACCAATTCCTCTGCTAGCTCCAGTGATTAAAGCAACTTTGCCTGATAATGAATCTGTATTGGACATTATGAAATTTTATAATTTTTAATCGTAGTACTATTTGTGTAAAGATATTGCTTTTATTTATAATTGTCTAGAATATATTAAGACCTTCTATTGTGCACTTTTTAATACCAGCTGCAGGGAGTGGTAGCAGAATGAAAGCTGGAAAAAATAAATTACTTATTGATTTAGAGGGAGAGTCTTTGATTTATTGGACACTTAAATCTGTATTTTCTGCAAGCTCAACAAACTGGGTTGGAATAATTGGGCAACCGAAAGATAAAAACTTATTACTAAATTCAGCAAAGGATTTTGCCCATAAAGTTCATTGGATTAATGGTGGTGACACCAGACAAAAGTCAGTTTTTAATGGTTTAAAAGCGTTACCAAAAGATGCTGAAAAAGTTTTAATACATGATGGCGCTAGATGTCTAATTAATCCTGAATTGATAGACCTTTGTACCAAGCAATTAGATGAAAATGAAGCTGTAATTTTAGCTACTAAGGTTACAGACACTATAAAGGTTGTTGATAATGAAGGTTTTATTAAAGAAACACCAGACAGAAATTATTTATGGGCAGCGCAAACTCCTCAGGGCTTTTTAGTAGATAGATTAAAAAAAGCTCATAAGATGGCAATTGATAAAAACTGGAAAGTCACAGATGATGCTTCTCTATTCGAAATGCTTAATTGGAAAGTGAAGATTATTGAAGGAACTTATTCAAATATAAAAATTACATCCCCTATAGATTTGAAAATAGCAAAACTTTTTGTGAAGAACTCCTAGTTAAAAAGGTTTATCGATACTAAGAATGCCGTTGTCACCATTTAAGGTTGCTTCATACCCTAACGGGATGCATGCATTCCCTGATATGTGGCCTATTGGGAGATCAAAAAGAATAGGAAAATCGAACTCTTGAAGTCTTTCAATAATGCAGTTTTTTAGAAAATCTTTCCATTCAAGGTCGCAGGAATCATTAGAAAAACTTCCGAATCCAATACCCGCAATTTCAGAAATTGTTTTAGTCATCCTAAGGTAAGTCAACATGCGATCAATTTTATAAATATCTTCATTAATGTCTTCAAAAATTATTATTTTCCCTTTGCAATCTGGAAAGTGATTAGTACCAATTAAAAAAGTAGCAATAGTTAAGTTAGAAACTATTATCTCTCCTTTTGCTTTCCCACCTCTTAAAGGGATTCCTATTATGTCCTCAACATATCCCTCAAAAAGTAAATTTCTTAATCTCTCAAGACTCCACTCTGGTTCTTTGAAAAGGCTAGTAACCATGGGGCCATGGATAGAACCTATAAATCCTTGAGAATATTTAGATAGTAATAAAGAACATGTATCTGAGAATCCAAGCATTAAACCATGCTGCCAAGAAGGTTCTTTTTCTAAAAGTCTTGCTGAACCCCAGCCTCCTTTTGCAAAAATGATTAGCTTACTATTTTGTGCTTTTTCAAGTTCTTCAAATCTAGTTAGATCATCGCCTGCAAAATAACCAAATTTTTTTGATAGAGAATTATTTTCATTAATTTCCAAACCCCAGTTTTTTAAGATTTCTATGCCTTTTTGAAAATTTTCGTTTTCATCAAGATAGGAGCCTGGAGCTAAAATATCTATTAAATCCCCTTTTTTTAATCTAAAAACCATATTTAGAATTTATGAGGCAATAATAATTCCTAATAAAATAACTCCTCCATAAATTGATTGATTTTTGAAGTGATTGCCAATATTTTTTATTGATTGCTTTTCCTCAGGAAATACTTTTAGTATATCTCTCTGCATTAAGATTGACGTTGCAAGCCAAATTGGCCAAAAAATAAAATCCATTTGATTAATAAATCCGCATATTGCGAGAAAAAAAGAAGTTAAAAAATAACAAATTTGAATTGTTATTCTTGTATTGTTCTGGAGGTTAACTGCGGAACTATTAATTCCAATTTTGATATCATATTTTTTATCTGCTAAAGCATAAATCGTGTCAAAGCCAAAAGTCCAAAAAATGGTAGCTAGCCAGCAAAATAGTAAAACAATACTATTTAAATTGCCTTCATTTGCGGCCCAGGGAATTAAGACAGCAAAACCCCAGCAAATGGATAAGATTAATTGAGGATATTTAAACCATCTTTTAGCAGAAGGATAAATTAAGATGATAGGTAATGCTAAAAAAGCAAGTGAAATTGAAAGGATTCTTCCAGGCTGAGGTAGTGACAAAGTTAGAGAAAAGCTACATAAAATTAAAAAGAAAAGAATTGAATAAGCTGTTTTAAGACCGATTTTATTTGCAGCTAAAGGTCTATTTTTTGTCCTAACAACTCTTTGATCAATTTTTTTGTCCCAAATATCATTAACCACGCAGCCTAATCCACTTACTAGTAGTCCTCCCAGTATTATTCTTAGCAACATTAAAAATGTTGGATTAGCATCTGGAGTTAAATATAAACTCCATCCAGCAGGAATAAGTAAGATCATTCTTCCAGTAGGCTTATTCCACCTTAATAATTCAAAAAAAGTACTTAATTTAATTTGTCGATTTTTATTTTGCATATGACCTATTGTATATTTCATAACTTTAAATAATCTTACTAGGATTAAATGATTTCTATTATTTAATAATCAATGTTGGGTATATTTATTAATGGATTAAAGATATCTTCGTCTTATAAAAAGAAATGATACTGAAACAAGATTTAAGATATTTTCAAGAAAAGCAAATTTTAGTAGCTTCTATAGATATAGGAACTAACTCTACACATCTCTTGGTAGCAGAAATTAATCTAGAATTAAAATCATTTTCAATAAAATTTACTGATAAATCAACCACTCGTCTTGGAGAAAGAGATGAGGAGGGTAATCTTACTGAAGAATCAATCCAAAGGGCATTAGTTACTCTTAAGCGATTTAAGGAATATTGTAAAAGTAATGGAGTAAAACAAATCGTAACAGCAGCAACAAGTGCAGTTAGGGAAGCTCCAAACGGTCAAGATTTTATTAGAAGAGTTCTTAATGAAACTGATATTCAAATAGAAATGATAAGTGGTTCTGAGGAGGCCAGATTAATTTACCTTGGTGTTCTTTCTGGTATGTCTTTTGAAGATCAGTCTTTTGTAATTATAGATATTGGAGGAGGATCTACAGAATTAATACTTGCAGATAAAAAAGATGCTGTAGCTCTTACCAGTTCGAGAATTGGTGCGGTAAGACTTAAAAATGATTTTTTAAATAAAGGGTCTATAACTTCAGAAAGATCGAGTTTTTTAACAACTTTTATTAAAGGATCTTTAGAACCATCTGTTCGAAAAATAAAGAGTAGATCTAAGGGAGATAAGCCTTTATCTATGATTGCAACTAGTGGCACTGCAACCTCATTAGGAAATTTGATTTCAGATGATTTGGGAGAATCTAAACAAAAGTTGCATGGTTATAAATTCAAAAGGGAAAATTTACAAAATGTATTGGGGAAACTAATTAAATTGCCAGTTTCGGAAATCAAGAAAATACCTTCATTAAGTGAGAGAAGAGCAGAAATAATTATTCCAGGAGCATTGATATTAAACACCGCAATGGAGATGTTGAACTTTGATGAATTAATAATAAGTGAGAGGGCGCTTCGAGAGGGTTTGGTTGTGGATTGGATGCTTCGTAAAGGGATAATTAAAAATGAGTTAAATATTCAAGGCAATATTAGAAAAACAACTATAGTTCATCAGGCCAGAAAGTTTGGAGTAGATAATACAAGATCTGAGAAAGTTATTGATATTGCCTTTCAAATCTATGATCAGACTAAAAATATCTTTCATAGCGATAATGACCCTAAAGCTAAAGAACTTCTTTGGGCAGCTTCTAATCTTTATAATTGTGGGAAATATGTGAATGTTGGTTCATATCACAAACACTCTTGGTACTTAATAAAAAATTGTGAGTTGTTGGGATATTCTGAAGCAGAAACAAATATTATTGCTTCAATTGCTAGGTACCATAGAAAGACTCTACCGAAGAAAAGACATGAGTCTTGGCAAAATTTAATATCCAAAGAAGATAAAACAATAGTTCTTGAAATGTCATTAATTCTGAGAATTGCAGCAGCTCTTGATCAAAGACCTGACAAGGTGATCTCCTCAGTTCAAATAAAATTGCAGGAAAATAATCTTACATTTCAACTTTTACCTTTAGATAGAAACCATGATCTTCTTCTTGAAAAATGGAACTTAGGATTATGCCGTAATGTAATAAAAGAACTAAAGAATTTGGAATTAAAAGTTATTTAGTTTTTTTAATTAGTTCTTGTTTTGGAGTTTGATTCTTAGAAGAATCTGAAAATAAATTGAAAATTAAGGACGAGGCGATTAGTCCGAGAAAACCTGAAATTAAAATAAATATAAGGAATCCTAGTGGATTAAAATTCTTAGATTGCCTAGTTTTATAGTTTTTTTTGGAAACTTCTTCAACTATTTCTTCAATTTTCACTTCTTTCCTCTCTGTCTTGAATTCATCCATTAAAAATTCTGTATCAAGTTTTAGCTTCTGTGAAATCCTTCTAATCATTGCTTTGATAAATACTTTTTCAGGTAGTTTTTCTTCATTACCTCCCTCTATGGCTTCAAGTTGATGAGCTCCAATTTTTAAATCAGAAGCCAATTCTTCAATTGATTGATTTTTACTTAACCTAGCCTCTTTTATGAAATTTCCGATTCTCTTTAAAGAGGAATCTCCCCCTTTATTGTTGATTCCCGAAACAGATTTTATTTCTTTCAAAGCAAATAAATTTTTACTAATTATAGTAATTAATATTTTTCTATCAACTCTAAGATTATTTATTCCTAAAGAGATGCTTATAAGATGGATTATAAAGATTAGATTTTTTTTGAGAATTACTAATTGCTGGGCTAATTATGTAAATGGTTGTTCTAATTAGTTTTTTCTCAATAGAAAATTTTTCCATATCTTTTAATTCTATTAATGATGTCCAACCATCATCCCAAGATACTCTAAATCCAACAATCACTTTGGTCTCTGGAGGGTAAAACTCTAGTAAAGTTTCTTGAGACCTTTTCACATGCCTAGCACTTAGATATAGACATATAGAGGAATTGTGTTTCGCAAGACCTTTTAGAGATTCTTTTTCGGGCATCCCTGTTCGACCTCCTGCTCTAGTTAAAATTATTGTTTGCGTTACGTCAGGGATGGTTAACTCAGCTTCATGATATGCTGCAGCAACTTGAAAAGCACTTACTCCAGGAACAACCTCGATTTCAATTTTTTCGTTTTTTAAAATTTCGATTTGCTCTCTAATTGCTCCAAAAAGGCAAGGGTCTCCATCATGCAACCTTACAACAGTTTTCCCTGCTTGAAATTTTTCTATCATAATTGAGGTGATTTGCTCTAAGTTAAGTGAACTCGTTTTTATTTTTTCAGAACCTTCTTTAGCAGAATCTAAGATCTTTTCAGGAATTAGAGAATCAGTCCAAATAATGACATCTGCAATTTTTATCTTTTTTAATGCTTTTAAAGTTAATAATTCTGGATCGCCTGGACCAACACCAATAAAGGATATTTTGTTATCCATTCTTTCTATTTTTCCCACTATATGTTCTCAATCTTAAAAAAAATATTCCAATTAATCCAGAAGAAAATAGAAAAATACTTATAAATTGAGCCATTCTTATACCGCCATCACAGAAAGGTGGAAGTCCACCAATGCATAGTGGGTCAGTTCTTAAACCTTCAATCCAGAATCGTCCAAAGCTATAACTTATTAAATAAAGACAGCTAATAAAGCCAGGCCTGAAAAAATCTGTTTTATTTTGTCTATTAAAGGTAATAATAAGGATGATGAAAATCAAAAGATTCCACAATGACTCATAGAGAAATGTAGGATGAAAAAATTCATAATTAATAAATTCTAAAGGCCTATTTTGGATAGGTATAAATAATTTCCAAGGCAAGTTTGTAGGAACTCCAAAGGCTTCATTATTGAAAAAATTTCCCCACCTTCCTATTGATTGTCCAAGAATAATCGAGGGTATTAATATATCTATAAAGGTTTTTAAATTAATTTTTTTCGATTTACAGAAATAGATAATAGATATTAATCCTCCAATTAGACCTCCATGGATTGCTATGCCTCCTTCCCAAACTGCAAGGAAAGAAGGTATTTGAATGATGTTATTGAATAGTTCAAAAGAAGTAAAAAAGTTCTCTCCGCTATATTGACTCCACTCAAAAATTACGTAATAAGTTCTAGCTCCAATTATTGAAGAGATAATTAATGATGGAAGTATTTCACTAATGTACTCTGGGTTAATATTTCTTGCCTTTGCTAGTTTTTTAGAGACAAATAGGCCTATTAAAACTGAAACCGAAATAAGAAGTCCGTACCATCTAATAGTTATGAATCCTAAATTTAAAAAAGTTTCTCCTGGAGATTGTATAAAAGCTTGAAGTATAAGCATTTAGAGAAAGTTAGATACCCTCTGCTGCTTGCACTTTTTCTACTTGTTTTTTCTTTAATACTAAAAGTATTTGTGTTAAGCCTACACCAATGAAGAATGCAATCAATCCAATAACTCTATAAGGGCTCTGAAGTACAACCTCAGCATCTAATTGCCCAAAGCCACCAACGTTGGGATCATTTGTAAGAGGGTCACCTACATTAATTTTGTCTTGCGCTTTTACTATAATTTGAGGACCAACAGGCACTGCTTCAGTAATTATTTCACCATTATCTTTTTCTATATTGACTTGATAGCTACCATCTTCAATTGTTTCTATTGAATTTATAATGCCTGCGGTAGAAGAAGTGAATACTACATTATTACTCTTGTCTCCAGTTGGATATACCTGACCTCTACCTCTATTGCCTCCAATATGTAACGAGTATTTCCCATAGTGATATTCTTTATTAGTGGATGGGTCAGGGGAAAGTACAGGGAAAACGATTTCTTTATTGGTATCGCCTGGTAAAGGTCCGACAATAATGATATTTTCTTTCTCTTCACTGTAGTTAGTAAAATAAACCCCTTCTGTCTCCTCTTTTATTTCTTCGGTCCATCTTTCTTGTGGAGCAAGTTTAAAGCCATCAGGCAGCATTACAACAGCACCAACTTGTAATGGAACTTCCGAACCATCAGCCCCTATCTCTTTTAAATCATTTTTGTAGGGTATTTTGACTACAGCTTTGAAAACACTGTCTGCTCCAACAGATTGTGGAACCTCTGCAATTGTAGGCATCTGAGCTAGATGACAATTTGCACAGACTATCTTACCTGTGGCTTCTCTTGGGGATTCGTAGTTTTGCTGAGCCCAAAATGGATAAGCAAAACTAATCTCTGGATAAAATACAATGCTTGAAATGAAAAGCAGAGTACAGATAAATAAACTTGTTTTTTTCATGATTTGATTTTTAATACCTTTCATTTTTTTATGCCCACCATGGATTTTCATTAGTTCTAAAGTCAGTTTCTGACCATTGTTTGACGAGTACAGCATCATCTTCGATATCGACATGAGCTAGAGCTAAAGATAAAGGCGCAGGCCCTCTTACCACCTTCCCGTTAGTATCGTACTGACTGCCATGACAAGGACATATGAATTTATTAGCACCACTATCCCATGGGACAACGCAACCTAAATGAGTACAAATTGCATTTAAACCAAATTCTCCTATTTCTCCACCCTCATTAACTATTAAATAAGTTGGATCTCCCTTTAGACCCTGAACTAGACTTCTGTCTCCTGCTTGATGGGTAGCTAACCAACCTGTCTTAGTTATTGGATTCCCTAATTCATCTTTAGCAGAAGTTCCACCTCCACCTCCGCCTGCTCTTAAAGGCATGAAATAATTCGCTACTGGGTAAAGGGCTCCTAAAGCTACACCAGTTGCAGTACCAAATGTAAGAAGATTCATAAATTGCCTTCGACCCATAGAAGGGACATCATTGGAACTTAATTGAGTCATTCGCTACTTGGTTCTGTTATTTATTAGTTATTATGAAGCAAATTGTTCAATTTCTGTTGCAAATAGATAGGACTTTTAATAATTTAAAGTAAAAGTTTAGGAAGTCTTAATTAATCGATTTAAATGAATCCATTGCTAGTAGATGAAGTTATACATTATTTGATTCATCGCTGGGGGAAAAAATATGATTTTAGACTCTTTAGAAGAGGAAAATTCGTGTATTTTCAAATGATGTGGGGATTTCTTGGACAGGAATCATTCCCTTTAAGTGAAGATGAATATAAAAAATCGATAGCTGATAAAATCGAGATTTTAAATAGATGTGGATATTCAGAAGAAGTAAGGGAATGGCTAAAGAAAGTAAATGCCAAGCCTAGGTTAGGTAGAGCTGTCAGCTTGCAATTAGATCTTAATGAGAAGATGAAAGAGTTTTTGACTTAAGATTTTCTGATAAGTAAGTTAATCCAGTACCCACAAAAAATAAAAACACAATCGATATAGATAGCAATGACATAGTCAATGGGTCAGTTGAAGGGGTAATCACTGCAGATAATATTGCAGAGGAAATTACAACTATCTTCCAATTCGAAATCATTTTTTCTGTTGTAATTATTCCAAGAGAACCAAGAATAAACTGTAATACTGGTAATTGAAAAGCTAATGCAGTGCTGGACATCAATAATAGAACAAAATCAAAATATCTTTCTATAGACCAAGTTGGTTCAACAATGTCAGCACCGAAACTAATAAAGAAATTTATTGCTGCGGGGACTAATATCCACCATGAAAAAATTAATCCTAAAAAAAACAGAAGACCTGAACCAAAAACTGCGGGCAGAATAAGGCTTTTTTCTTGTTTGGTTAAACCAGGAGAAATGAATAATATTATTTGATAAAAAATATAAGGCATAGAAACAATCAATCCGCTGTAACCTGCAACTTTAATAGCGACAAATAGAAACTCTCCTGGAGCAAGTTGTAGTAAATGAATATCACCAGCTGGGATTTCTAAAAAAGATATTAATGGCTTTATGATGAGTAAACTAAAGACTATTGAAATAAGTATTGAGTAAATTGAGTTTAATATCCTTTGCCGAAGCTCCTCCAAATGATCACTAAAAGACATCGTATTTGATAATTTATTTTCACTTTGACCGGTACCTTTCATTATTGTTTAATAAAGATTTTGTAAGAAAAAGGTTTAAAAATTTTAATTGCAAAGCCAATTTATTTTTCGACAAACTTAATTATTTGCTTAATTTCGGATTAGTGGGATCTGGTAATAAGAAAGGAGGGGCATCATTCAAAGATGATTCACCATAAGTTTCATATTCTCTATATCCGCCCATTTTTCCATTTGTTTTCATGAGAGCGCTTACGAAGGCAAGTAGCAAGAAAACAGTAGGAGCTCCAATTATTAGTGCAGCACCAAATAGATATCCAACAATAAATTCGGGAAAACTGTGATTTCCTAAGAATTCATGAGTGCCCAAAAGAAAATCAAACATTTAGATTTATAAATTTTTTTTATTATAAACTAAATTACTGTTTTAAGATTTTTTTTAATATAATCTTCTCCTCTTGTAGGATTTCCCCAAATAATTTCCCCATTTTTAAAGGAAACGCAACCCGGTCCTCCTTTTTTGATTTTTTGTAAATCTTTAATTTTTACTAAATTAATTGGTACTTTAATGTTTCTTTTTGCCTTACTAAATAAAGCAGCTAAATCTGCAGCTATTTGAAGATCCTGTTCAGATGCTGCTTGAGATGAAGATTTCAAAACTACATGGCTACCTGGTGATTCCTGTGCATGAAACCATAAATCGCCTTTTTTTGAAAACTTAAAGCTTATTAAGTCATTTTGCCTCATATTTCTCCCTACCTGAAGTTTCAATCCTGTAGGAGTGTCAACTTGAATTGGTGAAGATTGTATCTCATTTGTACTTTTCTGATCTTCTCTTTGCTTCTTTATATTGATATTAAACTCGTTACAAATTTCTTCCATAATTTCTTCTAGCAGTTTGATTCTCATAAAAAGTTTTTCATGATTTAAAGAATTTAAATTTTCTAGAAGAGTAGTGAATTCTTCTAATCTTCCAATGTTTGTTTTGTAAATACTTAATCTTTCTTTTATCAATTCTCTAGATCTCTTAAGTTTTTTTGACTTTTTATATAGTTTTTGTCCTTTAATAATATCTCGTTTTGTAATTTCATTTGAACTGAATATATTATCAGCTTTTTCTTTATATACCTCGTAATTCTCTGATTTTGACAGTAGATCATATTGAATATTTAAATTCTTTTTCTCAGTATTGGTCTGTTTAAAAATTATCCCTTCAATTTTCTTTTCCAATAATTCAACTTTTTTTTGTTTGAGATAATAATCATAATAATTCTCTAAACTGGTGCATAAATCTATTGTATTTTCGCAATTAATTTCTTTATTAAAAAACCAAACGCAATAAAAATCATTGTTAAATGTAGAAAATTTAAAGTTATTGTTTTTAAACCTATTTATCCAAATCTTCCAATTTTTAAATATCTCCTTTAAGTCCGAATCGCTTATTAAATCGATATTTTTTTCCATTATTTGCATATTGCCAGTTTTGCTAATAAAATCTAATTGTTTTGTGAGGATAGGGCTTACTCCTTGATAGGTATTTATTAAACAGTATTTCAAAGACTCAGGCACTATTGAAATTGAGTTTTTCCATGATTGAAAAGACTCATCTTCTGTAGGTTGTTTTTTGAGATTAACTGGAGGTCCAGAATAAATTGATCCTGTTGAAATTGTTCTAAAACTAGATTGACTTGATTTAATTTGTTTACCAACGGCAATTATTTTGTGTTTATTATCCAAATAAAAAATATTGCTATGTTTTCCCATTAATTCAAAAATTAAATATTTATTAATTTCATCTCCAGGTTTTTTCGCAAAACTAAATTTTATAACTCTCTCGAAATCATCTTGATCAATCGAAATTAAAGCCATATACTTTAATCCATATCTTATTTGTTTAGAAAGTGTGCTTTCTCTTCCAATCTTTTCGGGCTTATTTATCTTTAGTATTCTAGGAGAGTCTCCATTCCATGAAACTTCTAACCATGTTTGAGAATCAACTCCTCTGAAACATAATTGAATTGTATTAGGCTCTGGTTGTTGGGCGGTTTCAAACTTTGTAGGTAAGATATTCATTGTCAAATAATGCAAGACAGATCTAATAGATGTAATGTCCATTATCTGTGGAACACCTTTTTGCATTATTCCTTCTTAATTCACAAGATGTTTATTTTACTGTAAAAAATTTAATATGAAAAATCAAAAAAAACTTATTATCCTTACTGGACCCAGCGGGGTGGGTAAAGGAACAGTTGTTAAAGAAATATTAGATAAAGAAAAAAATTTTTGGCTTTCAATTTCTGCAACTACTAGAGAACCTAGAGAGGGAGAGAAGGACGGAGAAAATTATTACTTTTTAAATCAAGAAAAGTTTAAAGAAATGATTGAACAAAACCTTTTCCTTGAATGGGCCCAATTCGCTGGAAACTACTATGGAACTCCTTTGTCTTCTGTTAATAAGAAAATAAAAAAGGGATTTACCGTTCTACTTGAAATTGAAGTAGAGGGTGCAAGGCAAATAAAAAATAAGTTTCCTAATTCACTGTCAATATTTTTACTTCCTCCGGATAAAGAAGAGTTAGAGAGACGAATAAGAAATAGAGGTACAGAAAAAGAAGAGGCAATTAAAAAAAGACTCTCAAGGGCTAATTATGAGATTTCAGTATCAGATCAATTTGATTTTGCATTAACAAATCACAATGTTGATGAAACAGCAAAAAAAATAATCAAGTTAATAAAAACTTGATTATTTTCTCATTATCAACTCATTGGATGGAATAATAAATCTGGGAAAAACCTATTAAATTCAATAATTATTCCTGCTGTAAGGCTTAGCCAAATTGCTGCTACCACTGGAGCAGATCTGACAAATTTTGTGTTTAGAATTTTGAACATTTGTTTTATGAAAGTTTTTTAAGGATGTTTAGCGAGGACCATTAAGTGTAATATTGTTATCTTTCTCTCTTAAATCTCCATTTCTACCTTGTTTATTAGCAAGAAGAGGCCATTGCGCTCCTTTTACAAGGCATTTTCTGGCTAAATCTAGGTCAATAATGATCTCAAGATCTGCTGGATTCTTAGTCTTTTTTGATTCAATAAGATACTCTCTTCCTGACCAACCTATAATTCCAGCAATGTAAATGAACAATACTCCTGGGATAAGTAAATCTCCTTCATGACCTCTATTTAAAAGGGCTCCCCATGGTTCAAGAGGAGGTCCAATTATTAAATGTGGAAGACCATCATCTCCGCATGATGCTTTCCCATATCTTTCAAATCTTGCGATGTCTTTTTGAGTTGTTGCAGAATTTGCTCTCTCAATGAATTTAGGATTCTCAGAGCATTTTGTGAGGGCTGAAGCAGTATATTCTGTGCTAGCTCTGTCTGCGTTTAATGCAGGCCCGTTTGCAGCAAGAGCAGTTGGAGTAATTCCGAGGAACAGAAAAACTGAGGTTATGATTGAAAAAAAGAATTTCATAAGTTGCAATCTTTAATTCCTTATAGTGTGTTAAGTAAGAAATTATTATTAAAATAAAACAAGTTGAATCAAAAATGCATAAAGTTTTAGCTATTGAAACAAGTTGTGATGAGACATCTGTCTCAATAGTTTCTAATATTGGAGATACTTTCAGAATACATTCAAATATAATTGCCTCTCAAATTGAAGATCATTCAAAATGGGGCGGAGTTGTGCCTGAACTTGCAGCTAGAAAGCATTTAGAGTCATTACCTTTTGTTTTAGATAAGGCTTTACAAGAATCAAAAATTAATATTGAGGAAGTCGATTATATTGCGTCAACTGTAGCTCCTGGATTAGTTGGTTGTTTAAGAGTTGGCTCTATAACTGCAAGATCACTTTGCATTTTACATTCAAAACCATTTTTGGGAATTCATCATTTGGAGGGCCATTTATCTTCAATTCTATTTTCAGAAAATTATCCAAAGAAATCTTTTCTTACATTACTTGTTAGCGGTGGGCATACTGAATTAATAAAGGTTGATGATGGAAGGGGGATGCAAAGACTCGGGAAAAGTTTTGATGATGCTGCTGGAGAAGCCTTTGATAAAGTTGGCAGACTATTAGGTCTTAGTTATCCAGGAGGACCGGCAATAGAAAAGATTGCTAAAAATGGGGACCCAATGAAATTTAATTTACCAAAATGTAAGATCTCTGATAAACAAGGTGGATTTCTAAAATATGATTTCTCTTTTAGTGGTCTAAAAACTGCTGTATTAAGATTAGTTGAGAGAATAAATTTGGATGGGAAGACAGTTCCAATTTCAGATATTGCTGCAAGTTTTGAGAGAGTAGTTGCAGAGGTGTTGGTAGAGAGAACAATAAAATGTGCAGAAGATCATAGCTTGGATAATGTTGTTGTGGTTGGGGGAGTGGCTGCTAACAATACATTAAGAAAAATGATGATTAGTGAAGCTAGTAAAAAATCTATTAAAGTTCATTTAGCTCCTCTTGATCTTTGTACAGATAATGCGGCAATGATTGGAGCGGCCGCGTTGTTCAGAATCAAATTTAAGGATCATTTAAGTTCCCTCAAATTAGGTGTCGCAGGAAGACTATCAATTGAACATGCAAATACCCTTTATGAAGAAAACCCTCCTTTCTAACTTCAATGAATAAACAACCTAAAATCGAAATTAAAGATACAAAAAACTTTGTTGATAAAAAGGAACTGAATTTGTGGAAAAGAGGTTTTACCCCTCAAGCTGAAATATGGAATGGAAGGATGGCAACTGTTGGTATAGGAATAATTCTTATAATTATTGCTTTAATAAGCCAGTTTTCTTAATAGAAATAAAATTAATTTTCTTAAAAGTAGTTTTGAAAAGATTTTTAAAATTACTCTTTTTCAGCCGATGAATTAAATTAAAAAGTATTGTATTTATTGGACTTGAGATAATATTGTTGATTTAATCAAAATAATGAATATCTTATTATTTATAATTTTTTATGACGCCTGAAAGGCTTGGATTACTTTGGGGGATAACTGTATTTGCAGGTGCTTGCGCTCGATTATTTTCTTCTTTTACAGGATTCCCAAGTGTTGTTATTTTATTGCTTTCTGGATTATTCATTGGAAGATCAGGATTGGGACTTGTTGAGCCTTTAGATCTCGGGCAAGGGCTTGAAACTATTGTGGGGCTTTTGGTCTGTTTGGTTCTTTTTGAAGGGGGATTAAATTTAAAACTGCCTGAGGGGAATATAAGAAATACTGTTTTGAAAATTTCATTGGTAAGACTTTTTATTTCATTATCAGCTGGAATTTTTATTGCTCATTGGCTGGCTGGCCTTTCATGGCAAGTCGCAGGAATATATAGTGCCATAGTTCTAGCTACTGGACCAACAGTTGTCTCACCATTAGTGGAACAAATAAAATTAGCCTCTCCACTCTCGGAAGTTTTAAAAGCTGAGGGGTTGTTGCTTGAACCAATTGGTGCAGTACTAGCATTACTGCTTTTAGAACTTACTTTAGGGGACCTTCGCGGGATTAAAGATGTATTTGTAGCATTAATGCAAAGATTAGGGGGAGGAGTTTTAATCGGATTAAGTGCAGGATGGTTACTATCAGAAATTTTAAAAAAAATAAAAAATGAAGCCTCATTTGGTATTGAGCTTCAAGTAACCCTTGGATTTATTTTCCTTGTGTATGGAATTTGCGAATATTTTTTACCTGAATCAGGCTTGCCAGCTTCAGTCGCGGCAGGTTTTATTGTAGGCAAAAGAGAAGTTATTGATAGGGAGAGATTGGATAATCTAATAGGTGAATTAGCTCAATTAGCAATCACAGTTCTTTTCCCTCTTTTGGCCGCTGACGTTTCTTGGGGTGAATTAAGTCCGCTTGGCTGGGGAGGGGTTGTTTGTGTTTTCACGTTGATGATAATTGTTCGCCCTATCTCAATCACGATAGCAACAATTGGGAGAGACTTGAACTTAAAAGAAAAAATATTTTTAGCCTGGTTAGCCCCAAGAGGTATTGTTACTGCAGCAGTAGCTTCTCTTTTTTCTATCAGATTAGAGCAGGCTGGTATCCTTGGGGCCGGCCGTCTACAAGGCTTAGTTTTTCTTACTATTTTGATGACAGTGGGGATCCAAGGTCTTTCAGCTAAACCTTTGGCAAATAGGCTTGAATTAGGCCAAAAAAATAATTTAGATTGATTAAAGACACCTTTCAATTCGAGTTCTATCAGTTTTACTCTCTGCGAAAAGCTCCCAACTTTGAATTAAATCTGGCCCACTGAGAGATCCAAAAAAAGCTACCCTCAAAGATTTCATTAATATCCCTTTTTTAATATCATGCATTTTTGAGACTTCGTTTATTAATTCTTTTGCTTTCTCTTTATTTATTTTAGTAGTATTTTGATCAATTAAATAATTAAAGATTAGTTTTAGAGATAATTTGCTATCTTTATTTTCCAGAAAATCTTGACCTTCTTTTTGAATTGCAGGTATTAAGAAAAATGGTTTTGATTGATCAATTGAATCTTTTAAAAGAGTCATAGAGTCTCGAAGCAAAATTGCTAATTTATAAGCCCATTCTTGAGATGGCGGCACCCAACCATTATCATCCCAGTATTTCCTCATGAACTCACTTAATTTAATTGATTCCATATTTTTTATATATTGAGAATTAATCCAGTTGAGTTTTTCCCAACTGAATTTGGCTCCAGCTTTATTTATTTCTGATAAGTCAAAAATTTCAGAAATCTCTTCAAGTGAAAGTATTTCTCTGTCAGCAGATTTTGGAGACCAACCTAAAAAGGCCATATAGTTCGATAAGGCCTCAGGTAAATATCCCATTTCTCTAAATTCGTCGATTGAAGTAACGCAATCTCTCTTAGATAATTTTTTCCCTTCGGTATTTAGTATTAAGGGTGTATGCGAAAAAATTGGCAAATTAAAATTTAATGCTTTATAAATCAATATTTGTTTTGCAGTGTTCGAGATATGGTCTTCACCCCTTACAACATGAGTAATATTCATAAAATTGTCATCAACTACAACTGCAAGATTATACAAAGGATCTCCAATCTC
Source organism: Prochlorococcus sp. AG-347-O22 (assembly GCA_003278845.1). Lineage (GTDB taxonomy): Bacteria > Cyanobacteriota > Cyanobacteriia > PCC-6307 > Cyanobiaceae > Prochlorococcus_A. Next base: position 31,881 of record QCCX01000004.1, read on the forward strand.
ATATCCTTTTGCCCTTCTTGACAAAACTAAATCACCACCCAAATCCTTCCCATGCCATTTGATTTCACCTCTTATCTGATCTACCCACTTAATTTCAATTTTTTCATCAATCTTAAACCTTATTACTGAAGTCCTCTCTTGGGAAATGAATGTTTCTATTTCTTCTTTTGAAAGGTTTCTGTGTCTATTATCATGCTTTGGAGGTAATCCTTTCTTTTTTTGTTCTTCTCTTAATTCAGAAATTTCATCTTCTGTTGTAAAGCACCTATATGCAGCACCGCATTCCAATAGCTTTTTGATGTAACTTTTGTGAATCGAAATTCGGTCACTTTGCTTTATAGGTTCTTCATCCCATTTAAGTCCAAGCCATTTCAAGCCCTCTAATATATTTTTTGTATATTCAGATTTAGATCGAAGAAAATCTGTATCTTCTATTCTGATAAGAAATTTTCCACCTATTTTTTGTGCATACAACCAATTGAATAGTGCTGTTCGCGCTGTCCCAATATGAAATAAACCCGTTGGACTTGGGGCTAGTCTTAAACGTTTTTCCAAATTTCTTTTAGAAAAAACGGGACCGACGGGATTCGAACCCGCAACTTCCGCCGTGACAGGGCGGTGCTCTAACCAGTTGAACTACGGTCCCAGAGTTTTGTTCTAAATTTATTTAGAACTTCATTCTTAAAATTATCAGATCATAATACTTAATTTATGGGGTTGTAATAAAAAAAATTTATTAATTTGAGGATTTACAGAAATAAAAAGTTTTTTAACTGCCTTAGTGTATGCAACTATTTATTTTTGAGGTCTAAAACCAGCAGGTTCTATCAACCTAACTTGATTGCCTCTAGCAGTAAATTCTCTGCCTTGGTCACTTTGTACGACAACTCTCCCACCAGACTTAACTCGGATAACTCTTGCACGAACCCATCCTAAAGCTGCTGATTCGAGGACTTTAACTACGTCCCCAGGTTGAAGATCTAACTCCATCTTATGAAAAAATAATTTACATAATGTTGATCAAACGCGTCGTGGAGGACTTGAACCCCCGACATCAGGTTTTGGAGACCTGCGTTCTACCAACTGAACTAACGACGCATTTAAGTAATTATAAGCGTCTTTGTGACCAATAAGTTGATTAATTTACAACTTTATCGATCAAAGCGTTGTTTTACGCGAGTAGCTTTTCCTACTCTATCTCTCAGATAGAATAACTTAGCTCTTCTTACTTTACCTCTACGTTCAACTTTTAGAGAGGCAACCTGTGGACTATGTAGCATAAATACTCTTTCAACACCTATACCCTGAAAAATTCTTCTAACTGTAATAGTCTGGTTAATTCCTCCATGTCTTTTTGCTATGACAACGCCTTCATAAGGTTGGACTCTTTCTTTATTCCCTTCCGTAATTTTTACTCCAACCTTAACAGTGTCACCAACATAAATTTCTGGTAATTCTTTTTTTAATTGTGCGTTCTCAAATTCCTTAATAAGATTGGATGCGCTTAAGGTTCGCGTAGTCTCAGAAACTGTATTTTTTTCTTTTTGTTCAACTGATACATCAACTGATGCGTCAACTGATGCTTCAGCTTTAATACTGGTTTCTAAATCCTTCTCTTGTTTCTCTTGGGCCATTTTGGTCATTATTATCCTACAAGTTCTATATCTTAACCTTTTGACTCGCCTTTAGTAACCTTTTTGGTAAATGAAATTGTTTTTGAAAACATTTGGAATCCTGTGACGAGCATCCATAAAACTCCAAGGGAATTAAATATTACGTATATAAGTTCTCCATAATCTCCAAGCCATTCGCCCTCATGGAGAGACATTAACCAATGAACTTGTTCTCTAGAGTAACCCAGTAAATCTTTTGAAACCCTATAAAGAAGACCAGTAATTGAAGATATAAATAATGGAAGAAAAATCCAGGGCGCCAAAGCCTTATGAAATTGCCTAGAATTAAATAAAGTTTTCATTTTCGTTTCTTTCCCTTTGTTATTGATAGATTTAAGGTAGCCAAGATCATAAAGGCTATTTTGAAAATACTTACTTATTATTATTATTTATTCCAATGAGACATTTTGCAGATCTTTTGTTAAATAAAAATAATTCCAAAGCTAATGATCAAGTTCCTTTCATTCAGAGGAGAAGAGGAATTGAAATAAAGTCTTCACGGGAAATAAATTTGATGAAAAAATCTAGCAAAATTGTAGCTACTGTTTTGAGAGAAATTAATGACTTGATTAAACCTGGAATGAGTACAAAAGATTTAGATGATTTCGCAGAAAAGAGGATAAAAAGTTTTGGAGCTGTGCCAAGTTTCAAGGGCTACCATGGATTCCCTTCTAGTATTTGTTCTAGTATTAATAATGAGGTAGTCCATGGTATTCCAAGTAAAAATAAAATAATTAAAAATGGTGACTTAGTTAAAATTGATACAGGGGCATATTTAGATGGTTTCCATGGAGATAGTTGTATATCAATTTGTGTAGGAGAAGTTAGTCCAAAGGTTCAAAAACTTAGTGACATAGCTTTTAAAGCATTGTATGCGGGCCTTTCGAAAATTAAAGCCGGGAATACACTTCTAGATGTGGCTGGGGAAATCGAAGACGTTGTTGTAAAAAATGGCTTTAGTGTTGTAGAAGACTATACAGGTCATGGAGTTGGACGAAACCTTCATGAAGAACCATCGGTATTTAATTTTCGGACCAAAGAATTGCCTAACGTCGTCCTTCGTGAAGGAATGACATTAGCGGTGGAACCTATTGTTAATGAAGGGACTAAATTTTGCAAAACACTAAATGATAGATGGACCGTAATAACAAAAGATGGAAAACTATCGGCCCAATGGGAGCATACAATAGTTGTTTTAAAAGATGGTATTGAAATATTGACAGATCGAGATTTTTAGGCACTAAGATTTATATTTATAGATAATTTGACAATATAAAAAATTAAAAAATTCTTTCAATGGGAAAAGTACATATGTTAATGGGTTTGGACTAATTATTACTAAATAATTTTTTGAATTGGCTAAATCATAAATTTTTTTAGAAACAAATTTGGGACTCATTATTCCGAGAGGATTTAATTCTGATTTAAAAGGCCCTAAGATTATTTTTTTTATTATTAATTTTTTCTTTGTATTTTTGTCCAGTAGATTTTTTTTGAAAGAAACTAATTGACCAATAAGGGATTTACTAATCTCATATGACGGATTTAGTGCGGGTAATATTTCTGCTTCAGATGTATTGATCCAAATCTCTTTTTTTATTTGTGAATCATTGCTTAGAGCAATATCTTCAAATAAATTTAAAAATTTGAATTTGCTTAATGCATTAATCTCAATTGAGTTTTCATAATTAGAATTTTCCCTACTCAAATCATAGATACCATGGTTCAAAATTAAAATGTCTATATTCTCTAATTGTTTTTTTAGTGACGACTCCTTCCCACATTCCCATCTAATCCATTCATTTGGAGATTCAAAATTTATTTCATAATTAGTTTTACTATGAGTAAATCCAATCACTTTATATCCTTTTTGACGAAACAACTTTGTTAATTCTTTCCCTAGCGCACCTGAGGCTCCAGTAATCCCTATGGTTTTTTCGTTTTTGGTTGGATTTATCATTTTACTTGATTTTTATGAGATACCAAAGAATTAAAATAAATTTACCAAAAAAAGATTATTTTTTTTTTAATTTGATTAAAACTCATAAATAAATATTTGTTTAGTTCTGAAAAAAATATTATCTTAAACCTAGTAATAAATAATTTACTAAATTATGAGCGATATATTATTAATTGGCTCATGTGAGCCATTTAGTGGTAAGTCTGCAATGGTTCTTGGTATAGCAAAAAACCTTTTACAGAAGAAAAAAAAAGTACGCATTGGAAAACCTTTAGCAACGTGTATTGAACTTACAAATCTTCCTTCATTGACTTATGAAGGATTAATAGATGATGATGTTAAGTTTATTGGATCAACATTAAATATCGAAGAGGAGAATTTAATTTCTTCAGTAGGGTTATTGGATAATATCTCAGCTGAAAAAAGAATCTTCAATAAAGACTTACTCCCGGGAAAAGGTTTTGATCAGATTGAAGGATTGGTTAATGATGATTTTGAAGGTCTTAATATTTTAGAGGCAGCCGGAAGTCTTCATGAGGGTATGATTTATGGCTTAAGTCTCCCACAACTAGCTAGGGATTTAGATGCGAAAGTTTTAATTGTGAATTTATGGGAAAATTGTAAAAGTGTGGATGCATTACTTGATGCGAAAAAACAATTAGGTGAGAAATTGGCTGGAGTTGTATTAAATGGAGTTTTGCCGCAAGAACTCGAAAAAGTAAAAAATGAAATAATACCCTCTCTTAAAGATCTGGATATTGAAGTGTTTGGAGTGATGCCTAAATCACCACTTCTTAGAAGTGTCACCGTAGGTGAGCTTGTAAGAAGATTAGATGCCCAAGTAATTTGTTGCCCTGAAAAAGATCAATTGCTTGTTGAAACATTAAGCATTGGTGCAATGGGGGTAAATTCTGCAATGGAATTTTTCAGGAGAAGACGAAATATGGCTGTAGTTACTGGAGCTGATAGAACTGATATCCAACTTGCTGCTTTGGAGGCTTCGACTCAATGCCTTATCTTAACTGGTTTAGGAGATCCTTTGTCACAATTGATTCATAGAGCGGAGGAATTGGAGGTGCCAATTTTAAAGGTGGAATTAGATACTCTATCCTCCGTGGAAATTATTGAACAAGCCTTTGGTCATGTCAGAATACATGAATCAATTAAAGCTTCTTATGCTATTCAATTAGTTCAAGAGCATGTAAATCTAAAAAGAATTCTCGAAAAGATAGATTTTCCCTGCAATTTCTCAGATAAATGCTAATTTCAAATATAGAAACTTTATTATTTTGAGTCGCTCTTTAGATCTACCAGCAACTGAAGGTGTTGATGCCTTAGCTCAAGAACTTGCAAAACTCCAAGATAATGGGAAAAGGAGAATTGCTTTTTTAGGTAGTAGACACGTACCGGTCGTAGATATCCACTTAATTGAGTTGATAGCAAGGTCGTTAGCAGAGGAAGGACATAATATTCTTACGTCTGGATCTCAAGGTGTTAATGCAGCTGTTATTCGAGCTGTGTTAGATATTAATCCATCATTATTAACTGTTTTATTACCACAAAGTCTTGATAGACAAATTCCTGAAATAAAGGACCAACTTGAGAGGGTTATGCATTTGGTTGAAAAAAGTGAAAATGATGAATTACCTTTGCCACTTGCAAGTAGTCTTTGTAATCAAGAAATTATTACTAGGTGCGATCAATTAATATGCTTTGCCTTTCACGATAGTGAAACTTTGCTAAACAGTTGCAGATGTGCTGAAGAAATGGGCAAAGTGGTTAGTTTGTTATTTTTTGATTAAATTAACCCATTCCCCCTTATTAAATGATGATTTATGCTAATAATATTTAGCGTTTAATAATTTACTATGGCAGAAAGTTTTTCATTTGATGTCGTTTCTGATTTTGATAGACAAGAATTAGTCAATACTTTGGATCAAGTTAAAAGGGAAATTTCTCAGCGTTACGATTTGAAGGGCACGGATACTTCAGTTGATCTAGATAAAGAAAATATTTTTATAATCACTAATAGCGAACTAACCTTAAATGCTGTAAATGACATAATTAGACAAAAAGCAATAAAAAGAAACTTATCTTTAAAAATTTTCGACTACGGAGAAATTGAGACAGTGAGTGGCAATAAAGTTAAACAAACAATCTTATTAAAACAAGGCATCAAACAAGAAATAGCAAAAAAAATTAGTAAAAGTATTAGAGATCAAATAAAAAAAATAAATGTCAGCATCAATGGAGAGACACTCAGAGTCTCTAGTAAGAGCAAAAATGATCTTCAATTAGCAATAAAGATTGTTAGTGAGCTGGAAGAGTCTTTGAATATTCCTCTGAAAGCTAATAATTTTAGATAAAATCTTTCAATATTATTTTGAAATATGGCAAATTATTCTGAAAATCTCATTAAATCATTGATTAAGAAAGTAAAAGAATATCCTCGCTTTTCAAAAGAAGAAATAGAGAAATTTTGTTGGATGGCAGTACACGAGCATAAGCATGGTGTTTTACCTTCTGAATATGATATTAGGGAGATAGATGAGGACCTTTATTTAGAACTTTTGCAAAAATTTAAATCAATTAACAAATAATAATCATATTTAAATTTACAATTATTAAAAAAATATTTTAATTAAATGTCTTACTAATGCACTAATTAGTCTATTTAAATATGATTAATTAAAAGAAAAATTTTAATGTCAACATCTTTTAAAAATGTCACACCAACGGGTCCAGGTGGTACAGCAACATTATTGATTGTATTGTCTTTTACTGGCTTTCTTTTGCTTACCCAATCTCTATTTGTTGTTCCTTCTGGACAAGTTGCAGTTGTTACAACACTAGGGAAAGTAAGTGGCCCCTCCAGGAGAGCTGGTTTAAACTTTAAACTTCCATTTATTCAGTCTGTATATCCATTTGATATAAAAACTCAAGTTCAACCCGAAAAATTTGAAACTTTAACTAAAGATCTTCAAGTTATCAGGGCTACAGCTACTGTTAAGTATTCAGTAAAACCTAACGAAGCAGGAAGAATTTTTGCAACAATTGCAAGTAGAAATAGCGATGTTTATCAAAAAATTGTTCAGCCATCTTTACTCAAAGCTCTTAAATCAGTTTTTTCTCAGTACGAGCTAGAAACAATCGCTACTGAATTTGCAGTAATTTCTGAAAAAGTAGGAGATACTGTAGCTAAAGAACTTAATTCATTCGATTATGTTGATGTTAAAAGTTTAGATCTTACTGGATTAGAGATTGCTGAAGAATACAGAGCTGCTATTGAGCAAAAGCAAATAGCTGGTCAGCAATTACTTAGAGCAAAAACAGAAGTAGAAATTGCTGAACAAGAAGCACTTAGATATGAAACATTAAATAGAAGTCTCGACGATCAAGTTTTATTCAAATTATTTCTTGATAAATGGGATGGAAGTACACAAGTTGTTCCTGGCTTGCCAGGTTCAGAAGGTGGAAGTCCCCCAGTTATTGTTGGTGGCAGAAGATAATTATTTAAAATTTAATTTTCTATAATAGTCAATCATTTACTTATTTTTCTTTAAGGAAAGGATACTAAATGATTATCTTTTAATTGCATTAAAAGATTCGTCAAATGCTTCAATGGTTTTGTCAATTTCTTCTTCGCTGTGAGCTAGTGATGTGAAACCAGCTTCGAAAGGGCTTGGCGCTAGGTAAATTCCTCGTCGAAGCATTTCTCTATGCAACTTACCAAAAAGTTCGGCATCATTTGTTTTGGCTTCATCAAAGTTCCTAACTGGCCCATCGCATAAGAAAAATCCAAACATAGCGCTTACATTTCCACCGTTAATAGCAATACCATTATTTTCCGCAGACTGGATTATTCCTTCAATTAACCTAGAGGTTGTTGAATCAAGTTTATCGTACGTACCATCTTGTTTGAGCAGTTCAAGAGTTTTTATTCCAGCAGTCATTGCGAGTGGATTGCCGCTCAAAGTACCTGCTTGGTATACCGGCCCAGCAGGGGCTACCATTGACATTATTTCTTTCTTGCCTCCATAAGCTCCAACAGGCAATCCTCCACCAATTACCTTCCCAAGGGTTGTTAAATCAGGAGTAACCCCAAACTTTTCTTGAGCTCCTCCATAACTTATTCTGAATCCGGTCATTACCTCGTCAAAAACTAATAAGGATCCATTCTCAGTGGTTAATTCCCTTAATCCCTCCAAGAATCCAGGTTCTGGAGTAATAAATCCAGCATTACCAACGATAGGCTCAAGAATAACCCCCGAAATGGCATCAGGATTTTCAGAAAATAATTTTTTTACTGCTTCAAGGTCATTGTAGGGAGCAGTAAGGGTGTTAGCAGTTGTTGTTCGTGGAACACCTGGAGAATCTGGCAAACCCAAAGTGGCCACACCTGATCCTGCTTTTACTAAAAACATATCTGCATGACCGTGATAACAACCATCAAATTTAATAACTTTATCTCTTCCAGTAAATGCTCGCATAAGTCTCAAAACAGCCATGCATGCTTCAGTTCCACTATTGACAAATCTAACCATTTCTACAGATGGGACTGCATTTATTACCATTTCAGCAAGTTGGTTTTCTAGTACGCATGGAGCACCAAAGCTAGTGCCTTTCTCAATTGCTTCCTGTAATGCCGTTGTAACTTCAGGGTGGGCATGTCCACATATAGCTGGTCCCCAGCTTCCTATGTAGTCAATATATCTATTTCCATCGATATCCCAAGCAAAAGGACCTTTAACTCTATCAAAAACAATTGGCTGGCCTCCTACAGACTTAAAAGCTCTTACTGGAGAGCTTACTCCTCCAGGCATTAGTTGTTGGGCGGCAGAAAAAATTTCTTCTGATTTTGTGTAATTTAATATGTCAGTCACAATTTTGCTTAATGATGTTTTGAGAAAAATCTAGTCATGTTTTAAATTAGAAATAAGTAAAAATTTTGTCAATCAGATTGAAATTCTACATTATGATATTTTTATTGCGATAGTTTGGATTGTAAATTATTAATTTTAAAGAAATCTTGATAAAAAACAATATAATTTTAGATAACTCTTTATTAATAAGCGTTTTCAAGCATTAAAGAAATTCAATTTATTTTATTTATATTTCGAAGAAATTATCCTCATCCTCAAAAAAATCTGCATTTATTTCGTTTAAGTTAAGATCAATCATTACTGGGGCATGATCACTTGGACGAGAATTACCTCTAGGGGAGCTGTCTATGACACAACTTTTAAGTTTTGATGACAGTTCTTTGCTGACATATATATGGTCTATTCTCCAACCTTTATTTAATTCAAATGCGTTATTACGGTAATCCCACCAACTCCAATGGCCAGTATTTTGTTCAAAAATCCTGAACGAATCTATTAATCTTTTTTTCAGAACATTATTAAGTGCATTTCTCTCTATCTCAGATGCCATTATTCCTCCGTCATATTTCTTTGGATCATGAATATCCAAGTTAGACGGAGCAACATTAAAATCACCCATAAGACAAATTAATTCTCCTTTTTTTTCTTGCTCATCCAAATATGAAGCTAAACAATTTAACCAATTAATTTTGTATTTGAACTTACTAGATTCTAGAGAAGATCCATTAGGAACATAGACATTTATGATTTTAATGCCATTAATATCGGCAGAAATCAATCTTTTTTGATCTAGGAAAATTTCGATATTTTGATTAGAGTCATTAAAACCGTAGAATCCTTTTTTAACATTTTCTGGCTTTATTTTGGAAATAATAGCCACACCATTGTATGATTTTTGTCCATAGATCTCTACTGAGTATCCTAATATTTCAAAAGGTTTAACAGGGAAACTATCGTCCATCACTTTCGTTTCCTGCAAACATAGAATATCTGGATTGGATTTATTAATCCAATCTAATATTTGTGAAAGTCTGGTTCTAATAGAGTTAACATTCCAAGTTGCTATTAACAAATTTCTACCAAATTATGTAAAATTAAAATAGCAAAAAATTTTGGTGTTAAAGAATTTTGAAATTAAATAAAATGAAAAATTACTTTTGCAAAAGCGTTTTTAAACCAATTACGACTGTAATTTTTTTTACTTTATTAATTTCCTTGAAAAGTGATTACCTAAATGCTGAATATTTATTCGAAGAATTAGAAATCGATACCTCAACAAAAACAGAAGATGATGGTTCAGCAATTCCAACTAATCCATTTGAACTTATGGAAATGATTCGGAGACAAAATAGTATGTATGATGCGACTGATCCTTCTGATGCAATTGACGATGCGTTAAGGTCTTTTAATACTTTGGAGGAAAATTTAGAAATTTAATACGATAAATTGTTATTCTCAAATTTTTAATATGTTAAAAAACCCTATCCCAAAAGTTACTAACCAATTACAGCATAGAGCAATCGGAATTATTAATGGTAAATTCACTCCCCTTAGTAATGAACAATTAAATAGAGGCTTTTTAATTGACAATAAAGACGAAAAAGTTGAAACAGTAGTTCTTGGTAAAGCATTATCACTTATAAAAAAGCATATTGATTTAAAGAAAAGTTATTATTGGATTGTTTATCCAAAGAATAAAAATACTCAAAACTTGCATTTACAGGTTGCAGGCATATGGGATCCCTATCAACTGAATGATTTTCCTAATGATTCTTCAAAAACTAACTTCTCAAAATTATTAGAAGAATTAGATCTAAAAGACAATTATTTTTCTGTTAGAGGCGAATTAGTTTTTGTTAACACTCAAAAGAAAGAAATTGTTATTAAAATCTGCCCTGCTATAAAATCAAAAAACTTAAAAAATAAAAATTTTAAATTAGTTATAAAAGGAGAGCTTTCTCTTGAACTTTTGCATAGTTTTGTAAGTTTAGATATTAACAGAGAAGGAAATTCTTTGAAATTAATAAAGTACGAAGTGATTGAAAAAAATCTTTCTAACAATAACTAGGATGAAAGGTTGATTTCCACCGCAATTTTACCAATTAAGAAATCTTTAATTTATGTATGATGTTTTAATTGAATGTTCTCCTGGTATCTCTGGAGACATGTTGTTAGGAGCTTTTTATGATTTAGGGGTACCTAAAAAAGTTATTGAAAAGCCACTTATTGATCTTGGATTAAAGGATCTATATCAACTAGATTTTAAGGAATCAAAAAGTTGTTCAATCCGAGGCATTAAGGCAAAGGTTGAGAATATTGACTGTAGTCCTATTAAAAGAACTTGGAGAAGTATCAAGGACCTTATTTTAAATGGCCACTTAGAAGATAAATTAAAAAAAATAATTTATGAAGTATTTGAATCTTTAGCAATTGCGGAAGGAAAAGTTCATGGCATTAAATCTGATGAGGTTCATTTTCATGAAATTGGAGCTATAGATTCATTGGTGGATATAATTGGAGTATGTGCAGCATTGAATTACTTAAATCCAAAGAGAGTTTATTGTAATGAACCAATGTTGGGGAAAGGGTTTGTTCAAACTGAACATGGAAAATTATCTGTACCACCTCCTGCTGTAATTGAGCTAATAAAACAAAAGAATATTAAGGTTTTATCAAATCTCAACTTAATAGATGGTGAACTCTCAACACCAACTGGGATTGCTTTACTTGCTAATTTAGTCGACTATCATGAACCTCCTTCTAAATATTCTATTAACTCTTATGGAGTTGGCATTGGTAATCTAAAATTTAATTCCCCTAATTTGGTAAGAGTTTATAAAATTACTTCATTTGAGGATTTTTCTATTAACGATAATGAACAAATTAGTCCAAAGTGTGAAGAGATATCTATTCAAGAAGCATGGATTGATGACCAAACACCCGAAGATATATCTAATTTTGTGGAGAAACTGAGAATTGAGGGAGCTCACGACGTTTCCTATCAAGCTATTAACATGAAAAAAAATAGAATTGGATTTTCTATTCAAGTAATCTTGCCCATAGAGAAAAAAGAGTTTTTTAGGAGATTATGGTTTGATTATTCCAATACTATTGGGGTTCGTGAAAGGACCCAATCTAGGTGGATATTACTTAGACGTAGGGGAGAATGTTCAACGACTTTTGGAAATATAAAAGTTAAACAAACTTTGAAACCAGATGGTTCAATAATTATGAAACCAGAAAATGATGAGGTTTTGAGAATACATTTAAAGCATAAAATATCAACGCAAGAAATAAGAAAAATAATAAAAGAATCAAGCAAAAAATTTAAAGCATTTGAAAACTGGAAATGAGATTTAACTCAAGTAATAAACAATATCTTAAATTCCTTAAAAAAATTAATTTTGGTTGTTTAAAGAGTATTTTTTTTATTACAAGCTTGTCCTATTTCTGCATCTATTTTTTTAATAATATTGATCAAATTTCTTTTGATGTCAATTTTGAAAGAAATGGAATTAATCTATTTTTATCATTTTTATTTTGTATTTTAAGTATTTACCTGAACGCTTATGCATGGAAATATATTGTTAGATGGTTCGGGAAAGAATTTAAAAGTAATAATCTAGTCTCTTTTTATGTTTTAACCAATATTCTTAAATACGTTCCAGGAGGGGTTTGGCATTTTGTAGAAAGATTTAATTTTATAAAAAAAATAAGTAATCCTAGGACTGCTTTGTATTCGACACTTATAGAACCTTATTTTATGTTGAGTGGATCTTTTCTCTTGGCATCGATGGGATTGATTTTTTCACCATTTTATATTTTTTTAATTTTCCCTTTGGTATTCCTAAATAGGAAATTTATTTTTCTAATCTTAAAAAGATTACGGTCTCTTAAGGGAAAAGTAGTTGAGGTCTTGAGACTTCCAAATTCAAAGGACCAATTTGAAGAGAGAATAAATATAATTTCATTTTTCCCTACTAAAGCTTTATTTCTTGAAATTGGATTTGTTTTATCTAAATTTATTGGTTTTTATATTTGCTTAAATACTTTTTATGCGGGTAATACTCTGAACATTATATTTTTATTGGTAATCTTTTCTTTGTCATGGTCTTTAGGCTTGGTAGTACCAGCAGCTCCAGGAGGAGTTGGTGTTTTTGAGGCTTGCCTCCTTATACTTGTAGGCAAAAGTATTCCACAAAATATAATTATCATTTGTTTAGTTTATTTTAGGGTTATATCTACCTCGGCAGATTTGTTTTTAAGCCTACCTTTCTTAATAAGAAAACTTTATAAAAGAATTTAGTTTTTTTTCTCTAAACTTGGTATCAATGTTATTGAAGCAATAAGGCCTAAAGTCATGATAATAATGGCTGGTAATATTGCCTCTACCATTCTTTCATCTCCAGCATATTGATATATCCTCACTGATAACGTATCAAAATCAAATGGTCTCAAAATAAAGGTCATGGGTAATTCTTTTATCGTGTCTACAAAAACTAAAAGTGATCCTACGAATATTGGTCCCTGAAGAAGAGGAAGATGAATTCTTTTGATGATGCCCGGCCAATTCTCTCCTAGTCCAAGTGCAGCTTCATCTAGACTAGGAGAAATTCTCTCAAGACTTGAATCAATAGAACCCTTAGAAATAGTTAGAAATCGAACAAGATAACCCCAAATTAGTAAGCATATAGCAATGAAATTCAATTTTGGAGAAGAAATGCTTATTAATGATAAAGCTAATACAGTGCCGGGAATTGCATAACCTATCCCCGCAAGGTTTGTTATTAGTCCTAGTAATAAGCTTTTATTTGGACGTCTTGCTAAGGAAATTATTAAGGAGAAAAACATCGTTAGTAATGCAGTAAAAAATCCTAGACTTATGGTCCTGAATGATAGGGTAAGTAATTCTATTGATAACCCTTTTTGAATTTGATCGATATTGAGCAGAATCCAAAAACATGGAATTCCAAAAGAGAAAATTGGAGGAAATAAAGATATTGTTATTGCTAAAAGAGCTCTTGTTTTTTTTAATTCCCACCCTTGAGAATCTTTTGATGCAGGATTTTCACTCCACCGCTTTGATTTTCTTCTCGAGAATTTTTCAAAAATAATTAAAGTGAAAATTATTAATAAAGCTACCAAAGATAGTCCAATAGCACTTTTTGGATTACCCTCAATTATCCAATTTTCGGCTATACCTGTAGAAATACTTGGAATATTTAATAATGCAAAAGTTCCCAACTCATTCATTACTTCCATACACATTAAACTTATTCCTGTTATTAGTGCTGGTAACGCCATTGGAAAAGCGATTTTAAAGAAGCTCCTCCATGGCCCGACTCCTAATCCTCTACTAGCATTGATTTGATTAACTCCAAATTTATTAAAACTTTCGTTAGCAAGAATGAATACATATGGATAAGTAGAAATTGAAAGTATTAATACTCCCCACCATAAACCGGTTACTTGATACCCAAAAATACTTCCTAAATCCTGCAAAACAGCAGTTATTAGGTATGCTGGGGCGGCTAGTGGAATGAGCTGACAAATACGGAGAACTTTTCTGAACTTAAAATCACAATTTGAAAGTAACCATCCATTTAAAGTGCCTAATCCTCCGCCAAAAAAACTTGTTAGTACTAAAACTTTTAAAGTTTTTAATACCTCTTCTCCTCCAGCACTGCCTAATGAAAAATTCCCACTTAAAATATAATGAACTCCTTCAAGAAGAAAATTGGAAATTGGAATGATTACTAAAAGTGCAACAATAAACGAAGTAAAATAAAAAAGTTTTAATTCGGTTAATGCTTTCTTAAATCCTTTAATAAGTATTTTCAAAAATTAATTAATCCTAATATGTAAACACTAATCTCTACTAAATCTACATGAAGAAAGTTGATTCTTAATAGTTTGATGATCTAAGTTTTTACCAATTAATACTATCTTATTAGATTTTTCTTTTGTCCATTCTTCATCATCTAGAGAAAATCGTTTTCCAGATAGGTGAAAAATGTGTTTTCTATCACTCTCCATAAACCATAATATTCCTTTCGCTCTAAATACATTTTGTGAGATTTGATTATCTAAGAAATATTGAAACTTCCTTAAGGAGAATGGTTCAAATGTCTCATAAGAAACTGATGTAAAACCTTCTATATTATTCAAATCGTGAGAATGGGAAGAGTGATCGTGAGAATTTTGTTCTATATTGTTTTTATTTTTCTCGAATTCAAAAGTATCCGTCTCAAATAGACCTACACTCATTATTGTATGTAATGAAACTTCACTATTAGTTGATCTCAAAATCCTTGGTTCTTTTTTTATTTTATTTATAAACTCCTCTATTTTCTTTAATTGTTTTTCATTTACTAAATCAGATTTATTAAGAAGAAGGATATCTCCGTATAAAATTTGAGAATAGGCGACACTTGTATTATTAATTTCAAAATCAAAATTTTCTCCATCAATGACAGTGATTATCGAATCTAATCTTACTTTTTCTCTAAGATCACCAGCCGCAAAAGTCATGGCAACCGGTAATGGATCTGCTAATCCAGTTGTTTCAACAATCAAATAGTCTAATTTTTCAGCTCTTTCTAAAACTTTGGATACGGTATTTAATAATTCGCCATTGATAGAGCAACATATACATCCATTATTTAATTCGATCATATCTTCTGAGCCTTCTATTATTAAGTCATTATCTATTCCGATTTCTCCAAATTCGTTGACTAAAACAGCTGTTTTAATACCAACTTGATTTTTTAAAATATGATTTAGAAGTGTAGTTTTGCCAGAACCTAAAAATCCACTAATAATAGTAACTGGCAATAAATTTTTAGACATTTTGAATAGTTGCAAACAAGTTTATATTTTTATTGATCGAAAATTTTGTTGATTTCCGAAGCTAATGTTTGATCCAGATTCGTAATACCTCCTAGATCATGTGTATTTAATTTAATTATTACTTTTGCATAAACATTCTCCCAGTTAGGATGATGATTATATTTTTCACAGATTAAAGCAACCTTAGTCATAAAAGCAAAGGCTTCAATAAAATTAGCGAAGTTAAATTCTCTTTGGATTTGTTTAGATTTAATTTCCCAGCCGGGTATTTTGACAACTAATTCATTCAATTCTTCATCTTGCAAAATGTAGGGTTCCATTAAATAAGAAATCTGACTTATTACATTATAAATATCTTACTTTTTCTCACCAATTATATGTACATTTATGATTCTTTCCTTTTGATCAAATCGATGTTCCCATAAATAAACTGCTTGCCATGTGCCAAGCATAATTTTCCCGTCTTGAAAACTTAAAGATAAACAAGTGTTTGTTAGGGATGTTTTAATATGCGCTGGCATATCGTCAGCCCCTTCTTGATAATGTTTATAGGATATTTCTTCTCTATTTTTTGATAAAGTTAAGTAGGAATCATAGGGAACTATCGATTGCATATACTTTTTTAGGTCCCTCAGTACATTTGGATCTGCGTTCTCATTAATAGTTAAACTACAACTTGTATGAAGTGAAGTTAAATTCAAAATTCCCGAATGAAAATTATTTTTTTCAACACATAAATTTAAATCATTTGTGATATCAATAAAACCCTCGCCATGGGTTATGAATTTTAATTTTGAAAATATTTGTTCCATATAAATTAAAACTTAATTAATCAATATCCTATTATGGATAAAGATGCATGTTTTACTGCAGACATTAAAATTTTTATCTTAAGATAAATTTAATTTCCATTTAAATCTTTGGCTGAAACTCATTGGAATAAGCTGGGTGCTTACCTTAAAGAAACACAAATATTAGGTTCAATCCAAAATACACTTTATTGGGATCAGAATACTGGAATGCCTAAGAAAGGTGCTTCTTGGAGGTCTGAACAACTTACTTATATTGCAAAAGTATTGCATGAAAGAAATTCTTCCGAGGAATTTTCTAATTTAATACAATCTGCTAAAAATGAACTAGCAGATATTGAACGAAATTCCGATAATCAACTTTTCATAAAAGATAAAGAAAGAAATATTAGTCTTTTATTGAAGGAATTTAATAGAGAAAGAAATTTAGATCCTAAATTAGTTGAGTCTCTAGCAAAGGCAAAATCTAAAGGGTATGAAAGCTGGCAAGAAGCTAAGGAAAAATCAGATTTTAAAATTTTTCTTCCTTTCTTTGAAGAATTAGTTAAATTGCGGATTGAAGAGGCAAAGCAAATATCAGATAAATATTCACCATGGGAAACTTTAGCCCAACCCTTTGAGCCTGAATTAACTTTAAAGTGGCTGAATAAAATGTTTCAGCCTTTGAAAGATACTCTCCCAGCGTTGATTAGAGGGATCAATAAATCTAAGAAATATCACTGGGATTTGAGTCCTGAATCTCAACATAATTTATGTTCTCAATTACTTGATGAGTTTGGGAGAGATAAAGATCTAGTTGTTGTTGGTAAATCTCCCCATCCTTTTTCGATTACATTAGGGCCTAATGATTACAGGATTACGACAAGAATTGTTGAAGGTGAACCATTATCAAGTTTTTTAGCAACTGCACATGAGTGGGGGCATTCTATTTATGAGCAGGGTTTGCCATCTCAAAGTCACCAATGGTTTGCTTGGCCTTTAGGTCAAGCAACCTCTATGGGTATTCATGAAAGTCAATCTTTATTTTGGGAAAATAGAATAGTTAAATCCAAATCTTTTTCAAAAAGATTTTTTAACAAATTTATTTCGGCTGGATGTTCTCTTAATAATTATTTAGAACTATGGAAATCTATTAATCATTTGGAAGCAGGATTAAATAGGGTTGAAGCGGATGAATTGACTTATGGCTTACACATATTAATAAGAACGGAACTTGAAATTGATTTAATTGAAAGAGGTTTACCTGCTGAAGATATTCCAACAGAATGGAATAAAAGATATTGTGAACTTCTAGGAATTAAACCATCTAATGATTCAGAAGGCTGTCTTCAAGATGTTCATTGGAGTGAAGGGGCGTTTGGATATTTCCCCTCATATTTGTTAGGACATGTTATAAGTGCGCAAATATCTTCTCAAATGGAAAGAGACATAGGTTTGATTGACAACTTAATTGAAAATGGTGAATATGAAAAGATCATCTTTTGGTTAAAAAATAATATACATAAATATGGCAGATCAGTTAATTGTATGGAGTTGGTAAGAGCTGTAACTAATGAAGAACTATCGCCAAACTATTTTATTAATCATTTAAGGTCTAAAATAAATGATTTTTGCTGAAACATTACTTTTAAAGAATTTGGTTAGGTGTGAGGATGTAAGATAAACAAAAATAATTTCTTGATGGCAAATCTAAATCAGCCCCCAAGCAGGGTTACCCCAAATTTATTGCACATACTAAATGCTTTCACTGACAGCTCAAATACAATAATAAACACTATTGTTGAATTGAACTCTAATACCATAAATAAATATGAATTAATTACAGAAACGGGCCATCTTAAACTTGATAGGGTAGGTTATTCATCACTTGCGTATCCTTTTGCTTATGGATGTATTCCAAGGACATGGGATGAAGATGGAGATCCGCTTGATGTAGAAATTGTTGGGGTAACTGAGCCATTGATACCCGGATCTATTGTGGAAGCAAGGATTATTGGGGTGATGAAATTTGATGATGGTGGAGAGGTCGATGATAAGGTAATAGCGGTTCTTGCAGATGATAAAAGAATGGATCATATCTCAAGTTATGAAGACCTTGGAGATCATTGGTTAAAAGAAACAAAGTATTATTGGGAGCACTACAAAGATCTAAAAAAACCCGGAACATGTACTGTTAATGGTTTTTTTGGGATAGAAGAAGCTGTTAAAGTGATTAAAGATTGTGAAGAGAGATACAAAAAAGAAATTGATCCTAAATTAGTAAATTAACTAATTTTATTTTTCTCTAAATTTTTCAAATATTTCGCTTAGTATTTCTTCGGCACCTTGCTGCTTTAATTTTTTAGCTAGTTCTTTGCCTACTTCTTCGGGATCATTAATATTGCCAATATATTGATCTTTAATAAGCCTTTCTCCATCAAGAGATGCAACCATACCAGTAAGGCAAAGTTGTTCATTCTGAATTTTACTATTCACACCTATTGGGACTTGGCATCCACCTTCAAGCTCTCTTAAAAAAGCCCTTTCTGCTAGACATCTTTGACTGGTGGGTTTATCTTCTAAGATATTTATAATTTCTAAAACTTTTTTATCATCAGATTTACATTCAATGCCTAGTGCTCCTTGGCCAACGGCATGAAGGGAAACTTCACTTGGGATAATCTGGTGAATTCTTGATTCAAAGCCTAATCTTTTTAAACCAGCTGCCGCAAGAATTATACAATCAAATTCTCCTGCATCTAATTTTTCAATTCTTGTAATAACATTTCCCCTGATATCTTTGAAAACAAGATGTGGGTACTTATTTCTTAGTTGTGCAAGTCTTCTTAGGGAGCTTGTTCCAACAATCGAACCTTCAGGTAAGGTTTCTAATTTATAAGAGTTATTTTTTTTGTTTACTACTAAAGCATCTGCAGGATCTTCCCTTTTTGTAATGCATCCTAATTTAAGGCCATTTGGTAAATTGGTTGGCAAATCTTTCAGAGAATGTACTGCTATATCTGCATGTCCAACGAGCATTTGTGCTTCAAGTTCTTTTGTAAACAAGCCTTTGTCGCCTATTTTTGCTAAGGCTACATCCAGGATTTTGTCCCCTTGCGTTGCCATAGCTTCAATAGATACATCTAAATTGGGAATATTCCTTTCTAGTTGATCTTTAACCCATAAAGTTTGAACCATTGCTAGCTTACTTCTTCTACTAGCTATTCTCAGCTTAAGATTAGTCATTAAATATTATTTTGAGTTTGAATTAAAATAAAGTCCAATATATTTTAAGCTATTCTTTTGCAAGTTTCTAAAGCTGAAAATTATACTTAACTTTTTTTATTTTATATATTCTTTTAAAACACCATTTCGATTTGGATGTCTAAGTTTTCTTAGGGCTTTTGCTTCAATTTGTCTAATCCTTTCTCGCGTCACATCAAAAATTTGACCAATTTCTTCAAGAGTTTTCATCCTTCCATCATCAATTCCATATCTCAATCTGAGAACATCTCTTTCCCTTGGACTTAGAGTGGCTAAGACTCCTTCCAAATCTTCTCTTAATAAAGTTTTAGAAACATCCTGCTCTGGATTTTCTATATCAGCCTCTATAAAATCCCCGAGTCTTGAGTCTTCTTCTTTCCCTATTGGAGTTTCTAAAGAAATAGGAAGCTGGGCACTTTTAGCTATAAATCTTAATTTTTCAATTGTCATTTCCATACTCTCAGCGATTTCTTCTTCACTAGGTTTCCTGCCAAATTCTTGGCTAAGAACTTTTGTGGTTTTTTTAATTCTGGATATTGTCTCGTATAAATGGACTGGCAATCTAATCGTTCTACTTTGATCCGCAATTGCTCTTGTAATGGCTTGGCGAATCCACCAAGTTGCGTATGTAGAAAACTTGTAACCTTTTTCATGGTCAAATTTTTCCGCTGCCCTAATTAGACCCAGACTTCCTTCTTGGATTAAGTCTTGAAATGATAAACCTCTATTCATATATTTTTTAGCAATGGAAACAACCAATCTTAAATTTGATTGGACCATTTTTTCTTTAGCTCTCCTACCTAAAAGAAGTCTTCTTCTGAATTTGGAGAGAGGCATATCTATTAACTCAGCCCATTCTCTAACTGATGGGAAATGTCCTTTTTCTGACTCATATTGAGTTGCCAGTTCTTCTAATTGAAGTAAGTCAGCAATTTTTCTTGCAAGTTCAATTTCTTCATCTGGTCTTAAAAGTCTAATTCTTCCAATTTCTTGGAGATAAACTCTTATTGAATCTTCAGTGTAGATACCTTTTGGGCCAAGCTTAATATTCCCAAGCCCTTTATCATCTTCAGAATCACTGAACTCATCAGTATTTTCAATACTGCTTTCATTTAACTCAGAAGATTTCTCTAAACTTTGACCATTTTTATTAATATCCTCTTCAACTACTGTTTCTAAGTTTGTATTAATTTTTTTATTGATCTTTTTTTTTGAGCTTTGCTTGGAATTCTTTGATTCAGCTGCTACTGGACACATGATTTACTCCTTTCTACGGTGAATTTAACTAGATTAAATTTTATTTAGGGCTAATTTGAACATTTAGTAGTAAAGTCCCCTTAATGTTTAAAAACTTTTTCTCAAAATGAGAATAAGAAAAGGTTTCTAAATTGTTGAAAAATTTAAATAGTGCTATAGATTACCTAAAGTAAAAAGTCTTGGGATTTCTCAGACAGGCAGATCATTTTTTGAATTTTCAGTCAATGATCAAAGCTTCATGTCTCCCTTAAGAGCAGGATACTTACAATGTGCAAAAACACTTTGTGGAATGTTCAACAATCCAATACTAAGAAAAAGTTTTGAAGCCGGCAAGTAATCAGTTATTAAATATCTCCTACAAATTAGAAATTTTACTTGATATAGGTAGTAGTAATGAAAGCTTTTACTATTTAGATGGAAATAATCTTGGGACAGAAGTTGGAGATATTGTAAGTGTGAGACTAAGAGGGAGATTATTGAATGGGTTGGTGATCTCAAAAAAAAGCTTTTCGACAATCAATGATGATGAAGCAAATATTACTGGAGGAAAAAGCATAAGATATTTGTTTGTTGAAAGTATTTTGCAGAAAAAAGTAATTGATGACTCTTGGAGAGAATGGATAGAGTCCCTAGCCTCTTTTTATATGGTTAGTAATTTAAAAATGTTTAAAACTGCATTTCCTCCTGGCTGGATTGGTAAATATAAGAATTTTTCTAAAGGTTTAAAAGATCAAATATGGATTGAAACAAAAAAAGAATTTGATATTAATAAAAACGGATTAACCAAAAAAGAATTTTTCTTAATGAATACTTTGCCTGAAAAAGGTAATTGGCAAAGTGAATTAATAAAGACTGGTTTTAATTACACCTTAATAAACTCAATGGTCAGTAAAAATTACCTTGTTAAATCCAAAAGAAAAAAAAATATAAATATTAAATTAAATTCTTTTTTAAATGATCATATTGCAACGAAAAAACCAAATCTTACAGATGAGCAAAAAATTGCATTTCAAGAATTTCAAAAAATGAAACCAGGAGATGTTTTACTTCTGTGGGGCGAAACAGGTTCAGGTAAAACAGAAGTTTATATGAGAATTGCTGAAGATCAAATACTTAAGAAAAAAAGTTGTTTGATACTAGCTCCAGAAATCGGACTAATTCCTCAACTTATTGATAGGTTTTGTCGGCGATTTAATAATGTCGTTTACGAATATCATAGTAACTGTTCTCCTAATCATAGAACTGTGGTTTGGAAGAAAATCATTAATACTAATGAACCTTTCATAGTAATAGGAACAAGGTCCGCAGTTTTTCTTCCAATAAAAAATCTAGGATTAATAATCATGGATGAAGAACATGATGTTTCATATAAACAAGATAGTCCTATGCCTTGTTATGACGCGAGAGAGATTGCAATTGAAATAGTAAAAAGGAATTCAGCAAAGTTAATTTTTGGGAGTGCAACGCCATCAATGAAGACGTGGAAAAAGTGTATTTTTGAAAAGAATTTTAAATTGGTAAGAATGATCCAAAGGATATCTAGTAATGAAGTTCCTGAAATAAGAATTATTGATATGCGTGATGAGTTCAAGAAAGGAAATATGAAAATTTTTTCCAATGAATTATTACAATTGCTTCCTCAACTACGATTAAAAAAAGAGCAGGCAATAATTTTGATCCCCAGGAGGGGACACAGTGGGTTTTTAAGTTGTAGAAATTGCGGATATTTAATAAATTGCCCTAACTGTGACATTCCTTTATCAGTGCATCTCGGTTCACAAGGGAAAAAATGGTTAAGCTGTCATTGGTGTGATCATAAATCCAGATTGATCAATCGTTGCCCAGATTGTCATTCAACTGCCTTTAAACCTTTTGGAATAGGTACACAAAGGGTAATAGAGTTTTTAAATGAAGAATTTCCTGACTTAAGAGTACTTCGCTTTGATAGGGATACAACCTCAGGGAAAGATGGTCATAGAGATATCCTTTCAAAGTTCTCTAAAGGTGATGTTGATATTCTTGTGGGAACTCAAATGTTGGCAAAAGGGATTGACATCCCCAATATTACTCTTTCAGTAGTTATTGCAGCAGATGGGTTGCTTCATCGTCCAGATATTTCGGCAGAAGAAAAATCATTACAATTGTTTTTGCAATTAGCTGGTAGGGCAGGCAGGGCTCAAAAAAAAGGAAAAGTAATTTTTCAAACATATAAACCTAACCACCCAGTAATTTCGTATCTTCAGGAAAGAGATTATGAAAGATTCTTAAGTGAAAACTCGAAATTGAGAAAAGATTCTAATTTATTTCCATTTTGCACGATTTGCCTTCTTAAATTATCAGGTGAAAATTATGAATTAACTGAGTCAACTGCAATAAAATTAGCAAAATATCTACTCAATTTATGTGAGAAAAAGAAATGGAAATTAATTGGTCCTGCTCCTAGTTTAATTGCTAAAGTCGGTAAAAAATTTAGATGGCAGATATTAATACATGGTCCTGAAGGAGCAAAGATACCTTTACCTGATAGAACAATATTATGGAAACTTATCCCAAAAAATGTTTTTTTAACAGTAGATGTTAATCCAGCAGAGTTGTAATTACTTTGATGGAAGTTGAGGTAAATCTGAACCTAATTTAAATCTATAGAATCTTAATAAATAAGCCAATATTATAATTATTAAAATAATAGATATCCCAATCAAAAGTTTGTTTAGGCTCCAGAAAGAAAATTCAAGACTATTTATTTGCCCTTGATTTAAATTCCAAATTATTAGATTTTTTGTGATTTCTAAATTTGAATTATTTTTATCGGTAAGGATTGCTTTATTAGGGTGAATAATTTTTAAAATGAGTTCTAAATTATCAATACCTTGAATAGAGTTTAGATCCAGATCTAATCTGTAAAAGTATTTTTTAAAAAAAATGAAGTTTTTTTGAGTAGTATTAATTTGTATATTTGTTGATTCCCCCGCTAGCTCTCCAGCTGTATTTTGAGTGATTTTAAGAACTTGTTTTGTATCTTCTAAATTGAGATTTTTATGTTTCAAAGAAAAAGTTGATTCGTCTTGTCCAATTTCTGCGTTAGGAAAAATATCTTTCATCCTCTCTTCAAATTTTAATTGCCAAGGAAATTTCTTTATGTATTTACTTTCTATCACTAAATTATTGGTTATTGAATCAAGTTCACTAAGGTCAAGTGTATCCTCAATTTTAACGCAGCCACTTAAAAGTGGAATTAATAATAATAGTATTAAAAAAATGATTACTGAAAAGCCTTTCTGAAAGGGTTTTGTCTCACCAGTTGGTGTCTCAGTTACATTAATAAATTTTTTTTTCTTCAATTCTTCTCTTTTTTTGCGCAGTGAGTTAAGAGATTTTTTATTGAGTGATGGGTCGCTTTCAAACTGTACGTTCCAGTTGTCTGGCTTTTTAATTTCAGGAGAGTCTATAACTTCCATCAAATATTTTGCATTTTCTCTCGTCTTATTATCGTAAGATTTTAGAAGTTCTTTACAAAACCTTTTAGCCTCCTCCTTTTTATTGATACCACAAAGAGCAGTAATTAAGATTGTTCTTAAATTTACTCCCTCTTTGCTTGATAAAGGAAATGATTCGATTATGGGCAAAAGAAAATCAATACAATAATGATACTCACCTTTGGCTAAAGCAAGTTCTACTTTTTCTAAAACTTGCTCATAATTTTGCATGGGTTAGGCGACTATCATTGTACCTATTCCGGAATTTGTAAAAATCTCAAGAAGTAATGAATGTTCTATTCTTCCATCAATTATGTGAGCTGCTTTAACTCCTTGGGCTAAAGCTCTTATACAGCATTCTGTCTTTGGGATCATACCTTCAGTCACAATTTTTTTATCAATAAAATCTCTTGCCTCTTTGAGATTAGTTTTTTCAACAAGACTATTTTTGTTATCTTTTTCTTTTAAAATCCCTTTTGTATCAGTAAGAAGAATAAGTTTTTCTGCATTTATTGCAGCAGCAATTTCTCCAGCAACAAAATCTGCATTGATGTTATGGGAAATACCCTCCAAGGTTGATCCAATGCTAGAAATAATTGGGATATAGCCTTTAGAAATAAGAGGATCCAATATTTCAGGATTGATTTTTGTAACCTCTCCCACTAACCCATGGCTCCCATCTCCTAGTTCTCTAGATTGAATTAAGTTGCCATCCAGACCTGATATTCCCACAGCTAAGGATCCAGTTTTATTAATGCCTTTTACAATTTGTTTGTTAACTCTACCCATTAGAACCATCTCGACAATTTCCATTGTTTTTTGATCAGTAATTCTTAATCCATTTTCGAATTTAGGAGATATTTCTAATTTCTTTAACCAATTATTAATCTCGGGTCCACCTCCATGAATTACTATCGGACAAACCCCAACGGTTGATAAAAGTGCGATGTCTCTAAAGAAAGCATTTTTTAAATTATCATTCTCCATAACAGAACCGCCATACTTAATAACAATTTTTCTACCTGAGAAACTTTGTATATATGGAAGTGCTTCGCTTAATATTGATACTCTTTGAGAATCATTCATTATTAAAATTCATAAAAACTTGATTGAATTGAAAAATTATTTTTTTACAAAATATATCCCTATATTCAATAAAAGAGAATAAAATCAAATTCTTTTTTATTATCGTCGATAATAAATTCTGATTCAAGGCCTTTGACGAAAAACCTGTTTAATCTTTCTTGTTTTTCAATCCATTTTTCTAGAGGGACAGCGTTTAATTCGAAACGCATTCTGAGACCATTTTTTTCTTCTTTTGTAATCTCTTCTATTTCTTTTAGTTGAGGGGGATTATCCTCGTCCCACAAATTTAAAGATTCTAATGAAGATTCAAGATGAGCTTTTATTCCATATCTCCATCTTGTAACATCTTTAACTAAAGCTGTTAATTCTTTTGGTCTATTAAATTTATTTGTCTCAAAATTTGTCTTGTCAAACAATTCTACAGGAGGTATTTCGGAAGTCTTTAAACCTAATCCAATTAAAAAAATAGGTACTCCATAAAAAAAAGTAGGTACACTTAAATTTACTGAGTCTGTAAAATAAGCAGTCATTCCAATAAAAGCTAATATACCCCCTGCGGTTACGATTAAGTTTCCAGGCGATAGGTATTTCTTCATTGTGATTTAGTAGAATAAGTTTTAAATGGTTTAACAAGTATTATGCAAGATACTAATACTGCAAATCAAGGAGATTTAATCTTTAAACTTGATCAAGAAAGAGCATGGTTATTAGAAAATCTTGATAAAGGTAAATGGCCAGAAATTAGAGGCGAACTTGCCGCACTTGAAAGAAAAATAAGCAAATTAATTATAAGTGTTCAAGAAAATAATGTTGATAGTTGATTTAAAAAGGTATTTCGTCAACTTCAGGTACTAAAGGTGAACTATCCCAACTGGAATTTTTGGTATTTTCTTTTTTTTCAAATGATTCATTATTTTCTTTTTGATCAGACTTAATAACGTCGACTGGCGATATTTGATGAATTTTTGAAGCTGTTAATTCTGGTTGCTTTTCTTTCGTTCCGTCTTTTCTAGTGACAGAATTCATCTTTAGACGCCCCTCAATAACAATATTTTGCCCTTCCTTTAGTTCATTTACCATTTCTTGGGCAATATTTCCCCATCCTATGATCTTGAGATCTCTGGTTGGATCTTCACTACGTAATCCTTTAAAATGAACAATCATTTCAGCAATTGGAGTTTGGTTTTCTTTGGTATACCTCATTTGGGGAGCGCTATTAATGACCGCCTGAATTAAACAATGATTCATTACTTACTAATTAATTAAAGACATATTGATGCAGAATCAAGAAAATTGCTATAAAAATGTTTGGATCCTATCAGGAACTTCTGATGGACCTGAAATAGCTAATAGGCTTCTTGAACTTAATTATTCAGTTTTTGCAAGTGTTTTAACTTATAGAGCAGGGCAAGCTTATATTGAAAATCCAAAGTTACATATCATTACGGGTAAATTAAATAATAAAGATCAAATAATAGATTTTATAAAAAAAAATAAAATCAAATTCGTTGTTGATGCAACTCATCCGTTTGCAATGATAATTTCTAAAAATCTCAATAATGTATGTAAAGAGATTAATACACCTCTCTTACTTTTTGAGAGGAAATCTCTAATAAATAAAACTAATAATTTTTTTTATATTGATAATTTAAAAGACATAAATAATGTTGAGTTGGAAAATAAGAACATTCTTCTGGCAATAGGTTCAAGATTCCTTAGCGACACAGCTAATTATTATATGAATTGTAAGGCAAATGTATTTACAAGGGTACTTCCTACCTATGAAAGTATAACTAAAGCTTTTGGATCATGTATTAAAAATTCAAATATAGCGATACTTGAACCGAGTAAAAATAATGAAAGAATTTTAGAAAAAAAACTCTGTGATTTTTGGGAGATTGATTATGTTCTATGCAGAGAATCAGGAAGTTATTCTCAGAAAAACTGGGAAAGGATTATTTCTGGAAGTAACATGAAGTTATTTTTGGTTAAAAGGCCAAAAATAAAAAATGATTATTCTTATTCTTTCAATCAATACAAGGATTTGATTAATCACATAATTAAATCAAATTATTGATGTTTAATTCATTATGGAAATATTAGTTATTATCGCAACTGAATCAAGTAAAACAAATGCTGTGCGAATGGCTAAATTACTCATAAAAGAAAAAATTGCAGCTTGTGTTTCCATAAAGCAAATTTATTCACTTTATGAGTGGGATGATGATATTCAAGAAACTAAAGAGTTTGAAATTACAATAAAAAGTAAACTAGAATTTAAAGATTATTTAATTGATTTCGTAAATAAAAATTCCACATATGATGTACCTCAAATTATTTACAAAAAATATCATGCTGAGATGAAATATTATGATTGGTTGAATAAGACTATTTGATTAAATCTATTTTATTAGCTCTTTAAGATCAATATCCGATCTAGATCCTAATTGCGTAATTATTTGTCCCGCACAAATTGAAGCTATCTCTCCGCATTTTTTGAGGGAACAATTGTTTATTAATCCATGGATAAATCCCCCCGCATAGATATCTCCCGCTCCTGTTGTATCAATAATCTTGCCTTTATTAATTGACTCAATTATTTCAACATTATTTTTGTTTACTATGAGAGAACCATTGCTTCCAAGAGTTACTATGACTAATTCACATAGGGAAGATAGGTCTTCTTTGCAGCTTGATAATTTATCATTTTTAAATAGACTTAACACCTCGGATTCATTACAAAAAACAATATCTATATATTCATAAATTAATTCCAAGAAACTCTCACGATGTCTATCTACACAAAATGAATCAGACAAAGAAAGAATTATTTTTGTATTTGATTGTTTTGCAGTTTGGGCGGCTTTAATAAAAGCTTTTTTAGCTAATTCACTATCCCATAAATATCCTTCTAAATATAAGTATTTACTTTCCTTAATTACAGTAAAGTCAATGTCTTTTGGTTCAAATCCTACAGATGCTCCTAGGTAAGTACACATAGTTCTTTGTGCATCAGGTGTAACCAAAATGATTGAATGAGCTGTTGGAGCACCTTCAATAGTTGGTGGAGTATTAAATATTGTTTTACTTTTTTTTATATCGTCAGAAAAGAAATTCCCAAATTGATCATTTTTCACTCTTCCTATAAACTGCACATGATTGCCTAATTCTGCTAAAGAAACAACAGTATTTGCTGAGGACCCACCTGAAATTTGTTTGATCACTTTGCAATTTTCTAACAATCTCTGAGATTCATCAGAATTAATTAGATTCATTGATCCTTTATCCAGATTATTTATCTCAAGAAACTCATCTTCAATATTTACAATAATATCTACTATTGCGTTTCCCAGACCAATGAGATCAACTTTTTTATGATCAAAATGTCTAAAGGATTCCTTCATTAATTTAAAACTTAATTACCTTAGCAGTGCTCTTTTAGGTCCATGTATTGGGTCTTCAATTACTATAGTTTGATCTCTATTCGCCCCCAACGAGACAATGGCAATTGGAACCTCCATTAATTCAGCTAAAAATCTTAGATAATTCATAGCATTCTCTGGGAGATCAGATAGTTTTCTGCAATCTGCAGTTGAACATTGCCAACCTTTTAATTTTTTGAAGATTGGCTTACATTTTTTTAAGTCATCTGAATTTGTAGGAAAGTAGTCTATTTCCTCTCCATCGAGATCATATGCAATGCAAACTTGAATCTCATCTAATTCATCTAATACATCAAGTTTCGTGACGGCTAAACAATCAAGACCATTTACAGATACAGCATATTTACCAATAACTCCATCAAACCACCCACATCTTCTCCTTCTCCCAGTAGTGGTTCCAAATTCACTGCCTCTATCACATAGTTGATCATTTATACTTCCTTGTAATTCAGTTGGGAATGGCCCTTCACCTACTCTTGTGGTATAAGCTTTTGCAACACCTATGACTCTATCAATTAAAGTTGGACCCACTCCAGCACCAATACATGCCCCTCCTGATATAGGGTTTGATGAGGTGACAAAAGGATAAGTCCCATGATCTAAGTCAAGTAGAGTCCCTTGAGCTCCTTCGAAAAGAATATTCTTTTTGTTTTTTGAGGCTGCATGGATAGTCCTCGTGCAGTCAACAACATGCTTTGATAATCTTTCCCCATAGTCAAGATATTCTTCAACAATATCTTCTAATTTAAGTGGTTTAATGCCATAGATTTTTTCTAGTAGACCGTTTTTTTCTCTTAATGGAATTTCGATCACATCACTTAACCTTTCCTTATTGAGCAAGTCTCTTATCCTAATGCCATTTCTTTGTGATTTATCCGCATAAGTTGGGCCAATTCCACGACCTGTTGTCCCTATTTTGTTTGAACCTCTATCAGCCTCCATCGCTTCATCTAATATTCTGTGGTATGGCATTGTTACATGGGATGTTGATGAAATTTTTAATCCTGAGATATCAATTCCATTATCAATTAACATGTCAATTTCTTTAAGCAAGATTTTTGGATCTACGACAGTTCCCGACCCAATTAGACAAGAAGTATTTTTATAAAGTATCCCTGAGGGAATTAAATGTAATTTTAAGACTTTATCCTCTACGACTATAGTATGACCTGCATTTACTCCCCCTTGATAGCGAACGACAACATCTGCCGAACGACTAAGTAAATCCGTTATTTTACCTTTTCCTTCGTCACCCCATTGGGCTCCGATTACAACAACATTAGCCAATTTTTAGAAGAGCATTATTTTTGTGCGAATATTTAATATATTCAAAAATCTTGGTTTACTTTTAAAAAGTAAATGAATTGTATCAACTTTCTCTTAGAACCATTTTTTCAGCAAGAGAAAATTCTTTGGTTAAACGCTCTTTAAGTTTATCTGGTAAAGGCCTACTTGCAAAGTTTTTGTAATGACCTGCCATAGCATTTAATGCTGTTTGCATTGTGGTAAATGATTGTGTTTTATTCACCATCCCTCTATTTCTATATCTGGAAATATAGTCAGTTATGAGTGTAAGAGCTTCACTTCTTACTTCATCTTTATTTGGAGAATCTTTTGGAGTATCAACAGCTGTTTGTAATGTTTTAACAACTGAAATTGTATCCTTTGTGTAGTCACCTGTCATAGAGGTTTTTGCAGCTATGGAAGGGGCACTAAATAGTGTAAAAACAACTGTTAAGGATATTGCAAAAGATATAGCTTTGGTAAGATTTTTAAAAAATAATTTTGATGTCCATTTCATTAACATAACTTAGCTCCCAAAAATAAATAAGCCTTAAGACTTTTTATTGTACATTATTTCAGATTCGGAAATAAATGCTTCCAACAATTTATCAGTACTAATTTTAAGTTTAGTATTATTTGTTCTGCATAAAAGTTCTACTTCTTTATTAATAGAATCTCTGCCAATAATTATCTGAAAAGGAATACCAATTAATTCCGCATCTTTAAATTTCACTCCAGCTCTATCGTTTCTGTCATCAAGAAGCACATCAATTTTATTAGTTAAAAAGTTGTTATAGATTTGCTCAGTAAGATCACGTTGAATAGGATCTTTTAGGTTTGTTGGAATAATAATAACCTCAAAAGGAGAAATCTGGATAGGCCAACAAATTCCTTTTTGATCATGATTCTGTTCGATAGCAGCTTGAGCTATTCTTGTCACTCCTATTCCGTAACAACCCATCCATAAATTTTTTAAATGACCGTCCTTATCAGAGAACTTTGCATTTAATTTTTCACTGTATTTCTGACCTAGTTGGAAAATATGTCCAATTTCGATACCTTTTTTTTCTTTAAGTTCTTCATTATCATCAATACTTATTTTATCTCCTTTTTTGGCATTCCTGATATCCCCAATAAGATAGTTTTTCGAAGCAAAAGAAAATTCTTGAAAAACTTTATGGAAATTTACTTTATTCCCACCACTTATAAACTTTGAAAGGCCACTTGCAGAATAGTCAATTATTCTTGTCCATTTTTTATCCCAATTAGAAGTAGCTTTAATAGTTTTATTATCCAAATCTGGCCCGATAAAACCTAAGGGAAAATCAATTAGATTTTTTTCGATATTATTTTTGTCTTCAATCTTTTTAAGATTAAGGAGATTGAAATTATGAAGTCTATTGATTAAGTTAAAAAGCTTTACTTCATTAATGTGTTGATCGCCTCTTATACATGCAAGAATTGGGACCTCAAATTCACCCTCGAACTGTGCAAGGAATATTACAACTTTAATAATCTGACTAGGGTCTAAATTATTATTATCGCAAACCTCTAGGATTGTTTTTTGTTGAGGTGTTTCCAACCACTCTGCAATATCATCTTTTAGTGGAATAGGTTGAGAGGGTAGAGAAACAGCTTTTTCAATATTTGCAGCATAAGATCCACTTTGAGTAAACAAAATGGAATCTTCCCCAGCATCAGCAGTGACCATGAATTCTTTAGAGGAGGCACCGCCAATTGCTCCACTGTCAGCTTCAACCCCTACTGTCTGCAGACCACAAGATTTAAAAATATTTTCATAAGCATTGCCCACCTTTTCATAGAAAGAAGCCAGGTCGTTTTCTGAAGAATGAAAAGAATAACCATCTTTCATTATAAATTCTCTACTTCTCATCAATCCAAACCTTGGCCTTATTTCATCTCTAAATTTTGTCTGAATTTGATAAAAACATTGAGGTAATTGCTTATAGGAGTTGATGGTCTCTGATGCAATACTCGTGATCACCTCTTCGTGAGTTGGAGCCAAACCAAATTCTTTACCTTGTCTATCTTTAAGATTAAACATTATTCCCTCTCCTGCAGTATATCCTTCCCATCTTTCACTTTTTCTCCATAAATCTGCAGGATGAAGTTGGGGTAATAGTAATTTTGTACAACCAATACTATTAAGTTCTCTCTCTATTATTGCGGATATTTTTTCAATAACTCTTAGCATTAATGGCATGTATGCATAAATACCGCTATTAACTCTGCGAATATAGCCAGCTTTTAAAAGTAATTGATGTGAAATAATCTCAGCTTCAGAAGGTGTGTCACGAAGTGTCCCCAGAGGAAATGAGGTTGTCACGCGCATACAAAAAAAATACATAATGATATTTAATTTTATCAATTAAGATGAAAAAATAATTTAAAGTGTCTTGAGTCCCTCAACGCGGCTAGTCTAAAAATATTCTTTCTGCTAGCTTTTTCAGTAATGAAATTCAAACTCTTTTAAAAATTCATTATTACTAAAACATTTTCTTAATTTTATGGAAAATATAGATTCCAATATTTCTAGCGAAGAGGAATTAGTAGGTATTGATGAAGTTCAAAAATTCTTAAACAGATCAAGAGCTTCTGTCTATAGGTATACAAATACAGATTTAAGAAATCTAAACCCTAGCTTTAATCCAAGAAAATTAAATCCCGAATTTAGAACTGATCAAAAAGATCCTTTAAAATTTCATCCTAATGAAGTAGCAAGATTCGCAAAAGATATTTTAAGAATTAAGGAAGTTACTGTAGAGGTCTTTAATACACCTTCCTCCGCTGCTCAAAATATACTGGTGCAAATATTAGAAGAACTAAAATCTATTAGGTCTTTGCTAGAAAAAGAGTAATTAATAATGTTACTAGTCAATGTTTTGATTTATTGACATTTTGAATGTAGGATAATGGTGTTTAATTATCTCCTAAATTTTTACCAATTAAGAGTTCTTGAGTTACACGAAATCAAAGCAGTTTATTCAAAGTAAATCAAGCGAAGAATCTTCTTATGGTTCTGCTCGAAGTGATTTTGAAAGAGATGATGATGACCCTTTAAGTATAAGGAGTTTATCAATTACATCTCTAGGTATTATTTTTGCCATTTTGACAATTTTTTTACCTTCGATAAGCATTTTAATTGGAAGACCTTCATCTCAAGGAAACGAGATAATTCATAATCACGATTTTAAAAAAGATGGACCTTAGTTCAATACCTCCATCTCCAATGAAGGGAATAGTAAATATCGTTGTTGAAATACCTGCGGGGAGTAGGAATAAATATGAATATTGTTCTGATGCAGGAATAATGGCTTTAGATAGAGTATTACATTCTTCAGTGAGGTACCCTTTTGATTATGGTTTTATCCCAAATACCCTTGCTGATGATGGAGCTCCCCTTGATGCAATGGTGATAATGGACGAACCTACTTTTGCAGGTTGTCTAATAAAAGCAAGACCTATTGGAGTTTTGGATATGCATGATTGTGGTGCATATGATGGAAAACTTTTATGTGTGCCTATGGCTAATCCTAGGCAGTCTAATATAGTGAGTATTAATCAAATTGCTCCTAATCAGCTTGAGGATGTTGCAGAATTTTTTAGAACAAGTAAAGGACTAGATGGAAGAACAGTTCAAATTGATGGTTGGAGGGATTTTGATGTAGTTGAAAATTTATTGAAAAGTTGTATGCCTCTAAAAAAGAAAAACTTTAAAGTTCTTAAGAAATCAAATATTAGTAAATTAAATTGAGAAAAATAATTTTTTACAGTTATTTAAAATGCTCTACATGCCGAAAAGCTGCAAAATGGCTTGAAAGGAAAGATTTTGAATTTCAGTTAATTGATATTGTAAAAGAACCTCCACTTGTTAATTATTTAAATTTAGCCTTAGAACAATACTCTGATGATAAGAAAAGGATTTTTAATACAAGAGGTAAAGCTTTTAAAACTCTTAATCTTGATATTGATAGTTTGTCAAAGGAAGAAATTATTCAACTTCTTTTAAGTGATGGCAAATTAATAAAAAGACCATTTTTAATTTACGAAGGAAAAAAAGTAATATTAGGTTTTAACGAAATTGAATATGCAAAACAATTTATATAAGTTTAGAAATTCAAGACTTTTTTAATTTTATGCCTGCTTCTATTAAAAGTTTTTTAAAAGAGTGGGGTTTATTGATCACATTAACTTTTTTTGTTTCTTCTTGTAGATCATTTTTTGCAGAACCACGTTACATCCCTTCTGGTTCAATGCTCCCAGAATTGCAAATAAACGATAGGCTGATTATTGAAAAATTTTCGCTAAGAAACTCTTTACCAAAAAGAGGAGATATTGTTGTTTTTAACTCACCTTACTCGTTTGACAAAAAATTAATTTCATCAAGATCTAAGCCTTTACCAAAAAAAAGTTATTGTTTTTTTATGAGTTTTCCTCCAATGTCGTTTATTCCTGGTTTGAGGGATCAAGCTTGCGATGCTTATATTAAAAGAGTGGTGGCCCTTCCAGGCGAAATTGTAAGTGTAAACTCTAATGGTGAATTAATAATAAATAATAAATTAATTCCTGAACCATATGTCTCTTATAAGTGCTCATTAACCCTATTTAATAATTGTGGTAAATTTGAAAACATAAAAGTGCCAAAAGATCATTTTTTAGTTTTAGGTGATAATAGGGCAAATAGCTGGGATGGAAGATATTGGCCTGGAAGTAAATTCCTTCATAAAAAAGAGATAATTGGTAAAGCATATTTCAGATTTTGGCCTCTTAGTCAAGTTGGCTTTTTCAGTAAATGAAGCCTTTTCCTGACTCTGGCTTTATCAAAATAAATTTTTAACAAGGCTTAATTTAAAGTGCTCCTGAAGCAGTTGAATCAAGTATCCCCCCTAGGTGTGTTGTGATGTTAAGAGCGCTAATCACAGGGGGCTTATTAG
The DNA here is from genome assembly GCA_003278845.1 of Prochlorococcus sp. AG-347-O22. Lineage (GTDB taxonomy): Bacteria > Cyanobacteriota > Cyanobacteriia > PCC-6307 > Cyanobiaceae > Prochlorococcus_A. Next base: position 66,799 of record QCCX01000004.1, read on the forward strand.
GATCATTAAAAAGATCAATTATAGTTATGCCGCCATTACCCTGTTTTATCATCCAAATATTTGAATAATTAATCCCAAGGATATTACAAATTAGAGTTTTATTGACTGCATCATGAGCAACCATGAGGGTTTGATCATTATCCTTTTGAGATAAACAAATTTTGTCAAAAGCTTCTACTGACCTTTCTGATACATCTTTTATACATTCACCTTCGGGCATTATTACTTCTTCAGGTTTATCATGCCAATTTTTTAGTAAAGAAGGCCACTCTTCTCTAATTTCTGCTTCCAATTTACCCTCCCATAATCCGTGACTGATTTCTACTAGTGAATCTATTTTCTCAATTTTTAAATCTTTGTTATTTTGAAGGATTATTAGTGCGGTCTCATAAGGCCTATGCATTGAACTTGAAAATGCCTTATTGAAAGAAATATTTCTCAAATATTCAAAAGTCTTTCTTGCTTGATCTTTTCCGTTTTCATTTAAAGGGATATCAATTTGGCCTTGAAATCTACCTTCCTTGTTCCAGTTAGTTTCACCATGCCTTATTAGAAATATTCTGGAATCTCCAATTTTATTTGGAATATTTTTATTAAGATGGGAAGTTTGATTTAAGCATTCAATTTGAGTCTTAAAAGAGTTATCTTTCTTTGAAATATTGAGTATCGAGAAAGAAGCATTTTCTAATCTTATTTTTCTAAAACCTTGCTTAGGCCTTCCTAATAACAAGAGAATTAAACATCTGATAATTGCATTATGTCCAACAACTAAAATATTTATATCATCTTTGTCTTGATAAATTTTTAAAATATCTTCTACAAAATTTGTTGCTTGAAAAAATAACTCTTGAATTGGTTTATAAGTTGTATTGTCATTTCTTTTTAAGATAAGATTTTCAGGATCATTTTTCCATATAGGGTAAATTTCTGGAAATTTCTTTTTTATTTCATCAATTTTTAGACCAGACCATTCACTAAGATCTACCTCAAGCAAATTATCGTCGAATACAATATTTTGTTCTTTATTGAAGGTCTTTTTAATCGTTTTTGCAGTCTCTGCCGCTCTCACAAGTGGGGAGGAATAGATTTTATCGAAGTTTATTTTTGATAATGCTTTTCCTGCTTTTCGGGCTTGTTCGTATCCTTCATCAGTTAATAATGAATCGTCTGTTCTTCCTTGAATTAATCCTTTTGCATTGAAACTGCTTAGCCCGTGCCTAACTAAAACTAATCTTATAGCCATTATATAAATTTGAAAATTAAGATAATTTAATCATCTCATGGCGTGATTAAAATAGATACATAAATATAAGGAAATTCAATGATAACTAACTATAGTTTTCAAGAATATAATAAGTTATGATCTTTAAAAATAGTTCTAAGTTAAAACTCACTTTAGCTTTTATTTCTATTGTCATAACTTTTTTTGTATGGCAACAAGGCTTAAGAGACAGTTTAAATAGACCATCTGTTTCATTTGATATAAGTCAAAAAGAGCAAGAAATTGCTGAATTATCTGTCCAATCAATACCTGTAAATCTTAAAAAATTTTTTATAATAAATGATCCTGTTGATCAAATAAATAAATCACTCTCTGATGTCTCATTTGAAGAGCTAACAGAAAGAAATAAATTAATTCGAATAATCACATCAGAATCAAATAATTCTTTAATTTATAAAAATATATCCAAAGATTTTAAAGATAAAAACTTTAAATTTCTGATTGATGAGATAGAAAAAAAATCTAATGATAATTCATATAGAGCAAATTCTGATAAATTTGACTTATTTAAAGATGATAGATTTTTATATCACCTTTTAAGCAGGAAATTTGATTTTGACGATAGTGCATTAATAACAAAATCATTTTCAAGAAAAATGTTTTTTAAAATATTAGCTATAAGACTTATTCCACTTTTAACAATACTTATTGGCTCTATTCTGGCTTTAAAAATATTATGGAAAACCATATCTTTGAAAAAGTTTGGTTGGAAAGAAATTAAATCCTTAGATTTAGAATTAATAGATATGGTTTTATTAATTGCAGGTGGATTTGTTGTTTTAGGAGAAGTGGTGTCACCTTTATTTTCTATCAGTTTGGTTGAACTTTTTTCTAAAAATATCTCTAATGAATTGTCTCAATCTTTAAAAATTTTCTTTGGATATCTTTTTATGGCTATTCCGCCATTATGGATAGTTTTTTATCAAATTAAATCCTTGAATGGTGAATTTACTTTTAAAAAGGATTATTTACAGTTCAATTTCTTGCCAATAAAATATGCAATTATTCAGGGAATTAAAGGTTGGTTAACAATTGTTCCTTTTGTTTTATTGATCTCTCTAATTATGAATAGTCTGATCGATAATCAGAATGGTAGTAACCCCTTGCTGGAAATTGTTCTTAATAATAATAATTACTTATCATTTTTTCTATTATTTGTAACAACAACTCTATTAGCTCCTCTATTTGAAGAGATTATATTTCGCGGTATTTTACTGCCAACTCTTTCAAGAGATTTTGGAGTAATTTCTGGCATCGTAGTTTCAGCTTTTATCTTTGCATTGGCCCATTTAAGTTTGGGAGAAATGCCGCCATTATTTGTTCTAGGGATTGGATTAGCAATTACAAGAATTGCTTCAGGGAGTTTGTTTTCCTCAGTGATTATGCATTCTTTATGGAATGGATTGACTTTCTTAAATTTGTTCCTACTGAGGACTTAAAGAATTTAATTTTTACTTGCGAATTAAACAAAAAGATGTTTATTTAATTAATAACACTTCTTTTATTTAAAAAATAAATCATAGATGAAACCTTATGGGAATCAACTTAATTTAAAAAAAAAAGTTTTATATGAAAGTAAAAAAAACTCTGAAAAAATATCTATAATTAAGTTCAAATTAATACATCAAATTTTCGACACAATTAATATTTCTCTTTTAGTATTAATTTTCACTTTGTTTTTCTTGTCTTTTAATAGTCAAAGAAAATGGTCAAATACATATAAAAACTTATCCAAAACAAGAGCTATCAATAATAATCTTATTGATTATATTTCCAAAATCGAGCAATTTTATATTAGTGAACTTGAGTCTATTAATACTTATACAAAAACTAAACCTAAAGATTTAATCTATCTAGATAAACTTCCAGAAAAAAAAGAAAGTTTATTTAAGAAAAATTTAAGTAGTTTCATTGAAGGTTTTGTAGATAGCAAATATCAAAGGGGATATTGATGAAAAAATACAAAAAAATTGTTCGTCTAACACCACTGGATCAAAGAAGATTTAAATTTCTCTATTTTTTTAGCTTAATACTAATATTTTGTTTGTTTGGTAGGTTAGTTAAATTGCAAGTCTTTAACGCATCTGATTTACAAAGGAAAGCTAGATTAATACAGTCTTCTAAAATTAACGCCCTAAAAAAAAGGAGATCAATTGTTGATAGAAATAATAGACTAATTGCTTACGATAAACCTCTCTACAAATTATGGGCCCATCCACAATATTTTAATTTTCCAGGTGATTCAATTAATAGAGTTCGCAGTATTGAAGAAGTTACAAAAAAATTGTCATCTATCTTGGGTATTAATAATGAAATACTCGTTGAGAAATTTAATAATAAAATGATTGGTATCAAGCTTTTGGATAAGATTTCTGAAGAAAAGGCAGAAAAGATTAAGAACCTTCAAATAAGCGGACTTGATTTGTTTAAATATTCGCATAGATATTATCCCCAAGGAGAGCTTTACTCTAATCTTATAGGTTTTGTTAATGATGAGAATAAAGGTTCAGCAGGTTTAGAGCTTCATTTAGATAATCAAATTAAAGTTTTTAATAAAAGTAATTTGATAAAAAGAGGAGGAGATGGAACTCCTCTGCCGGATAATTCGGCCCCAGGTGATTTTATTTATGATTACAAAAGTTTAGGACTAACTATAGACTCAAAATTACAGAAAGCGTCATTAAATGCATTATCAAAGCAAGTAAGTGAATGGAAAGCAAAGAAGGGATTTGCCATAGTTATGGATGTTAATAATGGTCGGATCCTCTCCTTGGTTACAGCCCCGTCATATGATCCAAATAAATTTTGGCAGTATGATTCTGAACTTTTTAGGGGTTGGTATTCTCAAGATTTATTTGAGCCTGGTTCAACTTTTAAACCTATTAATCTTGCCTTAGCGTTAGAAGAAAAAGTAATCCAGAAAGATGGATTAGTTGAAGATATTGGAAAGATTAAGATTGGAGGATGGACACTTTCGAATTGGAATAAAAAAGGTAATGGATACATTGACTATCCAAAAGTATTGCAGGTTTCAAGTAATGTTGGGATGGTAAAAATAATGCAAAATTTAGACCCCACAATTTATTGGGATTGGCTACAAAATTTAGGAATAAATAAAAATTTAGAGACTGACTTATTTGAATCAACTGCTGGCCAACTAAAGAGAAAAGATTTATTTGTAAATCAATCAATTGAACCTGCCGTGACTTCTTTTGGTAAAGGGTTCTCAATCTCGCCACTTAAATTGGTTCAACTTCATGCGGCTTTAGCAAATGGGGGTTTTGAAGTAACTCCACATGTAACCTCAACTTTCAATGAAAGAGTTAATAAAAATCCAAAGAAACAATTTTTTTCACAGGATGTCTCTAAAATTGTTCTTGAATGGATGGAGAGTGTAGTTGATAAAGGTAGTGGATCTGGAGCGAAAATCGAGGGTTACAGGATAGCGGGGAAAACGGGTACTTCTCAAAAAGCCATAAATGGTTCGTATACAAGTAAAAAAGTTTGTAGTTTTGTCGCAACCTTACCAGTTAATGATCCAAAATTTGCTGTCCTCGTGGTTGTTGATGAGCCATCTAAACCATATGCATATGGCTCAACTGTTGCAGTACCTGTAGCGAAAGAAATTATCGAGAGTTTGATAGTAATTGAAAAAATACCTCCTAGTATTGAAGATCATGGAATGATTGTTAAAAAACCCTAAAATTATCCATTTTTATAAATATTTAGTTCATTATCTGATGATTTCATTAGGAATAAAAGCTAGTTTATATATATATATGATTATCTAGATATGAAATCAATTTTAGAACAATTGTCCTCAATGACCATTGTTGTTGCTGATACTGGAGATTTAGATTCGATAAAAAAATTTCAACCAAGGGACGCCACCACCAATCCATCGCTAATACTTGCTGCTGCCAAGAACCCTAATTATGTGAAATTAATTGATAAAGCTTTAGAAAGTTCAGAAAATGCCTTGTCCCAGGGATTTTCTGAAATTGAATTAATCAAAGAAACTGTTGACCAGGTTTCAGTATTTTTTGGAAAAGAAATTTTGAAAATTATTTCAGGGCGGGTATCTACAGAAGTTGATGCAAGACTGAGCTTTGACACCAAAGCTACAGTAGAAAAAGCGAGAAAGTTAATCAACCTCTACAAAAATTTAGGAATTGAAAAGGAAAGAATTTTGATTAAGATTGCAGCAACTTGGGAGGGAATTAAGGCAGCTGAAATTTTGGAAAAAGAGGGAATTAAGTGCAACTTAACTTTACTTTTTAACTTCTGCCAAGCGGTAACTTGTGCCAATGCAAAGATAACTCTAATTTCTCCGTTCGTTGGCCGTATATTAGATTGGCATAAAGCAAAAACTGGTAAAACTAGTTTTGTTGGTGCTGAAGACCCTGGTGTTATTTCGGTTACGCAAATATACAAGTACTTTAAAGAAAAGGGATTCAAGACAGAAGTAATGGGAGCGAGTTTTAGAAATCTCGATGAAATAAAAGAATTAGCAGGTTGCGATCTTTTAACAATAGCACCAAAATTTCTTGAGGAACTTAAAAAAGAAAAAGGAGAGTTAGTTAGGAAATTAGATGAAAGTACCCAAATAAACAATTCTATTGATTACGAATTTGAAGAAAAAGATTTCAGATTAAGTATGTTAGAAGATCAAATGGCAAGTGAAAAGCTTAGTGAAGGTATCACTGGATTCAGTAAGGCTATAGAAGAATTAGAAGAGCTGCTACTAAAGAGATATTCAGAGATTAAAAATCATAAATTAATTTCTGCTAACTAAATTCAAGTTCGAATTGAAAAAGAATTAAGCCCCCCTTTTTGTTAAAAGTCGTTTGATAACTCTTTTTGCAATATCTTCATAACTCATTTCTCCTGATAATATTTGAGCAATACGTTTAGGTGCTGTTTTTCTTTTGACACCTAATTGATATCCAGTTCTTGGAAATCTATAAAATACTTGGGCTATTCTCCTCCCCCAAGCCATTGATTTCCCCCAAATGTTGTTAATTTTCTTCGTATAAAGATTTAAATCATCTAATTTCCCTGATAGGAACTGATCTATGTATTCTGCAGCATAAAAACTGCTAATTAAAGATGGTCTAATTCCTTCAGCTAAAAATGTATCACATAGAGATGCTGCATCTCCAACCGCTAAAACTTTGTCACCATTAATTGAGTGGAAGCCATTCCATATTCTCAGTTTCTTACTAATTATTTTATTCGGAAAATCATCAAAACCGAAGCTTCTGATAACTTGTTTATTTATAGCCTGATTTTCTAAGAGACCATTATTTATAAAAGTACCTAAACCAACGTTTAAGCTTTCTCTTAGGGGGAATGCCCATGCAAAGCCATATTTTATAAATCCAAACTCAAATCTAACTGCATCTCTAGGTATTTCACCTAACCCTTTCAATCTTAATGAGATTGTGTTGGCAAATTTCGGCTTTCTTGGCCCTAAATTGAAATAACCCGCCCATTTCGATTGGGAGCCATCTGCAATTACAAGAAATTCCGCAACATATTTTATTTTGTTATTGCAAGTAATTTCCCATTTATCATTTTTTTTTATGATTTTTTCTATCAATAATGGTCTCATTATCTGAGCTCCATTACTCAAGGATTCATCAAGTAATAATTGATCTAGTTTTTCTCTTTTAACAATCCAAAATGGGGATTCACCAGTCAGATCAGCAGTTACATTATCTGCAGCCTTCCATCTGAATTCAACATTTTTAATTTTTGATTCTATGCAATCTTCTATATTTAGAGGAAGAAATCTTTGCATTGAAGATGCCATCCCACCTGCACATGGTTTGTAATCTTGGGATTTTTCTTTTTCAATAATTAAAACTGAATATCCTTTCTTTGATAGGTTAAGAGCAGTGGAAGATCCTGAAAGACCACCACCAATTATTACAACGTCAAATTCTGTCAAACTTTTAGAATTTCCTTCTCTTTCTCAGACAATTTAGTTTCTATTAAAGCGATATATTTATCAGTAATTTTCTGAATTTCAGATTGATTATCTCTCGATTCGTCAATTGAAATAAGGCCATCTTTTTCCTCTTTTTTTTCTTTTTCAACAGCATCTCTTCTGATATTTCTCAAGGCTACTTTTCCTTCCTCAGCATATTTAGAGGCTAATTTACAAAATTCTTTTCTTCTTTCTTCTGTTAAAGGAGGAACATTTATTCTTATTACTTTCCCATCATTATTTGGAGTAATACCTAAATCACTCATAGAAATAGATTTCTCTATCGCTTGTAAACATGAAATATCGAAAGGTTGTATTGAGATTGTTTGTGAATCAACAGTGCTTATAGTGGCAAGCGATTTGATTGGTGTTTCTGCTCCGTAGTACTCAACACTTACTCTGTCTAACAAGGAAGCATTAGCTCTACCTGTCCTAATTGTATTAAAGTTTCTTTGTGTGGCTTCAATACTTTTATTCATATTTTCTTGAATTTCTTTTTCTTTCATAATTAAAAAAATTAAATGATCTTTAACTAATTAAAGAGCCTATTGGCTCACCAGCAACAGCTTTAGAAATGTTCCCTTTTTTGAATATATCAAAAACCATAATTGGGATATTATTATCTTTGCAAAGTGCAATCGCAGTACTGTCCATTACTGCAATTTCATCAGTAAGAACTTGTTGATAACTGAGAGAGAAATATTTTTTTGCATCTTTAAATTGATTTGGATCACGATCGTATACTCCGTCAACCTTAGTAGCCTTCATAACAACTTCAGCGTTTATCTCTGCTGCCCTCAAAGCTGCCGTAGTATCAGTTGTAAAAAATGGATTTCCGCATCCACCTCCGAAAACTACAACTCTACCTTTTTCTAGGTGCCTTATGGCTCTTCTTCTAATGTAGGGTTCTGCAATCTCCTGCATTTCGATTGCTGTTTGCACTCTGGTTGCAACTCCTACTCTTTCAAGACCATCTTGAAGTGAAATTGCGTTCATTACTGTTGCTAGCATCCCTACATAATCAGCAGTTGCGCGATCCATTCCGTCTGCTGATCCTTTAAGCCCCCTAAAAATGTTTCCACCACCAACAACTATTGCAAGTTGTACATTATTTTCTACTACTTTTGAAACATCCTCTGCAATTGATTGAACTATAGCAGGATCAATACCATAAGGTTTTTCACCCATTAGTGCTTCACCACTAAGTTTTAAGAGAACTCTTTTGTAAGTCATTCAATAATTGTACTTTTAAGACCTTAGCAAGTAAATGTGCCAAATTTATTTTTTGTTCAGATATTGCTTGCGTCTTTAAACATTTCTAAACCTGCCTAAATAAAATTCAAATAAAATTTACTTCAACTAAAATTCAACGCACTTTTGTGCTTTTATTCCTTGCTCTTTGAAAGGATGTCTTATTAGTTTCATTTCTGTAACTAGATCAGCGTAATTGATGATTAAATCAGATGCTCCCCTTCCAGTTAAAACAATATGATTTTTTCTATTATTTAAGCTTTTTAAAAAAGTGATTATTTCTTCGGGTGCAAGATAACCAAGTTTTGTCGCAATATTAATTTCATCAAGAATAATAAGTTTATAAGATTCGTTTTGTATGTATTTTTTAGCTAGTTGCCACGCCTCTTGAACTAATTTTTCATCTCTTATTCTGTTTTGTGTTTCCCAAGTAAATCCCTCTCCTAATGAATGCCAAGATATGTTTGAAGACAAGTTTTTAAGTGCTTTTTCCTCTCCAGTGGTCCAGCCTCCTTTGATAAATTGAATTATTGCTACTTTATAGCCATGCCCTATCGTCCTTAAAGCCATACCTAAAGATGCAGTTGTCTTGCCCTTGCCATTTCCTGTGAAAACAATCAATAATCCTTTTTTTGTTTTTCTAATTTGTAGTCTTTCGGCTTGAATATCTTTTCTTTGCTGCATTCTTTTTTTATATGAGCTTTCATCGATATCCGGTGATAATTTACCTCCCATTCCAAGTTTATTTGCTTGATTATCGAGGTTAAATATTCTCTCGGAAGATGAAGGTTTTTCTTGCATATGACCCTTATTTTTATTTAATTATTATAAATCTTTAAATATTTTTAACTCTTTTAACTTTTAGAAGTGCATTATTTACTGCCTTTTGTTGATCTCTTTTAGTAATCCAGTGGTGATAAGTTTGAGTGTGTAAACTAACCGAATGTCCCATCATTCTGGCAGCCACAGTATCAGGTAAATCATAAAAAATTGTTCTAACTGCCCAAGCATGCCTTAGATCATAAGGTTTTATTTGTAAAGAGTAACGCTTAAACTGGTCTGTAATTTTTTTTCCAATATTCTGTAAGGTTGTAATTTTAAGGTCTCTATTAATATTTGGTAGAAGTTCTGGATTCTCACCAAGTTTTGATAATTCGAACTTTTCCACCCATTCAGGATGAAATGGCCAAACTTGATGTTCCCCAGTTTTAGTCGTAGGTAAAACTCTAATAATTTTGTCCCCAAATTTAGTAAGAGAACTTAAATCACAAAAAAATACTTCATGATTCCTTAATCCATATGTAGCCATAAGACCAAAAACAAATTTCCAAGACTTGTTTGGTATCGTCTCCCATAGTTTCTCTATTAATTCGTCTTTAGGTAGATCCCTAAATCCTGCTTTGTTAAGACCATATCCTCTAGAATTTAATTTCCAATCTTCTGGTAGTTTAATGTCCAAAAACTTAGCCAAAACATTTAAAGAAGTAGCGCATTGTTTCCTACTTCTGGTACCTTCCTTATAACTTTCAAGTGTTTTTTGGAATATTTTTTCTAAAGCTTCATTTTCATAGTCATTGTAAATATTTAGAATCCTTTTCATATATGGTTTGTAAGAACTTCTCCAAGTAGTTTTTCTAGTGCTGGTTCGAAAATCACTTTTATTTTCTTTAAAAAAAAATTCCTCAAATTGATTTAATCTTTTTGGGAATTCAAAACCATCTTTTATTTTCTTTTTATAAGGTTTGCCTATCCAATTAATCCAATCAAATTGATTCAATTCCAATTGCAAATTGATTAATTGTAATTTTTTTTTGGCTTCCTCTAATCCAGAAATATCCGCCTTTAAGCCAAGAGATATTCTTTGAATTTTATAGTTATTGTTATCTTCTTTGGAGGGTAGTGAACCACGAATATTTAATTTCTCCCCCCTTTTCTCAATTTTAAGCTTGCTGCCTTGAGTAGCAAATTTATCATTGACATTATTAATTTCCTGAATTACGTTCATTTACTTATATAATTGTCCATATAATGACGTTTTTAATGTTGATTTTCAATCTCCATAAATTTTAAATGGATAAAATAGGCGTCTTACTAATGAATTTAGGAGGGCCTGAACGCATTACTGATGTCGGCCCATTCTTATACAATCTTTTTTCTGATCCTGAAATTATCAGGACACCTTTCCCTGTTTTTCAAAAGCCGCTAGCTTGGTTAATTAGCACTCTTAGGAGTACTACTTCACAACAGGCTTACCTTTCTATAGGTGGAGGTTCACCTATTAGAAGGATAACTGAACAACAAGCAAGAGAATTACAATCTAAATTACGGAACAAGGGATTTAACGCTACTACCTATATTGCAATGAGGTATTGGCATCCTTTTACCGAATCAGCAATTGCTGATATGAAAGCAGATGGCATAGATCAAGTAGTTGTAATACCCTTGTATCCACATTTTTCAATAAGTACAAGTGGTTCGAGCTTTAGGGAATTAAAAAAATTACGAGATTCTGATGATGAATTTAAGAAGGTTCCAATGAGATGTGTAAGAAGTTGGTTCAGTCAAGCAGGTTACTTAAAGTCTATGGTTGAATTAATTTCTGAACAAATTTCACTTTGTGAATCACCTTCAAAAGCTCATATATTTTTCACTGCTCACGGAGTTCCCAAGAGTTACGTAGAGGAAGCTGGTGACCCTTACAAACAACAAATTGAAGATTGTTCTTTATTAATTATCAATGAGTTGGAAAAATGTTTAGGGCATAGTAACCCTCATACACTTTCTTATCAAAGTAGAGTTGGCCCAGTTGAATGGTTGAAGCCTTATACAGAAGAAGTGTTAGCTGATCTTGGAAGGTCAAATGTTAATGATCTGATTGTGGTCCCTATAAGTTTCGTTGGAGAGCATATCGAAACGTTGCAAGAAATTGATATTGAATATAAAGAAATTGCTGAAAAAGCTGGTATTAAAAACTTTCGGAGAGTTAAGGCTTTAAATACTCACCCTACTTTTATTGAAGGTCTTAGTGATCTTGTGATTTCCTGCTTGGAAGGACCTCTTGTTAATTTAGAAGAGGCATCACAGTTGCCTGAAAAAGTTAAGCTTTATCCCCAAGAGAAGTGGCAATGGGGTTGGAATAACAGTTCAGAAGTATGGAACGGAAGGGTCGCAATGATTATTTTTCTTGTGCTTTTTATTGAACTTATTTCAGGCTCTGGACCTCTACATAAATTAGGCATTTTATAAAAGAACAATTGAAATTTATTAGATAATTTTTAATTTATTAAAAGATTATTTTGAATACATTTCTGACATTACATTTCTAAATGAGGCAAAAGTATTTAATTAAGTTTAATATTTATAGTAAATATTGAATTTCTTTAGTGACTCTTACTTCGAGATCCTTTTCAAAGGGTAGTTCAAAACATGAAAATCCAGTTTGGATAACTGGTGCAGATGCACTAATGGATTCTTTGAAAATTCATGGAGTAAAAGTAATATTTGGATATCCCGGAGGAGCCATACTGCCAATATATGATGCTGTTCATAAGGCAGAACAAGAAGGTTGGTTAAAGCATTATATGGTTAGGCATGAACAAGGTGGTTCACATGCTGCTGATGGATATGCAAGATCCACTGGTGAAGTAGGAGTATGTTTTGGGACCTCAGGCCCAGGTGCAACAAATTTGGTGACTGGAATTGCCACTGCGCAAATGGATTCAGTCCCCCTAGTTGTTGTTACAGGTCAAGTCCCAAGACCCGCTATAGGGACAGACGCTTTTCAAGAAACTGATATTTTTGGCATAACTCTTCCAATAGTGAAACATTCATGGGTAATAAGAGATCCTTCAGATATAGCGAAAATAGTGTCTGAAGCTTTTTTTATAGCCTCATCTGGAAGACCTGGCCCTGTTTTAATTGATATACCCAAAGATGTAGGTCAGGAGTTCTTTAATTACCAAAGAGTTTTGCCTGGTGAGATTATTCCTAAAGGATTTAAAAGGAATGGAGAAATTAATGATTCCGATATCAATAAAGCTATTAAATTAATAGAAGATTCTGAAAGACCTCTTCTATACGTAGGTGGTGGGGCAATATCTTCAGGGGCTCATGATGAAATAAAAACTTTGGCAAAGAATTATCAAATACCAGTTACCACAACCTTAATGGGGAAGGGAGCTTTTGATGAAAAAGATAATTTATCAGTAGGGATGTTAGGAATGCATGGAACTGCTTACGCAAATTTCGCTGTTACAGAATGCGATCTTTTAATCGCTATTGGAGCTAGATTCGATGATAGGGTGACAGGAAAATTAGATACTTTCGCACCTAATGCAAAGGTAATTCATATAGATATTGACCCAGCAGAAGTCAATAAAAATAGACGTGTAGATGTTGCAATTGTTTCTGATGTTTTAAAAGCTGTTCTCAAAATTAATGAACTATCTCTAAATAACAAATTTACTTGTAAGACGAAAAACTGGTTAGAAAAAATTGATTTTTGGAAAAATAAACACCCTTTATATGACCCTCCCAAAGAAGGAGAAATTTATCCTCAGGAAGTTCTTATAAAAGTGAGGGAACTTTCACCAGAAGCTTATGTAACTACAGATGTAGGGCAACATCAGATGTGGGCTGCTCAATACCTTAGGAATTCTCCAAGAAAATGGATCAGTAGTGCAGGCTTAGGAACTATGGGTTTTGGCTTGCCAGCGGCAATTGGAGTAAAAGCAGCCTTACCTAATGCAGATGTTATTTGTATCGCAGGAGATGCAAGTGTCTTAATGAATATTCAAGAATTAGGAACTTTATCTCAATATGGTCTAAATGTTAAATTGATCATTATAAATAACCGCTGGCAAGGGATGGTAAGACAATGGCAGGAAAGTTTTTACGATGAAAGATATTCATCATCTGATATGAGTCGTGGTGAACCTGATTTTGTAAAACTTGCTGAGTCTTTTGGAGTAAAAGGTTACTTAATTTCTGATAGAAATCACTTACAGAACGAATTGAAAAATGCGCTTGATCATGATGGACCTGCCTTAATTAATATCCTTGTCAGAAGAGGTGAAAATTGTTATCCAATGGTTCCTCCCGGTAAGAGTAATGCCCAAATGGTTGGATATGTTAATTGTGAAGAATAATTTTTTAAATTCGTCATTTTTAAAAAATTAAATTTAATATAATTTAAAAACTTAGATATTTCTGAATTGAAAAAATTATCAAAAATTTTAATTATAGTATGTCTGATTTCTCTTAATCCTATATCAGTTAACTCGGCTGAAATTCTTCAGATTAAAAATTCAAATACCATTTTGGTAGGGGATCAAAATAGAAATTTAAAGATTGGATTATTTTGTGTAGATGTAAATGAAAATGATGAGCTTGAAGCAACTAATCTACTTAAGAGAGAATTCCCAAGGGGAAGCAAAGTGAAAATAAAACCTTTTGGTTTCAAAGAGAATATTTTGTTAGCAAAAGTTTTTAATATAAAAGGTACTAAGGAGATGACCGAATTATTAGTCGCTAAAGACTTAACTGGTGAAATTTGTCCAAGTTAATTATCTTTATGAGCAAATAAGATTCCATTGTCTTGAGATTGTTTTGCTCCTTCTATAGGAATAAAATTCATTATTGAATTTGTACGTACATAAATTTGAGATGTCTATATTTGTATGAGGTATGCTCTCATTTAAAAGTTGTTTATAGGCAGATCTTTTTAGATCAAGATGATTTAAGTTTTGCTCTCTGATGTGGTTTGAATTTCTAAAACAAAGATCATTTTTAGTTTTAGTCAATTTGACAGTTATGTTTTTGTTTTCGGCCTTTCTATAAAATTCTTTGAGTGTCATTTTATCAACTAGATAATGTTCCTTAGAAATCGCTGGTCCTATTGCAACAAGTAAGTCATCTTTAGATGTACCAAAAGTATCGAAAATTTTTACCAGATTCTTTATTATTTTTTTTTCTAAACCTTTTCTTCCACAATGCAAGGTTGCTACATTTCTTGTCCTTTTATCTGCAAAAAATATTGGCATACAATCAGCTGTGTAAACCCATAAGTTTTGACTGCATTTGTTGCCAAAAAGACCATCTGCATCAGTCTTAGTTCCTTTTTGCGAACGAGATGCAAACACTATCAGATTACTGTGAATTTGATTGGAAACACAATTTATGGAATTTTCATTAAAGTGATTCCCTAATAATTGAAGAAATTTCTCAGAGCAGGACTTCGTGAAGTATGCATGTTTGAAATTATTTTGATTAAGAATAGGTGATGAATAATACTCAAATTTTTTGTTTTGAATATAAATTTCATCTTTTGAGAAATATATTTCTTTGTAAGGAATAGTTACTGCTCCTAAAGAGAATTTATGAAATTAATTCAATATCTCTTAAGATCCAGAATCCTGCAAATTTTTCGATATACGGCGTTGACTGTATGGAAATAAATTGATAACCAAAAGAATTTTTTTTATTCTCTAAAAACTTTGTATTCAAAATGACTGCATCTTTTTCTGGTAAATCAGTTACCAGCCACTTATCATCTTCTGAAGCTTCAAGTATGAGTTGGTTCTTATTTACGACTAATTTAATAGGTTCTAAACAACTAAACCATGCAGAAAGTGCCAAAGATCTATCTTTGCTAAAAAGTCTTAATCCTGGAATTAAGTAATTATCATCTAAATCTTGCTGAATTGGGAAAATATCTCCAAATTCCATAGGCCAATTTTCTGCTGATTTTAATTCGCCAATTGATATTTCAGAGATAGTTAAAGCATCACCCCTTACTGCTTCTGGAAGAGGTGTAGGAGAGTTTTCCATTTTAGAAGTAAAAGTGGGAGCTAAAACACCTCTTACATAACCTTTTTCCTTTGGATAAATCTCTTTTTCAAGAAATTCTATTCTATCTAATAAATTGTAAGTTCTCCTACTTACAATAGCCTCAATACTTACGGCCTCCAGAGATTTCTTAATGATAGATTTCATTGACGACCTCCAGAATCGAACTAAGGAAGGTTTCTCCCACCCTTGTTTTTTTGCTTCACTTATTGCTTCATTTAGGGCCTTTGTAAGCCACACTGAATTAACTTCATTAGCAGGGCACTTTTTATTCCAAAGAAAAACATCTTGTGTCTTATAACTTCCCGTAGAGCAGATAATTAATTCCCACCTTTTTTTTCCATTTGATTCAATAATTGGCCTTGAGTAAAAGTCTAATTCCCAATCTGAAATTTTTAATTTAAGACTTGACTCTATTTTTTTATTAATATTCATTTATCTTGTTCTTTTTTATCGAAGAGTGCTTTAGTTTTTAGTGCTCTCTCTGTGGCTTCTTGCATAACTTTTTGCTTATCAATAATTAATTCTCCCGCAGAGTTTTCTAGGAGTGCTGTATTGAGTCCAATACGACCTTTTTCAAGGTCTATTTCAGATATTAAAGCTTTTATCATTTCCCCTTCCCTAAAAACTTCTCTTAGAGAACGAATCGATCCATTTGTTAGTGAGGATTGATGAAGAAGTCCACTAGCTCCACCTAAATCTATAAAGAAGCCATATGGTTTTACTGCTAAAACTTCTCCTTCAATTAATTGACCTAATTCTAAACTTGTAAGTTTAGAGACTAATGATGCTTTCTTTTCAGAGAGAACTAATTTTCTGGATTCTGGATTAACCTCAAGAAACGCTACTTTAAGAGTTTTGCCAACAAAAGATTGATAATCTTGACCATCTTCAAGTTGGGATCTTGGGATGAATCCTCTTAATCCATCTACATCACAGGTAAGCCCACCCCTATTAAATCCATTAATTAAAACGTTAATTAATTCTCCATTTTTTGCGGAACTTGATACTTTCTCCCAACTTTGCCTGAGAATTAATGCCCTAGCGCTCACTGTTACCATCCCATCAGCATTTTGTTCTTTAATAACCAAAACTTCCATTTCAAGGCCTATAGAAAACTTTTCTTTAAAGTTAGTGATTACACCCAAACCACATTCTTTTTTGGGCATATAACCTGGTGCTTTTCCACCAATGTCAACATATAGTCCATCACTTTCGATTGCTATAACCTTACCTGAAATTGTTTCTCCTGTAGCCCCAATTGGCTCATTTGCATTTAAAGCCTCTAAAAAAGCACTTTCATCAAAATCGAATTCATCAACAGTTCTTTCTAATTGAAAATATGTGTTTTGCTCAGAAAGATTAAGGGGTCTATTTAATTCTGCTTGAGTTAAATTTTGTTGAGAAATATCAAAATCTTTAATGTTTTCATTACTTTCATCAATTTCTTTTAATGAATCATCTTTAATGATTTGAGGTTTGATTGCGATATTTTCTTTTTTAATTTCTTCTTGCGAATTGGTTTGCTCATTATCTATTTTTTGAGTATCTTTCTTGCTTATGTGAAGTACCTGAAGAGGTTTTTTATTGCCCTTTGGTTGGATATTATCTTGGGCATTTTTATTACGGACTCCCATCGTAGGTAAAATAAGAATAATTAATTATTAACATACTCTAAATGTTAGTACTCAAAATTAAAATTAATGAACTTTAAACCAATACCTAATAAATTTGAATATTTAAATTGGCAAGAAATTGAGTGTGTTGCAAAAAACAAAAGATCAACAGTGATTTGGCCATTCGGTGCTGTTGAGCAACATGGGCCGCATCTGCCTCTTGCTACAGACAGTATTTTTGTTGATGAAATCATTAGTGAAGTTTTCAAATTATTATCGGCCGATATTCCATTAAAAAAACTTCCAACCCAATATATTGGTTTTTCTCCAGAACATAAAGGATTTGCAGGGACAATTTCACTTTCCTCCAATTTAATAACCTCAATGATAAAGGAAGTCGGAGGTCAATTATCTGAAATGGGTTTTAAAAGATTGATATTAATTAATGGACATGGAGGTCAAATTTCACTATTAAATACGGCTGCAAGAGAGCTAAGAAGTGTCGCACCAGGGATGGCAGTTTTCCCTTGTTTCTTATGGAGTGGTGTGAATGGATTGAATGAATTGTTAACAAAAACTGAGATTGAGGATGGGCTTCATGCTTCTCTAGCTGAAACAAGTTTGATGCTCGCTTTGAAACCAGAATTAGTAGGTGATGAACGCCCAAATGAGGGTAATAAAGCAGAGATCCCTGAAGGCTGGAGTCTAGAGGGCAATGCGCCTACTGCTTGGCTTACTGAGGACTTCAGTAAATCAGGTGTTATTGGAGATAGTAGAGGAGCAAATGAGTCATTAGGGAAAAATTTAAAGGAATTATTGATTAATCATTGGTTCAAATTGATTATGAATCTGATGCAATCAGATTGGCCAAACAATTCTTAAATAATTTTAAGTAAAAAATGTGACTTAACAATTGAAACTATTTTCATGATATTTAAATAAACTCTCTATAATCGTGTAATATTCATGCATAATGAGCTAAAGATTACTGACATGCAAACTCTAGAATCAAATAAAAAAACTATTGAAGAATCGACTAATCCGATTTCTTTAGATTTGCCCGACTTCACTACAGATTCTTACAAGGATGCATACAGCAGAATAAATGCAATTGTTATAGAGGGAGAGCAAGAGGCTCATGATAACTACATTTCTATAGCAACTTTAATTCCAAATGAGTTAGAGGAATTAACTAAATTGGCAAGAATGGAAATGAAGCATAAAAAAGGCTTTACTGCATGTGGAAGAAATTTAGGTGTAGTAGCTGATATGGAATTTGCAAAAAAATTCTTTTCTAAATTACATGGTAATTTTCAAGTTGCTCTTGAAAAAGGAAATCTAACAACATGTCTTTTAATACAAGCTATCTTAATTGAAGCATTTGCAATTTCGGCTTATAACGTCTACATAAGAGTTGCGGATCCTTTTGCAAAAAAAATAACGGAGGGAGTGGTTAAAGATGAATATCTTCATTTAAATTATGGCCAAGAGTGGCTTAAAGAGAATTTATCTAATTGTAAAGAGGAATTAATGGAAGCTAATAAGGTTAATCTTCCGCTAATTAAAAAGATGTTAGATGAAGTAGCAGATGACGCATCAGTCTTAGCTATGGACAGAGAAGAATTAATGGAAGAATTTATGATTGCTTATCAAGATACATTGATGGAAATAGGTCTAGATAATAGAGAAATTGCAAGAATGGCTATGGCAGCTATCGTCTAATTACATTTCTAATTAATTAAGAATTTTAATAATTAATCAATCCTATTTAAGTAGTTACCTCTGTGCTATTGTTCTTAACATCGTTAAGAAACCATTTATAAATTTTAAATGTTTGGGTTAATAGGCCACTCAACCAGTTTTGAAGATGCAAAAAGAAAAGCTTCGATGCTAGGCTTTGATCATATTGCAGATGGCGACTTGGATGTTTGGTGTACTGCTCCCCCTCAGCTTGTTGAAAATGTAGAAGTTAAGAGTGCTACTGGAATATCTATTGAAGGTTCTTATATAGATTCATGCTTTGTTCCTGAAATGCTTTCAAGGTTTAAAACGGCTAGAAGAAAAGTATTAAATGCTATGGAACTAGCTCAGAAAAAAGGAATTAACATTACCGCTTTAGGAGGATTTACTTCTATTATTTTTGAGAATTTTAATCTTCTACAGCATAAACAAATTAGAAATACTTCATTAGAGTGGGAAAGGTTTACTACTGGCAATACCCATACCGCCTGGGTTATTTGTAAGCAACTAGAAATAAATGCGCCTCGCATTGGGATAGACCTTAAAAAAGCAACTGTTGCTGTAATTGGTGCTACAGGTGATATTGGTAGTGCTGTTTGTAGATGGCTTATCAACAAAACTGGGATTTCAGAACTTCTTATGGTGGCAAGACAACAAGAACCACTAGAGCTATTACAAAAAGAATTAGATGGTGGCACCGTAACTACCTTAAATGAGGCATTGCCTCAGGCAGATATTGTTGTATGGGTTGCAAGTATGCCTAAAACTATTGAAATTGATACAGATAACTTAAAAAAACCATGTTTAATGATTGATGGCGGATACCCCAAAAATCTTGATGAGAAATTTCAAGGTGAAAATATTCATGTTTTAAAAGGAGGTATAGTAGAGTTTTTCAATGATATTGGTTGGAATATGATGGAACTTGCGGAAATGCAAAACCCTCAGCGAGAGATGTTTGCTTGCTTTGCAGAAGCTATGATTTTAGAATTTGAAAAGTGTCATACAAACTTTAGTTGGGGAAGAAATAACATTTCCCTTGAAAAGATGGAGTTTATTGGAGCAGCATCTTTAAAGCATGGTTTTTCTGCGATTGGACTTGATAAGCAGCCTAAAGTATTAACTGTTTAAATTATGGCTAAACGTTACCTCCTTGATTTTGAAAAGCCTCTTGTTGAACTTGAGAAGCAGATAGAGCAAATTAAAGAATTAGCTCGAGATTCAGAAGTAGATGTTAGTCAACAGCTTCTGCAGCTTGAAACCTTAGCTGCTAGAAGAAGAGAAGAAATATTTAAATCTCTCACCCCTGCTCAAAAGATTCAGGTAGCTAGACATCCTCAAAGACCAAGTACGTTGGATTTTGTTCAAATGTTTTGTGATGACTGGATCGAATTACATGGAGACAGAAATGGTGGCGATGATATGGCACTAATTGGTGGGATAGGTTCGATAAATAATAAACCAGTGTTGATGTTAGGGCATCAGAAAGGAAGGGACACAAAAGAAAATGTAGTAAGAAACTTTGGGATGGCAAAACCAGGAGGTTACAGGAAAGCTCTTAGATTAATGCAGCATGCAAATAGATTTTCTTTGCCAATTCTTACATTTATTGATACTCCTGGAGCTTATGCTGGTTTAAAGGCTGAAGAACAAGGTCAAGGTGAAGCAATTGCAAGAAACCTTCGAGAGATGTTTGGATTGAAAGTTCCAATTGTGGCTACTGTCATTGGAGAAGGAGGTTCTGGAGGAGCACTTGGAATAGGTGTTGCCGATAGGTTACTAATGTTTGAACACAGTGTTTACACCGTTGCCAGTCCAGAAGCATGTGCATCAATTTTGTGGAGAGATGCTGGGAAGGCACCAGAAGCTGCATCAGCACTTAAGATCACAGGTAAAGATTTGCTTAAATTAGGTATAATAGATGAGGTATTACCAGAACCTTCTGGTGGGAATAATTGGGCTCCTTTAGATGCCGGTAACACACTAAAAGAGGCTATTGAGAAACACCTTAATACTTTACTGCAAATGCCTGAAGACGAATTAATTGAGCAAAGATACAAAAAGTTTAGGGTTTTAGGTAAATTTATCGAAGCAAATAATATTGAAGAGATTTATAGTGAAATCCATCAAAAAACTGAATAACTTGAAACTAGCTTTTATAACGGGTGCTACGAAAGGTATTGGTAGATCTACCGCAATTACTTTTGCCAATGCTGGCTGGGATTTAATTTTACTCTCCAGGAATATGGATTTAATGGAGAAACTAAAGAGCGAACTTTTCACCACTAAATCAAAAATTAACCTAGTTGAATGTGATTTATCTAATCCTCTAGAAATAGAGCACTGTGTTAAAGAGGCAATTGAGAAGTATGGGTGCCCTTCAGTATTGATAAATAATGCCGGTTGTGCATTTAATGGCCCTTTAGCTGAAATGGAATTAGGTCAATGGGAACAAACTATTCAAATAAACCTCACAAGTGTTTTTCAAATTTGTAGTTCAATAATTCCTCAAATGAGAAAAAATGGTGGTTTAGTTATTAATGTTAGCAGTCATGCCTCTTATAATGCATTTCCCCAATGGGGAGCTTATTGTGTTTCAAAATCTGCACTAGCGATGTTTACTAAATGCTTGAGGGAGGAGGAAAGATCTAATTCAATAAGAGCGTGCACAATAACTCTTGGTTCAGTAAATACTCCTCTTTGGGACTCCGAATCAATTAATTCTGATTTTGATAGAACTTCTATGCTCTCCTCAAAAGAGGTATCAGAAACTATTCTGTACATGGCTCAAAAATCTGAATCACAATTGATCGAAGACTTGACTTTGATGCCTTCTGGCGGGGCCTTTTAAACTTTCTGTTTTTCTGATTAATCTTAAAACAGTGATTTTTTTTAGTGCTATTTGAACCCGATTGAATAAGAGAATGTGATATAGTAGATGAGCAATTAAGCTTTTGGAAGATACAGTTAATTAAGTTGCATACAATTTTCTGTTTAAAATTTTATGACCTCTACATTACCCAACGATAATATTAGAAACTTTGACGACCAGATTACTAATAAACTAATTTCTGAAATTATAAGAGACAGAATTAAGAATTCTGGAACTAGATTTAGTGCCAACGATAATATTTCTGATTTTATAAATCCTGGCGAATTAGAAATTTTAGAAAAAGAAGTCGCCTCAAGGGTTAAAGATTTACTGAAGTCCCTCGTAATTGATGTTGAAAATGATCATAATACTCAAGAAACTGCTGAAAGAGTTTCAAAAATGTATTTAAATGAAGTTTTTAAAGGCAGATATCATGAACAACCTAAAGTTACAAGTTTCCCTAATGACAAGAATCTTGATGAAATTTATACGGTTGGCCCAATTTCAGTCAGATCTGCATGTTCACATCACTTAGTTCCAATTCTAGGGGAGTGTTGGATAGGTATTAAACCTGGAAATAAAGTCATAGGGCTTTCAAAATTTGCAAGAGTTGCTGATTGGGTTTTTTCAAGACCTCATATTCAGGAAGAAGCTGTAATGATTCTTGCAGATGAAATTGAAAAACTATGTGAACCTAAAGGTTTAGGCATTATTGTAAAGGCCCAACATTATTGTATGAAGTGGAGGGGAGTCAAAGAACCAAATACAAGTATGATTAATTCTGTGGTGAGAGGCGATTTTAGACACGATTTAAGTTTAAAACAAGAATTTTTTGAGCTTGTAAAACAGCAGTCCGCTTCTAATAACTACTAATTTCTTTTCAAAAACTTAAAAAGATCTTCTGTTTTTTTAATATCTTTTAAACCTGGAGATATTTCAATACTACTTGAAATATCTAATCCATCTGGTTTGAAATCAGTGAGTATCTTATCAATCCATTCAATTGATATTCCACCTGCTAACCACCATGGTTTGCTAAATTGCAAATTCTTTAGATGTATAGAATTTATTTTTTTCCCTGAACCTCCATAAGTTTCTTTATTCCAAGAATCAAGTAGTATCGCATCTACAAAATCTTCAAAAGGTTTTATTTTATCTATGTCCGTTTCTGTTTTTATTCTGAAAGCTTTCCATAGGCCAATATTGGGAATTTTTTCCCTTATTTTTTTGCAATAATCAATATCTTCATCTCCATGTAATTGAATGATAGTTTCAGTTGGGTTTCCTAAGAAATTTTTAATAATCAAGTCTATTGGACTATTTTGTACAACTGATACCCTCTCGATTTTTGGATAAAAATTTTCTAAGGTTTTAAATATTTTTTTCTTAATTTCAGCTGATACATACCTTGGAGACTCTTCAACTGAAATAATGCCAATAGCATTCGCTCCTAATTTAGCGACTTGAAGAGCTTGTTCTTCAGAAGTTAGTCCACAAATTTTAACTAAAGGATTAGTCTTGGGCATATATTTATCCTGCATGTAAAATTAATATTATTGCTAAATATAGCGGAGATTATTTTTGAGAAGTTGGCAAATTTTTAAAATATGGGGAATTCCCTTTAAAGTTCATCCCTATTGGTTTGTTATTCTCTTTTTATTCTCATGGAGTATAAGTAATCAGGTCAATTTATCTTCTGGCGATATCTACAATAATAAAGAAGCTTGGATTATAGGGTTTTTAACTTCTTTTTTCTTATTATCTTCAATTATTTTTCATGAAGTTTTTCATACTTTTGTTTCACTTAATCAGGGTGTAAAAATAAAAAAAATTACTTTTTATTTTTTAGGAGCAATTTTACAAATAGATAAGTATTGTCAAACTGCTTTAGGTAATATAAAAATTGCAATTGTTAGACCTCTTTTATGTTTCGCTACAGCATCTATCCTTCTTTTAATTAGTAATAACAGTGCATCTCAAGAACAAATAGCAGTTAATGTAATTTCAAGAGTAGGTATATTTAATTTATTCTTAGGTTTCTTAAATTTGGTTCCAATTGGTTCTTTAGATGGCGGGAATTTATTAAAAAGCATTATTTGGCATTTCTCAGGGAGTAAAAATAAAGGAAGAAATTTCCTCAATAAAGTAAATTTATTATTATCTTTTTTTGTTTTATTTTTTGGGATAATTTGTTTATTTAGATTTAACTTTTTCTTTGGTTTTATTCTTTCTTTTTTGGGCTTGTTTGGAGTCAATTCTTCAAAATCTGAAAGTCAATTTTTTAAAATTGAAAATATACTAAAATTTAGTAAAGTTTCTGAGATTAAACTAAAGCCTTTGAGGAAAATTGAATACGATTCAAATTTCTCAGAATTTAATAAATTAATAAAAAATAAGAAGGATGCATCGGATAAATATTTTTTTGTTACGAATAATGGTAGATGGACCGGTTTTGTTGATGAGAATATTTTAAAAACTGTTTCCTTAAAAAAATGGGAACGGAACTTTGTTGGAGATTTTATGAAACCAATCGATAGTTTTGAAAGGGTATCTTATAACGATAAATTATGGAGAACCATAGAAAGAATTGAAGAAACAAATGAAGGTTTTTTACTGGTTCTCAATGCTTCAGACATCCCTTTGGGGATAATTGATAGGTCAAAAATTGGAAACTTTGTATTAAATAAATTAGGTTTTAATTTGCCTTCAGATATTGTTAACAAATTAAACTTTAAAAATCATTATCCCTTAGGAATTGAATTGCCGAGAATAATTAATTCAATGAAGCAGAAAGGAGATCTTTAATAATTATTGTCATTAAAATTTTCTATTTTTATTATCTATAGCAATATTTTTGAAATTTATATTTGATTTATTTTCCAAGAATGAATTTCTCAAATGTTGAACTATTTCATCATTTGTTAGCTTTAAATTTATTTTTGGTGGAGCTTCTTCTTTGAATAATTTGAACCACAAATCTCTTGAAGGATTTGTTTGAATTTCCCCATGTTGAAGGAATGCACCTTTTTTACGAAATTGAGCACTACCTATTCTCTTAAACCCATCCTGATCAACTAAATCGGAAATTAATGAAGTCCCAAAACAATTCGTTTTAATATTTGATTTTCGTAAATTACCATATTGTAAGTTTAGACCTAATTCTCTAAAACTTTTAATTAACCAATTATTAACCATTTCATAACTTAATATTTTATAGTAAGTTTTTTTAAATGTTAATGCATATGTTATACCTCCTGAATGAAGAACAGCTCCCCCTCCAGAGGGACGTCTAACAATATTAATTTCCCCATTTGATAATAAATTTTTCCAATGAAGAGGAATTTCCTTTTGGTGAAAACCAATTGATAGCCAATCCCCAGTCCAATAGTAGAACCTCAATGTGAGAATTATTTCGGGATTCGAAATTGTCTGATCTAAAGAATTTAAATCTAAAGCCATTTGATCAAATCCAGGTAAATTATTTGTTGAAAAAATTAAAGCCTGATTTTCAATTCCCAAAATTAACTTTGTAGGTTTATTTATGATAATTTTCAATAAATTTTTTCTTTCAATTTGTTAATTACGTAACATCATTTTGTAATAGTGTTTCAAATCTTCTCTTTTCGGTGGAGAATATAGAAAATAATTTTTTTTACCATGGAGCCAACTCAAACAATAAATCTTATTGCATTAAGCCTTATAGTTGTTATGCATGCAGGAGTTCTAGCATTAAGACTAGGAATTAGTTTAGGTAGGAACTAAAGTCTATTAGAAAATTTAAAATTTATAAGGTAATAATAAA
The DNA here is from genome assembly GCA_003278845.1 of Prochlorococcus sp. AG-347-O22. Lineage (GTDB taxonomy): Bacteria > Cyanobacteriota > Cyanobacteriia > PCC-6307 > Cyanobiaceae > Prochlorococcus_A. The sequence goes on from QCCX01000004.1 coordinate 92,200, forward strand.
GTAAGACTGAATTGATTTATTCAGTAAAAATATCAAGTACTTAATTTGTCAAAATCTTTTTATAAAAATAGTATTTTCATCAAAAAATATTTTGGGTCTGTATTTCTAAAAAGACAACAAAAACAGGATAATTTTGTATCATTGATTTTTTTAATTATAAAAATTAGCTTTTCCCTTTTAGCAATAATAAGCCTGATTAAGCTTGGCTATAGTTCTAAAGTAAGGTCGACTAGATTAAGGGAAATTGAAGAATCATTTTTATACGAAAAATATAGATTTAATCGTTTAACAGATAAGTTTGATGATTTATTCTCTTCTGAAGGTGAGCAAAGATTTATGAAGGATCAGGATCAAATAATTTCTAGGGACATTATCAGAGTAATATGGCGTTGATAAGGATGATCTTGAATCATACTACTTTTCATTTTTCAATTAACTTTTTTGCTAGTGAGTAAGAACATTAAGGGTTTAGTCCTAATAACAGGAACAACTTCAGGAGTTGGATTAAATACTCTAAAACCTCTTTTAAGATTTGGATGGGAGGTTATAGCAGTTAATCGATCAAATAAAAGAGCTATAAAAATAGCTGAGGAATTCTTGACAAAAGAGGAAGTTGAAAATGTTCACTTTATAGAAATAGATCTTTCTAACTTGAATGATGTGAGAAAAGGTTGCGATGAAATATTAGAAAGATTTAAGAAGCCAATAAATTCTTTTATTTGTAATGCAGCAGTTTATAAACCGAGGCTAAAGAGACCTGAAAGGTCTGCTCAGGGATTTGAAAACTCTATGGCAGTAAATCATTTTGGGCATTTCCTTATGATAAACCTACTTATTAAAAATATTTTATCTTCTGAAAGAGAAATTGTTTTAAATGGCAAATCAACTGTATTCAAGCCAAGAATTACAGTATTAGGGACTGTTACGGCTAATTATTCAGAACTTGGAGGAAGGATTCCCATTCCTGCCCCAGCTGATTTGGGAGATTTATCTGGATTCAAAAATGGTTTTTTATCTCCAATAAGTATGGCGAATGGAAAGAAATTTAAACCTGGTAAGGCTTATAAGGATAGTAAACTTTGCAATATGGTGACCGTTCAGGAATTATCAAAAAGATATCCTGCAGAGAAGATTATTGTAAATTCTCTATATCCTGGATGTGTTGCTGATACAAAACTTTTTAGAGATACACCTTGGTTATTTAGATTCCTTTTCCCGATATTTCAAAAATTCATAACAAAAGGATATGTTTCACAAAGACTGGCAGGAGAGAGAGTCGCTCAAGTGGCAACTTATAAAGAATTTGCTAAACCATCAGTCCATTGGAGCTGGGGAAATCGTCAGAAAACTGGTAGAAAAGCTTTTTCTCAAAAGTTGTCAAAAAGAATAATTGATACTAAGACCTCTCAACAAACGTATGATTTAACACGCCAATTGGTTGGATTAGATTAATTTAGACTAATCAAATCCTAATAAATCAAAAATTTCTCTATCTTTAAGTGGATTACCTTCTAAAGGTTCTACGTTTTCAAGCATATTTTTGGCAAGAGATAAATATTCATTTTGAACTTCAATAACATCTTCAGTAGGTTCCATTTCAAAAATGGTGCATTTTTTTAGCCTTGATCTTCTAATGGCGTCGACATCTTTAAAGTGGGCCATAGTTTTTAAACCTGTTCTTTCATTGAATTTATCAATTTGATCTGTTTCTTTTGATCTATTTGCGACTACCCCACCTAATCTGACTTTATAATTTTTTGCTTTTGCTTTAATTGCAGAGACAATTCTATTCATAGCGAATATTGAATCGAAGTCATTAGCAGTAACAATTAGACAATAATTTGCATGTTGTAATGGAGCTGCAAATCCTCCGCAAACGACGTCTCCTAGGACATCAAAAATAACAACGTCAGTATCTTCTAGTAAATGATGTTCTTTTAATAGTTTAACGGTCTGACCGGTTACATAACCCCCGCACCCTGTCCCAGCAGGAGGACCTCCGCTTTCAACGCACATTACGCCATTAAAACCTTCAAACATGAAATCGGTTGGCCTCAATTCTTCGCTATGAAAATCCACCTCTTCGAGAATATCTATAACTGTAGGAACCATTTTGTGCGTCAAAGTGAAAGTGCTATCGTGTTTTGGATCACATCCAATTTGTAGAACCTTTTTACCTAATTTTGAGAATGCTGCAGAAAGGTTTGATGATGTAGTTGATTTTCCGATGCCACCCTTCCCATAGACGGCAATAACTAAAGCTCCTTCCTCAATATTTATTTTTGGATCTTGCTTTACTTGAACACTTCCTTCTCCATCAAGAGGTCTATTTATAGTACTTGTCATTTAAAGCTTAAAACACATTATTATTTATATTGTTGCAGCGCAAATACACATGAAATATGTTTCTAAACAAATATTTATTTAATTGTATTAAAAGTGGGAAATATGTTCTTATAACTGAATTTTTAGGATTAAATCTTTTAGATTATGAGTGAAAATACTCATGACTTAATTATATTCTATTAGTAAAAATTAACTGAAATATGCTTTAGCATCGTAAAGAGTTTCATCGCTTATCTCTGGAATTCCTCTCAAGATTGCGTATTTTTCAGTATTTGTTTTAACTTTACCTCTTACAAAAAATGGAACTTTTGTTAATTCAGCTCTACCAGATTCAGTCCAGATAATTCCTTCTTTACTATTTTTTTCTTTTTTCTCGCCAGAATTTAAAATGTTATTTGTGCTTGTCGCTGTATGTCCTAAATGGCTTTGATGACCATCAACAAACTCAAAGTCATGTTTGAACATATCAATGAGATGTTCTTCTAAGCCCATCATTAGGGGATGTACCCAGTCATCAAAAATCACATTTGCTCCTTCCCATCCCATTTGAGGGCTATATCTTGCAGGAACATCTTGAACATGCATTGGAGTACTAATTACTGAACATGGAATGCCGAGTCTTTTTGCACTATGCCTTTCCATTTGGGTCCCTAAAACTAGTTCAGGGGCGGCCTTTTTCATGGCATCTTCCACTTCTAGATAATTGTTAGTTATCAGAGCTTCTACATTAATATCTTTTGCAGTAGCTCTTACTTGCCTGGCCATCTCCCTGCTGTATGTTCCAAGACCCACTACTTCAAAACCCAATTCCTCCTTAGCAATTTTGGCTGCTGCAATTGCATGTGTTCCATCACCAAAAATAAAAACCCTTTTACCAGTTAGATAATTAGAGTCAACTGATTTTGAGTACCAAGGAAGTTTTGATTTATTTTCTAATTCTTCTTTATTCGTTAAAGGAAGATCTAATTTCTCATGAACTTCATTTATAAATTCAATTGTATTTTTTATTCCAATAGGAATAGTATTCGTATATTCCATTCCAAAGTTCCTTTTAAGCCACTCACATGAAGCTTCAGCAATTTCTTGATAAAGACAGATATTTATTTCAGCATCAATTAGTCTTTCAATATCATCAGGACTAGCACCTAGTGGAGCAACTACATTTGTATCTATACCTTGTTCCGAAAGTATGCGTTGGATTTCGATTACATCATCTCTGCATCTAAATCCTAGTAGTGAAGGGCCAAGTATATTAACTTTTGGTCTCCTACCTAATTCCCTCCACCTAAGGGGATTTATTTTGTCTGAAGAACTTACTTTTTCTTTTAAAAGGGTTCTTATTAGTTGATAAAAGGTTTCTGAGGCCCCCCAATTTTCTTTCTTGCTATAAGCAGGTAATTCAAGATTAACAATCGGCATATCAAACCCCATCCCTTTCGCAAGTGCACCAGGTTGGTCTTGGATAAGTTCTGCTGTACAACTTTCTCCGACTAAAAGAGTTTTGGGTTTGAATCGTTCAACTGCTTCCTTAATATTTTTCTTTACTAATTCTGCTGTATCGCCTCCAAGATCTCTAGCCTGAAAAGTTGTATAAGTTACTGGAGGCCTTTGCCCCCTCCTCTCGATCATGGTAAAAAGAAGATCTGCATATGTATCTCCTTGGGGGGCATGAAGCACATAATGAATGTCTTTCATTGACGAGGCAATTCTCATAGCACCAACATGTGGTGGTCCTTCATACGTCCAAAGAGTTAATTCCATAGTTTTTAATGAGTTACTAAAGTTTTTGAAGTAAGTATTTGATTTCTTTTTAAAGGTTTGGAGAAGAGACCGGCCAAATCTGCGGCTTGATCAATTCCATGAATTGGACTGAACACCATTTCTATTGACCACTTAGTACTAATCCCCTCCGCCTCAAGTGGGTTAGCTAAACCCATGCCACAAACTACTAAGTCTGGATTAGATTCTCTCACTCGATCTAATTGTTTTTCTACATGTTGCCCTTCAACAATTTTTGTATTATCAGGTAATAAATTAATCTCCTCTTTCATTAAATCCTTATTTAGGTAAGGAGTGCCTACCTCTACAAGATCCATTTCGCATTCATTATGCAAGAATCTTGCCAAAGATATCTCTAGTTGCGATTCAGGAAGAAGAAATAATCTTTTCCCCTTAAGTATTTCTTTGTGTGAATCAAGAGCAAGTTTTGCTCTATTGATTAAAGGCGAAATAATTTCATGAACTTTAAGTTCACTAATTTTGAAGGCTTTGGCAGCAGCTAAAAACCATTTTGTACTGCCTTCGATACCTAGAGGAAATGGAGCTGAAATTATTTCACACCCCCGATGTTTGAGGTCTCGTACCGTATCACTTAAATAAGGCTGAGTTAATAATACTTTTGTATTTTTGCCAATTTTTGGTAATTCTGTTGATTGCCGTGGTGGAAAGCTCTCAATATTTGAAATTCCTAAATTTCTAAAAATCTTTTTAAACCTATCCTCTACATTATTTGCAAGAGTCCCAACTAATAATAATTTTTCCTCATTTGATGACTCCATTAATGGAATTAAAGCTTTTAAAGCGCCATCCTCTCCTTGGGTAAAAGTTGTTTCTATCCCACTGCCAGAGTAATTAACGAATCTTACTTGACCTAAAAATCTTTTATTTAATTTCTCTGCGACAGTTGCAAGATCTAGTTTAATTACTTCACTTGGACAAGATCCAACTAGAAAAAGAGTTTTTATTTCTGGTCTTCTTGCAATAAGATCATTAACCACTCGATCTAATTCTTCATGAGCATCAGCAAGACCTGCTAGATCTTTTTCTTCAAGAATAGCCGTCCCAAATCTTGGCTCAGCAAAAATCATAACTCCAGCAGCGCTTTGAATTAAATGAGCACATGTCCTTGAACCCACTACCAGAAAAAACGCATCAGGCATTCTTCTATGGAGCCAAACTATTGAAGTTAAACCGCAAAAAACTTCCCTCGGCCCAGTTTCCTTATTAAATTCAACTTTACTCATTAAAAATTTTCAAGAGCTTATATTTCAAGCTTGCATAAATTTTTTAATTTAAGAAAGTAATTAATAAGTTCTCTTACAAAATGAACACATTTAAAAAACTTATATGAATGTTTAAATACTTAAATGGGAATTATGAAAAAAACTTTTTGGGCGTATTTTAATTTCTGTAGAAGGAATTTCCTTGACTTGTTTTTGAGATTTTCCATACATTTCTAGCTATTTTCGTTGCTAATAATCCTGCTCTTTCTAACTTAGATTTTCCGGGCTTTGCTCCAATTAAAGCTGTCACTTCTGAAGTGGTTAAAGGTGCTCCAGTATTTATAGCCAATTGCGTTAACTCTAATCTATCTCTAAGGTTCTTAAGATTTACTTTCTCAATTTTATCTTCTTCTAACCAACTAAAAGATGGGTCTTTCTGAGATAGTTTTTGCATCAAGCTTAGGCTAACTAATCCAAGAGTTTGATCAGGAGTTAATTCTTTTTCAGTACCAGAAACATTTGGTTCTTTTTTTTGAGAAGTTCCCATAAAAATGCATATCTTTTACTTGAAGTTATCGTTTTGTGGGAGGCATGCAAGTAAATTTAATAGAAAAAATGAACCATTATCCGTTATAGTCGCGTGAATGGAACCAACTTCTAGTTTAAACAGAGGGGAACGAAAAAAAGGGAGTTCTCTTGTCACAGGATCTGAGGTGCAATCTCAGGCCAGTGGTGCAAGCTGTTTTATTACAACTGATTCAGAAAAGTCTTTGGTGTCCAGACAAGCAAGTCAAGTTGAACAAATTGAGTTGAGAACATATGTTTTTTTGGATTCTCTTCAGCCTCAATTAGCTGCATATATGGGGACGGTTAGTAGAGGTTTTTTACCTATACCCGGAGATTCATGCCTATGGATGGAAGTTTCACCTGGGATGGCGGTGCATAGAGTCACTGATATTGCCTTAAAAGCAAGTAATGTAAGACTTGGTCAGATGATTGTTGAAAGAGCATTTGGCTCTCTTGCTCTTTATCACAAAGATCAAAGTACTGTTTTACATTCTGGGGATGTTGTTCTAGATGCTATTGGAAGTGAAGTTAGAAAAAGAACCAAACCTTCAACAAGTTGGACAGAAGTTATTCGAGCTATTACTCCAGATCATGCTGTTTTAATAAATAGACAAAACAGAAGTGGATCAATGATTCAATCTGGAATGAGCATGTTTATATTAGAAACTGAACCTGCTGGGTATGTCTTAAAAGCAGCTAATGAAGCTGAAAAGGCATCTAATATAACTGTTGTTGATGTTAAGGCAGTTGGAGCTTTTGGTAGATTAACTCTCGCCGGAAAAGAAGGGGATGTAGAAGAGGCTGCAGCTGCTGCTATAAGAGCGATTGAAGAGATTTCAAATTATTGAGAATTTTTTAACTCAAACCTATCTCTTTTTTTAAAAAAGGTGACATAATTTTTGCAGCTTTACCTCTACTACCTAATTTATTTAGTTGTGATTGTGAGAGCTCACCGTAAACACAGTTAGCCTCTTTTACCCAAAAAATAGATTCGAATTCCCCATTTGGATATTTGGGGTTCTTAAGAATTTCTCCCCAGCATATTCCTGTTGTATCTTTAACTAAGTTTCCTAAGGGATCGCACAAAACCATACAACTTATAAATCTTGCACTCCTATAAGGGCTATCAGAAAGTTCATTAATTAATTTTTTAATTTTCTCATCATTATTTTTGGCATATCGAGCAGAATAAATTCCTGGTCGACCATCTAAAACATCTACTTCAAGACCGGAGTCATCAGCTAATGCCCAAGTTTTAGTCTCTAAAGCAGCTGCTTTTGCTTTTAGAAGTGCATTCTCAAAATATGTGTTTCCAGTCTCTTCAACATTTAAATATTCTGGTTGCTTCTCAACCTTTAAAGATAAAACATCCAGCATATCTGAAATCTCAGATACTTTCCTTTGATTGCCACTCGCAATAGTTAGAACTGGAAGGTTCAAAATAACTAATAAATTTATTGTGAGTACTATCTTACTTCAAAGCTTGATACGGAGACAGGAAAGGTTGAACATTCCACACCTGTGTAGACAGGGCCTGCCTCGTACGGAAATAACATAATGTAAATTTTTTCTTAACACAACAGTATGTTTTGATGCACTAACTAATTTGCATAAGTATTGACATATCAATAGTACCAAGGGTGATAAGTTTAACTTATGAATGATAGAAAAAACATTAATGGAGATTTTGTCTAAAACGCTTGACTTATAAGTACTTAATGAAGCATTCTTCGAATTGAACATTCCACATTTAGTATTTAGTAGACAATGGCTACAGAAACAATGGGTATCGCTCTCGGCATGATCGAGACACGCGGACTTGTACCTGCAATCGAAGCAGCAGACGCAATGACAAAGGCAGCAGAAGTTCGCCTTATTGGTCGTGAATTCGTTGGTGGCGGTTATGTCACAGTATTAGTTAGAGGCGAAACAGGAGCAGTTAACGCAGCTGTAAGAGCTGGTGCTGACGCTTGTGAAAGAGTTGGTGACGGTTTAGTTGCAGCTCACATTATTGCTCGTCCTCATAGAGAAGTTGAACCTGCTCTAGGTAACGGTGAATTTCTTGGTCAAAAGGACTAATTAAGTAAAGCAAGATTTATAAATTTTGCACAATAATTATTTTCCCTACACAGACCTAAATTTATCCTTATGAGTAAGAAGTATGACGCAGGGGTAAAGGAGTACAGAGATACCTACTGGACTCCAGAATATGTCCCCCTAGACACCGATTTACTAGCCTGTTTCAAATGTACAGGTCAAGAAGGTGTTCCAAGAGAAGAAGTTGCAGCAGCTGTTGCAGCTGAATCTTCAACAGGTACTTGGTCAACAGTTTGGTCCGAGTTACTTACAGACTTAGAATTTTATAAAGGACGTTGTTATCGAATCGAAGACGTTCCTGGAGATCCTGAAGCTTTCTATGCTTTTATTGCATATCCTTTAGATCTTTTTGAAGAAGGCTCAATTACAAACGTATTAACATCTCTTGTAGGAAACGTTTTTGGATTTAAAGCTCTAAGACATCTACGTCTAGAAGATATTAGATTCCCAATTGCTTTCATTAAAACTTGCGGTGGTCCACCAAATGGAATCGTAGTTGAAAGAGATCGACTTAACAAATACGGAAGACCTCTACTTGGATGTACCATCAAACCTAAATTAGGATTATCTGGTAAAAACTATGGTCGAGTTGTATATGAATGTCTTAGAGGCGGTCTTGATTTAACGAAGGATGATGAGAATATTAATTCTCAACCATTCCAACGTTGGAGAGAAAGATTTGAGTTTGTTGCAGAAGCAGTTAAGCTTGCTCAGCGGGAAACTGGAGAAGTTAAAGGTCATTATCTAAATTGTACTGCTAACACTCCTGAAGAACTCTATGAAAGAGCTGAATTTGCAAAAGAGCTAGATATGCCAATCATCATGCATGATTATATAACTGGTGGTTTTACTGCAAATACTGGATTAGCTAATTGGTGTCGTAAAAATGGCATGCTTCTGCATATTCACAGAGCTATGCATGCTGTTATTGACAGACATCCAAAGCATGGTATTCACTTCAGAGTTCTTGCAAAATGTTTGAGACTTTCTGGAGGAGACCAATTACATACTGGAACCGTTGTTGGAAAACTAGAAGGTGATCGTCAAACAACTCTTGGTTATATTGACAACTTAAGAGAGTCATTTGTTCCTGAAGATAGATCAAGAGGTAACTTCTTTGATCAAGATTGGGGTTCAATGCCTGGAGTATTTGCAGTCGCATCAGGTGGTATCCACGTTTGGCATATGCCTGCACTTCTAGCGATCTTTGGGGATGATTCCTGCCTTCAGTTCGGGGGAGGAACACATGGTCACCCATGGGGTTCAGCTGCTGGAGCTGCAGCTAACAGAGTTGCATTAGAAGCTTGTGTAAAGGCTCGTAATGCTGGTCGCGAAATCGAAAAAGAGAGTAGAGACATTCTCATGGAAGCTGCTAAGCATAGTCCTGAATTAGCTATTGCTCTAGAAACTTGGAAGGAAATTAAGTTTGAGTTTGACACTGTCGACAAACTTGATGTTCAGGGTTAACTCAAGTTTCGAAATCGAGGAGATTTATTCTCCTCAGACTTATTAAAATCTCGTTTTTACGAGTACTTTCATTCACATTTTGATTAATTATGCCTTTCCAGAGCACAGTAAGCGACTACCAAACAGTTGCAACCCTGGAAACATTCGGTTTTTTACCACCGATGACCCAGGAAGAAATATATGACCAAATTGCGTACATAATTGCTCAAGGTTGGAGTCCAGTTATTGAGCATGTTCATCCAAGTGGATGTATGCAAACTTATTGGTCTTATTGGAAACTCCCATTCTTTGGGGAAAAAGATCTTAACTTGATCGTGAGCGAATTAGAGGCATGCCATAGAGCATACCCTGATCATCATGTAAGAATCATCGGATACGATGCTTACACTCAAAGTCAAGGAACAGCTTTTGTAGTTTTCCAAGGACGTTAAAGCTACTTTTTGTAGTTAATATCTTTCTCCAAAAAAATTTTTGGAGAAAGTTTTTCAAAAGTCTTTTTAAAGAATTTAAACTTGAAGATCATGTCAAAAAAAACCAGTAGAGAGATTGCACTTGAAAGAAGAAAGGCGATGAGTGATAGCGGTAAAAAAGCTGCTGCTTATTCTTCAACTACCAAAGATAGAGTTCGATCTTCTCAAGATATACAGATTTCTGGGACTCAATCTTCTCCTAACAATCATAATATTTCTAAACCAGCTACAAAACATATTCCAAAAACTCAGGTAAACATAAATTCTTCAACAACTTTATCTAGTAAAGAGTTAGTAATAGAGAGAAGAAAAGCAATGTCTACCCATGGGAAATCAGCTATAACTTCATCCGATAGAACCCGTACTGATGTTAAAAAAGAAAGTCCTGTAAACACAGTTAAATCGTCTATAAGTAAAAATCAAGAAATTCAGGATTCAACTAGTACAGAATCTAAGTCTCTAAAACCCAACGTTAAGAGAAGAATTAATCAGAAGAGAAAGCCTATTACTAATACAAGTAGAGATATTGTTTTGGCGAGAAGAGAAGCTCAATCTAAACATGGTAAATCTGCAACTAAACAAAATACTAGTGCCGCTTCATTAGCTAGAAGGGGAGACCCAGATTTAAGTAGTAGAGAAATTTCTCAGAGAGTGAGAGAGCTAAGAAGTAAAACTGGTGCCACAGGCAAAAAAGGTAATGGTAAATGTAGACCATGTGGTCCAAATAAAAATGGAGCTAAACAAAATATTGCAGATGCTAGCTGGAAAGTTGGTAAAAGTGAAACTGATTCAGGTCAAATAGTTACTGGAACTCAAGCTAATAGATCTGTAAAAACTACAGGTAATGAAGCAAGTACATGCAGAACTGTAACTGGTACCCAATATATGGGAGCAGAAGTTACTGATCAATTTTGTCAAGATAGACCAAGTTATAAACAGCCACTTAGATCTACTGTTACCTCTACAACATCAGGTAATAAAGTAACTGGAAATGAAGTTGGTAGATCTGATAGGGTCACAGGCGATGAGCCAGGAACTTGTAAAAACCTTACAGGTACTGAATATGTATCTTCCAATCAATCGCAGAAGTATTGTGGTGATGTCCCAAGAAATCCTTCAAAGGTTAAACACAGCATCACAACCGATGGATTAAAAGTATCTGGATCACTACCTGGTAGATCCACCCTAGTTACTGGAGATGAATCAGGTTCTGGACATCAATTAACTGGAGATCAATATCTTGGCTCTGAGCCAAATCCAAAAGGTAAAGCACTTGAAAAAGTCGGCAGTTACAACACTCTTAATGGGAATAATGTAACTGGTACAGGGGTTGGAAGATCAGACTATATGACAGGTAATGAACATGGGAGTTGTAAGAATGTAACTGGCGATGAGTACATAGGATCTCAACAATATGAGAAGTTTTGCGGTTCAAAACCAAAACCAGAAGCTAGAAAAGTAGGTTTAAGCCTTTCTTCAAAGTCAAATTTAATAAGCGGCACTATGACAGGAAGATCAGAAATAGTAACTGGAGATGAACCAGGTTCATGCAAAGTGTTAACAGGAACACCATACGCAGGCTTAGATCAGATTAATGAAAATTGTAGTACTGAGATTTCAGAAGATATGAAATCCCGAGCAACAGTTAATTCTGGAAATAATTCAAATGCCAGACTTACAGGACAGCAACCAGGAATTGGCGGAGTAATGACAGGTGCTAAGAAAGGTGCTTGTAAAAATCTAACAGGGACTCCCTATGTTGGTGGAGATCAGCTCTCACAAGCTTGTGATAATCCTGCACATGATGCGGCTTATGCGAATCCGGAAAAGTCGGCAGGTAACTCTTGGAAGGAATTCTCTGTTAAATCACCATCAAGAGATAAATATTCTGAAAAAAATACTCAAGGTGTTACAGGTAATGAATATGAAAATGGTTCAAAGGTAACAGGACCTTTTGATATGGCAGTTGATAAGGTCACTGGTACTGAAAAATTTAGATTTGAACCGAATAAAAATATTACTTATAAACAAAAAATGGAAATTGAAGAGGTAGACCGTGCTGCAAAGACACCAGAAAAAAGAGTCGCATCACGGATTACTGGAGAAGGACAATCAGTAGGAAACGTAACTGGTGATGATTGGGATCGCGGTGATAAGGTAACAGGCACAGAGGGAGCTTCTTCTAGAAAGCGAAATCCATCAAGAGCAGGATTCATGAGCGCAATGCCCCCGATGGAAGTTAAAAGGAATGAGGAAACAGAAAAACCAGATTTCTTGATAACTGGATCTAGTGGAAATACTCGTGAAGGACAACTTGTTACCTTTTCAGGCGGTGCAAGAGGTTAAGTAAATAATGCCTTTAAGAGGACTGGCTAAAGCCAAGAATTTCACATTGGGGCCAACCGCTCCAATGAAAACCTTTACTGAAAATATACATATACAAACTAAAGAATCAAATAATTTCCGAAATTCTGGAAAGTCTCATAAATTAACCAATAATATTCAAAATGAAAATCTATTTAGGTATGAAAGCAAAATAAAAAGTGATTTTGACGAAATTGTTCCAACTCTCAAGGAAATTGCTCGAATCCAACATCACGAAGATTTTATAAATAAGGCTCAGAAAATATCAAGAAAAAATTTGGGAATAGATTTACCTCTCCATGTATTAGATAAATCTTGGGTTAAACCTCTTGATATGAGAGCTTTATATGCATGGTGTGCTTTCAAACAGCATGAGAAACTTAGCGACAATTTTTTTAACAATGATCCACTTGAAGGTGCTGCTGGAAGTAGGGATGCGGAAGATTTTGAAAAATTTCTCTTAGATTGTGGAATACATTTACTTGATATAACTCCTTGTTCAGATGGAAGGTTAGCTCATTCAGTTGCTTATGTAATGAGAATACCTTTTAGTTCAGTAAGGAGAAGATCCCATGCTGGGGCACTGTTTGATATTGAAAATACCGTTAATCGATGGGTAAAAACTGAACATAAAAGATATAGAGAGAATGTTCCTAATGAAGCTCATAAAGATACCAGGTACTTAAAAGTTGTAACTTATCATTTTAGTTCAGTAGATCCTTTACATCAGGGATGCGCAGCTCATGGCAGTAATGACGAGTTAGCTGCAGCTGAAGGTAGAAATAAATTATATGCTTTCAAAGAGGCTGTAGAGAATAGCTTTTGCTGCGGAGCTTCTGTGGATTTGATGTTAATTGGACTTGATACAGACACTGATTCATTAAAAATACATTTATCAAATAGCGATGGCGGTATAGATTTAGAAAAAACTATTTCTACATTAGAAATCTATAATTCAACAATAAATTTTTCGAAAGAGGATGCGGAAAGAGAAATTTGCCAGACAATTTCTAAGCAATCTTCAAAAGATAAACTCAGTGGACTGGAAAAATTTACATATAAATTAATTGTCAATAATATTTCTCAAATTGATTATGTTAAGAGTTTTCATAATGGTTCATATGAAGATATTGGACATGCAGAGAGGTTTATTGGAGTAGGTATAGGTTTCAAAGAAGTACATCTCAGAAATTTAACTTATTTTGCTCATTTAGAT